>NZ_JARBAX010000002.1:1285122-1927683 GCF_028807635.1 Streptomyces spiramyceticus
TTCATTTGAACGCGTTCAAGTCGCGAGGTGTGCCGGGGTGCGGCAGACAATTGGGGGACGCGACGGCTCGGGGCAACGATTCGGGAGTTCGTTGTGCGCTCACCCAGACGTCGGCCTGCCCTGGCCGCCGCGGTCGTGGCCGCCGGACTCGCCGCCGCCGGATGCGGCGGCGGGAACGGCAGGAGCGCCGACGACGCGATGGCACCGCAGGAGGTGATCCTCCAGCCGGCCGCGGCACCGGGCCCCGACCCCTTCACGGAGTCGACGGCCAGGAAGAGCGCCGAAACCGTCCCGGCGCCGAGCACGGACAGGAATCCGAGCCCGGTGAGCAGTACGTCGCCCGTGGCGCAGGAGCTGAGCAGCATCCCCGGTTCGACACCCGGCCTGTACGGCGGCACGCACTCCGTCGCCAGCTGCGATGTCGAGCGGCAAATCCACTTCCTCACCGAGGACTCCGCCAGGCGCCGCGTCTTCGCCCAGGTGAGCGGCGTAGACCCCAATGGCGTCCCCGGCTACCTGCGCGGCCTCACCCCGGTCGTCCTGCGCGCCGATGCCCGCGTGACGAATCATGGCTACACCAGCGGCACCGCCACCGGTTTCCAGGCCGTACTCCAGGCCGGCACCGCGGTGCTCGTCGACGCCCACGGGGCGCCGCGCGTGCGGTGCGCCTGCGGAAACCCGCTGCTTCCGCCCACCAGCGGCACAGGAAAGGTGATGCACCGGGGGCAGCCGTGGCCGGGATACCGGCCCGACCGGGTCGCGGTCGTCAAGCCCGTGACGCAGCCGATCGACGTCCTGATGATCGTCGACGTCGTCAGCAACACCTGGATCGAGCGCAAGGCGGGCGACGACTGCCGCCAGGACAGGACATCCGACGCGGGGCCGATCCCACCACCGCCCTCGAACGACGTACTGCCTCCTCCGCCGGGCGGCGACGGCGCCTCCTGAACGGCTCCGATCCGGTCGAGGAATCGGGCAAATGATGGCAAGGTGGCAGCATGGTTGATCGGGAAGTGAGCTCCCTTTCGCTTCCGGACGACTGGCCCGCCCACCCGGATCTGAGCATGGCCCTCAATCGCATGGGCTGTTTCGACTGGGATCTGGACAGCGGACTGCTGTACATGGACGAGGCTGCTCTCGATGTGTTCGACATGGCTCACGACGAATACAGCGGCCGTCCGGAGGACCTCGCGTCACGTGTGACGCCGAGCGAGGGTGCCCGGCTCGACGCGCTCGTCGCCGAAGCGCTCAAGAACGGCAGTTCCACCTACGGTGCCTACTTCCGCATACGCACCCGCGAGGGGGGCCTGCGATGGAGCCACACCCAGGGCTCCATCGGCCGTGACAGCACCGGCCGCCCCCGCCGCATCATCGGCATCGTCCGCGACGCCACCCAGGAGCTCGCCGACTCGACCGCCCGCGTCGAACAGGACGCGGACCGCCGCCGCAGGACCAGCGTCGTACAGGGCACCACGGCCGCCCTCGCGCACGCGCGCACCGTGCAGGACGTCATCGACGTACTCAATGACTCCCAGGGCCTGGAGAACCTCGGCGCCGCCAGTCTGGTGGTGGGCCTGGTCGAGGCGGGCCGCATCCATCTCGTCGCCGACGGCCCCTACGGTTCCTTCGTGCCGGGCACCCGCTACACCCGGATCGACGAGCAGTACCCGATGAGCGAGGTGGTCCGTACCCTCAGGCCCCGTTTCATCGAGTCGGCGGAGGACTTCGCCGACTCCTACCCGATTCTGTGGCCGCACATCAAGGGTCTCGGCATCACCTCCGCCGCCTACCTGCCGCTGATCGCCCAGGCCCGCCCCATCGGCGCGATCGGCCTCCTCTACAGCGACAGGACGGGCTTCACCGCCGACGAGCGCAATGTGCTGATCGCCCTCGGCAGCAGCATCGCGCAGAGCATCCAGCGGGCCATGCTCTTCGAGCAGGACAAGGACCTGGCGGCAGGGCTGCAGCAGGCGATGCTGCCGCGCCGTATCCCCGCCGTCCCCGGGGCGCAGATCGCGGTCCGCTACCGCTCCGCCCGCCTCGGCCGCGACATCGGCGGTGACTGGTACGACGTCATCCCGCTGCCCGGCGGCCGGGTCGGCGCGGTCATCGGCGACGTACAGGGTCATGACACGCACGCCGCCGCCGTCATGGGGCAGCTGCGCATCGTGCTGCGGGCCTACGCCGCCGAGGGGCACACCCCCGCCACCGTCATGGCCCGCGCCTCGGTGTTCCTGGACGAGCTGGACACCGAACGCTTCGCCACCTGTACGTACGCCGAGGCCGACCTGAGCACCGGCGTTGTCCAGCTCGTCCGCGCAGGGCACATCGACCCGCTGCTGCGGCTCGCCGACGGCAGCTGCCGCAGGCTGCCCGTCGAGGGCGGCATGCCGCTCGGCCTCTCCGCCGAGTTCGGGCAGCTCGAATACCCCGTCACCACCATCGAACTCGACCCGGGCCAGACCCTGCTGCTGTGCACCGACGGCCTGGTGGAACAGCCGGGCGCCGATCTCGACGACGGCATGCAGATGCTGTCCGCCATGGTCCGCACCGGGCCGCGCGACCTCCAGCAGCTCGCCGACAAGCTCTGCGAGGTCGTCGACGAGCGGGGCGGCGAGGACGATGTGGCGCTGCTGCTCCTGCGCCGCAAGGGCGCGGACCTGCCGCAGACCGGCGGGCGCCTCCAGCAGCATGTCGCGCAGAACGATCCCGAGGCGCTGAGCTCCGCGCGGCACATGATCCGGGCGGCGGTACGGGCCTGGGGTGCGCGGGAGCGCTCGGACGAGATCGAGCTGGCCGCGGACGAGCTGATGACCAACGCGCTGCTGCACACGGACGGCGGAGCTGTCATCACGGCCCGGGTGCTGACCGGGGCGCAGCGCAGGCTGCGCGTCGAGGTGGACGACCGCTCCAGTGTTCTGCCACGCCGCCGGGAGGCGGGGGAGGCGGGCGTCTCGGGGCGGGGGCTGATGCTGGTCGACCGGCTGGCGGACGTGTGGGGCGTGGAGTCGAGGGGAAACGGCAAGTGCGTCTGGTGCGAGTTCGTGGTGCCTGAGCGGCACTGAGCAGACCTGACCGTACCGTTCGGTAACGGTGTGTGTTGCGGACGTACTTGACCGTAACCGATCGTTCGGGATTGACTGCGCTCTCCCACTCGCCTCCAATGACGTGAGGGCTCCTTGAGCACCGAGCTTCTGGCACCTCTTGACCTGGCGTTCTGGCACCTCGAATCCACCGAGCACCCGATGCACCTCGGCGCGCTCGCCCTCTTCGAGGGCCATGCCGACGCCGATGCCGACACGGTCGCTGCGCTCCTCGCCGAGCGCGCCGCCGCGATTCCCCGGCTGAAAATGCGCGTACGCGACGTCCTGCTGCCTGTCGGCGGCGCGGCCTGGTCCACGGCCAAGGACTTCGACGTACGCCGCCACGTCCGGCAGATCCGGCTCCCCGACGGCGACTTCGCCGCCCACGCCACCCACATCGCCGGGGAACTGATGGAACAGCCGCTCGAACGCGGCCTGCCGCCCTGGGAGATGTACGTCCTCACGGGCGGCACCGCCCCCGGCCCCTTCGCCGTCCTCGTCAAACTCCACCACGCCCTGGCCGACGGCATGCGCGCCGTCGCCATCGGCGCCGGAATCTTCGACCAGATCGCGGGCGCCCGCGCCGCCGGTGCCCGCCGCGAGCGCAGCGTGCCGCCACGGTCCTGGCTGGCGGGCCCGCGCCAGGTCGTCGGCTTCGCCCGCGACCGCATCGAGGAGGTGGGCCGGGCCGTCGGCATCGGCGCGGACGTGCTCCGGGCCAGCCGACTCGACCTGTGGGGAGCCGGGGCCCTCGCGGCCGGCTCCAGCGGAACGCGGCGGCTCGGCACCGCCGTGCTCGGCCTCGACGACGTACTCAAGATCCGCAGGGTGGCGGGAGGCACGGCCAACGACGTGCTGCTCGCCGTCGTCGCGGGCGCCCTGCGCCGCTGGATGCTGGAGCGCGGCGAGCCGCTGCCCGGCGCGGACCCGCGTGCCCTGGTGCCCGTGTCCCGGCGCCGGCCCGGCAGCCCGGCGGGCTCCGGCAACAAACTCTCCGCCTACCTCCTCGGGCTGCCCGTCTCCGAGCCGGACGCCTGGGCGCGGCTCACCTCGGTCCGCGCCGCCATGGACCGCAACAAGGCCCAGGGGCCGGGGCGCGGCGCCGGAGCGGTCGCCGTACTCGCCGATCAACTCCCGCCGCTCGCGCACCGGTTCGGCGCCCCGATCGCGGGCAGTGCGGCCCGGTTGCTCTTCGACGTCCTCGTCACGAGTGTGCCGCTGCCCCGCTCGACGCTCTCGCTGGGCGGCAGCCCGCTGCGCCAGATCTACCCGATGGCGCCGCTGGCTCGCGGCCAGTCCCTGGCCGTCGCCCTGTCGACGTACGGCGGGCAGGTGCACGTCGGCCTCGTCGCCGACGCCAAGGCGGTGCCCGACCTGGACCGGCTGGCCGGGAGCATGAACGACGAGCTGGCCGCACTCCTGCGAGCCGCCACCGGCTGAGGCACGCTGGAAACATGCCTGAGCTGCCGGAAGTGGAAGCACTGCGAGAGTTCCTCGACGCGCACTTGGTCCGACGGGAGATCGCCCGGGTCCTCCCGGTCGCTGTCAGCGTCCTCAAGACGTACGACCCGCCGCTCTCCGCGCTGGAGGGCGCCACCGTCACCGCCGTCGCCCGGCACGGCAAGTTCCTCGACATCGGCGCGGGCGGCCTGCACCTGGTGACACACCTGGCCCGCGCGGGCTGGCTCCACTGGAAGGACGAACTGCCGGCCGCCCCGCCCCGCCCCGGCAAAGGCCCCCTGGCCCTGCGCGTCGCCCTCACCGGCGGGGCGGGCTTCGACCTCACCGAGGCGGGCACGAAGAAGAGCCTCGCCGTGTACGTCGTACGCGACCCCGCCGACGTACCCGGCATCGCACGGCTGGGCCCGGACCCGCTGGCCGAGGACTTCGGCCGCGCCGACTTCGCGGCGCTGCTCGACGGTGAACGGCGCCAGCTCAAGGGCGCGTTGCGCGACCAGAGCCTCATCGCCGGGATCGGCAACGCGTACAGCGACGAGATCCTGCACGCCGCGAAGATGTCCCCGTTCAGGCCCGTCGCGAACCTCACCGAGGACGAGATCACGACGCTGTACGAGGCGATGCGCACCACGCTGGCGGAGGCGGTCGAGCGCTCGCACGGGCTCGCCGCGGGCCGGCTGAAGGCGGAGAAGAAGAGCGGACTGAGGGTCCACGGCCGGACCGGCGAACCGTGCCCGGTCTGCGGCGACACCATCCGGGAAGTGTCCTTCAGCGACTCGTCGCTGCAGTACTGCCCGACGTGCCAGACGGGCGGCAAGCCACTCGCGGACCGTCGGCTGTCGAGGCTGCTCAAGTAACACCCGGTCAAGTAATACCCAGCCCGCGCGAACGCCCGCTCGCCCGGTCCCGAGAGCCCGACGCCCGGGCCCCGGTCCGGGCCCGCTCACGCTTCGATCGTGACCAGGCGCATCCCGTCCAGTGTGCGCACCTCGAAGCGGTCTATCTCGGCGCCGTGCAGCGCGGCGCCGCCCTCCGTGCGCAGTGGATCCTCGTGGCCCCTGGTGTCCGGGAAGCCGTAACCGCCGGCGGGCACCGCCCACGTGGTGACCGTCTGCTCCTTGCCGTCCTTGCCGACCGCTACGAGCTTGCACGTCAAAGGGCCCTTCACCCGCGCCAGTTCGAGGCCGACCCCCGACCCCCAGCCCCGCTCCTGGAGTGCGACGGTTGCCGAGACGCCCGTTGCCGGGTCCGTGGCGGCGTACCGGCGTACCGAATCATCCCCGGGATCCTGGGTCTGAAGGCCCAGCACCGCCACCGGTGCGGCGATGATCAGCGCCGCCGCCGCGGAGATCAGCCGCAAACGGCGCCTGCCACTGCGCCGCCGCCCCGTCTCGATCGCGTCCAGCAGCTGGTTGAGCAGCGTGGGCCTGGGCGGCTCCGGCAGGAGGACGCCGTGGGCGCCGGCAGGGTGCGCGAACGCGGCCAGCGCCGATTCGAGTCCGGCGAACTCACTGAGCCGTACGGCGCAGGTGGCGCAGTCGGCCAGGTGTTCCTCGAAACGGAACGAATCCGCTGGATCGAGGACACCGAGCGCGTACGCGCCGACGTCCCGATGCCGCTGCTTCGGGCTCATGAGTCAGTTCCTTGTGGGGTGGGTCGCGTGGTTCATGGGGGGTGTGGCGGGCGTATCGGGCCCAGTCGTCCTCAGGTACGGAAATGAGCGCGTTTCTGCTCAGGTGCCGGTTGCCGGACACGTCTCCTAAACTCCGCACCATGTTGCGTGCACTGGCTGTCGACGACGAACGACCGGCGCTGGAGGAGCTCCTCTACCTGCTGCGCGCCGATCCCCGGGTCCGCAGCGCGGAAGGGGCCACCGACGCCACCGAGACACTGCGCCGGATCAACCGCGCGCTCGACGCGGGCCCCGACGGCGACGACGCCATCGACGTCGTCTTCCTCGACATCCACATGGCCGGGCTCACCGGACTCGATGTCGCCAGGCTGCTCGCCGGATTCGCCAGGCCGCCGCTCATCGTCTTCGTCACCGCCCACGAGGGGTTCGCCGTCCAGGCCTTCGACCTCAAGGCCGTCGACTACGTCCTCAAGCCGGTCCGCAGGGAGCGACTCGCCGAGGCCGTACGCCGCGTCTGCGACCAGGTGGAATCGGCACGGGCTCCAGCGCCGGCCCTGCCACCGCAGCCAGGCACCGTTGACCACATCCCCGTCGAACTGGGTGGAGTAACCCGCTTCATCCCGATCGACGACATCGCGTACGTCGAGGCCCAGGGCGACTACGCCCGCCTCCACACGCCCGCCGGCAGCCACCTCGTGCGCATCCCGCTCTCCACCCTGGAGGAGCGCTGGGCCGCCCGCGGCTTCGTCCGGATACACCGCCGCCACCTCGTCGCCCTGGCCCGCATCGACGAACTGCGGCTGGACGCGGGGGCAACGAGCGTACGGGTCGGCGAAGCCGAACTCGCGGTGAGCCGCCGCCACGCCCGCGAGCTCCGCGACCTGCTGATGCTCCCCCGCAGCCGCCCCAAGGGCACGGGAGGTACCCCGACCGCGAGCGGCTGACCAGCTGCCTCTACCCACGCCGGGTGCCGCTGCATAGACTCCCGGCGATGTCCGCAGAGCCGCAGCCCCGCCGCGAAATCGTCACCGGAGTGCCCCGCAGCGCCCGGCGGCGGCCGCCCGGCCACGCCCCGGCACGGTCCGAGATCACGGAGCAGACGACGCTGGGCGCGACGTACGTCCGATCCCTGATGCGCAGTCAGCTGCGCACGGCCGCGATCTCGCTCGGTGCCCTGGTACTGCTCGTCGGCTCGCTGCCGCTGCTGTTCGCGCTGCCGCAGGTCTTCACCGGCTCCGACCTGCCGTCGCCCGCGCCCTTCGTCTGGGCGGCGCTCGGCGTGGCCGTCTACCCCGTCATGTGGCTGATCGCCCGATGGCAGGTCCGGCGCGCGGAGCGCAACGAGCGCGCGTTCAGCAAGCTGGTCGAAGGGCGGTGACCGGACGATGCTGGGCCTTCCCGGAGTGAAGCCCCGGCAAGTTCCCGGAGTAAAGCCCCGGCAAGTCCCTGCCCTCCGGCCGGACCGGGCGGGCCGCTCCGCCGGACAGTCTTCGCGGGGTGGCGTCGAGTGAACCAGGCGTACGCGGTGGCCGCCGTCACCGTCGTCGTGCTCGCCACCGTGCTCATCGGCGCCCTCGGCCTGCGCATATCCCGTACCACCTCCGACTTCTACGTCGCCTCCCGCAGTGTCAAGCCCGGCCTCAACGCCGCCGCCATCAGCGGCGAATACCTCTCCGCCGCCTCCTTCCTCGGCGTCGCCGGACTCGTCCTCCTCCAGGGCCCCGAAATGCTCTGGTACCCGGTCGGCTACACCGCCGGCTATCTCGTCCTCCTCGTCCTCGTCGCAGCCCCGCTGCGCCGCTCCGGGGCGTACACGCTCTCCGACTTCGCCGAGGCGAGGCTCGAATCGCCGCAGGTCCGCAGGCTCGCCAGCCTTTTCGTCGTCGGCATCGGCTGGCTCTACCTGCTGCCCCAGCTCCAGGGCGCCGGCCTGACCCTGGAGATACTCACCGGCGCACCCGACTGGGTCGGCGGACTGGTCGTCGCGGTCGTCGTGACCGGGGCGGTGGCGGCGGGCGGGATGCGCAGCATCACCTTCGTGCAGGCCTTCCAGTACTGGCTCAAGCTCACCGCACTGCTCGTCCCCGCCCTCTTCCTCGTCGTCGCCTGGCTGGGGGACGACGCCCCGCGCGCACGGTTTGCGGAGCCCGCGACCTTCCGTGAGCACACGGTCGTGACGATCGACGACACCGTACGGATCGACCTCGACCGGCCGCTGCGCGTCACCGTGACCGGCAGCGTCGACGACCGGCGCTACCACCGGCAGCCGCTCGGCCTCGACGCCGGCGTCCATCTCATCGGCGCGGGCACGACCCTCGGCTTCCCCGCCGACGCCCAGGTCCCGGAGAAGGCCGCCGCCGAGGGGGCGGGGGCGTCCAGCTGGTCGCAGCCGCTGGCCAGCAGCCGCGAGGAGCACCCGCTGTACGCGACGTACGGGCTGATCCTCGCCACTTTCCTCGGCACGATGGGGCTGCCGCACGTCGCCGTGCGCTTCTACACCAGCCCCAACGGCACCGCGGCCCGCCGCACCACCCTTGTCGTACTCGGCCTGGTCGGAGCGTTCTACCTGCTGCCGCCGGTCTACGGAGCGCTCGGCCGGATCTACGCGCCCGAGCTGTCCCTCACCGGGGAGGCGGACGCCGCCGTTCTGGTCCTGCCCGACCGGATCATCGGCGGCGTCGGCGGCGACCTGCTGGGGGCGCTGCTCGCGGGCGGGGCGTTCGCGGCGTTCCTGTCGACCGCCTCCGGGCTGACCATGTCGGTCGCGGGCGTGCTCACCCAGGACGTCCTCCCGGCGCGCGGGGTGCGCCACTTCAGGCTCGCGACCGTCCTCGCCATGGCGGTGCCGCTCGCGCTGAGCATCGTGACCGTCAATGTGCCGGTGGCCGACGCCGTGGGCCTCGCCTTCGCCGTCTCCGCCTCCTCCTTCTGCCCGCTGCTCGTCCTCGGCATCTGGTGGCGGGGACTCACCCCGCCGGGCGCGGTGGCCGGCCTGGTCGTCGGCGGCGGGGCCGCGCTGACCGCGGTGATGACGACGAGGGCGGGGCTGCCCGCAGGCGGCTGGTCGCACTCGCTGCTGGCCTGGCCCGCCGTCTGGTCGGTGCCGCTCGGCTTCCTGACGATGGTGCTGGTGTCGCTGGCGACCCGCGACCGTATACCTGCCGGGACGGCCGCCACCCTGGCCAGACTTCACCTGCCCGAGGAATTGATGGCGAAGGCCGACACGGGCCTGAGCGTGAATGGGGAACGATGACCGGGATCGAAATCGCGGCGTTGGCCGCCGCCGGCGCCGTACTCCTCGCCGTCGGCATCGTCCTGGGCCGCGTCACCGCCCGGCACGGGCGAGGCGAGGACCTCGACCTCGGTACGCCCGTCGAGCGCGCCACCTTCCAGACCCTGCACACCGCGTCGCTGGCCGCACCCCCGCTGCGCGCGGGCCTCACCGAGGACACGGCCCGCAAGGCCGCCCGCCGGCTGCGCTCCCTGCTCGGCACCGAGGCGCTCTGCCTCACCGACCGCGAGACGGTGCTCGCCTGGGACGGGCCGGGTGTCGGCCATCACCGGGAGCCGGTGATGCGCCGCGTACGGGAGATGCTCGACTCGGGGCGGAGCCAGAGCGTACGCACGGACTGCGACGACCTCCAGTGCCCGCTGCGCTGGGCGGTGATCGCGCCGCTGACCGGCGAGGAGGGCGTGCTGGGCGCGCTCGTCGCGTACGGGTCACGGGAATCGGCCGTACTGGTCAGGGCCGCCACCGAGGTGGCCCGCTGGGTGTCCGTTCAACTGGAACTGGCGGAGCTCGACCGCTCGCGGACCCGGATCGTCGAGGCGGAGATCCGCGCCCTGCGTGCCCAGATATCGCCGCATTTCATCTTCAACTCGCTCGCCGCGATCGCCTCGTTCGTACGCACCGACCCCGAGCGTGCCCGCGAACTCCTCCTGGAGTTCGCCGACTTCACCCGCTACTCCTTCCGCAGGCACGGCGACTTCACCAACCTCGCCGACGAACTGCGCTCCATCGAGCAGTACCTGGCGCTGGCGGGCGCCCGCTTCGGCGACCGCCTCAAGGTGACGCTCCAGGTCGCCCCCGAGGTGCTGCCGGTGGCGTTGCCCTTCCTCTGCCTCCAGCCGCTCGTCGAGAACGCCGTCAAGCACGGGCTCGAAGACTCCCGGGACGAGTTCAAGGTCACCATCGCCGCGCAGGACGCGGGCTCCGAGGCCATGGTGATCATCGAGGACAACGGCGTCGGCATGGACCCGGAGCGGCTGCGCCGGATCCTCGCGGGCGAGCACACCACCTCGTCCGGCATCGGCCTCTCCAATGTCGACGACCGGCTGCGCCAGGTGTACGGGGACGAATACGGACTCGTCATCGAGACGGGCGTCGGCGCGGGCATGAAGATCACGTTGCGATTCCCCAAGTACCGCGCGGGCGTGCACTCGTCGGCGCCCGCCGGGCGCGAGCCGGATCAGCATCAGAAGAGGTGGATGGCGAGATGACCGAGCGGCAGCCCCAACTGCCAGGCGGGCATCCACACCTTCTCGCTCTCGTCCACGAGGTCCTCCCCGGGGCCGTCTCCGGGACCTTCGCCGGGATCGTTCCCGGGATCCTCCGCGAGTTCCCGCGCCCGGGGCGCGGGGAGCGCCCCGCCGAGGTCGGCGGCGAGCAGTTCGGTGTCGTTCAGCCACCGCCATGACACCAGGGCCAGTTCCAGGTCGGGGTCGAGCGTCTTGCGGCCGTCGGCGCGGGCCATGCGGTCGGCGAGCCTTTCCCGTACCCACTTCTCCCAGGGATGGCCGTACGTGGTGAGCGAGAGCCACTCGTCCAGGCCGGCCACGACGCGGATGCCGGACAACTCGTCCGAGCTGTCGGACAGGTAGATGGTGAGCGCCAGCGTTTCCCGACCCGCCCGGAACTCGAGCGTGCCGGGCGGAATCAGATTGCCCGTGCGGAGCAGCTCGTCGCCGATGTACTCGGCGTACAGCCAAGCCATCGGTACCGCAAGCCTGTCTCCGCTGGTGCCATTCGTACTCTCGGGCAGCACAGCACTCCACCTTCTCCCGGACGGATCTGTTCTGTGTTTTCGGGGCATCGCCGAGCTTTCACTCTCAGACACGCACAGCGTGGGGTCTTTACTCAACTTGGCGCTGTGGTTTCGAATTCGGCCTGGTCTGCACGGGTGCGGGAGGGAGAAGAATTGACCTGCGGTGCGGGCGGGACGAGGGGGGCTCAGGAGGTGTCGAGCCCGTAGCCGTGCAACGCCTTCCTGAGCGCGCGCAGCGCGTAGCACGTACGGGACTTGACGGTGCCGGCCGGTATGCCGAGCGCCTCGGAAGCCTCCGCGACCGACCGGCCGCGGAAATAGACCTGCGTCAGCACTTCGCGATGGGCGCCGCGCAGCGTCCTGACGGCCTCGCGCACATCGAGTGCGGTCACTGAGCGTTCCGCGTGGTCGTCGGGGAGGGCCGAGTGCTCCAGTGCGTCGGCGCCGACCTCGTACGGCCGGGAACGGCGTGCACGCCGGGCGTCGATCGCCAGCCTGCGGCCCACCGTGAACAGCCACGGGCGCATCGAATCGTGTCCGCTCGCCAGCGCCTCGGGATGCTGCCAGGCCCGTACCAGGGTCTCCTGGAGCAGGTCCTCCGCCCGCTGCCTGTCCCCGTAGGTGAGGCCGAGAAGGAAGCTGAAGAGCGCCTTGCCATGCTCGCGCTGAAGGTCGGCGAGCGCCCGCTCGTCGGTGTGCTGCTTGAGGGAGGAAGTCACCGTTGACACTCCTTCGGGAGACCGGGTGGCCGTTGGCCGGACGGCCGCGAAGGTATCCGCCACCTGGCGTGATTGCGGCTGTGCTGCACGCGGCGTTCGAACGGGCGGCAAGGGCGTGCGGTGAGCGGTCGAACGGTGCGACGAGCGGCACGCCGAACGGTCCCCCGCACCGTGCGGCATCCGGCCGTATCCGGCCACCTGATCGAGCGACAGCGGTGTCCCCTGAAATGCGGCTGACCACTCTTATGGGTTCATTTGTATGACTATCCCCAACGGTGGAAGTCGGTCAGATGATGAAGCGAAAGCTGCAAGGGGCGGCGGCCGTGACCGTGCTGCTGATCGGAAGTGCGACAGCCTGCACAGGACACAACGCGGCCACGCACCAGGGCTCGGCCCCCTCGGCGGCAGGCGCGTTCGCAAAGGAGCGCGGTTTCACCCTCGTCGCATCGGGCGACGTACTCCCGCACGCCTCGATCATCCGCCAGGCCGTACGGGACGCGGGCGGCAGCGGCTACGACTTCCGGCCGATGCTGTCCGGCGCCAAGCCGGTCGTCTCCGAGGCCGATCTCGCGATATGCCACATGGAGACGGTGTACGGCCCGGACGGCGGCCCGTACACCGGCTACCCCAACTTCCAGTCCCCGCCCGAGGTGGCCGCGGGCCTCCGGGCCACCGGCTACGACGCCTGCTCCACCGCGTCCAACCACACCCTGGACGCGGGCACTGCCGGCATAGAAAGGACCCTCGGCGCGCTCGACAAGGCAGGCGTCAAGCACGCGGGCTCCGCCCGCACCGAGGCCGAGTCCCGGCAGCCCGCATGGCTGGATGCGGGCACCGCCAAGGTCGCCCAGCTCTCGTACACCCACGGCACCAACGGGTACCCGCTGCCCGAAGACCGGCCCTGGGCGGTGAACCTGATGGACGAGCGCAAGATAGTCGCCGACGCGCGGGCTGCCAGGAAGGAGGGCGCCGACGTCGTGCTGGTCTCGCTGCACTGGGGCACGGAGTGGCAGGACGCCCCCGACGACCAGCAGCTGCGGCTGGGCAGGGCGCTCACCGCGTCGCAGACCGGTGGCCGCCCCGACATCGACCTGATCCTCGGCACGCACGCGCATGTCCCGCAGGCGTACGAGAAGGTCAACGGCACCTGGATCATCTACGGCATGGGCGACCAGATCGCCGGCCCGATGATCAACTACACGGGCGCCCACGACCCCCGCGGCAACCAGGGCACCATCGGCCGCTTCACCTTCGCACCGCCCGAACGGTCCGGGCAGCGCTGGGAGGTGCGGAAGGCGGAGTTCATACCGCAGTGGTTCGACACGGACGCGGGCCGGACGGTGAACCTCAACGCCGCGATCGGCCGCGGCGCCGACCACACGGCCGTACGGGACACCATCCGCCAGGTCGTCCTCAGTCGGGACGCCGCCGAAGCAGGCCTGCTCATGGGCGAATAGCGGGCGGCCCCGGCCCACGGCCCCGGCCCACTCCTGTCCGCTCCTACTCCTCGCTGCGCACCTGAGCCCCGGGCGGCGTCTTCGCCAGCTCCGACCGCGAACCACACCGCGAAGCGGGCCCGCGCCTCCCAGTTCAGGAACGTGATCAGCCAGATCGAGAACACCACCCCGATCGCCGGAACGAACGGCATCCCGGGGCAGCGGAAGGTGCGCGACAGGTCCGGCTGCCTGTACCGCAGCAAGATCATGGCGATGCACACCACGACGAACGCCAACAGGATCCCGATATTGGTCAGTTCGGCCGCTTCGCCGATCGGCAGGAACCCGGCGATCACCGCCGACGCGACGCCGACGATCCAGGTCACCCAGACCGGGTCGCCGCACCCGTGAAGGCCCCGCCGACCCGAACGGGAAGAACGGGTTCCGTACGCCCATTGGGTACTTCGTCATCCGTTGCCGGTGTTGGTCGGCCGCCGGGGGCTGAGGCCGTGCGAGCTATTAGTCATGAAAAAGGATGAGATGCTACCGGGGCGCAGAGTGGTACTGCGCCTCGCCGCCTGCTTCGGAGCCGTCACCGTCCTGCGGGCGCTGAGCCCTGACCAGGCCCAGCCGCCGGGCGGCCCTCCCTCCTCCGGAGGGCCGCCCCGGGCCGCGGGCCCCCAGGCCGGTGCGCCGGTCAGGGTCTCGTCGTACCGGCTGCAGCCCATGACGGCGCACGCGCCGCCCAGATTCCGGCCCGCCCGTTCGCTCGTGCGGCAACGGCCGTTCCTGCGGTTGGCCGGGCTCGGCCACAGCATGGTCCTGACCTTCGACGATGGTCCCGACCCGCGCTTCACGCCGGGCATCCTCAGCACGCTGCGCCATTACGACGTGCGCGCGATGTTCTTCGTATGCGGCGAAATGGCAGACGTGCACCGGGACTTGCTGCGGGAGATGGCCGAAGACGGGCATGTCGTCGGCAACCACACCTGGTCCCATCCGCTGATCCCGAGGCTCTCGCGCGACGCCATCCGCGACGAGCTGGGGCGTACCAGCGAGGTGATCGAGCGGGCCGTCGGGTATGCCCCGGCCTGGTACCGCGCACCGTACGGAGCGTGGAGCCGCAGTTCGTTCGAGATCGCTGCGGAGCTCGGCATGGAACCGCTCGGCTGGAGCCTCGACACCCTGGACTGGCGCGAGCCCGGCACCGGCACGATCGTCCGCCGGGTGCGCGAGGGTGCCGGTCCCGGTGTGGTGGTGCTGTCGCACGACGCCGGCGGCTACCGTGCGCAGAGCGTGGCGGCCCTGCGCACGTATCTGCCGTGGCTGCTCGACGCGGGGTACCGGATCGCGGTGCCCAACCCGATGCCCCGGATGTGACGACCAGCCCCCCGCCCTGGTCGCCGCCCGTCAGCGGGTGGCGACCAGGCGGGCGAAGGCGACGACATTGCCGGCGTAACCGGTCGCCCTCGAATAGCCGCCGCCGCAGGTGATCAGCCGCAGTTCCGGGTGCCCGGTGTCCCCGTACACGTGGGCGCCCGGGAAGTTCTCCTTCGAGTACACCTGGACGCCGTAGACCTCGAACACGGCGGTGCGGCCGTCGTAGCGGATCACCTCGACCCGGTTGCCCTTTTCCAGCGAGCCGAGACCGAAGAAGACCGCGGGACCCGAGTCGTTGTCGACATGGCCGGTGATGACCGAGGTGCCTCGCTGGCCGGGGGAGATGCCGTTCTGGTACCAGCCCGCCAGGTTCGGGTCCTGGGCGTGCGGTGCGTCGATCCAGCCCTCCGCGTCGAGCCCCACGTCGACGATCGGGGCGTCGACCTGGATGACGGGGACGCGGACCCGTGAGGCCGGGGCGTACGGCAGAGGCCGGACAGCGGCCGGCGCCGCCGGTGTGGCGGCGGCGTCGGGAATGCTCTTGAGCGCGGCGGCCGAGGCCGGCTGCGGGGGGCCGAGCGATACGTCGGCGCCGTTCCGCATGAGCGCGAGGCCGGTGAGCATGACCAGGGCCAGGACCCCCCACGGCGAGCGCTTCCTCGGATCCGAGCCGCTGTACTGCTGGCCCATGGTGCTCCCTTCGTCGCGTCTGTACGGACGCTAAGTGCGGGACGTGGGAGCGGCGAGGTGTGAGGGGCGAACGGGTGGCGTGGCGGCCTTCAGTGACCCATCCGGGTGGCTCGTCGTACAAAAGTATCTGACGGTCTGTGACCTGCGACTCCGTCAGATCAGGGTGCTTTGCACCGGCGTGTCGCCTCACCGGGGTGGACCAGTCCCGAAATGCGCTGGTTGCGAGGCGCAGTGAGTGTTCGTCATGGGACGCGTTCTCGTCGATCTTCCCGGAGCACCGCTCCGGGGCGCCGTCCCATGGGAGGTTCTACGATGCGTGCTTCACGCGCTTTCGCGGCGACCGTGGCGGCTTGCGCGGCGGTCGGACTCGCAGCTCCGGCGGCTGTTGCCAGCAGCGGCCCGGGCAACGTCAATGTCAACCCGTTCTCGGTCCACCAGGGCGGCAGGATGACGGTCAGCGCCGCCGGCTGCACCCACGGCGGCACCGTGACGTCCAACGCCTTCCCGACGGCCCGTCTCTCGGCGGGCGCCACGGGGTACGCCACTGCCAAGATCCGGCACAACGCCACTCCGGGGCACTACAACCTGGCCGTCAAGTGCAATGACAATCCGTTGACGGCAACGCATCAGTACACCGTCCTCGCGGCCCGCGGCGCGCAGGGCGGTCTGGGCGGATCGCTCAATCCGTCCGACACGGAAATGGCGGTCGGCGCTGCCCTCGTCGGTACGGCTGCCATCGGCGGCGGAATCTTCATCATGCGCCGTCGCCGCATGAACAACCACGGCTCCTGACAGCGCGTACTCTCTCTTTCGGATCTTCCCGGTCTTCCGGGCAGCACGCAGAAACGTCCGTCGCCCCGAGTCCCTGTGAGGACGCGGGGCGACGGACGTGTGAAGCGGAGGCGGTTATTCTGCCGAGCGGTCAGGTCTGCCGGCTGTTGCTCCGTCGGCGCAGTACGTAGACCACACCTCCCGCAGCAGCGACAACGAGCGCCGCACCGGCGACGATCTCCCCGGTGTCCATCCCTCCGACGCTGCCGCCGGTACCGCCGCGGGCGGGCCGGGTCGGGACGGGGGTGGTGGTGGCGCTGATCGTGCGCGTGGCCGACGGTGTGGGCGTGGACGTGGCGCCACCGGCGATGGTGAGGTCGGACGTGTCCGTCCCCTTGGTACAGCTGTACGTCACCGTGTAGACGGCGCCACGTTTGGCGTCCCAGTCGACCGTGGCGGTGGCCGATCCCCCGACGGGGATGGTGGTGGTGTCGAACACCCCGGACGTCACCGTGGCGGGCGAATTGCAGCCGGTGACGGTCAATCTGACTTGTCCGCCGGCGGCGATGGTGGACGGGGTGGCGGTGCCGATCACTGCGGTGCCCTTGGCGTCGGCGGCCGAGGCGCCAGGGGCGCCGAGCGAGAGAGCGGCAACGCCGAGCGCGGCGGCCGACGCGAGCGTTATCGCGCGCATGGTCAAATCCTCCGGTCTCCGAGGAGCAGCGGCGGAACCTTTATCCACTCATGGCAGGAAATTGCACCTCGATACCCGGAACGCTAGGAGTAGTGGTGGAGGCGCGCGAACACAGTCGTGCGAATGGGGCAATGGTGTCCCCCACTCAGCCCACAGCCGACCCCGCCATCCCTGGGATTTCATCACTTGGTCGCGTCCGGGAAGAGGTCCATGAAGGGCCCGGCGGTGGCTGAAATGCCGCGGCCGAAGGGGGCGTCGAAGTCCCAGATGAGGAAGAGCAGGAAGGCGATGAGCGCGCTGTAGAGGCCGGCCAGGAGCAGTTCCCGTCCGGTGCGGCGGATCTGGAGGGTGAAGACCAGGCCGACGGCGACCAGCGCTCCGATGATGAGGCCGAACCAGACGACGCCCGGCATGGTGGCGCTCGCGCCCTGTCCGCGCGCGCCCCGGGCGTCGTCCACGGCGGCCACCTGGTCGACCAGCGGCTGATAGGCCTGGCCCTCGTGGTCGGTCCTGGGCTTGTAGTCGGTGACGTCGCGGCGCAGTTTGTCCAGGAGTTCGGCGCCGCGTTCGCTGAGGGTTCCCTGTTCGGACATGTGATTCCACTCGGTGTGGATGACGTACGAGACGTACGCGTCGACGTCGGCGCGGATACGGTCGCGGACCTCGGCGGGGTAGACCTCGGAGCGGGCGCTCACCTCGTGCAGGGCCTGGGCCTCCTGCCGTACGGAATCCTGGGCGGCGGTGCGGCCCTCCCAGACGCCGGCGATGGCCAGGCCCAGCACGATCGCGTAGACCACGCCGATCATCATCGTCATGTACTCGATGACGTCCGGGGTCTCCGAGGGGTCGTCGTTGTCGCCGACGCGGCGGTGATTGATGACGGTGATGGTGAGGACGACCGCGCACGCGGACGCCATCGCAATGCTCAGAACAAGCCATTCCGACACGTGAACCTCTGTCAGCTAGCGGGATCGGGGGCGGAGCACGGCGGCGGCGAACACCGCGGGGGCCGTGACCAGGAGCGTGAGCGACACGAGGGACGGGCCGCCCCTGGGCTCCTTACGGGTGGCCTTCCGGTAGACGGGGATGGCGACCGGGGCGGGGGAGGGCGGTTTCAGCCGGAGGGACGGGGTGGGCGTGGGGCTGGGAGTCGGGCTGGGGGGTGGTGGCGGTGCCGGTGGGGGCGGTGGAGGCGGCGGTGGTGGCGGCTCCGGGCGTACGGGCTCGGCGACCGGCGGTGGCGGCGGTGGCGGTGGCGGTGGCGGTGGAGGAGGAGGCGGCGGTGGGGGAGGCGGGGGCGTCGTAGCCGGTTTGGGCGGCGGCTCGGGCTTCGGGCCCGCCGTGCAGACCGCACTGCCGCCCACAGCTACCGCCGAGCCCGACGACAGTTCAGCGCCGGCGGGCTGCGAGATCGAGGCGTACGCACAGTCGTCGGCCGCGGCCGGTAAGGGGCTCAGCAGCAGGCCGGTCAGGGTGGCAGCGGCCAGCAGGCGTCCAAGGAGGCGAGGGTGCACGTCGGGGAGCATGGTCCAGCGATGCGTGCCGCACGCAACGGAAGCGACCGATTCCCCTGATGGGTGGGACTTTCGGCGATTTGCGTTTGATACGGACGGCTGTCGGCGAACACGTTTGCGAAGGAGTTTGGAAATTTCTTCGGGACGCGTTGAACACGGGCGCACACCCTGCCCGTACCTAGGGCCATGAAGCGACGCACTGCAGCGCCGCAATCAACCTTCGGTACACAGGAGTTCACATGAAGACCTGGCGGAACGCCTCGCTCGCGGTGACGGCGGCGGCTGTGATGGCGCTGACGACGGCGTGCGGTCAGGACACGGCCGACCAGTCCCCCAACGGCCAGTCCGTGGGCAACGCCAACCCGGCGCAGCAGCCCGCGGACAGCGGCTACGGCTCGGACACGGGGTACGGCGAAGACTCCGGCGAACAGGCCGCACCCAAGGCCGCGGGACAACTCGCGGTCTGGGACAGCAAGAAGCTCGGGAAGGTCCTCACCGACAGCGGGGGGTTCACGCTCTACAGGTTCGACAAGGACACCGCCGAGCCGCCGAAGTCGAATTGCGACGGCGACTGTGCGAAGGCGTGGCCGGTCGTGCCCGCGGGCGACGTCAAGGCCGCCGCCGGCACCGACGCGTCGCTCATCGGCGAGGTCGCCAGGCCCGACGGCACCGCCCAGCTCACCATCGGCGGCTGGCCCATGTACCGCTTCGCCAAGGACGCCAAGCCGGGCGACGCCAAGGGTCAGGGCGTCGGGGGCACTTGGTTCGCCTCCGCCCCCGACGGCAAGAAGGCCGCACCGGGCGCGGCAGGCGGCGACGCCGAGGCCGGCGCGGGCGAGGAGGGGTCTCCCACCGACCTCGCGGGCATGTCCGTACGCAAGGACCCCAAGCTCGGTGACGTCGTCGTCGACTCCGAGGGCATGACGGTCTACCGGTTCAAGAAGGACTCGGCCTGGCCGATGAAGTCGGCCTGCACCGGCGCCTGCCTGGAGAAGTGGCCGGTCGTCCCGCCCGTCGAGAAGAACGACACCGAAGGCGTACTCAAGAAGGGCTTCGTCGTCTTCGACCGCCCCGACGGCATCAAGCAGCAGACCATCGACTGCTGGCCTGTCTACACCTTCGCGGGCGACGCGAAGCCGGGTGACACCAACGGCCAGGGCGTGGGCGGCACTTGGTACGCCGTTTCGCCCGAGGGCAAGCTGGTCGGAGCGCCCAAGTAGAACAATCCGGCAGCGTCCCCACGCTGCGGCGTTCCGGCCCGGTCGGCCCGTCCCTCCGCTTCACGCGGCAGGGGCGGGCCTGCCGCTGTTGCCCGCACATGCCTGCGGCGTGTGACCGAGAACGGACCGCGATTTTCCGCTTTTGCTCGCCCCAGTGCCTGACGGTCAGTAGCCTCGGCTCGAACACCGGTCTTGGTCATGACCGGCCTTCCTGTGGCGATGAGTTGGAGACATTGATGGAGCGACCCGCCTGGGCCCCGCAGGGCATCGACATATCGGTGCCGAGTGTGTCCCGGATCTACGACTTCTACCTGGGCGGTTCGCACAACTTCGAGGTCGACAGGGAAGCAGCCCGCAAGGCGATGGCG
This sequence comes from Streptomyces spiramyceticus, assembly GCF_028807635.1. Lineage (NCBI taxonomy): Bacteria > Bacillati > Actinomycetota > Actinomycetes > Kitasatosporales > Streptomycetaceae > Streptomyces > Streptomyces spiramyceticus. Next base: position 1,305,134 of record NZ_JARBAX010000002.1, read on the forward strand.
TTCATGCCGGGGCTTCCCAAGATCATGCAGGCGAACCGGGCATTCATGCGCCGGGCCGTCCGCTTCGCCGCGGACGAGGGCATCACCCAGTTCCTCGACATCGGCTCGGGCATACCCACCTTCGGCAACGTCCACGAAGTGGCCCAGGCCGCCAACCCCGAAGCCCGGATCATGTACATCGATCACGACCCGGTCGCCGTCGCGCACAGCGAGGCCGTGCTCGAAGGCAACGACCGGGCCGGCATTGCCGCGGTAGACCTGCGAAAGCCGCAGGAGATCCTGAGCAGTCCCGTTGTCAACGGACTCATCGACCTGGAGAGGCCGGTTGCTCTACTGCTGGTCGCGGTACTCCACTTCATTGAGGACGCCGATGACCCGCAGGCCGCTGTCGCCACCCTGCGCGACGCACTCGCGCCCGGCAGCGTCGTCATCCTCACGCACGCCTCTTACGAGGGGATCCCGCTCACCGAGGAGCAGGCGAGCGGCACGGTCGCCGTCTACCAGAACATCAGGAATCCGCTGATCATGCGTACTCGGGAAGAGATCACGCGGTTCTTCGAGGGATACACGATGGTCGACCCCGGGCTGGTCTCGATGCCGGACTGGAGGCCCGAAACGCCGTCCTCCCAGGAGGATCCGTTCGCCTTCTCGGGCTTCGCCGGAGTGGGACGCAAGGCGTGAGCGTGCCATCGCAGGCACCCGACGGCCTCGACGACAGACTCGGGCGGTTCGCGACGATCTGGAGCCGGGCCATCTTCCCGGTGACCGCAACGTCCATGACACGACCGGAGTTCGAAAGGCATTTGCTCCCGCTCGCACGGCAACTGGGCGAAGCGCTGCACCGGCGACCCTTCGACACCGGGCCCGCGCACGCAGTGGGCGCCGCCCTGGTCGCCGCGCACTGCACCGACCCGGACGCCCTGGTCCGTACGCTCGGCGTCGTCGACTCCTACCTGGTGCTGTACTGCGCGGGAGAAGAGGACTCGCACGACCGGGCGGAGGAGAACCGAGCCCGGTGCGCCCGGCTCCAGCACGCCGTCGCGGCGGGTTTCGCCGAGGCGCTGCGCGAGCGCACCCTCGCCGAGCAGGAAGCCATCACACGGTCCTCCCTCACCGCGAGCAGCGCGGCGCAGAAGGCGCTCCACGACACCGAGGTCCGCTTCCGCGCGGTCTTCGACGGCGCGGCCGTGGGCATCGGCATCGCCGACCTCGACGGCAACATCCTGGAGGTCAACGAAGCGCTCATGAGGATGTTCGGCGGACTCGAACAATACGTGCGCGGCAAGAAGGTGAGCGAGTGGGTCCACCCCGAAGACACGCCCCATGTGTGGCGGCTGTACGGGGAGCTGGTGCGGGGCGAGCGCGAGCATTACCGCGTGGAGAAGCCGTACTACCGCACTGACGGCACCGTCCTGTGGACCAACCTCACCGTCTCCCTGCTCCGCGACGCCGACGGCAAACCGCAGTACCAACTCGCCCTCATGGAAGACACCACCGAGCGCCGCCTGCTCAATCTGCGGCTCCGCTACGAGGCCACCCACGACGCGCTCACCGGGCTCCCCAACCGCACGCTCTTCTTCGAGCGCCTCGAAAAAGCACTGTCCGCGGGCGACGGCATGCGCTTCGGCCTCTGCTACCTCGATCTCGACGGCTTCAAGGCGGTCAACGACAGCCTCGGCCACTCGGCGGGCGACCGCCTGCTCGTGGAGGTCGCCGACCGCCTGCAGAGCTGCGCCACACGGCCCGGCGAGATGGTGGCCAGGCTCGGCGGCGACGAGTTCGTGGCGCTGACCACGGGGCCCGACACCCGCCAGGAGGTGGACGAGCTCGCCGCCCGCATCCTGAATGTGCTGTCGGTACCCATCCGCCTCGAAGGCCGGGAGCTGACCGTACGCGGCAGCATCGGCATTGTCGAAGGCCCCGCGGGCGAACGCGGCCCGGCGGAGGTGCTGCGCAGTGCCGACATCACGATGTACCGCGCCAAGTCGGCGGGCGGCAACCGCTTCGAGACCGCCGACGCCGAGGCGGACGCTCGTGCCATCACCCGGCACGGCCTCACCAACGCCTTGCCCGCGGCACTGGAGCGGGGCGAGTTCTTCATCGAGTACCAGCCCCTCGTGCATCTGGGCGACGGGAGTGTGCACGGCGCGGAGGCGCTCGTGCGCTGGTGCCATCCGCAGCACGGCGTCCTGGGACCGGACCGGTTCATTCCGCTGGCCGAGCACACCGGGCTGATCGTCCCGCTCGGCCGCTGGGTGCTCGAAGAGTCCGTACGCCAGGCCAGGTTCTGGCAGGAGAGGCACGCCGACGGCGGCCCGCTGCGCATCAATGTGAACCTCTCACCGATGCAGCTGCACCACCCGGGGCTCGTCGCCGACACGGTGGACGTGCTGGAACGGGCCGGGCTCGAACCGGGCGCGCTGTGCCTGGAGGTCACCGAGTCGGCACTGATCGGCGCCGACGACGACCTGCTCAAGCCGTTGCGGCAGCTCGCCGAGATGGGCGTGGACATCGCGCTCGACGACTTCGGCACCGGCTACTCCAACCTCGCCAATCTGCGCAGGCTGCCGGTGAGCGTCCTCAAGCTGGACCGTTCCTTCACCCAGTCCATGCAGCAGCACCCGGCCGATTCCGTCGACCTGAAGATCGTCGAGGGGATCGTCTCCCTGGCGCACAGCCTGAAGCTCGCCGTCACGGTCGAGGGCGTGGAGACGGGCGCACAGGCGGCGCAGCTGCGCGAACTGGGCTGCGACACCGCCCAGGGCTGGTACTACGCCAGGCCCGGCGCACCCGACCGCATTCACACTCTGCTGCTGGCCGACGCCGTCTGAGGGACGCGGCGGACACGAGAAGCGAGGAGTACGTTCTGGAGCTCGCGCGCCGCGCGCGGCGGCGCCACGTCGCTGCGGTGCGCGAGCGCGATCGTACGGCTCAGGCCCGGCCGGGCGAGGGGCGTGGCCCGCAGGTCACGCCCCGCCCGGGCGGCCACCATGCGCGGCACGACAGCGAGCCCGAGCCCGGCCCGTACGAAGCCGAGAACGGCGTCCATCTCGCCGCCCTCGACCGTGAAGGAGGGCTCGAAGCCCTCGGCCCGGCAGGCGGCGACGGTCAGTTCGCGCAGGTCGTAGCCGTGCCGGAACATCACCATCGGCTCGCCCTCAAGTTCCGCGACACGTACGGACCTTGACCTGCCGCCGGGGCGGGGGCCCGACGCCGCCGACACCACCACCAGGTCCTCGTGCAGCAGCTCGACGGTGGTCAGCGCCGGGGACGGCGTCGGCAGTGGCAGCACGACCAGGGCGAGATCGAGCGCGCCGCGCGCCAGTTCCCGTACGAGATCGTGCGAGCCGCTCTCCTCGATCAGCAGCTGGATGCCCGGGTGCAGATCGTGGAAGGTGCGCAGTACGTCCGGGAGCAGCCCGGTGCACAGACTCGGCGTCGCACCGAGCCGCACCCTGCCGCGCCGCAGCTGGGCCAGCTCCTGGACCTCGTGGCGGGCGGTGTCGGCGTCGGCGAGGATCCGGCGGGCCAGCGGCAGCAGGGCCTCGCCGGCGTCGGTGAGGGCGATGTTGCCGCGGGCCCGGGTGAAGAGGTCGGCCCCCAGCTCCTTCTCCAGCGCACGGATCTGCTGGGAGAGGGACGGCTGGGAGACATGCACCTCCTCGGCGGCATGAGTGAAGTGCAGGGTTTCGGCGACGGCCACGAAATAGCGGAGCTGCTGGAACTGCATAGGATCCACGATAGGCCATGCCTATGGACATGAGCCGTACCATGTCTTGGACCTCTGGGGCCTCCCGGACCTAGCGTCTCGTCCATGGCACTGGCTACGCGGACGGATCGAAAACCGTCCCTCACGCGCTCGCTCTGGGGCTCGACCGTCGGCAAGAAGACGGTCATGGCCGTGAGCGGTCTGATCATGCTGATGTATCTGGTCGCCCACATGCTCGGCAACCTCAAGATCTTCTTCGGTTCCGGCGAGTTCAACGCGTACGCGCACTGGCTGCGGACCATGGGCGAGCCCCTCCTGCACTACGAGTGGGCGCTGTGGATCGTGCGCGTGGTGCTGCTCGCGGCGGTGGTGCTGCACGGCGTCGCGGCGTACCAGCTCAGCAGGCTGGACCTGCGGGCCAGGCCGAGCAAGTACGTGCACAAGCGGCGCCGGGCGAGCTACGCGACGCGCACCATGCGGTGGGGCGGGATCATCCTCGGGCTGTTCATCGTCTGGCACCTGCTGGACCTGACGACCCTCACCGTGAACGAGAACGCGCAGCCGGGCCGCCCGTACGAGAACGTCCGCGCGACCTTCAACACCTGGTACGGCAACGTCATTTACATCGCGGCGGTACTGGCGCTCGGCATGCACATCAGGCACGGCTTCTGGAGCGCCGCACAGACGCTGGGCGTCGGAAACGCCCGGCGCGACCGGATCCTCAAGGCCGTGGCCAATGGCCTCGCGCTGGTGCTGACGGTGGGCTTCGTGTCCGTACCCGTGGCCGTCATGACTGGAGTGGTGAGCTGATATGAGCGAGTACGCCGACTACACGACCGGCGACCCCGTCGTCGACACCAAGGCGCCGTCCGGCCCCGTCGCGGAGCGCTGGGACACCCGCCGCTTCGAGGCCAAGCTGGTCAACCCGGCCAACCGCCGCAAGCACACCGTCATCGTCGTCGGGACCGGCCTGGCGGGCGGCGCGGCGGGTGCCACGCTCGCCGAACAGGGCTACCACGTCGTCCAGTTCTGCTACCAGGACTCGCCGCGCCGCGCCCACTCGATCGCCGCGCAGGGTGGCATCAACGCCGCCAAGAACTACCGCAACGACGGCGACTCCATCCACCGCCTCTTCTACGACACGGTCAAGGGCGGCGACTTCCGCGCCCGCGAGTCCAACGTCCACCGGCTCGCACAGATCTCCGTCGAGATCATCGACCAGTGCGTGGCGCAGGGCGTGCCCTTCGCCCGGGAGTACGGCGGCCTGCTCGACACCCGATCCTTCGGCGGCGTACAGGTGTCGCGCACCTTCTACGCCCGAGGGCAGACGGGGCAGCAGCTGCTGCTCGGCGCCTATCAGGCGCTGTCCCGGCAGATCGCGGCGGGCACCGTGGAGATGCATCCCCGCACCGAGATGCTCGACCTGATCGTCGTCGACGGGCGGGCGCGCGGCATCGTCGCCCGCGACCTGATCACCGGCCGCATCGACACCTACTTCGCGGACGCCGTGGTGCTGGCGAGCGGCGGCTACGGCAACGTCTTCTACCTCTCGACGAACGCCAAGAACTCCAACGCAACGGCGATCTGGCGGGCCCACCGCCGCGGCGCGTACTTCGCCAACCCCTGCTTCACCCAGATCCACCCCACCTGCATCCCGCGCTCCGGCGACCACCAGTCCAAGCTGACCCTGATGAGCGAGTCGCTGCGCAACGACGGCCGCATCTGGGTCCCCAAGGCGCACGGCGACACCCGCCCGCCCGCCCACATCCCCGAGGACGAGCGCGACTACTACCTGGAGCGCATCTACCCCTCTTTCGGCAACCTCGTCCCGCGCGACATCGCCTCGCGCGCCGCCAAGAACGTCTGCGACGAGGGGCGCGGCGTCGGCCCCGGCGGGCAGGGCGTCTACCTCGACTTCGCCGACGCGATCCGGCGCCTGGGCCGCAAGGCCGTCGAGGAGAAGTACGGCAACCTCTTCGAGATGTACGAGCGGATCACCGCCGAGAACCCGTACGAGGTGCCCATGCGCATCTACCCGGCGATCCACTACACGATGGGCGGCCTGTGGGTCGACTACGACCTCCAGACCACCGTCCCCGGCCTGTTCGCCATCGGCGAGGCCAACTTCTCCGACCACGGCGCCAACCGCCTCGGCGCGTCCGCGCTGATGCAGGGCCTGGCCGACGGTTACTTCGTCCTGCCGTCCACCATCAACGACTACCTGGCCCGCAACCCGCACCGCGACGACATCGACGCGACCCACCCGGAGGCCGTCAGGGCGGTCTCCGAGACCAACGACCGCCTGGAGCGGCTGCTCGCCGTTGACGGCGACCGCACCCCCGACTCCTTCCACAAGGAGATCGGTGAACTCCTGTGGGAGTACTGCGGGATGGCCCGCACCGAGGAGGGACTGCGCAAGGCGCTCGACCGCATCCCGGAGATCCGTGACGAGTTCTGGCGGCGGATCAAGGTGCCGGGTACGGGCGAGGAGCTCAACCAGTCGCTGGAGAAGGCCAACCGCATCGTCGACTACCTGGAGCTCGCCGAGCTGCTCTGCCTCGACGCACTGCACCGCGGCGAATCCTGCGGCGGCCACTTCCGCGAGGAGAGCCAGACCGGGGGCGGCGAGGCGGAGCGCAGGGACGAGGAATTCTCGTACGTCGCTGCCTGGGAGTTCCCGGGGTCCGGGGGTCGCCCCCCGGGTGAGCACAGCGTCGGTACGGGCAGCGCGCCCGTACTGCACAAGGAAGCCCTCGAATTCGCCTACGTCCACCCCACCCAGCGGAGTTACGCATGAGGCTCACCCTGCGCGTCTGGCGCCAGCGCAATGCCGAAGAACCCGGCGCCATGGTCACGTACGACGTCGACGACATCTCCGAGGACATGTCGTTCCTGGAGATGCTCGACATGCTGAACGAGACCCTGATCCTGCGTGGCGAGGAGCCGGTCGCCTTCGACCACGACTGCCGCGAGGGCATCTGCGGCGCGTGCGGTGTCGTCATCAACGGCGACGCGCACGGGCCGGAGCGCACCACCACCTGCCAGCTGCACATGCGGCACTTCGAGGACGGCGACACCGTCGACGTCGAGCCGTGGCGGGCCGGCGCGTTCCCGGTGGTCAAGGACCTCGTGGTCGACCGGTCGGCGTTCGACCGGATCATCGGCGCGGGCGGCTACATCAGCGTCCCGACGGGCGCCGCGCCCGAGGCCCACGCCACTCCGGTACCGAAGGCCGACGCCGACTACGCGTTCGAGCACGCCGAGTGCATCGGCTGCGGCGCGTGCGTGGCGGCGTGCCCGAACGGCTCGGCGATGCTTTTCACCTCCGCGAAGATCAACCACCTCAACGTGCTCCCGCAGGGCGCACCGGAGCGCGAGACCCGGGTCGTCGACATGGTGGCGACCATGGACGAAGAGGGCTTCGGCGGCTGCACCCTGACCGGCGAATGCGCGACCGCCTGCCCCAAGGGCATCCCGCTGCCGTCCATCGCCGCGATGAACAAGGAGTGGCTGCGGGCGACGAGGAAGGCGTCGAGCCGCTGACCGACCGTTTGGACGGTTTGGTGGTTGTGGGCATGCCACCCGCCGCTGCTAATCTTCCCCCGCAAGATCGGGAACGGCTGTAAGCGGGGGAAGATGGCCGGGCAGACGCAACAGGGTGGCCGAGTGAGGAACTCCGTCATGCGCAATCGACTCGCAGCCGCCCTCGCCCTGCCGCTGTCCGCCTTGGCCCTGGCCGGCTGCGGCCTCTTCGGCCCCGCAACCTACGAGGTGGACGAGAGGTCCGTCGAGGTGGACGCGGGCGACGAGTTCACGCTGTCCGTGCCGGCCAGTCCCTCGCTCGGCGAGAACTGGTACGTGGCCGATCCCCGTCCCGACCGTGACGTCGTCCGGCTCAAGGGCCAGGACGAGGACTATGAGGACGACGGCGGGAACGTCGGCGGAGGCGGCGGAACGCAGTCCTTCACCTTCCGGGCGATCGAGCCGGGCACCACGGAGATCAAGCTGCTGCACTGCCGGCTCGGCAGGTGCAACGCCGAGTTCGGCGACCCCGCGCCGTCGCCCTCGCCCTCGGAGTCGCCGTTCCCCGTCGTGAGCGGATCTCCCGGCGAGCACGACCGCGAGTACTTCGTCTACACCGTCAAGGTCCGATGACCGGATCAGAGACGCCCACGGACGCCGCCCAGCGCCCCACCAAGACCGACGACGACCCGCGCGCCCGCGTCTCCTCCGTGCCCGCGAAGAGCTTCCGTACGACGTCGAAGAGACCGGTGTACGTCGCCAGATTGGACCGGGGCGTACGGCCGATCGGGCGCTGGTCGACCTGCACCAGCCGGTCCACGGCCTCCAGCCCTTCGGCCGAGGCGCAGCCCGTCCCTGCCCACGTCTCCGTGTCCGTCCGGTCCGCCAGGAGGCCCGCGAGCACCTGCCCGACGAGAGTCGGACTTGCCGGAACCCGACACACCGGTCACGACCGTGAACACCCCGAGCGGGAATTCCGCGTCGACGCCGCGCACATTGTTCCGGTCGACCCCGTTCAGCCTCAGCAGGCCCGACGGCTCGCGGACCTCGCGCGGGGGAGCGGGCTCGCGGTCGAAGAGGAAGCGGCGGGTCGCAGACTCCGCCACCTCGGCGAGACCGTGCTCCTCGGCGCCGCGCACGCGCACATACGGGTCATGGGCACTGTGCGTCGTGCTGTGGATCGGGCGGAACTCCGTACGGCGGGGGCGCGGGCGCGCGGGGGCAAACGGCTCGATTCTAGGTGCCGGTGCGCGTAAGGCCCGCCAGCCGGGCCAGCCGCCGGTACGAGTCCAGGAGCGCGTCCCGGTCGTACGTACTCGTCGCGACCAGGTACTCGTCCGCGCCGCTGCGGCCCAGCACCTTCTCCAGGCCGTCCGCGACCTCGTCCTCCGTGCCGAACAGATGGCCGCGCAGGGCCTCCTCGAAGAGTGCCCGCTCGCGGTCGCTCATGGGCCGCGCGAGGACCTCGTCGACGGGTTCGAGCGGCGGGAACGCGCCGTGGGTCTTCGAGTACGCCGACGCCCAGGCCTCGGGCACCAGGAGCTGCCGGGCCTCCTCGGAGGTGCCGGCCACGGCGACCGACCCCGACAGCACGACGTACGGCCGCTCGCCCCAGGGGGAGGGCCGGAACGCCTCGCGGTAGCCGTCGACGGCCCGCAGCATCTCATCCTCGCCGTGCGCCGCCGCGATCACCAGCGGCAGCCCGGCCGCCGCTGCGACCTGGGCCCCGGCGCCGGTGGCCAGCACGAAGGCCGGCAGCTTCAGTCCTTCGGCAGGGTGGGCGTGGACCTGCGGATGGGCGCTCTGGTCACCGGTGAAGTAGCCGAGCAGCTCCATGAGCTGCGTGGCAAAGTCCCCGGCGGCCTCCTTGTCGCGGCCGAGCGCCCTGCGTATCCCGTTGGTGAACCCGACCGAGCGGCCCAGGCCCATGTCGATCCGGCCCGGGAAGAGCGACTCCAGTACGCCGAACTGCTCCGCCACGACGAGAGGCTGATGGTTGGGCAGCATTACCCCGCCCGTGCCGACCCGGATCGTCGACGTGGCGGCGGCGACGGCTGCGGCGAGCACGGTGGGCGCGGAGCCGGCGACGCCGGGGACGCTGTGGTGCTCCGACACCCAGAAGCGGTGATAGCCGAGGTCCTCGATCTGCCGCGCGAGGCCGACGGTGTCGCGCAGTGCGTCGGGGGCGTCGTGCCCTGTGCGGGTACGGGAGCGGTCGAGTACGGAGAACCGGGTCTGCGGGATCACTGAGCTCACGTCGGGTACAACGCGTGCGGCACGTCAGGATTCCCGGGGCGTTGCAGTGGACCTCTTTCCTTTCCCCACCCCGCAGGGCGCCCCCTATGGTTCTCACATGACCCGCAGCAGGCCACTCGCCGTGTTCGACCTGGACGGAACCCTCGCGGACACCGCGCACCGCCAGCGCTTCCTGGAGCGCACACCCCGCGACTGGGACGCCTTCTTCGCCGCCGCCCCCAACGATCCGCCACTGCCCGAAGGCGTGCGGCTCGTCCGGGAGAGCGCCCAGGACTGCGAGGTCGTCTACCTCACCGGCCGCCCCGAGCGCTGCCGCCGCGACACCGTCGACTGGCTCGCCGCGCAGGGGCTCCCCGAGGGGCGGATCCGGATGCGCCACAACGACGACCGGCGGCCCGCCCGACACACCAAACTGGACGTCCTGAAGCGGCTGGGCCGCGACCGGGAGATACGGATGCTGGTCGACGACGACGAGCTGGTCTGCATCGCGGCGGAGCAGGCCGGGTTCACGGTCGTACGCGCCCGCTGGGCCGTCACATCGGCGGCGCTCAGGGACGCGCAGGAGCGAGAAGGCCGTACCTGACCAGTTCTGATCAGGCGGTGTCGATCAGGCGCTGTCTTCGAGCCGGAAGCCGACCTTGAGGCCCACCTGAAAGTGCTCGATACGGCCGTCGACGATGTGGCCGCGCACCTGCGTCATCTCGAACCAGTCGAGACCCCGCAGAGTCTGCCTGGCCCGGTCGATGCCGTTGCGGATCGCCTGGTCGACGCCTTCGTGCGAGGTTCCGACGATTTCGGTGACCCGGTAGGTGTGGTCGGACATGCGACTCTTCCTCTCCTCGTCCACTGCTGCTACCACCGTGCCCCACCCTCCGCCGGTCCGCGAGACGAGGGGCCGGCGGAGATTCCCTGCCGGCCCCTCACAAACGGCCCCTCGCAACCCTTCGGCGTCGTCTACACCGCCACGGACAGCGACAGCGCGAACCGCTCCTCCCCGTCCGTCCACCACTGGCGCAGTTCCATCCCCGCCTCCGCCAGTTCGGCCCGTACACCGTCCCGGCGGAACTTCGCCGAGACCTCCGTACGGATCTCCTCACCCGCCTCGAAGGACACCACGAGATCCAGCTCGCGGACCTTCACCGTGAGCGCACTGCGCGCCCGCAGCCGCATCTCGATCCACTCGTTCTCGCGGTTCCACACCGCGACATGGTCGAAGTCGTCGGGGTCGAAGTCCGCGTCGAGCTCGCGGTCGATGACGGACAGGACGTTCTTGTTGAACGCGGCGGTGACGCCCTGCGCGTCGTCGTACGCCGCGACGAGCGTCGCCTCGTCCTTCACCAGGTCGGTGCCGAGCAGCAGCGCGTCCCCCGGCGCCAGCAGCGACCGTACGGACTTCAGGAACACCGCGCGCTCGTCCGGCAGCAGATTGCCGAGCGTGCCGCCGAGGAAGGCGACCAGCCGCGGACCCGGCGTCCCCGGCAGTGCGAGACCGCGCGTGAAGTCGGCGATCAGCGCGTGTACGGACAGGCCGGGACGCTCGTCGAGAAGCGATGCGGCGGCCGCGCTCAGGGCGCTCTCGCTGACGTCCACGGGGACGTAACTGTGCAACCCGGACAGAGCGTCCAGGAGATGGCGGGTCTTGTCGGACGAGCCCGAGCCCAGCTCGACCAGCGTGCGCGCGTGCGTGGCGGCCGCGATTTCGGGGGCGCGGGCGATCAGGATCTCCCGTTCCGCGCGCGTCGGGTAGTACTCGGGAAGCAGGGTGATCTCATCGAAGAGCTCGCTGCCGCGCGCGTCGTAGAACCACTTCGGCGGCAGCACTTTGGGTGTACAGGTCAGTCCGTGCAGCACGTCGGCGCGCAGGTCGGCATCGGTCGCGTCTTCGGGCAGTGTGCGGGTCAGCAGGAACGGGCTCACGCAGTGGGCTCCTTGAGCGGTGTCAGCAGAACGTCGGTGCGGGTGGCGGCGAAGAGCGTGCGGTCCGGGACCTCGCGCCAGTGCGGATCGTCGTCGTAGGGCTCGGACGCCACGACGGTGCGGCGGCCGGACTCGGCGTGGAACCAGAGCGTGTCGCCCCAGGTGGTCGCGGCGACCGTCTCGCCGTCCGTGAGGAGAAGGTTCAGCCGCGATCCCGGCGCGGCCTCGGCCAGCTCCAGGACGGTGTCGGCCAGTGCCTGCCCCAGCTCGTCGCCGTCGCGCAGCCGGTGCAGTACGAGCGCCCAGATCAGCGCCGAATCGCAGCGCGCCTCAAGGGTCAGCAGCTCGGCGGCGGGTAGAGCGGCGGCGAGCGGCGCGGCGGAGCCGGGCCAGCCCTTGAGCGCGCCGTTGTGGCTGAACAGCCAGGGCCCCGAGGCGAACGGCGCCGCCGCGGCCTCCCCGTCCGCCCCCGCCTCGGTGGCGTCCCGGACCGCGGCGAGCACGGCCCCGGAGCGTACGACCCGGGCCAGGTCGGCGAAGGACGCGTCGGCCCACATGGGCCCCCGGCGGCGGTAGCGGGCCGGCACCGGGTCGCCCTCGGCGTACCAGCCGACGCCGAAGCCGTCCGCGTTGACCGTCCCGTGCCGCTGGAGACGCGGCGCCCACGCCTGGCGGTACAGGCCGTGCGCGGGCTTCACCAGCAGGTCGCCGAGCGGCACTTCCGGTCCCACGCATGCAATGTGACGGCACATCAGATAGCCCCCTCCGTAACCGGCGCGTCCCGTGCCGTACGGAACCCGGAGAAGATCTGACGCCGAACGGGCAGGTCCCAGTTGCGGAAGGTCCCACGGCACGCCACCGGATCGACGGCGAAGGAACCCCCACGCAGCACCTTGTGCGCGCTGCCGAAGAAGACCTCGGAGTACTCGCGGTACGGGAAGGGAGCGAAGCCGGGGTAGGGCAGGAAGTCGCTCGACGTCCACTCCCAGACGTCGCCGATCAACTGCCGTACTCCCAGCGGGGACTCACCGGCGGCGTACGCGCCGACGGGCGCGGGCTGCAAGTGGCGCTGGCCGAGATTGGCCCGCTCCGAGGTGGGATCGGCGTCGCCCCACGGATAGCGCAGCGAGCGCCCCGACACCGGATCGTGCCGGGCCGCCTTCTCCCACTCGGCCTCCGAAGGCAGCCGCCGGCCCGCCCATCGCGCGTAGGCGTCGGCCTCGTACCAGCTCACATGCAGGACCGGCTCGTCCTCCGGCACGGGCTCCACCACCCCGAAGCGGCGCCGCAGCCACTCGCCGCCCTCGCGGCGCCAGAACAGTGGCGCGGACAGGTCGTTCTTCCGTACCTGGGCCCAGCCCTCGGCCGTCCACCAGCGCTCGTCCGTATAGCCGCCGTCCGCCATGAAGCGCAGATACGCGCCGTTGCTCACCGGCACCGTGTCGATGAAGAACGACGGGACGAAGCGGTGGTGCGCGGGCCGCTCATTGTCCAGCGCCCACGGCTCGGTGGAGGTGCCCATGGTGAACGGGCCGCCGGGTACGAGGACCTCGGCCGGTCGGCCCCCCGTCGCCGTGGGACGCGGCGGTGGGGGAGCGGTGAGGGCGGCGGGGCCGTGCCGCAACTGGTGGGTGATCAGCATGGTTTCGTCGTGCTGCTGCTCGTGCTGCGCGACCATCCCGAAGGCGAATCCCGCGTCGAGCAGCGGGCTGCCGTGCAGCGGAGTGCGCTCCAGTACGTCGAGTGCCCTGCCGCGCACGTCCGCCGCGTACACCCGGGCCTCGGCGGGTGCGAGCAGCGGCAGCGAGGGGCGGGCGGCGCGAGGGTGCTCGAAGGCGTCGTACACCGAGTCGATCTCGGGCCGTATCGCATCGCGCCCCGCCACGGCCCGCAGCAGCCACAACTCCTCCTGGTTGCCGATGTGCGCCAGGTCCCAGACCAGCGGTGACATCAACGGCGAGTGCTGCGCGGTCAGTTCACCGTCCTCGACGCAGTCGGTGAGCGCGGAGGTGCGCCTCCGGGCCCTGAGCAGCGCGTCGACGGCGAGTGCGCGAAGCGATTCGGGATCGGCGGGGCCGGCAGGGTCGGTGGGGCCGGTCATGTGCGGATGTCCTTCCCGTGAGCGGGGTCGAGCAGATCGTCGGCCGGACATCGCCCGTGCACGACGTACCGCTCGGTGAACTCGGCTACGGCGCACTGCACGGCAGTGGACGCGCCGATCCTGGGCAGGGCGTCGAGCGCCGCGTCGAAGCAGACCGTGGCGGCCGCCCGCAGTTCGGCGTCGGCCAGGCCGTACCGCGCGGCGTTGATCCACAGCGGATTGCGCGGGGCCGGCTGCGATCCTGCCGTGTCCGCGAGGGGCTTGACGGCCCGGTACGCGCTCTCCGACGCCTCCGGATCGTCGAAGAGCGCGGTGGTCACCGCGAGCGGAACGATCCAGCCGTTCTCGCCCTGCTGCGCGTCGATCATGCGCAGTTCGAGGTGACCGCGAGGCCGCACCGGCGGAAAGAGCGTGGTCAGGTGGTAGTCGAGGTCGGCGCGGGTCGGCGGCCGCGGCGCCCCGGAGCGTATCCAGGTACGGAAGGACAGCCCTTCCGGTACGTGCCACGCCTCGCCGTCCCCGCCCCTGACGCACATCACGGGAGCGTCCATCGCGCGGTCCGTCCACGCGCCGCGCGGCTCCGCGTCGAGCTGCGGGGCGAAGGAGCGGCCGGGCTCGATCTCCGTCCACAGGGCCTGGCGGGTGGACCGCCATCCGGTACGGCGCCGGTGGTGGAAGGGGGAGTTGGCGAACGCCGCCGACAGTACGGCGCCGAGCAGATGGGCCAGCAGCCAGCGCCGTCCGTAGCCGAGCGGGCCCGGCTCTTCGTGACCCGCGTCGAGACAGACCTGGACGGATGCCGACGAGCACATCATGGCCCGGCCGGCAGGGCCCGCGCGGTCGAGATACGCCTCCATCGCGTCGTAACGCGGCTCACGCAGAAGGCGCTTCGGGGGGTGCCAGGGATCCGTGCCGATGCCTGTGAGGCCGAGGTCCCGGGTGAGCAATGCGGCGCGTACGAGGCCGAGATCCGCGGAAACGGAGTCGATGCACTCAGTCAGGGACGAGGCCGGGGGTGAGCTGAGTTCGAGCTGGCCGCCCGGCTCGACGGTGAGCGCCGAGTCCAGCGGCAGGGCCCGCAGAGCGGTCAGGGCCGCTTCGAGGCGGGCGGGTTCGACGGAAAGTTCGGGAAGATTGAGCTCGTGGATGAACCATTCGAGTTCGACACCGACGGTGCTCGGCGGACCTGTCTTGAAACAGATGCCGCGCAGTAACGCTTCCGCACCGGCTTCGGTGACCGGTGGGCCGTCCTGCAGGAAGCCACCTCTTGGCATGGCCTGTGCCTCCTTGTCGGATCGTGCTGGAGCCCGCCCCGGGGGCCGGGACGGGCATCGCACTCCAGCTAAGCCACAGACGCAGAATCGCACAAGAGTGTCGCTTCGGCGCGGAAACTCCGTTGCGCCGGGGCGGGCGGTCGCCGACGATCTGACCTGTGAGTGCACGACTGCGGGGAATCGCGAAAGAGACCGAGACGATCGTCCGGACGGGCTGGTACGCCGCTCCGGACGGCCGCGACGTGCCCATCGGCGACGCACTGGCCGCCGCCCTCAGGGGCACCCGGATGTACGGCCCGGAGCCGGTTGCCGTCTCGCCCGCCACGGACCGTACGACGGTCTTCGAGGTCACGGGGGAGAGCAGCCTGGAGGCCGCGCGCAGGCTGACCGCCGCCGGATCCGGCGCTGTCGCGGTGCTCAACTTCGCCTCCGCGCGCAACCCTGGCGGCGGCTATCTCAACGGCGCACAGGCCCAGGAGGAGGCGCTCTGCCGCGGCTCCGCGCTGTACGCGACCCTGCTGCGCGCCCCCGGATTTTACGCTCACCACCGTGAGGACCGCAGCCCGTTCTACACCGACCGGGTCATCCATTCACCAGTCGTCCCGGTCTTCCGCGACGACCGCGGCGAGCTGCTCGACACGCCGTACGCCGTCGGATTCCTGACCTCGCCCGCGCCCAACGCGGGAGTGATCCGCAGCCGCGTCCCCGAGGAGGCGGACCGCATCCCGGCCGCGCTCGTGAGCCGCGCCGAGCGGGTGCTGGAGACGGCCGCCGCCTGCGGCTACCGGCGGCTGGTGCTGGGCGCCTGGGGCTGCGGCGTCTTCATGAACGAACCCGCTGCGGTGGCGGGCGCGTTCCGTACCCACCTCACCGGCGACGGCCGTTTCGCGCGGCACTTCGACGAGGTCGTCTTCGCCATACTCGACCGGACACGCGAGGCGGCGGTCCTCGGCGCATTCCGCACGGCGTTCGCCGATCAGCTCCTTTAGCCGTCTTCCTTTCACCCGGCTCAGATCCAGCCGTCCAGCGACGTCATGAACGCGTCGAAGTCGTCGCGGTGGATCGTGTGGCCCGCGCCTGCGACGGTGCGGACCTCGAAGCCGCGCTCCTCCAGCACGGCGGCCCTCGCCGCATCGATCAGGAAGCTCGGATCGGCGAGCTGCACCAGCGAAGGCACCACGGGTTTGTCCGGCAGCAGATCGACGCCGGACAGGGCGGCCAGGCCGAGCGCCGACGCCTCGTCCCAGACCCGCAGCGTCTCCAGCTCGATGTCGATGTCCTCCTCGTCCCAGCGCGGGTTCATCGCCGCGATCCGCTCCCTGGGCGCCGCCTTGAACTGGGCGAACAGCTCGGGGCCGAAGCCCTCGTCCGTGACGGCGAGATGCCACGCCGGGTCGGAGTACACCGCGCGCTGCGGGCGCAGCCGTTCCACGGCGAGGGACAGGGTGAGGCCGCCGAGTGAGTGGCCGACGGCCAGTTCGGCGCCGGCCGGGAGCGTATCGACGACGTCGTCGGCGAAGCCCTCCGCGCTGTACTCGCCGCGCTCGCTGGCGCCGTGGCCGCGCAGGTCGACGGCTATGACCTTGTAACCCTTGTCCGCGAGCGCGGGACCGACCCGTCGCCACGTGCGGTGGTCCGCCATGATGCCGTGGATCAGAAGCGCGATGCGGTCGCCATCGCCCCAGGTGTGGGTGTGGAGTTGCACGGTGGGCCTTTCGTGGTGGTACGGGGTGCGACGGGGTCTGACGGGTGGTCAGCGGACCGAGCGGATGGGCCGTACGGCCAGCGCGCCCAGCACCGCGAGCGCCGCCGCGACGAGAAAGAGGGTGGTGTAGCCGCCGACGCTCACGATTACCGAGGCGATGAACGGCGCGACGATCTGCGGCCCGGCGTTGGCGATGTTGAGTACGCCCATGTCGCGGGCAGCGTCCTCGGCCTTCGGCAGCACCATCGTCACGAGGGCGGTGTCCACGGCCATGTAGCAGCCGAAGGCAAGGCCGTTGAGGGCGGCGAACGCGAGCATCGCGATCCAGCTCGTCGAAACGGCGGGGACGACCAGGGCGACGGCCGACAGCGCGGCCGAGGCGCCGACGAACAGCTTGCGCCGGTCGAACCTGTCCGAGAGGTAACCGCCGAGGACGGTCGAGACGATCATGGCCACGCTGGTGACCGGCATCATGATCGCTACCGCGTCCTCGGGCTTCAGCCCGGCGGGCAGGACGGTGTGGTCCTTGATGATGTACAGGAGAAAGCCGTTCACGGCGAAGTAGCCGAGGATCAGCAGCGCGCGGCCGATGAAGGCCCAGCGGAAGTCGTGGGATCGCAACGCACTGGCGAATGCGGCCAGTTGGTCCCGTACCGGCAAGGACTCACGGACGGGCATGCGCTGCTCACGGGCGCAGCCGGTGAAGAGCACGGCCGAGGCCGCGACGAGTGCGCCGAAGATGAGGTAGCCGGTGCGGTAGTCGTCGGAGTACGCGGCGCCGAGCAGTGCGCCGGCGGTGCTGCCGAAGGGGAGCCCGAGGCCGACGGCAGCCGATGCCTTGCCGCGTGCGGTCATCGGGACGCGGTCGGGTACGACCGAGGTGATGGCGGCCTGGTAGACGTTCATCACGGCCTGGCCGAGACACCAGGCGATGGTGATCATCAGGACTGTGTGCACGCTGCCGAGCAGGAACATCGCGGGAACGGCGAGCAGGCCGCCGCCGAGGATCCAGGGATTGCGCCGCCCCGAGCGGTCGGAGAGCGCACCGGCCACGGGATTGAAGACCGTCGCGAAGATGGCGGCGACACCGGCCACGATGCCGAGGTTGGCGACCTTGTGCGCGGGGTCGACGTCTTCGACCTGGAGGGCGAGGAGTACGCCGCCGACGCCGATGTAGAGCGTGTACATGGCGGTGTTGCCGACCAGTAGCAGGGGCAGCAGGCCGCGAGTGGGCCGGAGCGGGGGAGTGGTTCCGGCATTCGTGGTGCCGGTGCCGGGGGAGGAAAGGGCCACGGTGCCCTCCAGGGGCGTCGGAAGAGGGAGGGGGGAGGGGTGGTGACACGTGTCAGCTGCGTGTGTGAGCATTGTGTAGCACTCAATTCCGGCCATCCGCCAGACCCTGCTCCATATCGATCTGAAAAGATGCCCAACGCGATGAGCCAGACACCGAAGCAGTCCGCCGAAGGTCCCGTCCCGACCAGCACCGACGTCGCACGCCTTGCAGGCGTCTCGCGCGCCACCGTCTCGTACGTCCTCAACAACACCTCGGCGGTGAGGATCAGCGAACCGACCCGCCGCCGGGTCCGCGAGGCCGCCGAGGAGCTGGGTTACGTACCGCACGCCGCCGCGCGCAGTCTGCGGGCCGGGCACACGCGGATCGTGCTGCTGCCCACGGCGCACATCCCGGTGGGTCCCCTCTACAGCCAGTTCCTCAACGAGATCCAGTGGGCGCTGCGGGCCCTCGACTACACGGTCGTGCAGTACGGCAGTATCGGCCTCGGTGCGGACGAGGCGGCCCGCGCGTGGGCGGAACTGCGTCCGGTGGCGGTCCTGTCGCTGGGCGAGATCGCTCTCACCGCGCACGGTGTTCAGGTGCTGAAGCGCTCGGGTGCGAAGGCGGTCATAACACTCGGTCCGCAGCGGGTGGAGGGTGCGCACTCGCTGGTCATGGACCAGAGGGCGATCGGCGTGGCTGCTGCGGAGCACCTGTTGGAGCGGGGGCGGCGGGGTATTGGTGTTGTTGTCCCCGCCGAGCCGGGGCTGGAGCTCTTCTCGAAGCCACGACTGGCGGGCGTGCGCAAGGCCGTTGCGGGGGCGGGGGTGGGTGCGCGGGTCGAGGCGCTGACGATGGCGTACGACGAGGAGTCCGCGGCGGGGCTCGCCGCACGCTGGCGCGATCTCGGCCTCGACGCGGTGTACGCGTACAACGACGAGTACGCACAGGTGCTGATGCGGGCGCTCCAGGACGCGGGCGTCGACGTACCGGGGGAGTGCGCGGTGGTCGGCGCGGACGACCTGCTCCTCGGCAAGCTGCTGAGGCCGCGGCTGAGTACGGTGCATGTGGAGATGCCGACGGGGCGGGAGATGGCTGAGCTGGTCGACCGGGTGGTGCGGGATCCGGGGGGTGCGGTGGAACGCCATGACTTGATGGCGGCGCGGGCGGTTCCGCGGGAGTCGAGCTGACGGTGGGGGGTGCGGGTTGCACCCCCCACCCCTAGCGGACGCCGATCGTCCCGCCGAGCACCCTCAGGTCCGCTTCGATCGCCGCCGCCGTCTCCCGCAGCGCCGGGAGCAGGCCCGACCGCATCTCCTCCGGCGTACCGTGCGCCGCGTGTCTCGCCACGTTCAGTGCGGCCACCACACGCCCGCGCCCGTCCCGCACCGGCACCGCCAGAGAGCGCAGGCCCTCCTCCAACTCCTCGTCGACCAGGGCGAAGTCGTCCGCAGCCGCCCGCTTTATGATCCGGCCGAGCTCACCAGGGGCAGTCACCGTACGACGGGTCAGCGCCGGAAGCACCTCCGGCAGCGGTGGCCGCTCACCCGCGTCCAGGCCCGCCAGCAGCACCCGGCCCATGGATGTCGCGTACGCCGGGAACCGCGTCCCCACCGTGATGTTGACGCTCATGATGCGCACCGTGGGGACACGCGCCACGTAGCGGATGTCGGCGCCGTCGAGCACCGTCAGCGACGCCGATTCGTGCACGCGCCGTACCAGCGACACCAGATGCGGCTGCGCGATCTCGGCGAGCCCCAGCTCCGAGAGGCGGGCGCAGCCGAGTTCGAGGACGCGGGGCAGCAGCCGCCACCGGCGTCCGTCCGTGGCGACGTACCCCATCTGCTCCAGCGTGAGCAGCGAGCGCCGGGCCGTCGCCCTGGCCAGCCCGGTCGCGTCGGCGACCGCCGTCAGAGCCATCCCCTCGCCCCGGTCGGCGCCGAGTGCACCGAGGACGGCGAGGCCACGCGCCAGGGACTGCAGAAAGCCGGGGCCGAGCTCGCGCTTCGCCTCCAGCGAAGTGTCCCGTACGGGCGTGATCCCCGACGGCGCCGGACGGGGCGCCGCCAGCGCCGCCTCCAACTCGCCGCGCACCGCCTGCAGTCGGGGCAGCACGGTCGCGCGCAGCGAGTCCAGGGTGTGCCGGCTGGTGTGGCTGACCACGCTCACCGCGCACAACGTCCGCCCCGCCCCGTCGCGCAGGGGTACGGCGACCGCGACCAGCCCCGGCTCGATCAGCTGGTCGTCGCCCGCCCAGCCCTCCGCGCCCGCCCGCGCCACTCGCTGCTCGAAGGCATCCGAATCCTGCGGGCGGGCCAGCGGCGGCACGGTGGCGAAGCCGGCGTCCAGCGGGTCCGTGGCCTGCCGCTCGCGCCACGTCCGCCGGCCCTCCGCGTCCCACTCCGCCGCGAACAGGGCCCCGGGCGCGCACCGTTCGGCGGGCAGCAGATCACCGATCCGGAACGCGAGCGACATGGTGCGCTGCCGCGTCGTCTGGAGTACGAACCGCACTCCCGCCACGCCGTCGTCCGGCACCGCCACCGACACCGACTCGTCGAACTCGTCCGCCAGCCGTTCCGCCGCGGTCCCGAACGCCGCCGGAATGCCGCACGCTGCCAGGTAGGCGCCGGGCAGCTCCATCAGGCGCGGTGCGAGCGTCACCTCGCGGCCGTCGCTGCGCGCGAGGCCGAGCCGGTCCAGAGTCGACACCACGCGGTCGACCGTGGAGCGCGCCAGGCCCGTGCTCCGTACGAGATCGCTGTGCCGCATCCGGTCGTCGGCGCCGGGCACGGACAGGGCGCGCAGCACGGTGAGCCCACGCTCCAATGGACCCACGGACTCGGCGGGCGGCACGGTGCTCGGCATGGGATCCCCTCCGGCAGGCCGTTGACAGCGGACGGCGGTCCGCAGAGACTCGGGACGAAGTCAGAACTGAACGATAGTTCATTCTGCGAACACGTGAATACAGGCGAAACACTCCACCACTGCGGGAGAGAGATCCGATGAGCATCCGCGACGTCTACATCGTCGACGCCGTCCGTACCCCGATCGGCAAGTTCGGAGGTGCCCTCTCCTCCGTACGTCCCGACGACCTCGCCGCGCACGTCGTCAAGTCGCTCGTCGCCCGCACCCCGGCCCTCGACCCCGCCAGGATCGACGACGTCTACTTCGGCGACGCCAACGGCGCGGGCGAGGACAACCGCGACGTGGCCAGGATGGCCGTCCTGCTCGCCGGGCTCCCCGCCTCGGTCCCCGGCGTGACCGTCAACCGCCTCTGCGGCTCCGGCCTGGAAGCCGTCATCCAGGCGGCGCGCGCCGTCGCCCTCGGTGATGCATCGGTCGCCGTCGCGGGCGGCGTCGAGTCGATGTCCCGCGCCCCCTGGGTGCTCCAGAAGCCGGAGCGCGCCTTCCCCGCCGGACACCAGCAGCTCCACTCGACGACGCTCGGCTGGCGCATGACCAATCCGCGGATGCCCGAGGAGTGGACCGTCTCGCTCGGCGAAGGCGCGGAGCTCATCGCCGACAAGCACGCCATCACGCGCGAGCAGCAGGACGCGTTCGCGCTCGCCAGCCACCGGAAGGCGGCCGCGGCCTGGGCCGAGGGACTCTACGACGGTGAGGTCGTGCCGTACGACGGCGTGGATCTCGTACGTGACGAGTGCATCCGCGAGGGCTCGACGATGGAAGCCCTCGCCAAGCTGAAGCCCGCCTTCCGCAAGAACGGCGGCAGCGTCACCGCGGGCAACGCCTCGCCGCTCAACGACGGCGCGGCGGCCCTCCTGATCGTCGACGAAGAGGGCCTGCGCGCCACCGGCCGCGAGCCGCTCGCCCGCATCCGCACCTCCGCCGTCACCGGCATCGAGCCGCAGCTCTTCGGCCTCGGCCCGGTGGAGGCGGTGCAGCGGGCGCTCGCCAAGGCGGGCCGCACCTTCGCCGACCTCACCACGTTCGAGCTCAACGAGGCCTTCGCCGCCCAGTCGCTCGGCTGCCTCGCCGAGTGGCCGGATCTCGACCCTGCCGTGGTCAACCCGCGTGGCGGCGCCATCGCCATCGGCCACCCGCTCGGCGCCTCCGGTGCGCGCCTCGCCGGATCGGTCGCCCACCAGCTGGCTGCCGCGGGATCGGGCACGGGGCTCGCCGCCCTGTGCATCGGGGTCGGCCAGGGCCTCGCCCTGGTGCTGGAGCGGTGAGCGGGTGCGCACGAGTGCAGGGATCATCGGAGCGGGCCCGTCCGGGCTCCTCCTGGCCCGGCTGCTGCACACCGCGGGCATCGACTGCGTCGTACTGGAGAACCGGACCAGGGCATACGTCGAACAGCGCCAACGCGCCGGAATCCTCGAACAGGGCACCGTCGACGCACTCCGCGACTGCGGTGCGGGCGCCCGCATGGACGCCGAAGGGCTCGTGCACCGCGGCATCGAGCTGCGCTTCGACCGGCAGCGCCACCGCATCGACTTCCCCGGCCTGACCGGCGGCCGGTCGGTGATGGTGTACGCACAGACCGAGGTCGTCAAGGACCTCGTCGCGCTCCAACTGGCCGAAGGGCCACCGCTGTTCTTCGAGGCCGAGGCACTGGCCGTCGAGAAGCCGGAGTCCGACCACCCGGTCGTCCGCTTCACCCACGGCGGCCGCGAGCAGATCCTGGAGTGCGACTACGTCGTCGGTTGCGACGGCTTCCACGGCATCGCGCGCGACACGGTCCCGGCCGGTGTGCGGCGTACGTACGAGCGGACCTACCCGTACTCCTGGCTGGGCATGCTGGCCGATGTCCCGCCGTCCTGCGACGAGTTGATCTACGCACGCGGCGAGGACGGCTTCGCGCTGCACAGCATGCGCTCGCCCAGTGTGTCGCGCCTCTATCTCCAGGTCCCGAACGGCACCGACCCCGCCGACTGGTCCGACGACCGGATCTGGGACGAGCTCGACCGGCGCTTCGCGGTCGACGGGGACTGGAACCTGGCACGCGGCCCGATCACGTCCAAGTCGGTTACGCCGATGCGGAGTTACATCACCGAGCCGATGCGATACGGGCGGGTCTTCCTGGCCGGCGATGCCGCACACATCGTGCCGCCGACCGGCGCCAAGGGGCTCAACCTGGCCGTGTCCGACGTACGCGTCCTGGCCCGCGCCTTCGAGCACCACAAACGCACCGGGTCCAGTGAACTCCTCGACTCCTACTCGGAGTTGTCCCTGCAACGTGTGTGGCAAGCCACCCGTTTCTCGTACGACATGACTACGATGTTGCACAGTCAACCAAGCGAGAATGTGTTCGACAGTCGAGTGCATCTCGCACGGCTGCACCGTCTCGCGTCCTCCCGGCCCGCCGCCGCCGAACTCGCCGCGAATTACACGGGACTTCCCCTCGACTGGGCACCCACGCGCCCAGCGACCGAGTGACTGGAGATCCGCATGCCCCTGCTCGACCCCAAGACCTGGCAGCCCGTCCGGCTCTCGGGCGGTGAGTCGGACGTCGTAGAGCCCGCCACGGGCGAGTCGCTGGGCCGCGTCGCGCTCGCCACCGCGGACGACGTCGGGGCGGCCGCCCGGGCCGCCGGGGCCGCGCAGGCGGCATGGGCGAGTACACCGCACTTCCTGCGGGCCGCGGTGCTGCGCCGCGCCGGCGACCTCTTCGCGGCGCACGCCGATGAGCTGCGCGAATGGCTCGTACGGGAGTCCGGATCCATCTCCGGCAAGGCCGACTTCGAGCTGCACGTGGCCGCCCAGGAGTGCTACGAGGCCGCCGCGCTCGCCTCCCGTCCGGCCGGTCAGGTGCTGCCGAGCGAGGCGCCCCGGCTGTCGTACACGCGCCGGGTGCCGGTCGGAGTGGTCGGCGTGATCGCGCCGTTCAACGCCCCCCTGATTCTGTCCATACGCTCCGTGGCGCCCGCGCTGGCACTGGGCAACAGCGTTCTGCTGAAGCCCGATCCCCGTACCGCGGTCTGCGGCGGCCTCGCACTGGCCGCCGTATTCGCCGAGGCGGGGCTGCCCGAGGGCCTGCTGCATGTCCTGCCGGGCGGCGCCGACGCCGGGCAGGCGCTCGTGGCCGACCCGGGCGTCCCGGTGGTGTCCTTCACCGGGTCCACAGCGGCGGGGCGCGCGGTCGGAGAGGCGGCGGGACGCCAACTCAAGCATGTACACCTTGAGTTGGGCGGAAACTCCGCGCTCGTCGTGCTGGCGGACGCCGACCTCGAAGGCGCCGTCGCCCAGGCGTCCTGGGGCTCTTTCTTCCACCAGGGCCAGATATGCATGACCACGGGCCGCCACCTCGTCCACGCCTCGCTCTACGAGGAGTACGTCGAACGGCTCGCCGCAAAGGCCGAATCGATGGTCGTCGGTGACCCGTACCGCGAGCAGGTGCACCTCGGTCCCATCATCGACCGGGGCCAACTCGCCAAGATCCACGGCCTGGTCGAGGCCAGCACTGCGGCCGGTGCCAAGCTCGTTGCGGGCGGCACGCACCGCGACCTCTTCTACCGGCCGACGGTTCTGGCGGGCGTCGACGACGGCACCCCCGCGTACGTCGAGGAGGTGTTCGGCCCGGTCGCGCCGGTACGTTCCTTCTCGACCCTCGACGAGGCGGCGGCCCTCGCTTCGGCGGGCCCGTACGGCCTCTCGCTCGGCATCGTCACCCGCGACACGGCCCTCGGCCTGGAGCTGGCGGACCGTATACCCACAGGCATCGCCCACATCAACGACCAGACGGTGAACGACGAGGCGGTGGCGCCGTTCGGAGGGGTCGCGGCGTCGGGGACCGGGGCGCGGTTCGGCGGCGAGGCGAATCTGGAGGCGTTCACGGAACTGCGCTGGACGACGGTGCGCCGCGAACCGGCGGACCACCCGTTCTAGGCCCGCTCACCGACCGCCGGACGGGCTGAATTCAGCCCGTCCGGCGGTCGAGGTTCCCTCGCCTCAGCCCGCTTCCTTCGCGCTCGCGTCCTCGACGGACTTGCGGACCTCGTCCATGTCGAGCTTGCGGGCCTGGCCGATGACATCCTCCAGCGCCGCCTCCGGCAGCGCGCCGGGCTGGGCGAACACCGCCACCCTGTCGCGCACGATCATCAGCGTCGGAATGGAGCGGATCTCAAAAGCCGCGGCCAGCTCCTGCTGCGCCTCGGTGTCGACCTTGGCGAAAACAAGGTCCTCGTGGCGTTCGGACACGCTCTCGAAAACCGGGGCGAACTGTCGGCACGGACCGCACCAGGAAGCCCAAAAATCGATCAGGATGAAGTCGTTGTCGCTGACGACCTGATCGAAGTTGTCCTTGGTGAGCTCGACAGTGGACATGGTTGCTCCTCTTCCTGGCATAACGGGCGAAGCCGTCCCGCACAACGACGTGCGGGCTCGCGGTATTCCGTCTGCCCGGCTGGCCGGCGCGCACACGTGTCGGACTGGAACGACGACGGTCAGGTGGACTGGCACGGGCAGCCGCGCCGTCGTGCCCGGCTTCAGGCGGCAAAGCCTCGACACCGCCCGCTGGGGCGCCCACTCCGCCACCGCCGACCACGCCGCCGTACCCCGTGGGCCCCGGCGTCGGCGAGTTGCTCCATTCGGCGACGGTGGCGGTCGCGGGCGAGGTCCCGGTCGAACGCCTGTGGCATGCGGTCCCGGCCTGTCCGACGATCAGCGAGGTGTGGCTGCGGCTGCTGGAGACGTACCGCGGCTGAGGGGGGATCCTGAACTGAGAACCGCGCACCTGCGGCGGACGACGACCTTGCGTGGGCGAGGAGGAGTGTCATGAACAGGACGCTCGAATGGAATGTGCGCGTGCACCTCTCCGAGGAGGACGGCACGACGAAGGCCGAGGCGGTGCTGGACACCGGAGCAACGATGCTCACCGGCCGGGGGGTTGCCCGGTGCAGCCCCCAGGACGTGGACGTTCCCGAGATCGGCGACGAACTCGCGGCGAGCCGTGCCATGAAGGACATCGCCGGGCAGCTGATGAAGGCGGCGGACCGCGACCTCGAGTCCGTGGGAGCGGGACCGGAGAACGGCCGTACCGGCCCGGCATACGGCTGGACGGTGGTGGAGCCGTAGAGAGGTTCCAGAGGATTCCAGAGGAGCAGGACCGCAGAGGGAGAGCAGAGGCTTCAGTCGTGGGCGACGACCGCGACCGGCGACGCCGCGTGGTGGATCACCGCATGGGTGATGTGGCCGATGTGCCCACCCAGCGGTGAACGCCTGATGCGGCGCCCGACCACCACCAGCCCCGCGCCGTCGCCCGCGTACAGCAGCTGCTGCGCTGCCGGACCGGCGACGCACTTCTCGTCGACCGTCACCGACGGGTACCGCCTCCTCCAGGGGAGCAGCAGGTCGCTGAGCGCCTGGGTCACGCGTTGGCCGACGTCGAGCTGGATGTCCGGTTCGAGAGCGGACGCGTAGCTGTAGGCGGGAGGCAGGCTCCAGGCGTGCACTACGCGCAGCGTGGCGCCGCGTCGGCCGGCTTCGTCGAAGGCGAAGCCGAGGAGCTTGTCGCAGGACTCGTGGATGTCGACGCCGACCACGACGTCGCCGTGCGGGAGTCCGGCAGGAGTCTCCTCGTACGGAGTCTCGTCGTCCGGCAGGCTCGGGGCCCGTACGAGTACGACGGGCTGTTCGGTGGCGCTGATCGTGGCCATGCCGACGGAACCGACGAGGAACCCCACGATGCTGCCCAGCCCACGGGAGCCGAGCACCAGCATCTCGGCCGCCGCCGCCTCGGCCGAGAGGACCTCGAACGGCCGGCCTTCGATCCTGCGCGTGGTGATCTCCAGTTCGGGATGGCGGTCGCGCAGGTCGTCAGCGGTCTCGTGGAGGAGCGTGTCCGCCCACCTGCGTTGCACATCCGGACCGGCCATCGGGACGGCAGCCGTGGTCGGGTACTCCTCCGCGTGGACGAGATCGAGGCGGCTGCCGAGCAGCAGCGCCTCGCGGGCCGCCCAGCGGGCAGCGGCCAGGCTCTCGGCCGAGCCGTCCAGGCCTGCGATCAGTGGGCGAGTCATGGAATTCGGACCTCCTTCGGTGGCCGTGCGGCCACTCCGCCCATTCCCGGCTAACCGAAACTCACGAAAACTAACCGGAACTAAGTGACCTTGATCCGGCGGCCGCTGATGCGGGTGGGCTCGATGGTCAGCCACAGCCCGCGGTCGCCCCCGGCCCACGGCGACGTGTGCGCCTCGGCCTCCAGCCGTCGTACGACCGAGGGGTCGGTGACCACACGAGCGGTCCCGACGACGAGAACGCTCCACCCCTGGCTCATCGCATCGTCGATGTGGTCCACCTCGAACGCCACCTCGCTGCCCGCGGCGGCGGCCGGAACGGCGTCGGCGGCGGTCCGGTACGCGATGGCGCCGTCCGTCACCTGGTAGTTGACCGGCACGATGGCCGGCCCGTCCGCAGTGGTCACGGCCACCCTGCCCACACCGTGCGTCGACATCAGGGCACGGCACTCGTCGGGGCTCAGTTCCAGCATCACCGGACGGTGGCCCGCACGGCCCATGCCGGGGGGCAGCTCCACATTGCCCCCCGTCAGCTCGACGACGGTGGTCTCCAGCGCGTCGGCGAGCCGGAGCAGGAAACCGATGCCCGGCGCCGAGGGCTGCTCCTCGATGTACTGGAGGTAGCCGGGCGCGGATCCGGCGCGCAGGGCGACCTCCTCGCGGGAAAGCCCGAGCTGCTCACGGCGTGCCGTCACGCGTCTGCCGATGTCGCCACGCCCGTCCCTGGGCGGCCGGCGGTGCGTGCCTCGCACTTCGTTGTCCGACATGCTGATCACATCCTTTGCGTTCATGGTCAGTCTGGGCGCACCGAGGGGATGCCGCACGGCCGTCCGTTTCCGCTGCGCCGGTGCGACGGTTGGTACAGGAGCTTCTCCCGGCGGTCCGATGGAAGGCGGTGGGGACGATGGAGCTGCCCCTGGTGGTGGGCGTGGACGGGTCGGATTCCAGCCTTTTGGCGGTCGACTGGGCCGTCGACGAGGCCGCACGTCACGGGCTTCCGCTGCGCCTGGTGAACGCCTCCAGGTGGGAGCGCTACGAGGGAACGGGACTCG
The DNA here is from genome assembly GCF_028807635.1 of Streptomyces spiramyceticus. Classification (NCBI taxonomy): domain Bacteria; kingdom Bacillati; phylum Actinomycetota; class Actinomycetes; order Kitasatosporales; family Streptomycetaceae; genus Streptomyces; species Streptomyces spiramyceticus. The sequence goes on from NZ_JARBAX010000002.1 coordinate 1,332,918, forward strand.
ACGTACACACCCTCGGCCGTCCCACCAGGCATGCGCCCGCCGACACCGTGGTGGGAGTCGCCGCCGAGCGCGCCAGCCGCCGTAACCCGGACGTAGCAGTCTCGGTCGACGTCCTGGCGGAGGACGCCGTGACCGCACTGCTCGACGCGGGGCGCAATGCCTCGGCCCTGATCACCGGGTCACGGGGCCGCGGCGGAATCCGGGGCCTCCTGCTGGGTTCCGTGGGCCTGGCCGTGGCCGCCCGCGCCCACTGTCCGGTCATCGTGGTGCGCGGCGACAAGGCGGGCCTGGAGGGTACGCACGAGCGCATTCTGCTCGGTGTCGCCGAGCCGCCGAAGGGGTCTGCGGCGGTCCGGTTCGCCTTCCGCGAGGCGGAGGCCCGGGGCTGCACCGTCGATGCCGTGCGCGCCTGGCGCAGTCCGGCACACGAGCCCGTCGATCATCCGCTGATCGTCGGCGGCCCGGAGCACTACCTGGAGGAGCAGGCGGCGATCCTGATCGAGGAGGCGCTCGGTGAGGCCGAACGTGACCATCCGGAGGTTGTGGTGCGCCGCGACACGGTCGAGGGCCCGGCCCACAAGGTGCTGGTGGAGCGCTCGGCCGCCGCGGACATGATCATTGTGGGGGCGGCCCAGCGCCGCCACGGCTACCTCGGTCTCCAGCTGGGCCGGGTGGCGCACGCCGCGCTGCACCACGCCTACTGCCCGGTCGCCGTCGTACCGCAGTCGTCGTGACCGCGCGGGGCCGCCGCCCGTACCGCTGACCTGCTGACCGGTGACCGGTGACCCGCCCGAGCTTTGCCCGGTGAGGACTGTGCCAGGACAATGGGATTACGCCGAAAGGGAGGCGGTCGCCATGACCAGCATCGCCCGCCGCATGGCCACTCTGTTCCGCACCAAGGCCAACAAGGCGCTGGACAGGGCCGAAGATCCGCGCGAGGTTCTGGACTACTCGTACGAGCAGCAGCTTGAGATGCTGCGGCGAGTACGGCGTGGCGTGGCCGACGTGGCGACCAGCTGCAAACGGGTGGAGCTGCAGGTCAAGCAGTTGCAGCTGTCCAGGGAGAAACTGGACGGCCAGGCGCAGCAGTCGCTCGCCGCCGGGCGTGAGGACCTGGCCCGGGAGGCGCTCACCCGCCGTGCCGCCGCCGGGGCGCAGATCACCGACCTGCAGGCTCAGCACGCCGCCTTGCAGGACCAGGAGGCCAAGCTGATCGTCGCCGCGCAGCGCCTGGAGGCGAAGGTCGAAGCGTTCCGTACGCGCAAGGAGACCATCAAGGCCACCTACACCGCGGCCGAGGCCCAGACCAGCATCACCGAGGCCGTCACCGGTATCGGCGAGGAGATGGGCGACGTCGGTCTGGCCATGCAGCGCGCACAGGACAAGACGGAGCAACTGCAGGCCCGCGCCGGTGCGCTGGACGAGCTGATCGCCTCCGGCGTACTGGAGGATGCGACCCTGCCGGCCGGACGTGACGACATCCAGGCCGAGCTGGAGGCAGTCACCGCAGGCCAGGACGTGGAGACCCAGCTGGCCCGCATGAAGGCCGAGCTGCCTGCGGCTTCCGCCCCGGCGGAGGTGGAGGCCGCGCAGTCACCGAAGGGATCGACGGGCCGGGAGGCAACGCCATGATCATGCGGATTCTCGGCGAGGGCCAGTACGAGATCGCCCCACAGCACCTCGGCCGCCTCAACGAGCTGGACGCCGCCCTCCAGTCGGCAGCCGACGCGGGCAACGAGGCGGCGTTCGCCTCCGCCCTGTCGGCCCTCCTGGACGCGGTGCGCACCCTCGGCACGCCGGTGCCGGAAGAGGTGATCACACCGTCCAGGCTGGTGCTGCCCGACGAGCACACCAGCCTGCAGCAGGTACGCGAAATGCTCTCCGACGAGGGCCTGATCCCGGGGTAATGGGGTGATGGTGATGCGCAGTCGCTTCGAGCCCGACCGGCAGCTGACCGCCCGCATGGTCGTCACGATGTTCCTGCTGGGCCTGCTGTACGTGGCGTTCATCGCCGCACTGATCGTGCTGCTGAAGTCCGTCGCCCTGGTGATCGTCATTGCCGTCGTGCTGCTGGGCGCCCAGTTCTGGTTCTCCGACCGGATCGCCCTGTTCGCCATGCGCGGCCGTATCGTCACCGCCGAGCAACAGCCCCGGCTGCACGGGGTCGTCGACCGCCTGTGCGCCACCGCGGACATGCCGAAACCCCGGGTGGCCGTCTCCGACATGGACCTGCCCAACGCGTTCGCCACCGGCCGGAACGCCGACCACGCGGTGATCTGCGTGACCACCGGACTGATGCGCCGCCTGGAGACCGAGGAACTCGAAGGCGTCCTCGCCCACGAGCTCTCGCACGTCGCACACCGCGACGTCGCGGTGATCACCATCGCGTCGTTCCTGGGCGTGATCGCCGGGCTCATCGTCCGGTTCGCCTTCTACTCCCAGCTGTTCGGCGGACGCCAGCGCGACCAGAACACCGCCCTGATGCTCCTTGTCGTCATGGGCGTCTCGGCCCTCGTGTACGCCATCAGCTTCCTGCTCATCCGCGCGCTTTCCCGCTACCGCGAACTGGCCGCCGACCGCGCTGCGGCCATGCTCACCGGCAAGCCCTCCGCCCTGGCGTCGGCGCTGACCAAAGTCAGCGGCGACATCGCCCGTATCCCCACCAGGGATTTGCGTACCGCCCAGGCGTTCAACGCGTTCTTCTTCACCCCCGCGCTCGGCCCCGGCACGGCGCTGGCGAACCTGTTCTCCACCCACCCGACGCTGGAGCGCCGCCTCGAAGCACTCGGGGAGATCTCCGCGCGACTGGGCGGCGAATCGTGATGAGGAGGACCTTCATGAGTCGAACCGTCATGAGTCGAACCGTCACGAGGAGGAGCTGAGGTCCCGTGGGTTTCCTGGACGCCCTGTTCGGCCGGAGCAAGCCGGTCAAGCCCGACCTGGACCAGCTCTTCGGCCTTCCCTCGGCGGGCATCACCCTCCAGGCGGCGGTCGGCTTCGCCCCGACCGGGCTGGGCTCGGTGTGCTTCGCCGCCATCGAGGGCGGGGCGTTCGCACAAGTCCAGCAGGAGGTACGAGCTCTCCTGGACGCGGACTCCGAACGGGGCGGCGTGCCCGTGGAGTTCAGCCGCGACACCTACGGGTACGCGTGGCTGCTCTCCCGCCGCGATCCCACCGAACTGCCCGCGCTCGTCAACGACCTGCACGCCGTGAACACCACCCTGCAGGACAGCGGCTTCGGCCCCCAGCTCCTCTGCTCGCTGGTCACCTTCCAGGACGCCGAACTGCGCAGGCTCGCCCTGGTCTACCTCTACAAGCGCGGCAGCTTCTACCCGTTCGCTCCGCTGCCCGGTGAAAAGCGCGACAACGCACTGGAGCTTCAGGTCAGAGCCACCGTCAAGGACGACCTGCGCATCGAGCAGGACCTGAGCCGCTGGTTCCCCCTGTGGGGCGCACCGGGCCTGTGATGCGCCGAGGCTGTCAGCCGCCCGCCCACCAGCGCCTCCGCCGCACTCGTCCGTGCGTAGAGCACCACCCGCCCCGTGCGCTGTGCCCGCCCGGTCGCCCGACGCCTGGGTTACGGCCGCACGCTCGGCCTCGCCGGTCTGTGCCTGGCACCGACCGCGCTGCTCGTCCCGCTCATCGACCGGGGGCCTTGGCTCTGGGCGGCGGGGGCGGGCTGGCTGCGTGTGCCGCTTCAGGAACCCTTAGGGCGTGTCCGGCGTGCCTGCCGACGCCGTCCGCGACGAGGTCAGCACGCCGATCTTGTCGATGCGATGCTCGGGGTTGCCCTTGTCGTCACGCCAGAAGTTCCCGGCCGCGTCGTCCTCCGGGGTCGCACAGGTAGAGATCGTGATCATCGGCTCGGTGGGCCGCTTGCCCGGCGAGCCAGGAACCGCGGCCCGCTGCTCGGCCAGTGACCGCTCGGAGCGGAACGAGGTCGTCCTGGTGTCGGTGATCTTGTACTCGTACACCTTGCCGCCCGCCGTCACGAAGACGGAGTCGCCCTTGTCGACCGACGGAAGCTCGCGCAGCGGCCCTCCGGCAGAAAGGCGGTGCGCCGTAACCAGGTAATTGCCGACCTCGCCGGGCCCGACACCGCCTTGATCGCCGTACGGGCCGGCAGCCACACCGCGGTCCTGGATCCGTGTGCCGGCCCAGTCGTCCGTGGTCCCCTCGTACGGGACGACGCGCAGGTCAGTGATGCCGATCGACGGAATGGCGAGCAGGGCGGTCTGGTGCCGCGTGCTGCTCTTGGGTGCGGCCGGCTCGGTGGAGGAGGTGGCAGGCGCCGGTTCGACGGCTGTCGCCGCCTTTGCCGAGGTGTCCGGCGAGTGCACCGTGACGGGAGCCGGTGCGGGCTTGTCGGCCGAGCTGTCGCCGCCACTGGTGGCACACCCCGCCAGTACGACGATGAGCGTGCCGGCGAGCGCTGCGGGAACGCAGCGGGGGCTGAACATGCCACGTAAAACAGCACGAGCCGATCGAGTGTTCCCGTCCCTTGGGGCCCGGGGACCGCGGTCCGGGACCTGAGATCGATACGTCAGCCCAGCTCAAGGCTCGTCACGCCGAACAGCCCCTCATGATCGATCCGCGGAACCGCACCTGTGTACATCCGCGCCGTCTCGAAGGACGGCGTCAGCCCCAGCCGCTCCGCCAGCCGGACGGCACTCGCATTGATGTCCGGTACATCGATCGCCACGGGTTCTCCCGGCGCCGTGGCCGAAAGGGCACCCACCAAGGCGGCGGCCACCTCCGGCGAGCCGGCGTAGAGCGGCCCGATGCGCGACGCCGCACGGCAGCGGCGCATGACGGCGAAGCCGTGCAGTTCTCCGTCGTGGAGCGCGGCGACGGCGGTGCGCCGGGGCGCGGCGATCCACGGTGCGAGGAAGCTGTCGCAAGGCGCCGGGAAGAACTGGCGGTCGTACGCCGCGAGTTGATCGAACGGCAGAGTCCGGGCATCGACCAGCGTGATGCCGGACGGCACCGCCGTGTCGGCGTACGGCGTACCTTCGTACCGGATGTTGTTCCAGGCGGAACGGAACCCGGATTTACGGTAGTTGTCCTGCTGAGCCACCACACCGTCGAGCCCCACGTTGCGACCGGCGAGCCGCGCCATACCGGCGTCCCAGACCCGCATGCCGTAACCCTGGCCGCGCAGCGACGGGCGCGTGATGTAGAAGCCCAGAAACGCGAAGTCGGATCCGTAGCGCACGACCGAAACACACGCGGCGGGCTCACCGTCGAGGCGTCCGATCAGGAAGCCGCGCGGATCGGCGGCGAAGAAGGCCTGGCCGTCGGTGTGACCCGGGTTCCAGCCCTCCGCATCGGCCCAGTCCGCCAGGAGCCGCATGTCGTCGGCGCTCGCGACGGTGATCTCAAAAGCCGGCACTTCCACTCCAAGGGGTCGTCGGGAAGCTTCGGACACTGGTCTACCCCAGTCCGTGATCACTTCGCCCGGCTTTCCTTGACCTCAAGTGCAGTTGACGTTGAACAGTGGTCCCTGAACCCACCCGCGCAGGTCAACCGCAGGTCAACGATTCAGGAGCGTACGCATGCACGCGATACGGCTGCACGTCTTCGGCCCCGCCGAGAACCTCACCTACGAAGAGGTACCCGACCCGGTCCCGGCCGAGGGACAGGTGCGGATCGATGTGCAGGCCGCCGGGGTCCACTTCATCGAGACCACGCTGCGTCGCGGCCACGGCGTCGGCCCGCATCTGCCCCCGGAGCTGCCGGTCACCCCGGGTGCGGAGGTCGCCGGTGTCGTGGCGGCGGTGGGTCCGGGCGTGGGCACCGAATGGCTGGGCCGCCGGGCCGTGGCGCAGCTCGAAGGGGACGGAGGGTACGCCGAGCGGGCGGTCGTGGACGTCGGCTCGCTGCATCCGGTTCCCGACCACGTGGACGCCGAAACCGCCGTAGCGATGATCACGACCGGGGCCACGGCACAGGGAGTGCTCGGAGTCGCGCGGATTTCGGCGCACGATGTCGTGCTGGTGATGTCGGCGGCAGGCGGCCTCGGCAGCCTCTTCGTGCAGGCGGCGCGGCAGGCCGGTGCGGTCGTGGTGGGAGTGGCAGGAGGTCCCGCGAAGGTGGAGCGCGTACGTACGCTCGGCGCCGATGTCGCGGTCGACTACCGGAACGCCGACTGGCCCGCCCGGATCCGCGAAGCTCTGGGCGGCCGCGGGGTGACCGTGGTCCTGGACGGCGTCGGCGGCCGACGGGGCCGGGAGGCGCTGGAACTGCTCGGCCCCGGGGGGCGCTTCCTGCTGCACGGCTGGGCGGCGGGGGAGCCGACCCGGATCACCACGCGCGACCTGGTCGAACGCCAACTCACCGCCACCTGGGCGATCGGGCCGAACATGGTCCCCTCACGGGGTTGGCGCGAGCTTGCGGAGCGGTCGCTCGGGGCAGCGGCTGACGGCAGCCTCGTCCCGTTGATCACGCGCTTCCCACTGGAGCGAGCCGCTGACGCGCACGCTGCCCTGGAGGCCCGCAAGACCGAGGGCAAGGTGGTGCTGACGGCCTGACGGCCTGACGGGTGATAGCGAGACGGGTGATGGCGTGACGCGCTCGCCCGGCCCGCCCGCCTCACTCGCCCGCCCGCGTCGCCCCCAAGTGCCGGACGAACCACGCCTGCGCGAGGCCCGCGACCTCGTCCAGCGCCCCCGGTTCCTCGAAGAGATGCGTGGCGCCCGCGACGACTTCGAGCCGGTTCTCGCAGCGCAGCTGCGCCTGCGCCTGCCGGTTGAGTTCCAGAACCCTCGCGTCGTCGCCGCCCACGATGAGCAGTGTGGGCGCCCGTACGTCGGCGAGCCGGGGCCCGGCGAGATCGGGCCGGCCGCCTCGGGACACGACAGCGCCGACGTCCGCCTCGGCCGAGGCGGCGGCCCGCAGCGCGGCCGCGGCTCCGGTGCTCGCCCCGAAGTAACCGATCGGGACGGCTTCGCGGTTGCGCAGCCAACGAGTGGTGTCCACCAGTCTCCCGGCCAGCGTTTCGATGTCGAAGACGTTCGCGCGGTCGGCTTCCTCCGCGGTCGTGAGCAGGTCGAACAGCAGGGTGCCGAGGCCCGCCTCGTTCAGGGCCGACGCCACCCGGCGGTTGCGCGGGCTGTGGCGGCTGCTGCCGGAGCCGTGGGCGAACATCACGATCGCCCCGGCGCCCGTCGGCAGGACGAGCTCCCCGGCCAGCCGGACCCCGCCCGCGTCCACTTCCACTTCCTCCGACCGGTCGGCCCCGGCTGCCGGCCGATTGGCCTTCCCCAGCAGGTCGATGACTTCCTCGTCGGGGGTCTGCGAGAAGTCGTGGTACCACTCGCCGACCGCGCGGAACGCGCTCGGCGTGGAAAGGCACACCACTTCGTCCACGGCGCTGCGCAGCGTGGCGGCGGCGTCCGGCGGCGCGACCGGGACGGCGAGCACCACGCGGGCCGCGCCGTGCGCTCGTACGACCTGGCACGCGGCCTTCGCGGTGGCGCCGGTCGCCACTCCGTCGTCCACCACGATCGCGGTGCGGCCGTCGAGCGACAGCATCGGCCGGTTGCCGCGGAACCGCAGCGCCTGCCGTTCCAGCTCCACCGCCTCGGCACGCTCGACCGCCGCGATGTCCTGCTCCGCGATCCCGCTGCGCCGGACGATGTCGTCGCTGATGACCCGTACCCCGCCCTCACCGATGGCACCGAAGGCCAGTTCCCGGTGGTACGGGACGCCGAGTTTGCGTACGACGATCACATCGAGGGGGGCGTGCAGTGCCTGCGCCACTTCGAAGGCCACCGGAACTCCGCCCCGGGGTAGGCCCAGAACGATGGTTTTCTCGCCTGCCAGGTGCCCCAGCGCCTCGGCAAGACGCCGGCCCGCATCCACGCGATCGGTGAACAGCACAGCGGTTCACCCCTTACCCGGGGGAGTCAGAAGCCACGTACATACCTACTTCGTACTAACCCCCTCCGGGGTGCCATGCAAGTCGGCGGCAGCCTCACCGCCGCGATCAAGGGAGTGCCGGCTCGGCGGTGGGGCACTCGGAGAGCGTCCGGCGTGCGGGCCGAGCGGCTCTGTTCCGGTCGCAGGCGAGCGCCCGCCGGGTGAGCCTGGTAGCGCCGCGATGCCGTCGCGGCGGCCGGCGGGGAGAAGCAGCCGGCAGAGAAGTGCCAGTCGGTCCGCAGAGAGAGGTTCCGCAGTGAACAGCACGGAACATCCGGAGGCAGAAGTCGTAGTAGAGCTCACCGGCTGTCCGGCGGAGGACGCCCACGCCGTTTTCAGTGCCTTGCGGACCTCCTTCGCGGGCGACCGGCCCGCCGACGACGTGCCGCACGAGGTGGTCGCCGGGCGGCCGACGGTGTGGACAGCGACCTTCGACGTGTCCGAACAGCGCGCCGTCCCCGGGCCCATGCGACTCACAGCACCCGTCACGGTCGACCTCCAGGGCGGCTACCGGGCGGTCGCCCAGTTGCAGGACAGTCTGGCGTCCGCGTTCGTGGTGGAGGTTGTCGGCATGGCGGCAGGCGACCAGGAGCAGGAGACCCAGCTGCGCCTGAGGAACCGGTAGCCGTGGCGATGGATGACACGGCGCGTCCAAGATCTGTTGCGGTTCCGGCTCCTCGGGGGCACGATATTGCTGACCCAAAAGGGACTATCGCTCACTCTTCGTGTTCGGGGGTCGTTGGTGCAACGAGGTGAAGCTCGTGAGCCTCGCGGTGAGGAGCCACGACGATGACACTTCCCAGCGACCGGTACTACGCGGTCGAACTGCACGCTTCGGCGGAGCGCGTCTCCCAGATTCGCCGCATTGTGGCCGCGCATCTCCGCCACTGGGATCTCGAGTCGCACATCCACGCCGTGTGCAGGGGTGTCGACGAACTGCTGACCAACGTCCACCGGCACGTCGGTCAGGACAACTGGTGCGTCATTGAACTCCGCTGGACCGGCAAGCATCTGACCGCGTCCGTGGCCGACAACGGCCCGCCGATGCCGCGCCTGGCCACGGCCAGTGGCGGTGGGCTCGCATTGGTGGCGGCGCTCAGCGACAGCTGGGGAACCTGCAGCACGTCCGAGGGAAAGGTCGTGTGGTTCACGCGCCGCGTCGAGGCGGCCCGCAACAGCCGGCTGGTGGCGCGGGCGCCCCTGCCGGGCGTACGCGACTCCAAGCGGGAGCCCGCTCCTGCCCTCACCTAGGTGCTCAACCGGGCTGCGCTCCAGTACGGAGCACAGCCCGGCCTCTGCGCGCCCAGCGCCCAATCTGCCCATCTGGTCGGCGCGGAGCACTCCCGGGCAGCCGCCGCACGGGAATAGGTTGTGCGCATGAGCAATCTTGAGCGCCAGGCCGTGCCTTCGGTCTGCGGCGGACGCGGCTTTGTCGTCGCGGAGCCGGTACGTGAACTCCTCACCGCCCGCAAGGTCCAGCTCGGCGAGTCCACCGAGGTACGCAGACTGCTGCCGAACCTCGGCCGCCGCATGATCGGCGCATGGTGCTTCGTCGACCACTACGGTCCCGACGACATCGCAGACGAGCCCGGCATGCAGGTGGCCCCCCACCCGCACTTCGGCCTCCAGACGGTCAGCTGGCTGCACGAGGGCGAAGTCCTGCACCGCGACAGCCTCGGCAGCCTCCAGACGATCCGGCCCCTCGAACTGGGCCTGATGACATCGGGCCGGGCGATCAGCCACTCCGAGGAGAGTCCTAAACCGCACGCCCGCTTCCTGCACGGCGCCCAACTGTGGGTCGCGCTGCCCGACGCGCACCGCGGCGTAGAGCCGAGCTTCCAGCACCACGCCGGTCTGCCCACTGTCACGGCACCCGGCCTCGTCGCCACCGTCATCCTCGGGTCACTCGACGGCGCCGCGTCGCCCGGTACGACGTACACCCCGATCGTCGGCGCCGACATCGCCCTGACGCGCGGCGCAGAGACCCGGCTGCCGCTCGACCCGGACTTCGAGTACGCAGTGCTGTCCATGTCCGGCGAGGCACACGTCGACGGCGTGCCCGTTCTCCCCGGCTCGATGCTCTACCTGGGCTGCGGCCGCACCGAACTCCCGATGCGCGCCGAGTCCGACGCCGGCCTGATGCTCCTCGGCGGAGAGCCGTTCGAGGAGGAACTGGTGATGTGGTGGAACTTCGTCGGGAGGTCGCACGAGGAGATCGAGGAGGCAAGGAGGGACTGGATGTCCGGCAGCCGCTTCGGCGAGGTGAAGGGCTACGACGGGGGTCGGCTGCCTGCTCCCGCGCTTCCGCCGGTGGCCCTGAAACCGCGCGGACGAGTGCGTTGACCTGGCGCTATGGGCACTGGCCTCGCTCTCGAGAGGTGCGGGTGCCGGGGCCCCTTCGCCTGTCCTGCGGCAGGGGTGCCCGCGCTTGTAAGCGATCCACGGTACGGCCGCGACGCGGAGTTCTTCGGCGGGCCGGGCCCGACAGCCCGTCAGGGTAACCCCGGTCAGTCAGGCGGCGGGACGAGATCACCGCGCAGCCGCCGGGCGCGCAGCACCAGCTCCATTTCGAAGCGGCGGTCCGGGTCGTCCAGGTCCTCGCCCCACAACTCACGGAGCTGTCTCAGCCGGTAGCGCACGGTCTGCGGGTGGACTCCGAGCCGGGCGGCCACCTCTGGCGCGCCACCCCGCGTTTCCAGCCAGGCCAGCAGGGTCTCGGCGAGACGGTGGGCGTGCGCGGGGCCGCCGGTCTCGCCCAAATGGGCCAGCCGCCGCCGCGCCAGATCGTCGATCAACTCCCTTGAGGGCAGCAGCACCAGGGCTTCGACGTGTTCGCCGCAGTGCAGGAGCCGCCCTTGCGGCAGCAGGCCCTGCTCGATCATCCCGACGGCGGCCTCGGCCCAGCGCAGCGACGTGGCGGCCTTCGCCAGGGGAACCGACGGGCCGATCGCGCCGGACCAATTGGCCGTCGCCCGGTGCAGCAACTCCGCGCGCCCGGGGGCGTCCGGGTCCGGCACCACCATGCGCGGCTGCTCGCCCTCCATGTCGAGCAGCACCTCGTCGCCCACGGCGGGGGCGACAGCCTCCTGGGCGGGGCGGAGCAGCACGGCCACCGCCACCCTTTCGGGCAGTTGCCAGCCGACGCCGGCCGCGCGTTCGGCGAGGACGGCGGACGGATCCGTGCGGTGCTCGGCGAGCAGGAGCTCGACGAGTTGTCGTTGCAGGCGCAGCCGCTCCCCGGCCTGGCGGGCGACGGCCTCGGCGTAGCCGCGTACCGACTGGGCCACCATGACGTCGAGGTACTCGAACGCGGACTCGGCGAGTTCGTACATAGCTGCGGGCGGGATGTCGACCTGCTGGCCGATCTCCGCCATACGCCGCCAGGAAAGGCGCACGCCCAGCCGGTAGATCCCCTGCAAGGAGTCCAGGCTGCGCCCCTGCGTGACTTCGCCGCGCCCGAAGTCCTGGAACATCTCGGGAAGGGCGCGCGGCCGGTCCGACCCCGTGGTCATCTGCTCCACGAAGAGCTCCAGCGCGTGCCGGATCGCAACCAGGGCCTTCGGCTCTCCGGACTCGTCGGCGATGAACGCCAGACCCGGATATTCCCGTCGGATCGCGACGAGGATGTCCTGTGCAAGCTCGGGGACCTGTTCCAGGGCGCGGTCGGCGAAACGCTGAATCCGTTCTCGTGGCACGTCGTGCCACGCTGACGACGCTTCCACAGCACCGCTCCTGGATGTCCGTCCGCATGCCGCTCGATCAGCCGGCCTGGATCTTTACAACCTAGCCCGCGCTGGGGCTCGGCGTGCTGGACGTTCCGTTGGCGGGAGGGTCGGGGAACGTGACGAGCGGCACATTCTGCTGCTCGGGTGTGGCGTTGAGAGCGGCGACGATTCCGAATGCGGCGCCTGTGGCCAGGACGGCGGAGGCAACGCAGGTCAGGAAGGCGGCGAGCAGTCTGGGCATGAGGATGATCGGCCTCTCTGTCGATGAGGTTGTCACCCAGCGCGCCGGCCCGGTCCGGCGCCGTCAGTATGCGAGTCGCATTGACAGGTGGTCAAGAGCCGCCTAATTTCGCCGGTCACAGCGCTGTTACTCCCGGGTACGCCACTCATCGGCCCGGACAGGCTGAAATCCGTGCGTGTGACCCCTTCCCGCACGGTCCACGAATGCCCCGCACATCCGCCCGCATTGGAGTACCCGCATGCGCCGTTCAACGTCGCGTTTTTCCCTGATTCTGCTGGGTACTGGTGTTTTTCTGCTGGTACTCACTCAGCTGCTCGTCTGGTACGTGGAGCCGCGTGCCAAGCGCACACCGACCGACGTGAACTCCACGACGGTCTTCAGTGGTGAGGGCAGTTATTTCGACACCGGATCCGTCTCCACGGTGGACGGCCGGACGATAACGATCACCCGCCGGGTGCTGGGCGACGTCGTCGGCAGCGAGCGCAGCGGAAACGCGATCTGGGACGTGTCGACACAGATCGACACCCCGAAGACGCTGCCGCTGGCCGACCCGCGGAAATCCCTGCAGTGGACCACGGAACGCTGGGTCACCGACCGCCGGACGAACCTGCCGGTGCGCTGCTGCGAGGAGAAGCCCAGGTTCGAGGGCGAGGCCTACCTGAAGTTCCCGTTCGATGTCGAGAAGCGCGTTTACACCTGGTGGGACAGCGCCCTGGGTGCCGCCGTGCCACTGGAGTTCAAGGGCACCACCAAGATCCGCGGCCACCGGGGCTACCTCTTCGGCGGCACCGTCAAGGCCACTGCCACCGGCACTCGTCAGGTGCCCGGCGCGCTGGTGGGCCGCCCGCAGGGCCAGGTGCTCGCCGAGGAGTGGTACTCCAACGCGGGGATCGAGCTGACGGTGGACCAGCGCACGGGCCGGATCATGAACGCGGTGATCGCGCCGACAAAGACGTTGCGGGCCCCGGGTTCGAAGAAGGACGCGGTCACGCTGCTGTCCAGTAAGCGGCTGGAGTTCACCGAGGCGACCCGGCGCGAGCAGGTGACGCTGGCCTCCGACGACGGCAGTCGGCTGAAGCTGCTCGGCGAGACTGTGCCCGTTGTGGGCGGGATCGCGGGCGGTCTGCTTGCCGCCGCCGGCGTGGTGATGCTGATCCGTGGCCGTCGGCAGACGGAACACTAAGGCGAGTGATGAAAGCGGGCCGCCGATCAGCCCAAACTTGTCACCTGCATGCGTAGTGGAACGAATCACTCGAACGAACACTTGGGTTACCCCGCAGTAAGAACCAATCATTCCGGTTTGAGCCGACTCCCACCCCCAGGAGTCCGCCACCGACCCGGTGCTCACACATCGACCGCACCCGGTCGGCACCGTCACCGCAGTACCGGCAGTACCCGCACTCCGAGCCAGCCCAGCGCTTCACCCCCGGAAGCCCGGCAACCCCTCACCCGCCTGCCCCCGCAGCCGCCGAGTCGGAGCACATCTATGCCCCAGCACGCGTCCGCTCTGGCCTCCGGCCAGGAGGACTCCCCCGCTCAAGCCCGCACTGGCAGCCGAGTCACCGACTTGCTCGCCGTTGACCCGCACATCGCACCCGTCGCGGAACCTCTGCCGCGCCGGATCACCTTCCTCGCCCGACGTGACCTGGGCAACCAGGCCGCCGGCGGCTCGGAACTGCTCATCGACCGGATAGCCGGCGGTCTGACCGCCGACGGCCACGAGGTCACGCTCGTGTGTGGCGGCCCGGCCACAGAACGCGACTACCGAGTGGTCTCCGCAGGCGGTGACGCAGGACACTTCCTGCGCGCCAGGAAGACGTTTGCCCGCGAGGTCGGCGACTGCGACCTGCTGGTCGAGGTGTGCAACGGCATGCCGTACCTGGCACCGCTGTGGCACCGCGGACCGACGCTGTGCCTGGTCAACCATGTGCACACCGACCTTTGGCAGATGCGTTACCCGGGCCCGGCGGCCCGGCTCGGCCGCAGGCTGGAGCACTGGGCGCTGGCAGGCACTCACCGCAACAACCTGATGGTGGCCGTCTCCGAGTCGACCGCCTCCGAGCTGCGCGGCATCGGCGTGGCCGCGGACCGCATCCGGATCGTCAACAACGGCGTCGAAGACCCCGGCGCGCTGCTGCCCGAAGCGAACGAACCGCTGTTCCTGGCCGTCGGCCGGCTGGTGGAGTACAAGCGCATCGATCTGCTCCTGCGGCTGTGGGAGCGGGTCCGTCCGGTCACCGGCGGCCGGCTCGTCATCGTCGGTGACGGCCCCGAACGGGAGCGGCTGGAAGCCATGGCCGGCCCCGGTGTGACGTTCGCCGGCCGGGTGTCGGAGGCCGAGAAGCACCGGCTGATGTGCGAGGCGTGGCTGCTGTTGCACCCCTCCCTCGTCGAGGGCTGGGGGCTGGTCGTCACCGAGGCCGCCGCCCGGGCCACTCCCGCACTCGGTTTCGACATACCGGGCCTGTGCGACTCCATCGAGGACGGGGAGACCGGGGTGCTGGCCCGGGGCGAGAGTTCGTTCGCCGCCGCGTGGTGCGCGCTGTCCCTCAGTGCCCACCGGCGCGCAGCCATGGGACGTGCCGCCGCGCGTCGCGCCAAGCGCTTCCGCTGGAGATCGACGGTCCGTCAGTTCCAGGCTGTCGCCGCCGAGGCCGCAGCGCTCGCCTCCGCCCCGGGACGCGGGAGGTGAGCTGCCATTTTTGATGTCACCGAAAGCGCGTTCAAGGATCCGTCGCTGCGGCGATCGGCCACCCTCTTCCGGGCGTTCATGCGCGAACAGAGCGACCCCGAGCGGTGCTACACCCTGCTGGCCCGTGACTCGGTCGCACAGGTGGCACGTCACATCGACCTGCCCGGCAAGATCGTCGTCGACATCGGCGGCGGCAGCGGCCACTTCACCGAGGAGTTCCGCCGCCGCGGCGCGCAGAGCTACCTCTTCGAGCCCGACCTGCGGGAGCTGAGCGCCCGCGGCCCGGTGACCGAGGACGCGGTGCTCGCCGACGGCTATCTGCTGCCGCTCGCCGACGGCGCGGCGGACGTGTGCTTCTCGTCCAATGTGCTGGAGCACGTGTCGGACCCGCAGACATTCATCAGCGAGATGGTGCGGGTCACCCGCCCCGGCGGACTGATCTACCTGTCGTTCACCAACTGGCTCTCCCCCTGGGGAGGGCACGAGACAGCGCCGTGGCACTACCTCGGGGCCGACCGGGCCCGCGATCGCTACGAACGGCGCACCGGCCGCGAGGCCAAGCACACGCTCGGCGAAAACCTGTTCCCCGTCCATATCGGTCCCACCCTGCGGCACGTCCGCGGCCGTGACGACGTGCAGGTCGTCACGGCGCGGTCCCGTTACTGGCCATTCTTCGCGAGCACGATCACCCGGGTGCCGGGACTCCGCGAGATCGCCACCTGGAATCTGTTGCTGATTCTCAGGCGAAGCCCATGAGCAAGCGAAGCGAGGAACGGTCATGACCACTACGGTCCAGGCGCCCACCCGGGCGCCGCAGCCCGGCCCGACGCCGGCCGAGGCGTCCGGGGCGCCGCGCGGACGACGCCTGCTGTTCGGCTTCTGGGCCGTCGTGCTGGTGTCCTTCCTCGCGGTGTCACCGGGGAAGATGACGTTCGAGACCAAGCTCGGTGTCGCCCTCGACCCCGGGCGCTTCCTCGGCGACCTCGGTTCGCTGTGGAACGGCAACATGGGCCTCGGCGGCATAGCCAACCAGTACATCGGCTACGCCTTCCCGGCGCTCCCTTACTACGCGTTCACGGACCTGCTCCAGGTGCCGGTGTGGCTGGCCGAGCGGCTCTGGCTGTCGATCATCGTGACAGCCGCCTTCTGGGGTGCGCTCAGGCTCGCCGAACGGCTGCGCGTGGGAACGCCCGCGACCCGTCTGCTCGGTGCGGTGGTATACGCGCTGTGGCCCACCTTCACGATCGTCATCGGCTCGACCTCCGCCGCCGCGCTGCCCGGTGCCCTGCTGCCCTGGGTGCTGCTGCCGCTGACCTCTGCGGCGCTGAGCCCCCGTACAGCCGCCGCACGTTCGGCCATGCTGATCCCCTTCATGGGTGGCGTGAACGCCGCCTCGACGCTGGCCTCGCTGCTGCCCGTGGGTCTGTACCTGCTCAGCCGCCCGGCCGGCCGACGTCGGCGCGCGCTGCTGGGCTGGTGGATACCGGGCGTCGTGCTGGCCACCGTGTGGTGGGTGGTGCCGCTGCTCCTGTTCGCCGTCCACGGCGAGAACTTCATGCCGTACGTCGAGCAGGCCGACACCACCACCGCCACCATGTCCGCGACCGAGCTGCTGCGCGGCGCCGGCAACTGGGTGGCGTATCTCAACTTCGGTGAGGCGTGGCTGCCGGCCGGCTGGACAGTCGCGGCCTCCGTCATCGCCGTCCTTGGTTCGGCGTTCGCCGCGGCCCTGGGGCTGGCGGGCCTGGCCCGCCGGGACCTGCCGGAGCGCCGCTGGCTGCTGCTGACCGTCCTGGCCGTCGTCCTGATCACGCTGGCCGGGTACGGCGGCGCCTTCGGCGGTCCGTTCCACGGTGTCGTGCAGGACTGGTTGAACGGGTCGCTGAAGCCCTTCCGTAACATCTACAAGTTCCAGCCGGGACTGGCCCTCGCGCTCGCCCTCGGACTGGCCCACCTGACGGCTGTGCTCTCCGTGAGCAGAAGTCCTCGCGCACGTCCCGGTCGCCGCTGGGCGCCCGCGGTGGTGGCGGCGCTGGTACTGCCCGGCCTGGCCCTGCCGTACCTCAATGGCTCGATCCTGCAGCCCGGCGCCTTCACCAAGCTGCCCACCCACTGGGAGAAGGCTGCCGGCTGGCTCAAGGACAACGCCCCGAACAGCCGGGCCATGGTCGTACCGGCGACGGCGCACGGCATCTACACCTGGGGTTCCCCCATCGACCAGCCGTTTGACGTGCTGGCCGAAACGCCCTGGGCACAGCGTGACTTCGTCCCCTTCGGTACACCCGGCTCACGCCGTGCGACGGACGCCGTCGAGCAGGCGCTGCTGTCCGGCACCGAGGTTCCGGGCCTTCAGGCGTACCTGGCACGGGCCGGCATGCATGAAGTGGTCGTGCGTAATGACCTCGACCCCGACCAGATCGGTTATGTCCCGCCGCAGACGGTGAAGCGGACCTTGGAATCGTCCGGCTACAGCAAGGTCGCCGGGTTCGGCCCGCTCGTGACCGGCGGGCGCATCGCCGCCGACACCCCGCTGCAGGTGCAGGGTCTGTATCCGCGGCTCCAGTCCGTGGAGATCTATCAGCCGCAGGACCGCGACAGGCGTCCCGACAGGGTCGGTGTGTCGGCCGCGGCCGACACGGCCGTGGTCAGTGGCGGACCCGAGGCGCTGCTCCAGCTGTCGGCCGATCCCTCGATGGCCGACCGGCCGGCCGTACTGGCCGGGGACAGTCTTCCCAAGGGCGTCACCGCACCGGTGAAGGCCGTCGCGGACGGGCTGCGCCGAGCCGACACCCGGTTCGGCCTGGTCAACAACAACACCTCGTACACGTACACCCCGGACGAGCGCAATCACTCCGGCAGCCTGCAGAACCCGGGCGAGAAGCCCAAGCAGATCCTGCCGTCGGAGGGCACCGATCACCAGACGACGGCCGACCTGCGCGGCGCGACGTCCGTGACGGCCTCCAGCAGCGGCAACTGGCTGTTCCACCTGCCGCAGTACGACCCGGTGAACGCCTTCGACGGCAACCCGGACACCGCGTGGGCCGAGGGCAGCCCGGGCAAGCCGGCCGGTCAGTGGCTCAAGGTGGACTTCTCCGGGCCGACCGACATTCCGGCCTCCATCCAGCTGACGCCCCTCCCGGGCGACAGCATGCGCGCTGCGCCCACGCGGGTGCGGATCGAGACCGACCGCGGTTCGGCCGAAAGCCCGCTGCAGACGAACGGCCGGCCGCAGACCGTCAAGGCGCCCGTCGGCGAGGCCTCCTGGATGAAGATCACCGTCCTTGCCGCGCAGCAGGCGCGGCCGGGCCTGTCCGGGGCCGGGTTCTCCGAGGTGTCGATCCCGGATGTGCAGGTGACGCGCATGCTGGCGCTGCCCGCCGACGCGAAGCGCAACGACGCGGCGGCGACCGTGTACTCCCTGCACCGCGGCACCGACGCGGGCGGCTTGTCGCCCGTATCGGCCGAGGTGGGACTGCACCGGCAGTTCAGCACCCAGGAAGCGGGCGAGTACAAGGTGTCGGCGCGAGCCGTCGCCGTGCCCGGCGGCCCGTTGGACGAACTGCTGGACCGTTCGGCTCCGGGATCGAAGAACCGGCTGACGGCCACCGCGGACTCCACCAGCCGCAACGGCATGTCACTCAGCGCCCGCAACCTGGTCGACGGTGATCTGACGACCGCGTGGATCGCGGGCGACCGGCCGGTCGTCCACCTGAGCTGGCCCAAGAAGGAGAAGGTCGACGAGATCATCCTGGCGTCGGCGGGCGGGGTGTCCACCCGGCCCGAGCAGGTGCTGATCAGCTCGCCGCACGGCGCCGCGACGGCTGATGTGGACGAGAACGGGCGGGTGCGCTTCCCGGAGATCGAGACGAACCGGCTCGACATCACCGTCAGCAGGGTCGCCCCGCTCACCGTCCACAATCCGGTGGCGGACGCGCAGTTGCAGCTGCCGGTCGGGCTCAGTGAGGTCCACGTTCCCGCGCTGGCCGACCTGCGGGTGCCGCGTCCGAAGCCGTCCGCGCGCTTCTCGCTGCCGTGCGGTGAGGGCCCGGACCTTGCCGTCGGCGGTGTCCTGCACAAGACGAAGGCCTCCGGATCCGTCCGGGACCTCACCGAGCGGCGTCCCGTCACCGTCGCACTCTGCGCAGGAGAGGAAAAGGACGGCACCCTGGACCTTCCGGCCGGAAAGCAAGAGGTGGAGGCGGGTGACGCGGGTCCGCTGGCGATCACCGACGTCACGCTGACCCAGGGCACCCCGCAGGAGATCGCGGGAGCGGCGGGCCGCGAGGCCACCGTCACCAAGTGGACCGACGACAGCCGGACCGTGTCGGTGTCGGCCGGCTCCGGCGAGGCCACGTACCTGCAGACCTACGAGAACGCCAACGACGGCTGGAAGGCCACCCTGGACGGCACGGAGCTGGAGTCGGTGCGGCTCGACGGCTGGCAGCAGGCCTGGGTGGTCCCGGCCGGGGTGTCCGGCACGGTGAACCTGGAGTTCGAGCCCTCCGGGCCGTACCGGGCCGCCCTGATCGGCGGTGTGATCGCGCTCGCCGCGCTGGCCGCACTGGCCTTCGTGGGCCGCAGGCGCAACGCCGGCGGACCCACCGGCCTGGACCAGGAGCTGCCCGAACCGGCGGCCCCCGGGATGCTGCTCGGGACGCTGGCGCTGACCGCCGTCGTCGCGGTGGCGGCGGGTCCGCTGGCCGTGGTGGTGCCCGTACTCGCCGTGGCGGCCCGGTTCCGGCCGGCCGTCCTGGTGCCGACCGCCGCGGTGGCGATGGCCGGAGCGGGCATCGCCGCGGCCGTCGGCGCCGGGGAGCCGGTCGCCGCCGGACAAGGCGCGTTCAGCGCCTTCGCCCAGGTACTGGCACTGGTGGCCCTGTCCGCCGCCTTGGTGACGGCGGTAAGCCCGGCGTCCGCGGCCGCCGGTCGGAAAAGCGACGGCGGCGCCGACGCGCCGGAAAGCGACGGCGGCGCCGACGCGCCCGTAGCCGGACCGCTGGTCACGGCCCGGCAGGGAAGCATGAGCGCCGGGGACCGGACTGAGCCGCTCCCTCGGCGTCCAGGAGGCGGTGGCCCGTCATGACCTCGTCGCGGACCGCCGCCGGGTGGGGGACCTCAACCCCTCCCGGCGGGGTCCGGATTCCCTTTACGGCCGTCGATGAGGTGTCGCGGCACTGCCTCAGTGACAACGAGCCGGAGACCGTACACGTCGAGGTCCATCTGCCCGGACGGCTGGACCCGGCACGGTTGCGGACCGCGTTCCGGCGGGCGCTGCTGATGCACCCCCGGGTGCTGATGCGGGAAGTGCCCGGCCGCCGGCACCGGCAGTCCTTCGCGTGGGAGCTGACCGGCGAACCGGACAGCGACCCGGTGAGCTTCGCGCGGCCGGGACCCGACGCGTTGGGCCGCGCCCGCGCGCGGGCCCTGACGGAATGCCCGTCACTGGCCCTGTCGCCGCCGATGCGCCTGGAAGTCATCGAGGTGGACGGGGGAACGGCCGCCGGTGAGCCGCCGGAGGCGGGCGTGCCGGGGGCGACCCGGACCGTGCTGCTGCTGACGATGCATCACACGGCTCTCGACGCAGGGTCCGGGCTGCGGGTGCTCGCCACGACCGCGGAACAGTACGGCGGCTCGGCCGCTCTCCCCGTCCCCGGGCCGGTTCGGCCGGACCCCTCGGGGCAGGCCCCGGCCGCGACCGGCGGCACGGGCCGCGCGGTGTGCGCGCGGCCCGTGCGAGTCGCGCCGGACTCTCGCCCCGAGCCGGTGCGCGCCCGCGCCGCCGGCAACGGCATGCTGCAGGCGGAACTGCCCGTTCCGCCGCGTGTGGGTCGGAACAGCGGGCTCGCGCCGTGGACCGTCAACGACCAACTGCTGGTCGCCGCGTCACTGATGGTGGGCCGCTGGAACGTCTCGCAGGGCCGGCCGGCCGGTCCGGTGCGGATCACCGTGCCCGTCGACGACCGTCCGCGCGGCAGAGAGATGCCGATGGGGAACGGAACCCGGCTCGTCGAGGTGGCCATGACCTCCGAGGACCCGCGCGACCCGGACCTGCTGCTCGGTGAGCGGCCGGACCTGGCGGCTGTGACCCGGTTGCTGCGCACCACCGCTCGGCGCACCCGCGCGCTCAAGTCGGCCCGTGGCGCGCCGCTGGGGCCCGGGACGAGCCTGTTGACCGCGCCGCTTCTGCCGGTCGGGATCCGGGGCACGCTCACCCGTGGCGTGCGGCGGGCGGCGGCGCCATGGACATCGACGGTGCTGGTCACCAATATCGGACGCATTCCGTACGCGCTGGACTTCGGTGACGCCGGCCGGGCGAACGCCGTGTGGTTCTCCGCACCGGCGCGGATGCCGCGCGGGCTGAGCGTGGCAGCGGCTTCCACCGGCGGGCGACTGCATGTGACGCTGCGCTGGTCGCGGGCGCTGCTCGGTGACGCGTCGGGCGCGTACCTGACCGGCTTGTTCGAGCAGGCGCTTTCGGCAACGGCACAGGTCACCCGGCCCGGATCGAACGCTGGGGGTTCTGGGCCGGAGGCCGACGTACCGGAGGCCGACGTACCGGAAGTCGACGTTCCGGAAGTCTACGTACCGGAAGCCGACGTACCGGAGACGGACGCCACCACTCCGGACGCGACCGCTCCGAACGCAGAGGCGCCCGGAGACCGGGGGAAGGCCCGCCGACCCGGCGGGCCGCACGACCGCGACGCACTGTGTCCGGAGCCGACACCGGGTGGAGCCCGCTCCGCCCGGCAGAACCATGCGAGGCCGTCATGACCCCCTCACCCCACTGCTCCGCCGCCATGAAATCGCCGGAGGCAGCGGTACCTTCGCCGGCCCGGCCCGTTCCCGGGCTGCGGGATTTCTACGAGGACCCCACCGTCCCCGTCGCCTCCGGCGAGGCCCGTAGTCTGCGCCAGGCCCGGATGTTGGCCGATGCGCTCGGGCCCGCCGGGCCCGGCCGCCCGGCTGCGACCGTGCTCGACGTGGGCTGCGGCGACGGCTCGGCGGCCGCGACCGCCGCCCGCGAACTGAACGGGCACCACATCGTGGGAGTCGACTGGTCGCAGGGCGCGCTGCGCCGGGCGGCGCCGCGCCTGAGCCAGGTCGTCCGCGGCGAGTTGACCGGCGGTGGGCTGCCGTTCGCCTCCGGCAGCGCCGACGCCGTGCTCTTCAGCGAGGTCGTCGAGCACCTCGTCGACCCCGACAGCGCCCTCGACGAACTGCACCGGGTGCTGCGACCCGGGGGACATCTGATGCTCTCCACGCCCAACCTCGCCGCCTGGTACAACCGCGGGCTGCTGCTCGCCGGAGTCCAGCCGGTGTTCTCCGAGGTGAGTCTGCGCCACATCCACGGCAGGCCGGGCAGCGAGGTGGTCGGCCATCTGCGCCTGTACACGGCACGCGCGCTGCGCGAGTTCGTGGCGGCGTGTGGGTTCGAGGTGGTGACGGTCGCCGGTGCGCCGTTCCACGGAGTGCCGCGCCCGCTCCGCCCGCTGGACCGCTTGGCCTGCCGGCTGCCGTCCCTCGCCTCCATCCTCCTGGTGCACGCGAGGAAGGTGTAGCCCGTGGTGTGGGGAGTGGCCGCCGCACTGGTGGCGAATGTCCTGTACAGCACCGGCTTCGTCCTGGAGAAGCGGGCTCTGGCAGGCATGCCGCCGCTGAGTGCCGCACAGCCGGGCCGGGCCCTGCTCCTGCTGGCCGGCAGGCCCTTGTGGCTCTGCGGGGCCACGGCGCTCGCCCTGGGATTTGCCGCCCAACTGGCCGTCTACCGCACACTGCCGATCGCCGCCGCCCAGGGACTGTTCCTGTCCGGGCTGGTCCTCCTGCTGGTGCTCTCGTCGGTGGTGCTCGGTGAGCGCCCCTCCAGCCGTGAGCGGCGCGCGGTGGCCGTCATCGGGCTGGCACTGGTCATGGTGGTGTCCTCGCTGTACGAGAGCACCGAGGAGATCAGCCGCAGCGCGCCCCCGGGCATCCTGCTGGCACTGTGCCTGCCGACACTCGCGGCCGGACTGCTCCTGTACGCGGCCGCGGAACGGCGAGCCCGGCGGCGTCACCGGCAGCCGACCACCGGAGTGGCCTACGCGGTGGCGCTCGGTCTGCTGTACGGGGTCAGCTCGCTCGCCATCAAGGGCATCTCCGGGCACCTGGGCACCTCGGACCTCCAAGGCTCCGTACCGGCCCTGCTCGCCTCCCCCTACCCGTACCTTCTGCTGTTGACAGCGGGCAGCGGACTGGTGCTCTCGCAGACCGCCCTGCAGCGCTGCCGGGCGTCACTGATCGTCCCGGTGTGCTCGACGGTGACCTGCGTGTTCACCATCGTCAGCGGCACGATCGCGTTCGACGAGCCGCTGCCCGAGGACCCGCTGCGGCTGTTACTGCGCATCGGAGGCACCGCGTTGGCCCTGACGGTCCTGCTCACCCTGCCGCGACACGACGCGGCCACCCCACATCCGAAGGAACCCTGCCATGAAGCCTGACAACCCGCTGCTGAAGATCCTCGCCTGCCCGCTCGACAAGGGTCCGCTGATCCTCGACGAGACCGGGGGCGCTCTCTACAACCCGCGCCTGCACCGCCGCTATCCGATCATCGACGGCATCCCGCAACTGCTCCCTTCCTCCGGCGAGCCCGTCGTCGAGCCCGCCGTCGAGCAGGAACAGGACGCACTGCCGGCCGGACTGCCCGACTCCGCCTGAACGCAGAATTGAGCGTCTGTACCCACCGGCACGATTGACCGCCATGCGCCCCGAAGCGATCGGTGCGGGTGGGTCCGTAGTCACGCTGGCGCGCCGGCTCGCCACCCCAGCCGGACGATCACGCTGGATCACTACGCCCACGATCTCCCGCCGGTGCCGCTGAAACCGCGCGGACGAGTACGTTGACCTGGAGTTATGGGCAGCGGTCTCTTGGTCGCGAGGCGGGGGTTCGTGCGCCTTGGCCTGTCATGCTGAGGGGTAGTCCGAGCATCGGAGTGATCGACTAACCACGGGCTTTCACGTGGGCCGGTGTCCGAGGTGTGATCGAAAACGAGAGAAGTGCTCCTGACCTGCAACGATAGGGCTTGTCGAAGGTCCTGTCGGTTGCGAGGAAAGAAGCACTTCCCAGGCGAAGAAGCGCATCGGGTCCTATCCATGTGCCCGCGTCGAGGGCGGCCGCCGCGGGGTCGTCGGTCAGGTAGGCGGCGTGCTGCTGGTGGAGACCATCCGTAGGACGGGGCGGGATCAGGCGATATCGACGGCGCTGTCGCTGTGGCGCAAACCGCGGACGGTGCACGACCCAGGCAAGATCCTGCTGGATGTGGCCCCTGGCGGTCGCGCTGGGTGGGGACTGCGTCGCGGCGTGGGCATGCTGCGGGCCGAGCCGGCTGTGTTCGGGCCGGTGGCCTCCGACTCGACGGTCTCCCGCCTCGTCGACGCCCTCGCCTCGTCCGGGCCGAAGGCCCTTGCGGTGGTCAGGGCGTCACGCGCTGAATCCGCGAGCGCATTTGGTAGTTGGTCGGCCCGTCGGCTCCGGATGCGGGCGGGCAGCTGATTGTGGACCTCGACGGAGTGCTTGTCATCGCGCACTCCGAGAAGCAGGATGCCACCGCGACCTGGCCCCGGCCCAGCTGCCGAAGAAGTACCGGCGCGGACGCCGGACACTCATCCGGTGTGATTCCGGCGGCGGAACCCGCGAGTTCGTCAACTGGCACTCTGCCAGGGGCCGGTGGCTGTCGTACTCGGTCGGCATGACCATCACCGACGCCATCCACCACGCCGTCCTGAAGATCCCCGCCTCGGCCTGGGCGGTAGCCGTCGAACCGGGGGCAGAGATCCGCGACGGCGGCTGGGTGCCGAGCTCGACGGCGACTGCCTGAAGGGCTGGCCGAAAGGAATGCGGCTGAACGTCCGCAAGGAACGCCCGCTCCCCGGCGCCCAGTTGCGCTTCACCGACGCCGACGGCATGCGCCTGACCTGCTTCGCCACCAACACCAAGAACACTGCGATCGCGGAGCTGGAACTGCAGCACCGTCAGCGTGCCCGCGCTCAGGACCGCATCCGGGCCGCCCACTCCACCGGCCTGCGCAACCTGTCCCTCTACGAGGCCGCGCAGAACCCGATCTGGCTGGAGATCGTCCAGATCGTCCAGATCGCGCTGGAGCTGCTGGCCTGGATGCCGATGCTCGCCCTGACCGGCCGGCCCCGCTCGTGGGAGCCCCGACGGCTCCGCCTGCGGCTGTCCTCCACCGCCGCCCAGCTCGTCACCACCGGCCACCGCATCCTCCGCCTCGCCGGGAAGTGACCCTGGACCGACGTGATCACCAACGCCCCTGGCCCGGCTCACCGCCCTGCCGAACCCAGGCTGACCAGCAGCCTTCCCCGTCTCTCCGAACCCGTACAAGCCCGCCGGAGCCGTGGAACCCGGCGCCCGCCCGGCGCGACAGCCGGGCCCTCACCCTGCCCACCACCGGCCCAACAAGCCAAAACGGCATACCAGTTGACCTGACCAGCCGTCATGAAATGCCGAGACTCACTGAGCGAGGTGCTGCGTATCGCGGTCAGCCGAGGCCGGCGTATCCCTGGAAGCGAATTCTGATCCGGTCCTGTGGGGGTGCTCACCCGCTCGGATGCGCTCGGCGAGCAACTGGTCGCGAGGGCGTGCATGGTGAGTGCATGAACACTACACCTCACCCCAAGAAGGCCGTTTCCCGGATCCCGCGAGCATTCGCGGTGAGTGCCGCCGTGGGCATCGCTTGTGTGGCGGGGGTGGCAACTGCCACATCCGCCGTGGCCGCGACGCCCACCACGCACGTCGCCACAAAGGCCGCCCCAGCCTACGGTGGCCACGGCGGGGACGGGGAGCACTTCCAGTGCGGCAACGGCCTCCTCCCCATCCTCAACTTCTGCAACTGAGGGACAACCGACGACAGTTCCTGCCCACAAACCGCACAACCGCACATGGAAGAAGTCCACCCATCCACCCACCCATCCACCCCAGGGCGGTCAGGAAAAGGGGCAGGAACCCCTCTCCCTGACCGCCCTGCCGACCACAACCGGAGGCCTGCGCCCACTGCTCCGGCCGGGGCGGCAAAATGCTCAGTGAACGAAGAACGCAATGGCCGCGATGACTAGAGGGTGTCTCTCCGACTGCTGGAGCCGTTGCTGCCCATGAGCAACAACCGGTGCGGCCGGTGGCGTGATCACCGGCAGGTGATCAACGGGATCATTCATCGGCTCAGCACCGGCTGTCAGTGGCGCAAGCTGCCCGAACGTTTCGGCTCATGGCAGACCGTCCACAAACGGCACATGCTGTGGTCGGCCGACGCCACCTGGGGGCGGCTGCTCCAGCACGTCCAGGCGGTCGCCGACGCCGTGGGCGACGTCGACCGCAACATCGACCCCACCTCGGTCCGCGCACACCAGCACGCCGCCGGGGCCTGAACAGCTCCGCCACCGGCACCGCCCAGTACCTCAAAAGGGGCCGTACAAAGATCAGTTCACATGCGCGCGCACATGCGCCGCGCCCGTTCCTGGCGGAGGCGGTGCGTCGGGCGAAGCACTCGGCCGCTCCCGCGGCGGGCTGACCACGAAGGTCCATCTGAGCGGCCAGCCGCGGCGGCTGCCGTCGCCACCCGCTACGACTGTGAGCATGTTCGGTGCCGCTTCGAGCGGTGGCCTGACTCGCGCTATGACTGGCCCTGGTGCCTTGCGTGCACTAGGCGTCCCGGTATTGGTCCCGGACCTCGGGGCGTTGCTGGAAGCCGGCTGACTTGTAGGTGGCGACGGCGCCGACATTGGAGCTCGGGGCGCAGACGATCGCGCTCGACGAGCCCAGCTCCTGGAGTGCGGCCGCCGCGGCGACGCTGATCGCCTCGCCGTAGCCGTGACGGCGATGTTCCCGGTGCACGCCCATCGGTTCGAGCAACCCGGGCCTACCCGGACCGGCCGACCACACCGTCACCGCCGCCACCGCATTGCCCTGGTCGTCGTACGCGACCAGACACCGGGCGTCGGCGTACGGCAATCCGGCCGCCATCGCGTGCCAGCGCTCGTCCGTGAACCTCGACCCGTCGAACGCTGCCCGATGTACGGCGGCAAACACGTGCGCCTGCTCCGGCCCGACCACCTCGATCCGCACGCCTGGGTCCTTCACCGGCTCCGTGAGGTCGCGGCGCAGCGGCGTCCAGGGCTCGTCGGCGTTCCAGCCGTCCTCCAACAGCAGATCTTGGACCAGTGCACCCATCGGCGCCTCGATGTTCACCTTCCCCTCGGGCAGCACGCCGCGCTCCGGCTCGGTCACGTCTTCAACCAACTGCTGCGCCAGCTCCTCCTCCCGCTGAGCGTCTGGCGCGATCGTCAGCCGCAACAGCCCGGGGCCGTCCAGCAGCCCGACGGCGAGAATCTGTCCGTCCCGGCTCCACGTCCTGACCGCCGCGGCGGTCGCTTCCGCACCTGACCGCCAGAACCAGCCCAGGTCCCCCGGATGCAGTTGCATCGGCGCCCCGTCGTACTGCCACTCCCGCAGCACGCCCACAGCCTCGCTCAGCCCGTCGACTCCCGGCTTGCCCAACACAATCGCCATACGCCCGATCACACACCACCGCACCGACAGTCCGCACCCGGTTTCCGACCGGCCGGCGTGGTGCGGGTTTGGGGACTCGGGAAGGCAGCCGATGATCGAAGAGACACGGCCTGGTTGGACCGACTCGCGATCGTCGGCGCGCAGCAGGGCGGAGGGGTGGTGGCCAGGCCCGGGGCGTCGGCCGCTCTGGCATCTGGACGTGGGAGAGCATCGTGGTCACGCGGGCGGGGCCGGGAACAGGCGTCATCGCAGGGGGCGACGCGTGGCGGGCGGGCCTGGTGATCGCCTGGTGGTGATCCATCCGCGGTGCAATCCTGGACTTACGGCCCACCGCACAGGGTGAGTACAAGGATCGGCGGGTGATGGCATGCCCGAGCTGCCCGACGTCGAGGGGTTCCGAGAGGTCCTCGCCTCCTGTGCGCAGGGCAAGCGGATCAAGCGGGTCGACGTGCATGACGCGGGCGTCCTGCACGGGGTGAGCGCGGCGCGGCTGAGCCGCGATCTGGAAGGCCACCGGTTCACCGCACCTGAGCGGCACGGCAAGTGGCTGCTCGCCCGCACTGACGGGCCCACCGTGTTGCTGCACTTCGGCATGACCGGACAGCTGGTCTGCTGCCGCCAAGCGGACCCGCCCGATCCGCACGACCGCGTGGTGTTCACCGTCGGCCGGAACCAACTGCGCTACCGCGACCAGCGCAAGCTGCAGGGCCTCTGGCTTGCCGAGGACGCCGACGCCGACGTGGCGCACATCCTGGACGACCAGGGCGTTGACGCGATGTCGGTGAAACGGGCCGAGTTCGACGAGCTGTTGTCCCGGCGGCGCAGCCGCGTCAAGTCGGCCCTCACCAATCAGTCCGTGCTCGCGGGGCTCGGCAATCTGCTCGCCGATGAGATCCTGTGGCGCGCCCGCCTGCATCCGGCACGCCGGGCCGACCGGCTGACCGACGACGAGCGCCACCGGCTGCACACCGAGATGCGCCGCACCCTGCGCTCATCGGTGCGCGCCGGCCGCGTACCCACCCGGAAGTCCTGGCTCACGGGCCGCCGCGATGACACCGACCCGACCTGCCCGCGTTGCGACGGGCCGCTGAGCCGCACGCGCATCGGCGGGCGCGGCACTGTGTGGTGCCCCCGGTGCCAGCCGGACAGCCCATGACCCCAGCACGCCCGTGAGCCCAGTGCGGCTCACGGGCGTGCTGGAGGGCGAGCGGCGGCGTGCGGGGAGCATGCGGTACCGGGCGATGTCGTGGACGGGCGGCTCGGGCAGGACCTCGGCCAGGAACAGCCGGCCGTGCGCGGCAAAAATCGCCTGGCCGTGTCGTCCGGCCACCTCGCGGTCGGTGCCGACGCCGTCCGCGATGGCGTCGACGGCGGCCTGGTCGGCGTCGTGGGCGCGCAGGCTGTCCCGCAGGTTCCGTCGGCGCAGCCCGATGGCCCGGTCGAGTTCGTCGATGTCACGCGACGTGTCGAGGTAGACCGAGGCGACCGTGCCGGGGTATTCGTACAGCGGATTGAGGAACTGCAGTTTCACGGCTTCCTACCGGAGCGTGTTGCGGCGCGCGGCCCTCCCGGGTGACGGGCTCTGGGGCCGGTGCCGGCCCGGGCAGTGGGCCGGGCTGAGGATGTGGATCGGGTCGCGGAGCGTGCAGGGGCTGGGGATCGGGTTCGGGCTGGGCGGCGCCGGCGGCACGGGATCGGGTCCGCCCGGAGCAGGCACCGGACCCGGCCCACCGGCGGGTAGGCACCGGGTACGGGTCCCGACCGGGAGGTGAGCGCAGTGGTGCGGTACTTGCGACTGACGCTGCTGGGCGTGGGCGCGATGAACTCGCCGCGCTTCGCACCCGCCGGTCTGCTGGTGCGCTACCGCCGCCACCGGGTCGCGTTCGACGCGGGCCCCGGGGCCGATCTGCCGCAGCGACTGGACGCCTGGCTGGTCACTGACGAGCAGGCCGAACTCCACTCCGCCCTGAAGAGGATGGCAGCAGACCGTGGTGTCGAAGCCCGAACGGCCGATCTTGAACTGGGCGGGCTCGTGATCCACGCGTGTCCGGTCGCGCACACCTCGCACCCGACCTGCGGCTACAGGATCGAGGCCGACGGTGTCGCGGCCGTATGGGCGCCGGAGTTCTGGGAGTTTCCGTCCTGGGCGAGCGGCGCCGACCTGATGTTCGCGGAGGCCGCCGGCTGGAATCGGCGGATCCGGTTCCGAGGCGGGCTCGGCGGCCACGCCCACGTTCTCGAGGTCGGCCGGGAAGCCGCGCGGTACCAGGTGCGGCGCCTGGTCTACGCCCACATTGGACGGCCGTGCCTGCGCGCCATGGACGCCGGGCTGACGCCCGAGTGGGGCGAATGGGGCCGGGAGGGACGCACGTACTCACTGCTGCCCGAACAACGTGGTTGATGCGCACCACGCGGGGAAGACGCATTGACGTGCCGCGGCCTTGGCCGAGGACCCGCGCGACGACATCACACACAGTGGACACACTCCTTGCTCGCTGGACATGAGGGACCTGCCGCTGCCGCCGGACGGCGAGAGCGGGACATGGCGTGAAGAGCGGACCGGCTACTTCTGTGGGGCACTCCCCGCGGCTGCCGCCCCGCGACGGACGAAGAGCAGCAGTGCGCCGCCTACTGCCGCCGAGGGCGCGAAGGTCGAGATGCGGCAGGCCGGGTCCGGGCGGGAGCTGCAACCTGCCGGATTCTGGCCCGCGTTGGGAGAGATCTGGCAGATCGGGCTGTGTCTGGCCGACCTGGGGATGAGTGTGGCCTTGATGCTGGAGCCCCAAGACGGAGCGGCCTCGGGTACAAGGGCAAGGGCCCGGGCCGTGGTGCTCGCGAGTCGGCTGTGCGGACCCCGCCGGAGCGCTTCTCGGACGGCTTCGGTGTGGTGTTCTTCGTGGGGTCGGGATCGTCGTCCTCGACGTCGTCGTCGCCGTCGCCGCCGGTCTCCTCAGCCTCGTCGTACGACCCCGCCGATTTTGAAGGGGTGAGGGACAACGGTGGAGATCTCGTAGCGGTTTCCCGCCCTGGTGAGCGCCTTCGGGCACGCGGGACGGAGTGCATGCCGAGCGCATGTATGGTGCCGACGAGGCCCAGGTGACCAGTTGAGTCGCCCGGGCCTGAATCATCGGGAGCCGAGCGGGGAGAAAACGGTCCATGGGGGATCACTTCAAGACGGATATCGGGCAACTCCAGCAGTTCCTGACGAATCTTGAGAAATGCGTCGACGAGCTGAACGAGGCCCGGTCCGCCCTCGACCACGTACGCGCCGACCAGATCGGCACCCCCCGGCTCGACGAAGCCTGTGACAAGTTCCAGGACGAATGGCAGTACGGGTCCGAAAAGGCCCAGGAACTGATCGACGAGATCAAAGAAGGCGTGAAGGCCAACAAGAAGGGCTACGAAGAGGTCGAGGACGCCCTGGAGAAGGCCCTCAAGCAGATCGCGGAGAAGAGCACCTCGGGCGACGGCGGCGGTAAGTAATGGCCGCGAACCCATACCCCCACATCGGCTGGAACCCCGTACCTGGCGTCCCCGCCGAGGTCACGAAGCTGCAGCAGAAGGTGGGCGCAGCCGCGACGGCGCTCGAGAACACGCACCGGCAGCTGACGAAGCTCACCGCCGAGAGCAGCTACTGGCAGGGCGACGCGGCGGAGGAGTTCCGCAAGAACCTCGAGGGCGACCTGCCGAAGTACCTCAAGAAGGCCGCCTCAGCGCTGCGCAGCGCCGCAACCCAACTGCACAAGTGGGACGGCCACTTGACCTCCAACCGGGCGCTGGCCACGAAGTACGACGCCGAGGCTGCCGAGAAGAAGGCCGCGGCCGGCAAGGCCAAGAACGCGTACGACCAGGCCGCACAGGACCCGGACCTGAAGCTCGCCAACCAGACCTTCCCCTCGCAGGAGGAGGCCGACAACGCGACCGCGCGGCTGCGCTCCGCCGAGCGGGAGCTGAACGAGGCGAACTCGGCCCTCACCAAGGCCAACAACGAGTACGAGTCGCTCAACCGCAAGATCAAGGAACTGGAGTCCGAGCACTCCCACGACGCCGAGATCGTCGCCAAGGCGCTGGAAGGCACGGCAGAGAAGGCCCCCGACAAGGGCTTCTGGGAGAGCGTCGGCGACATCCTCGGGTCGGTCGGCAAGTTCCTGGCGGAGCACGCGGGCACGATTGGTGCCATCGCCGGGCTGCTTGCTCTCATCCCTGTTCTGGCTCCGATCATGGCGCCCATCGCACTTGTAGCGAGCGCGGTGTCCATGGGCAAGAACCTTTTGGACCCGAAGTTCAGAAGCGATTTGATGGGTAACGGCAGCGGCATGGACCAGTTCGCCGCCATAGCATCCCTGGTCGGCGACACGGTCGGCATCATTCCGGGCGCCAAGGCGCTGGGCGTGGCCGCGAAGGAGGGCTTCGAGGGCGCGGCCGACGGGGCCTCACTCCTGGGGAAAGTCGGGGCCGGTACGAAGGACGGGCTCCTTGGGGTCGGCCGCTCGGCGGGGGCTGAGGCCCGCGCAACCTGGGACGCTGTCGGGGACAGTGCCGGGAACTCGGCGAAGTTCATGTTGGACATCAAGGCCAACGGCCTGAACGCCGCCGCGAACGTCGTCTCCTCGGCGGAGACCTTCGGCGCCGTGGACGACGACGGCACCGAGCACAACGCGGCGGAGAGCACGAAGGCCGCCGCGACGGCGCACGGCATCGGCGGATTGCTGAACCTCTGGTGACCGGCCACGGCGAAAGTGAAAGCAGTGAAGGCAGCGCATGACCGTGAGTGATTTGACCACCGCATCCCAGGACACCCGCAAGCCTGCCTTCTGGTACGGACTGCCCGTCGGATATATGTCCCTGGACCTCCTGCCGCCGGCCGAGCGGCTCATGGAGATCATCAACCAGCTTCGTGGACTGCCCGAACAGGAACGGGACGAGGCGGACCGGGCCCTGCGCCTGTATGCGGGCATCATCGGCCTGCTGAACACCAACCGGGTGCAGGAGTGTGCGCTCGGTATGCATCCCGACGACGTCGGTGGTTTCACCACGTCGGTGTTCACCGTGTCGACGCTGCCGACGTCGGGCAGCGCGAAGCTCGCGGTGGCCGGCCTCGCGGGCAGCGCCGCGGACGACCCGGACGAGGGCTTGCGACCGCTGGAGCTGCCGTGCGGTCTCGGTTTCCTCGCCGAGAAGCGGGCGCCCGCCCCGCGGTCGACCCGGCACCCGGAGCGGAGCGACGCGGCCTCGAGTCACATCTGGCAGGGCACCGTCGCGGTAGCGGCACCGAGCACCCCGGAGCTCATCGTGCTTCAGATGGTGACCCCGGATCTCGACTCCGCCGACGACTACCGGAACATATTGCTCGGGATCGCCCGCACCCTGACCTTCACCGATCCCGCGCGGGCCACGGCCACCGACGAGGACCGGGAACCGGAGGCGCCGACCGGCGCCGCCGTCGCCATGCGGAACGACTTCGGATAGCACCAGCCGGGCTGGGGCGGACTGCAGGAGAGATGATGCCGGACAACACTCAAGGCACCCACACGCCGGGTGCATTGGACGCCGCCGCGCTGCGGCAGAAGCTGACCAAGCGGGCGTGGTGGGCCGGTATCCGCAACACCGTGATCTACGGGCTCATGGCGTTCGCAACGCCGGGACTGGGGCAAGCGGCGAAGCACGCCGGTATGTCATGGGTGCCCATCGTCGGAGGGCCGATCATCTTCGTCGGCATCCTCGGCTTCCTCGCCTCGCTCTACAGCATCCCCCTCGGGGTCACCATCACGGGCAGCTGCCGCAAGACGCTCGCGCAGTACTCCTTCGACACGTTCTGCCCCCAGATCACCAAGGTGGACGGCGCCGAGGCCACCAGGGGCCGCCCGAAGAACATGACGCTCACGCTGCACACCGCCGACGGCCAGGAGTCACCGCTGATGCGGATCAACCCGGCCCCCCGGCGCGGCCCATGGCACAACCCCTGGCCCAAAGGCGTCGAAGACGGCCTGTACATCGCGGGCGACCCGCCCTTCGGCGCAGTCGGCTACGTACCGAGTAGCGGAGTGTTCCTCTTCATGCAGCCCGCGGACTGGGACGCGACCGCCCCCGACCGCAGGCAGGCCGACCACAGCCGCACCACCAAGGCCCAACAGGCCGAACTCACGCACAAGATCATCTAGTTCAGCCCTCGAAGAGAGATCAGCCCCATGGCACGCACCACGTCCGAGACCCACCCCGTCACCCGCGTAGTCGGGCGCATCCTCGGCGTTTTCGCCATCCTGATGGCCGGTGTCTGGGGCAGCATCGCCGGCAACGATCTGGCACTGTCCGTCGGCGCGTTCGGCAGCTCGGGGACGTATGCCGTCTCCGAATGCCACGACACCGACCTGCGTCGCAACAACTCCGACTACGAGTGCGACGGCATGTTCACCCCGCACGACGACGGACAGGGGAGTTCGTACGTCGAGATCGAGGGGGCCGCCGAGGACTACCCGGACGGGGCTCGTATCGAGATGCAGGCCGACTCCGGGGGTGAGCCGCAACCGGTCGGGTTCTGGCCCGCGTTGGGGGAGATCTGGCAGGTCGGGCTCGCTCTGATGGTCGTCGGGATCGGTATCGCGGTACTTGTCGACCCCAAGAAGTCCCCCCACGCGCGTCCCGAGACCACGCCCCGGGACAGGGTGTCGCAAGCATTCTTCGTCGTGGGCGCCGCCGGTCTGGCGATCGCGGTCCTGGACGGCGTCGTCGCCATCGCCGCGGGTCTCATCAGCCTCGCCGCCTGACCCGTCGCGGCGTACGCCCGACGAACCGCCGAGTGACGCAGACAGCCACCACTTCCTCCGGACTGGCGGTGCGTCGGCGTTCGCGCGCGCCTCGCGAGGCCAAAGTCACCGGTGGTGTACGTGCAGGGGGGCCTTGTCGCTGCGTACGTCGCCCGCATCAGGTTCGCGCGTCACGGGGCCAGCGACCGCCAAATCCGGTCCGGCAGGATCCGGGCGGCCTCGTCGAGGTCGACGTCGTCGATGCCCGAGAGCCAGCGGCGGGCGACGCCGACGACCGGGCCGAGGGCCAGGGACTCGATCAGAGGCAGCGGGAGCGGGGCGAGTTCGCCGGACTCGACGCGGGGCTGGATCCACTGGGCGAAGGCCGAGAGCCGGGCCTCCTGGGCGTCGCGGAGTTCTTTGCCCTGGGCCATGCCGTATCGGTCGGCCGTGGAGGAGTGCAGGAGCAGGGCGGCGTCCCGGTGTTCCTGTATGAACGCCAGGTAGGTCCGGACGAGGGCGCGGATGCCGGCACGGGCGGTGCGGGCGTCCTGCAGAGACATGGCCAGCTCGCCCAGCAGCCGGCTCAGCCAGCGCTGCGTCAGCGCGGCCATGAGGCCGTCGACACTGCCGAAGTGGTGGTAGAGACTGCCCAGACTGACCCCGCTGGCCCGGGTGACCGCGCCGACCGTGATGCCCCGCTCGCCCTCGGCGGCGTAGACGCGCAGCGCGGCGCCGAGGAGCAAGTCGGCGGTCACCTCGCCGCGCCCCGTCGGGTACGGCGTCACCGGCGAAGTCACCGGCGAAGTCACCGGGCAAGGAGAAGGTTGAGGAGAACGACGAGGACAAGGGGCAGGAAGAGACGGGCGGGTCCCACGTCGCGGTCGCCGGGGGCGCCGGGACCGGCGCAGAGGACGGCACGGGCGGAAGCGGCGGCTCCGGCGGCTCTAGCAGCTCCGGCAGCTCGGGCAGCTCGGTCGGTTCCGGCACCTCCGGCGGCGGGACGTCCACGGCCACCGCGCCCCCCACCTCCGGCACCTACGGCTACCGCAATGGCGACAACGGCTCATGCATCACTCAGGTCTACGGCGCCGCGGACCACGGGAACTGCTCGGACTCGACCGCCCGGTGGACCGTGCAGAGCAGGTCGGACGGCAGCTTCAAGCTCGTCAACCAGCAGACCGGCCAGTGCCTGTACTCCAACGGGCTCGGCCAGGCCGTCTTCGTGGGCGACTGTGCCCAGGCCACCGGCCGGCTGTGGCGTACGGGTTCAGGTGGCAGCCTCCGGAGCGACTACGGCGGAGGCTGCCTCGACCTGGGCATGAGCAGCGGCCTGGTGACGAAGACGTGCGCCGGGGAGGCGTCGCAGCGGTGGACGAGGCAGACCTAGTGCGCTCGGGTCGGCCTCTGCCTGGACGCCCCGAGGTTCTGCGGCTGGGCCGACGCCTGCTCCGACCGGCGTGACGTAGCTCCCTCCGGTGGGAGATCGACGCCACCGCTACTGATCGGTACCGTCCACGGGAACAGCGGATGCCGATCCCGGCAGACGGAATGACATCGCCACCTTGAGGCGCCGCGCCCGCACACGACAGGGGACATTGATGTTCCGCAAGGTATTGGTCGCCAACCGTGGCGAGATCGCGATCCGCGCCTTCCGCGCGGCGTTCGAGCTCGGCATCTCCACCGTGGCCGTTTTCCCCTACGAGGACCGCAACTCGCTCCACCGGGCAAAAGCTGACGAGGCCTACCAGATCGGCGAAAAGGGCCACCCGGTGCGGGCCTATCTCTCGGTCGACGAGGTGATCAAGGCCGCGCGCAGGGCCGGCGCCGACGCCATCTACCCCGGATACGGCTTCCTGTCGGAGAACCCCGACCTCGCCGCCGCGTGTGCCGAGGCCGGGATCACCTTTGTCGGGCCCCCCGCTTCCGTACTGCACCTCACCGGCAACAAGTCCCGCGCGGTGGCGGCCGCCCGCGAGGCCGGGGTTCCCGTCCTGAAGTCGTCGGAGCCGTCCACGGACGTGGACACGCTGATCGGCGCGGCCGACTCCATCGGGTTCCCGGTGTTCGTCAAGGCGGTCGCCGGCGGCGGCGGGCGAGGAATGCGGCGCGTCGCCGAGCCCGCCGAGCTGCGGGAGGCGATCGACGCGGCGATGCGCGAGGCGGAGTCGGCGTTCGGAGACGCCACCGTCTTCCTGGAGCAGGCCGTCATCAACCCCCGCCACATCGAAGTGCAGATCCTCGCCGACGCCCACGGGAATGTCGTCCACCTGTACGAGCGTGACTGTTCGGTGCAGCGCCGCCACCAGAAGGTCGTCGAGATCGCGCCAGCGCCGAATCTCGACCCGGAGCTGCGCGCGCGTATCTGCGCCGACGCCGTCGCGTTCGCCAAGCACATCGGATACGTCAACGCGGGGACCGTGGAGTTCCTGGTCGACGAGCGCGGCAACCACGTCTTCATCGAGATGAACCCGCGTATCCAGGTGGAGCACACGGTCACCGAGCAGGTCACCGGACGGGACCTGGTGATCGGGCAGCTGCGGATCGCCGCGGGAAAGACACTTCCGGAACTGCAGCTGACGCAGGACGACATCGTCCTCACGGGCACGGCCCTGCAATGCCGTATCACCACTGAGGATCCCGCCAACGGCTTCCGTCCCGACACCGGCACCATCTCCGCGTACCGTTCCCCGGGCGGCCCCGGTGTACGGCTCGACGGCGGCACCGTCCACACCGGCGCCGAAGTGTCTGCCCACTTCGACTCGATGCTGGTCAAGCTGACCTGCCACGGCCACGACTTTGCCAACGCCGCCCGCCGCGCACGGCGTGCGATCGCCGAGTTCCGTATCCGCGGAGTCGCCACCAATCTGCCCTTCCTGGGCGCCGTGCTCGACCACCCCGGCTTCCGCGAAGGCCGTGTCACGACAAGCTTCATCGCCGAGCATCCGGAGCTGATCCGGGCGCGCCCCTCGGCCGACCGCGGAAGTCGCATGCTCACGTATCTCGCCGAGACGACCGTCAACCGTCCCCACGGCCCGCGTCCCCAGGTCATCGACCCGGCTGCCAAGCTCCCTCCCGTCGCACTGGGCAGAGCGTCCGCCGAAGGCTCCCGGCAGCGCCTCGCGGCACTCGGGCCGGAGGCGTTCGCAGCGGAACTGCGTGCGCAGCGGGCCGTCGCGGTGACGGACACGACCTTCCGCGACGCGCACCAGTCCCTGCTGGCCACCCGGGTGAGGACGCGCGATCTGCTGGCCGTCGCCCCGCATGTCGCCCGCACAGCACCGGAGCTGCTGAGCCTGGAGTGCTGGGGCGGCGCCACGTACGACGTCGCCCTGCGCTTCCTCGCCGAGGATCCCTGGGAGCGGCTCGCGGCCCTGCGGGAGGCGGTGCCCAACATCTGTACGCAGATGCTGCTGCGCGGGCGCAACACCGTCGGTTACACGCCCTACCCCGTCGAGGTGACCGAGGCCTTCGTCGCCGAGGCTGCGGCGACCGGCATGGACATCTTCCGGATCTTCGACGCGCTCAACGACGTCTCGCAGATGCGTCCCGCCATCGATGCCGTCCGGTCCACCGGCACCTCGCTGGCCGAGGTCGCCCTGTGCTACACCGCGGACCTGTCGAACCCGGCCGAACAGCTGTACACGCTCGACTACTACCTGCGCCTCGCGGAGCAGATCGTGGAGGCCGGCGCGCACGTACTGGCCATCAAGGACATGGCCGGCCTGCTGCGCCCGCGCGCCGCCCGCACCCTGGTGACCGCACTGCGCGACCGCTTCGACCTTCCGGTGCATCTGCACACCCATGACACGGCGGGTGGCCAGCTCGCGACGCTGATCGCCGCGATCGACGCGGGCGTCGACGCCGTCGACGCAGCCGTCGCCTCGATGGCGGGCACCACCAGCCAGCCGTCCCTGTCGGCGCTCGTCGCGGCTACCGACCACACGGAGCGCGCGACCGGGCTCTCGCTCGACGCGGTCGGAGGACTCGAACCGTACTGGGAAGCCATGCGTAAGGTCTATGCGCCCTTCGAGTCGGGGCTCGCCTCGCCCACCGGGCGGGTCTACCACCACGAGATCCCCGGCGGACAGTTGTCGAACCTGCGTCAGCAGGCCATCGCGCTCGGCCTCGGCGACCGCTTCGAGCTGATCGAGGACTGCTACGCGGCCGCCGACCGGATGCTGGGCCGGCTGGTCAAGGTGACCCCCTCCTCGAAGGTGGTGGGAGACCTCGCCCTGCACCTGGTCGGAGCCGGGGTCCAGGCGGCCGACTTCGAGTCCGACCCCGGCAAGTTCGACGTACCGGACTCGGTGGTCGGATTCTTGCGCGGCGAGCTCGGCGACCCGCCCGGCGGCTGGCCCGAGCCGTTCCGTACGCGCGCACTCCAGGGCCGCCCCGAGCAGGCCGGGGCTCCGACCTTGTCGGACGAGGACCGCGAGGGACTGGGCCGGGAGCGGCGGGCGACGCTGAACCGGTTGCTGTTCCCCGGCCCGACCAAGGAGTTCCAGGCCCACCGCGAGGCCTACGGCGATACGTCCGTACTGCCCACGCAGGACTTCTTCTACGGCTTGGAGCCGGACACCGAGCACACGGTCACCCTGGGGGCCGGTGTCACGCTGCTGATCGAGCTGGAAGCGATCTCCGAGGCCGACGAGCGGGGCTTCCGTACGGTGCTGGCCACGCTCAACGGCCAGCTGCGGCCGGTGTCGGTGCGGGACAAGTCCGTCGCCACCGAGGTCAAGGCCGCGGAGAAGGCCGAGCGCGGCAACGACCGGCATGTCCCCGCGCCGTTCGCCGGCGTCGTGACGCTCCAGGTGGAGGAGGGCTCTTCGGTGTCGGCGGGTCAGACGGTGGCCACCATCGAGGCGATGAAGATGGAGGCTTCCATCACCGCCCAGTGCGCGGGCACGGTCGCGCGGCTGGCGATCGGAAAGATCCAGCAGGTCGAGGCGGGCGATCTGCTCATCGAGATCGGCTGATATCTGCTTCGTACGGGCGTACGCGGTCGGCCCGGGTGAGGTTCCTGGGCCGACCGCCCGCGTACGGAAGTCGGCCGGCCGTCCGCCGCCTATCGCTGACCCTCGGGTGCCAATTGCGCGCACCCGCTTCGGCGAGGTCCACGGCTACGCCGGCGACCGCCTGCCCGCCCCGAGCTCAGGTCTCTCGTGGGAGAGCCGGATTGGAATGGGACCGCGCGCCGAGCGGACCAAGCGGGCTTTCGGCAATAGGTTCAGGCGGCATGGCGGAACCCATTTACTACGTCGACCGCTCGGACATCCGCGGGGGCAAGCTCGCGGAGGTCAAGAACGGGATGCGCGACCTGGTCGCGTTTGTCGAGGCGCGCGAGCCGCAGCTGATCGCCTACGACTTCTACATCGACGAGTCGGAGTCCACGATGACCGTGGTGGCCGTCCATCCTGATTCGGCGTCGATGGAACTCCACCTGGAGCTCGGCGGACCAAAGTTCCGCCAGTTCGGTGCGCTCATCCGCATGAGATCCATCGACGTGTACGGCCGGCCGAGCCAGGTAGTCGTGGACCAGCTCCGCCAGAAGGCCGAGATGCTCGGCGGAGGCACCGTAACCCTCCACACCCTGCAGGCGGGCTTCAGCCGACTGCATCCACCCCGGAACAGCGCCTAAGGTCTGCTGCCGGAGATCGGGCCAGCGCTAGCCTGACACAACATCAGCACACACTCGCGCTAGTGTGCGTGCGTGAGCCTTCATATCGTCATAGGTTTCGGGCCCGCAGGGGCGGCAACTGCTCGGCTGCTGGCCAAGAATGGGCATTCAGTACGCGTCGTCACCAAGTCGGGCGGAAGCCCGGAGCCCGGCATCGAGCACGTAGCGTTGGACGCGACGGACAGCAAGCGATTGATCGACGTCGCGCAGGGCGCGGCCGCGATCTACGGCTGTGCCTCACCGCCCTACCATCGCTGGGCGAGTGAATGGCCACCGCTGGCCGCGTCGGTCTGCGCGGCGGCCGAGGCGACCGGGGCCGTCCTGGTCATGCTGGGCAACCTCTACGGGTACGGTCCGGTCGACGGTCCCATGACCGAGGAACTGCCGCTCGCGGCGACCGGCCCCAAGGGGCGGGTGCGCGCTGCCGTTTGGGAGCAGGCGCGGGAACTCCATGAGCAGGGTCGTATCAAGGCGGTCGAGGTGCGGGCCTCGGACTTCTTCGGGCCCGGCGCGACCGACGGCGGGCACTTGGCCGCGCGGGTCATGCCACGACTGTTGCGCGGTAAGCCGGTCTCCACGCTCGGGGACCCGGACGCCCCGCACAGCTGGAGCTACCTCCCCGATGTGGCCAGGGCCCTGGCCGAGGTCGCGGACGAGGAACGGGCCTGGGGGCGGGCCTGGCACGTGCCGACGGAGCCCGCCTTGTCCACCCGGGAGATGGTCGACCGCCTTGCCACTCAGTCGCAAACGGGGCCGGTCGCGGTGCGCAGGCTGCCGCCGGCTGTGCTCGGGGTCGTGTCGGTGTTCTCTCCGCTGATCCGCGAACTCAAGGAGATCCGTTATCAGTTCGACCGTCCATTTGTAGTTGATTCGAGTGCTTACGAATCCGAATTTGCGGTACGAGCCACCCCTGTCGATGAGCAGGTCAAGGCGACAGTGGACTGGTGGCGTGAGCGACTGGCCATCGCCGGGTGAAACCTAGGCCCTGTCCGGTGGCTCGCCGCAGCCACACACGGCACTTGAACGGGGCAGCCGAGCGCTGTGCGCGAGGTATCGGGCTGTGACCGTTCTCGCTCATGGGCAAACCACGCCTTGACCTAGCGGGCGCTCCAGGTTCTGGCGTCATCCGCATGATCACAAAACAGCGGAAGCTCGGCACCGGCTTCGGTGCGCGCAGCACTGCCGATGACGTTCTCACCGAGATCAACCTGACCGGCACCACTGACCCGGGCTATACAGCCTGACCTGCGCGTTCTCAAGGCGTACCGTAGTCACCCTGCCGCAGCCGTCCCAGCAAGTGACCAACGCGAGCCCAGGTCGTTAAACCTGGCGCACGGAGAGTGAACGGACAAGCCCCGGGTCCTCATGGTCCCGGGGCTTTGTGCTGTTCCTCGAACCGGGGGACAGCCGCTCGAACCCTCGCACCGAGAGCCTGTGCTGCGGAGGCCTCGGCCGTCCGCGGCGTGGCGGTCAGGAACGCGGTCGGCGGGGCTGCTCGCCTCGTTCCGCCTTCTGCTCCTTGATGCGGACCGCTTCCTTGCGGACCTCGGCCTGGGTGGCGCGCTCCTTCTGCAGCCACTCGGGGTTGTCCGTCTTCAGCGCGTCGATCTGCTCCGTGGTGAGGGGCTCCGTGACTCCGCCGCGCGCGAGACCCGCGATGGAGATGCCCAGCTTCGCCGCGACCACCGGCCGGGGGTGCGGGCCGTTGCGCCGCAGTTCCTGCAGCCACTCGGGCGGGTCGGACTGCAGGGCGTTCAGCTCGGTGCGCGAGACGACACCCTCCTGGAACTCGGCGGGGGTGGCCTCGAGGTACACACCCAGCTTCTTCGCCGCGGTCGCGGGCTTCATCGTCTGGGTGGTCTGGTGCGACGTCATGGTGTCAAGAGTATCGAGCATGTGAGCTACCTCCGACCACGACCGGTAACCTGGCGGAGTGACAGGCTCGGAAGCAACCCCTTCGTTCCGGCTGGCGTACGTCCCGGGAGTGACGCCCACGAAGTGGGTGCGGATCTGGAACGAGCGACTGCCCGACGTCCCACTGACTCTCGTCGCGGTGTCCGCCGCCGAAGCGTGCGACGTGCTGCGGGGGCGCAGTGCCGACGCCGGTTTCGTACGGCTGCCGGTGGACCGGGAAGTCCTCAGCGCGATCCCCCTCTACACCGAGACGTCGGTCGTCGTGGTCCCGAAGGACCACGTTGTGGCGTCCGTCGACGAGGTGTCCGCCGAGGATCTGGCCGACGACATCGTGCTGCATCCCCTCGACGACACCCTCGACTGGGAGCGCCGGCCGGGAGTGCCCGCGAAGGAACGCCCCGCCACGACGGCGGACGCCGTCGAACTGGTGGCGGCGGGTGTGGGGCTGCTCGTCGTCCCGCAGTCGCTCGCCCGGCTGCACCACCGCAAGGACCTCACATACCGGCCGGTCTCGGACGCCCCCCAGTCGGGCGTCGCGCTGTCGTGGCCGCAGGACGAAACCACCGACCTGGTGGAGCACCTCATCGGGATCGTCCGTGGGCGGACCGTCAACAGCACACGGGGCCGCCCCGTGACCCCGGCGGAGCCGAAGCGAAAGAGCCCCGATACGCGCGGCGCACGGCGGAAACCCGCAGCCGGGAAGTCGACCGGCAAGCCGACCGGCAAGAGCCTCCGGAGTGCATCCGGCAGCCCTAAAGGCGGCAAGCGCGGCAAACCCCGCCGCCGGTCGTAGCGCAGCGACGAATTCGACGGGCCCGCGGGCTCCTCCGTCGACGGCCGCAAGTGCCAGATCGAGACGGGCGACAACGTCAACAACCATGAGCGGCAGTACTACACCGCGGGCAACCGCAACGCCGCACTCGACGGCCAGGGCAATCTCGTCATCACCGCCCGCCGTGGCATGGACGTGGCCGACGCCAACAACGCCAAACGGCACACCCGTACCGCTCTACGACTGCAATGGCAGGGACGCCCAGCGCTGGAGCGTGGGATCCGACGGCACGTGGACAGTGACCCGATGACCACGGGACTGCTGCGTTCGGCTCGCCGACGGTCCCGGCTACCGTACGGGGACGGCGAGTTCGCCGCCGCGATAGAAGCCTTCCCGTTCCGTGACGACGTACGGGGCCATGGCCTCACGGCGCCGCCTCTCCGCGTCGGAGGCCCGCCAGGCGTCGCACGCTTCCTCGGATTCCCAGAACGACACCCCGGTGATCTCCTGCCCGTCCTCTGACCAGTACGCGAAGGCGCGGAGCAGGCCCTGCGGGAACGGGCCGGGCCGCCATGCTGTCTCGAAATCCTCCAAGGTGTCCGGCCTGATGCGGCGCGTTGTCACCCAGACGAAGTGCTCCTCCATCGCAGCCTCCCTCCGGAACGCCGGTTCCGTGACGGCGCTCTCTGATCCACCGTAGGTCCGTCTCGCCGTTGCCGCCTCCGGCGCGGGCCGGGAACGCCGCGGGCCGGGAACGCCGGAGGCCGGGCCATCGCGCTGCCGTGCCGTGAGTACACCGTGATGGCCGCACCTGAAGGCTGGGGGGGGCGTACGGGGGTGTGAAAGGGGGCGCACGATGACGGGTGGAGTGCTTCTCTCTACCCGGCGCGTCGGTCACTGAACGTGATGGAAGTGCCCATTGCCGCTACATAGAGTAATTGCGTCCGGTTGTCCGGCCGGACAGTGGCGGAAGAGGAGAGGCGACCGATGTCGGTCGAGACGAGTGCGCCCGCGGACGCGAACGCGGCGCAAGTGGAGCAAGTACAGCAGAGCCTCAGCACGGCGGCCGCGAAAAATCTCGCGACGACGACCAAGTCCGAACCCCAGATGCAGGGCATCAGTTCGCGGTGGCTGCTGCGGAAGCTGCCGTGGGTTCATGTGCCCGGCGGCACCTACCGTGTGAACCGTCGCCTGTCGTACACAGTCGGCGACGGCCGGGTGACGTTCATCAAGAACGGCTCCAAGGTGCAGGTCATCCCCGCCGAGCTGGCTGAACTGCCGCTGCTGCGCGGGTTCGACGACACCACGGCCCTGGGTGCGCTGGCCGAGAAGTTCGTACAGAAGGAATACGAGCCCGGCCAGATCATCGTGAACGCGGGCAAGAAGGCCGATCAGATCTTCCTGATCGCGCACGGCAAGGTGGAGAAGGTCGGCACCGGCAAGTACGGGGACGAGACCATCCTGGGCCGCCTCGGCGACGGCGACACCTTCGGCGGTCACGTACTGGCGGGCGCCGGTGGCAAATGGGAGTTCACCGCCCGCGCCGCGACCGGGGTCACGATCCTCGCGCTGCCGCAGGCGGCGTACAAGGCGGTGGCCGGCCAGTACGAGCAGCTGCGGGAGCACGTCCGGGCGCTGAGCTCCAACGGGTACAAGGTGAACAAGTCCGGCGAGGCCGCGATCGACCTCAGTGCCGGCCATGTCGGCGAGGCGACCCTGCCCGGCGCCTTCGCGGACTACGAACTCAAGCCCCGCGAGTACGAGTTGAGCGTGGCCCAGACCGTGCTGAAGGTGCACAGTCGGGTCGCCGATCTCTACAACCAGCCCATGAACCAGACCCAGCAGCAGCTGCGGCTCACGATCCAGGAACTGCGTGAGCGCCAGGAGCACGAGCTGGTCAACAACCGCGAATTCGGTCTGCTCCACAACGCCGAGTTCGACCAGCGCATCCAGACCCACTCGGGACCGCCCACCCCGGACGACCTCGACGACCTGCTGAGCATGCGCCGCGGCACCCGGTACATGTTCGCGAACCCGCGCGCCATCGCTGCGTTCGGCAAGGAGTGCAACAAGCGGGGCATCTCGCTCGGCAGTGTCGATGTCGACGGCCACCAGATTCCCGCCTGGAGGGGTGTGCCGATCCTCCCGTGCGGCAAGATCCCGGTCACCGAGCACCAGAGCTCGTCGATCATCGCCATGCGTATCGGCGAGGACAACGAGGGCGTCATCGGCCTTTACCAGACCGGGATCCCCGACGAGGTCGAGCCCGGCCTCAATGTGCGGTTCATGGGCATCGACGAGAAGGCCATCATCTCGTACCTGGTCAGCACGTATTACTCCGCGGCCATTCTCGTCCCGGACGCCATCGGGATCCTTGAGAACGTCGAGGTACGTCCGCGTGCCTGAGTGTCCGATTCCACCGGTGAAGGAGGGCTGAAGCGGTGTCATTGCTGTCCCGGATGTCTGCTTCCGCCGCCGAGCACGAAGTGGCGGGGCTGGTGGGTGCCCTGCTGTCCGACCCGGTACGCCCGGGAAGGGGGAATCTCTTCGGGCCGGAGCCGATTCAGAGGGCGGCCTCTACGGCGGTGTCCGCGGGACCGGACGTACGGCGGGTGCTCGGCGGGCCCTCCGGGCTCGGCACCTCGGCAGCCAGGGCGCTGATCCCCTCGGCTTCCGAGGCCC
This sequence comes from Streptomyces spiramyceticus, assembly GCF_028807635.1. Classification (NCBI taxonomy): domain Bacteria; kingdom Bacillati; phylum Actinomycetota; class Actinomycetes; order Kitasatosporales; family Streptomycetaceae; genus Streptomyces; species Streptomyces spiramyceticus. Next base: position 1,377,843 of record NZ_JARBAX010000002.1, read on the forward strand.
CCGCCCCGCCGGCGGCCGAGGCTCCGGTCCCCCCGGCGTCCGCCCGCGCGATGTGGTCCGGCATGCGGGTCGTCGAACCCCGGATGCCCGTGGCGCCCACGGAACAGGTGACCGCCGGGCTCCCCGTGCTCGGCGGCCCCACCGGTCTTGGCACCTCGGCCGCCCGCCTCGGGGGCGGGGGGCCGAGTCCGGGGCCTCCTCCCGCCGACAGGCCGGCGCCCCCGGCGCTGTACTGCCCGCCGGCCGGTCGCGACGACCCCGCGCTCGGTGAGGTGGTCAACGAGCGGCTGGTCGTGTGGGCCGAGGAGGTCGGGATCTACCCCGGCCGGCTCGACATGGTCCGCTCGGCCAACTTCGGGCGTCTCATGATGCTCGCCCACCCCGAGACGGACGACCCCGACCGGTTGCTGGCGGCCGCCAAGTGCGGCCTGTCCGAGTGGGCCGTCGACGACCACATCGTCGACTGTGAGGTCGAAGAACCCCGCCACGAGCTGATGGGTCAGCGCCTCGCGATCTGCCACTCGGTGATCGACCAGGCCCAGCTCCCGCTGCGCTACGCACCGCAGTTGGAGCAGGTTGTGCGGAAGGACCCGGTCGCGATGGCGCTCCGCTCCGCCCTGGACAACCTCCTCGACTACGCCACCACGACCCAGGTGCGCCGGCTCCGCCACGAACTGGCGATCATGTTCGTGGCGTACAACCAGGAGGGGGTCTGGCACACGGCGAAACAGACCCCGCCGGTCTGGGAGTACCTGATGCACCGTCATGAGAACAGTTTCATCCCGTGCATGGTGCTGGTCGACGCCATCGCCGGGTACGAGGTCCCGATGGCCGAGTTCTCCGACCCACGGGTGCGGCGGGCGTTCAACCTGGCCGGGACCGCGACCGTGCTCATGAACGATCTGTACTCCATGGGCAAGGAAGATCCCACGGACTTCAGCCTGCCCATGCTGATCGCGGCCGAGGAGAAGTGCTCGCTGCAGGAAGCCGTCGAGCGCAGCGTCGAGATCCACGACGAGCTGATGCACACGTACGAGGCCGAGGCCTCCGCCCTCGCCCTCATCGGCTCCCCCGAGCTGCGCCGCTTCCTGGCCGGAACGTGGGCCTGGGTGGGCGGCAACCGCGAATGGCACGCCACCAGCGCCCGCTACGCGTCAGCCGGCTGACCCATCACCCCGTAATCCTTCCCCCCTCTCAGTACGCAAGGAGCCCCCCACCATGCCCACGACCGAGACGGAAATCGCCGCAATGGACGGCGTTCTGCGCACCGAGTACCAGAAGTCCGTCGCCGAGTACTGGAACACCGAGAAGGACCCCGTCAACATCCGCCTCGGCGAGGTCGACGGCCTTTACCACCACCACTACGGCATCGGCGACTACGACCCCTCCGTCCTGGAGGGCCCCGAGGCGACCCGGGACCAGCGCATCATCGAGGAACTGCACCGCCTGGAGACCGCTCAGGCGGAGGTTCTCCTCGACCACCTGGGCGACATCGGCGCGGGGGACCGTCTGCTGGACGCCGGTTCCGGCCGGGGCGGCACCAGCTTCATGGCCAACCAGCGCTTCGGCTGTCAGGTGGACGGCGTCAGCATCTCCGAGTACCAGGTCGGCTTCGCCAACTCCCAGGCCAAGGAGCGCGGTGTCGCCGACCGGGTGAAGTTCCACTTCCGCAACATGCTCGACACGGGCCTGGCCACGGGCTCGCGCCGGGGCATCTGGACCAACGAAACCACCATGTACGTGGACCTGTTCGAGCTCTACGGCGAGTTCTCCCGCCTGCTGGAGTACGGCGGCCGGTACGTGTGCATCACCGGCTGCTACAACGATGTCACCGGGGGCCGGTCGAAGGCCGTCAGCCGCATCGACGAGCACTACACCTGCAACATTCATCCCCGCAGCGACTACTTCAAGGCCATGGCCGCCAACAGCCTCGTCCCGATCAACGTCGTCGACCTCACCGCCCAGACCATCCCGTACTGGGAGCTGCGTGAGAAGTGCTCGGTGGCCACCGGCATCGAGGACCCGTTCCTGACCGCGTACAAGGAAGGCAGCTTCCACTACCTGCTGATTGCCGCCGACCGGGTCTGAACCGCCCACGGACGGCATGGCACGCCACGCGCGAAAGCCCCGGGCTTCTGGCCCGGGGCTTTCGCAGGATCGATCCGATCCGAGGAGGATGGAACCGTGGTGCTCGCGCTCATACGTGAACTGAACCGGCGGGCCGACCCGCTGCGCCTGCGGCACGACGTGGAATTCCTCGCCGACCGCCCGCGCAGCCGCACCCGCGCCCCCGAGGCCATGATGCGCGCCGAGGCCCATGTGATGCGTGAACTGGCCGCCGCCGGCTGGCGGACGGAGCGGCAGCCGTTCGACGTACGGTGGCGGCTGGGCGGCACCGACCGCGAGGGCGATCGGGCGATCGCGCTCCAGCTCCGCCTGCACCGGCGACTGACCGGCGCGAATCTCGTTGCCGAGCTGCCGGGGGCCGACGACCGGCCCACCGTGGTAGTCGGAGCGCATCTGGACACCGTCGACGGCAGCCCCGGCGCCGACGACAACGCCTCCGGAGTCGCCGCGCTGCTGGAGATCGCGCGGCTTCTCGGCGGGCTGCCGCAGCCGCCCGCCGTCACCCTCCTGTTCTTCGACATGGAGGAGTTGGGCATGATCGGTTCCCGGTTCGCCGCCCGACAGTTGCGCCGCACCCGGCAGGTCGCGGGCATGATGTGCCTGGAGTCCGTCGGCTTCTTCGCGACCGAGCCCGGAACCCAGCTGATGCCCGCCGGCTTCGGAGCGGCCTTTCCCCGCGTGGCCGCCCGGGTCCGTTCGGACGGGCAAAGGGGCGACTTCACCCTTGTGGTCCACCGGCGCTCGACCGCGGCGGCGGCCGCCCTGTGGCGCCGCGCAGCGGAGGCCGCGGAGCCACGGCTGCCCGCTGTCACCCTGCGCGACCCGCGTCCGCACGGCCTGCTGGGCGCGCTCGCCGGCGTCGCGTTGCCCCTGCTGATCCAGCTCGACCGCAGCGACCACGCGTCCTTCTGGAACGCGGGGATTCCGGCCCTGATGCTCACCGGTACGGCGAATTTCCGGAACCCCCACTACCATCGGCCGACCGACACGCCGGACACCCTCGATTACGGGCGTCTGGCGGCGGTCGCCGTCGCGACCGCCGCCACCGCCGCGTCCTGGTGACTCAGCGCGCGGCGCCGGGCCGGACGCCGCGGGTGAGCACGACCCCGAGGACGATCATGAAGAGGCCGAGGCCGAAGTGCAGCCAGTCGTCGGCTGTGTTGACGGGTACGAAGTTGGCGTCGCTGTCGTGGTCGATAATCAGGCCGTACACCCACAGCGCCAGGTAGATGACACCACCACCGATGAGGAACATGCGGGCGGTGGTCGCGCCGCCGGCCATGGTGATGCCGGCAAGACCGAACAGCAGGTGCACGATGTTGTGCAGTATCGACACCTGGAACACGCCCAGCAGCTCGGCCTCGGAGTCGCGCTCGGCGAACTCCAGCGTGTCGTAGTCGGTGGTGATCCCCGGGATGAAGCCCAGGACGCCCACCAGGAGGAAGACCGCGCCCACCAGCAGTGCGGCCTGCTGCACGCGGGTCCGGGCGGTCGGCGGCATATGGTGAACGCTGCTCATGAGCGGATGCCTTTCTCGCAGAGGGCCCCGTCGGGCCCGCCCCTTTCCGGATACTCGCCCCGCTTGTACCCCTGGCGGCTGCCGACACCCGCAGAAGACCGCACATGTCGCCCGCCTTCCCTAGGCTGGAACTGACTGGCAGGGTGCGCGTCAAGAGGTGGGCAGGCCATCTCGGAGGGCGGCTCTGCCGGTGCGAAGACAGTGGTCTCGTCTACGGGGGCGCTGCGGGCTGTGAGAGAGCAGATGCGGGTATTCGGCGGGGCATCGCTGACAGCTGTCTATGTGCTGGACAAGAGGGACGACAGCCTGCGACTGACGGAACGGGCCGGAGAATCCGGTGCCCTGTACGGGCTGCCGCCCAGCTACCCGCTGTCCGGTCGTGCCCCCGTCGTGGACGCCTTCCGCGCCGGGCGGCCCCTGTGGCTGAACGCGGCGGAGCTGGCCGCTTACAACCGGACCATTGAGGCGATCCGTGAGGAGAGCCCCGGGGAGGAATTGCCCGTCGGCGTCTCGCTGGGCGCACTGCCGCTCCGAACCAGCGGCCGTCCACTGGGCTGCCTGGTCGTCGTGGACAACGCCGGCCACGGTTTCGACGCCGAACGGCGCAACTTCCTGGAGCTCTACGCCGACCACGTCACCGCATGGCTCGAAGCGGTCGGCGAACCAAGCACCCACATCATCGGCCGTACCGAGCCCCGGCCGGTACTGGGCCCTGCCCTGGGATGTCTGAATGTCGGCTCCTTCACCCTGGTCCTCAGCAGCGGGAAGATCGACGCGGACGGCCACGTACTCGACCTCGTCGACATCCCCTGGGGCGACTTCGACGGACGCGTCGAGACCCTGCTGGCACACACCGTCCCCGACGACCTGCCCGCGCTCATGTCCATCGTGGAGCCGGGCCATATGGCCTCCGGTGGCCGGGAACTGGAGTTCCGCGTCCGCCGCCCCACCGGCGAACTGCGCTGGCTGCGCCTGCGGTGCAGGCTGCTGGCGGACGGCGGGGGCAAGCCGGAGCGGCTGCTCGGTGTGGTCGCCGACGCCTCGAATCTGCGGCCCAGCGCCGACGAGGTCTCCATGGTCCAGCGGCTGTCCGTCGCGCTGGCCGGTGCGACGGCCGTGCGGGACGTCAGCAGGGCGGTGGTAGCCGCGCTGCGCGATCCGCTGGGAGCCGATCGGGTGGCTCTCGCCGGACTTGAAGCGGACCGGCTGGTGGTTACGGTCCTCGACCCGCCGGAGGCCGATGCCTGGCCGGAGCTCTGGCGGTCCGAATGGCGTTCCGAGTGGCCCGATGCGCCCGTCGGCGCCCTGCCCACGCTGAAGGCCGCGGTACGCGAGGGCCGCGCGAGCCTGTGGACGGCGGGCTCCGCCCTCGAACCGGGCCTCGCGGGCGTAGGCCCCGGCGGTCTCGCCGTGCTGCCGCTCCCCGCCGAAGGGCGAGTGGTCGGCGTGTGCCTGGTCGGGTGGGACGAGCCGCACGAGTTCGGCCCCGAGGAACGGTCCCTGCTCACCGCGACCGCCGGCCTGGTGGGGCAGGCCCTGGTGCGCGCCCGTTCGTTCGACGCCGAGCACGAGCTCGCCACGATGCTCCAGCGCAGCCTGCTTCCGCGCAAGCTTCCGCGGCTGCCCGGGGGAGTGGCCGTCGCCCGCTATCTGCCGGCGACGGTGGGCCTCGATGTGGGCGGCGACTGGTACGACGTGATCCCGCTCTCCGAAAACCATGTGGCGCTGGTCGTGGGGGACGTACAGGGGCACAGCGCCGGCGCCGCCACGATCATGGGCCAGATGCGTACGGCGATCAGGGCGTACGCCGTCGAGGGCCACCCGCCGGACGTGGTCGTCTCCCGCGCCAATCGCCTGCTCGTCGGCATGGAGACCGACCTCTTCGCCACCTGCTGCTACGTCGCCATCGACATGGAGGAGGGCAACGCCTGGTGCGTCCGGGCGGGGCACCTGCCGCCGTTGCTGCGCACCCCCGAAGGCGGCACCGAGGAGCTGGTGCTGGAAGGCGGGCCTCCGCTGGGTGTGCTCGCGGAGGCCGAGTTCCCGATGACCGCGGTCGCCCTGGCCCCCGGTGCGGTGCTGACCCTGCTGACGGACGGCCTGGTCGAGTCCTCCAGCCTCCACCTGGAGGAGGGCATGCGCCGCGTCTGCGACGTACTCTCCACCGCCGACCCGTCCGATGCCGGGCGGATGGCCGATGAACTGCTCGGCGGCGCCAACCGGCGCGACGACGACGTGGCTCTGCTGCTCCTGCGCTACGACGGAATTGGAGACCGGCCGCTCCGGGCCGCCTGGACGGTGTGGCGGCTCCCCGACGCCGTCGCGCACGCCCGCCGTTTCACTTCCCGCACCCTGCGCACCTGGAACGTGGCGGAGCAGCGCGACGCGGCCCTGCTCATCGTCTCCGAGCTGGTCACCAATGCCCTGGTACACACGAAGGGCCAGGTGCGCCTCGACCTCACACTCGCCGGCGGCCGCCTCCGGGTGGCAGTGAGCGACTCGTCGCCGCGTACGCCCGTCAAACCCGCGATAGTCGACTGGGACGCCACCGGCGGCCGCGGCATCCTGCTCGTCGAGGCGGTCTCGGCGTCCTACGGCTCGGTACCGCTGAGCGGCGGCAAACAGGTCTGGGCCGAAACCCCGCTGCCCCCGTCCGCCCCCTGACACCTGGATTGGCGGGTGGCGGCCGTGCGTCCAGTCTCAGCCGCTCTAGTCGCTGAGGTCGGGCTTTCCGAACAGGACGGCGTACCCCGAGGGAAGCTGGCTGATGACCTGGTTCAGCTCTCCCGGGGAGACGGCGTCGGCGAGGGTGCTCAGGACGGCGCTGGCATCCCACTGGGCGGTGCGGGTGTGTGCTCCAGTGCGCTCGCCGATCCGCCGGCAGAACTCCTCGACGCCGTAGGACTCGGCCCGCCGGTCGCCATTGATCTCCAGTGCCTCCTTCAGAGGCCCGGACAGCTGCGACGCGAGGTCCTTGACCTCACCAGGTGTGATGCGGTGGGCGAGAACCTGCAGTACGGCCGCGGTGACCTGCGCGGCCTCGTCCTGGTTGGCGTACTCGCCGCGCTCCCGTACGCGTGCCAGGAATTCGTCATACCTCATGGCTCTCCTCCTCACTCGTGTTCCTCCGCCCTGGGGGCGAGGGGATTGTGACCTGCGTCATTGGTGTACGGGGCGACATATGCACACCATGAGGGACGATCCCGTCAGGGATCCGCCCACAGCGAAGAGTGATCCCTATGACCAAGCAGCATGTGCACGTCCGCCTCAATCAAGGCATGGCAGTTTCGGACGAGGGCGAACTCGTGGAGCAGTTCGGCTGCCGGTGCGGAGAGTCCTGGACCAGGACGTACCAGGTCGAAGACCCGGAGACGGACTGAGGTCGGCGGCCCCCGGGCCCCGAACCCTGCGGCTCACCGGCCGGGCCCCGACTACGCCGTCTCGCCGCCTTCCTCGCGGTGTCCACCGATCGCGATCTTGCGGCGCTTTCCTTCCTCGGCCTTCGGGATGCGCACGGTGAGGATGCCGTCGGTGAGGTCGGCGTCGATGTTCTCGCTGTCGGCACCGCCCGGCAGGCTGGTGCGGTACGAGAACTTCCCGGTCCGGCGGCTCAGCACCTTGCCACGGTGTTCCTCGCCGAGTTCGCCGGTGATGGACAGCTCGTTGCCCTCAAGCTCGATGTCCACGTTCTCCGCGGGAATGCCCGGCAGTTCCGCCCGGACGATGTAAGCGTCCTCCGATTCCTCCTCCTCGGCCATCGGCAGCCACGCCGCCGTGCCGACAGGCGCCGCGGCCTGCTCCAGAAGCCTGCCCATCTCGCTCCACATGTTCTCGAATTCGCCGAAGGGGTCCATCGCTCCCCAGACGGGCCGACGCCGCTCCGGGGCGCTGCTTCCACGTCGCATCGGCAATGCCATGGCTGTCTCCCAACACTGCTGTCTCACGCCCATGTCTGTGTCAGGCGGGTAACCGGCCGCAGGGCAGCCAAAACAGAAATGCCGCTCTCATCCCGTCCGGCCCGGGATCCGGCGAAGCGCCCCGTACTGACGCCTCGGATAAGGTGTTTCTGTAGGAAATGCGCCCTCCCGGGGTTAGGTCGATGCGTTGGACACACACCAGTCGGCGGGCGAGGCGCCGGGGCAGCCCCCGGCGGTTGTCGGGTACGCGGGTGTGCTCCGCGAACTGCTTCCCATCGCGCTGTGGCGAGAAGACGCGGAAGGGCGCATCACGGAGTGGTCGCTTGCCGCCCGCGACCTGCTCGGCCATCAGCCCGAGGACGTCATCGGCCGCCGTGCCACACCCCTGCTGGTCCCCGACGCCAACCGGGAACTGGCCGATCAGCTGACCCGGCGGGTCCAGGCGGGCGAGACCGTGGTCGGGACCCTGCCCGTGCGGCATCGCGACGGCCACTACGTGACGATGGAGATGTGGATCGTCCCCGCCGCCGACCCGCAGGGACGGGCGGGCACGCTGCTGATCGCCGTCGAGACCTCCGAGGTCCTGCACATGCGGGACTCGCTGGCCGCCCTTGAGAGCCTCTTCACCCAGTCACCCATCGGCCTGGCCACGCTCGGCCCGGACCTGCGGTTCCTGCGGGTCAATGATGCCCTCGCCCGGATGAACGGTGTCTCCGCCGCCGAACACCTGGGCAAGCGCCTGACCGATGTGGTGCCCGGCGTCAACGCCACGGCGCTGGAGGCGATGATGCGGCAGGTCCTGGACCGCGGCACGCCCGTCGTCGACGCCCGCCGGACGGGCCGGACCGCCGCCGACCCCGATCGCGACCGGACCTGGTCCTGCTCCTACGCCCCGCTGCTCGACAGCGCCGGCCGCAGACTGGGACTGATCGCCTCCCTCATCGACATCACCGAAGGCCAGCAGGCGCAGATCGAGGCCGAAAGGGCCCGGCACCGCTTCGCCCTGCTCGCCGAGGCCGGCACCCGGATCGGTACCACCCTGGACCTGCGGCAGACCGCCGAGGAGGTGGTGCAGCTGCTCGTGCCGCAGCTCGCCGACTCGGCCGACGTACAACTGCTGGAAGAGGTCCTGGAACCGGACGAGGCCGCCGCGTCCACCCATGGCATCGTCCGCAGGATTGCGGCAGTCTTCCCCGATCCGTCCGCCCCCACGGCGAAACTGGCGCCGGGAATGACGATGCAGATCCCGCCCGCCTCGGTGTACGAGCGGGTCATCGCCGACGGTCTGCCCATGAACCTGTACCAGTCGGACGTCCCGGCGCTGATCACCGACCCCGGCGCCGGCAGACTGCGTGACTACCTCACGACCCTCGGCTCCGCGCGGCTGATCCCCCTGGTCGCGCGGGGGACGGTGCTCGGCGCGGTCGTGGTGACGCGGCTCCGTACCCGGGAGCCGTTCGACGAGCAGGACTGCGTACTCGTCGACGAGCTGGTCGCCCGTGCGGCGCTGAACATCGACAACGCGCGGATGTACACCAGGCAGCGTGAGGCGGCCCTCACCCTGCAGCGCAGCCTGACGAGCAGCCTTCTGCCCGATGTCACCGGACTCGAACTCACCGGGCGTTACCTCCCCGCGAGCGACCACGAAGTCGGGGGCGACTGGTTCGACGTCATCCCACTGCCGGAAGGCAGAACCGGCCTGGTCATCGGGGATGTGATGGGCCACGGAATCCATGCGGCGGCCGTCATGGGACAACTGCGCACCGCGGTACGTACGCTCGCCCGGCACGACATCCCCCCTGCCCGGATGCTGTGCTCCCTCGACGCCGTCGTCGCCGACTTGGGGGAGGACGAAATGGCGACCTGCGTCTACGCCGTCCACGACCCGGCAACCGCCCAGTGCGTCGTCGCCAGGGCCGGACACCCTCCGCCGGCCGTGGCCACGGCCGGCGGAGGGGTCACGTTCCTCGACGGCCCGCCGGGCGTGCCGCTGGGCACGGGAGGTCAGGACTTCCGGACCCAGCGGGTGCCGCTGCCCCCCGGCAGCCTGCTCGTCCTGTACACCGACGGCCTCATCGAATCCCGTGACAGCGACCTCGACGAAGGCATGGACCGGCTCGCGCAGGCACTCAGACACCGCGAACAGCCGCTGGAAGCTCTCTGTGACGGCATCCTCGAACACCTGCTGCCCAGCTCCGCGCAGGACGACGTGGCGGTGCTGCTGGCCCGCACCCTGCGGACGTGAACCCTCGCATCAGAGAGGTTCGATGTCGAAGAAGTCCAGGAGCTCGGTCTCCGAGGCTCCCGGGGAGCCCGGCAACGGCTGCTCGGCCCAGATGACCTTGCCCGCCGGTGTGTACCGCGTACCCCACCGCTGGCTGAGCTGCGCCACCAGGAAGAGCCCGCGTCCGCCCTCGTCCGTGGTGGCGGCGTAACGCAGATGCGGCGAGGTGCTGCTCCCGTCGGACACCTCACAGGTCAGTGTGCGGTCGCGCAGCAGCCGCATCCGGACCGGCGCGGAGCCGTAGCGGATGGCGTTGGTGATCAGCTCGCTGAGGATCAGCTCGGTGCCGAAGGCGAGAGCCGACAGGCCCCATTCATCCAGCTTCTCCACGACGACGGCCCGCATGGCACCGACCGCGCTCGGCTCGAACGGCACATCCCACTCGGTGACGCGGTCAGCGCCCAGTGCCCTCGTCCGCGCGATGAGCAGGGCCACGTCGTCCCGCGGGCGAGTCGGCAGCAGTACGTCGAGAACCGCCCGGCAGCTTTCCTGCGGAGGCCGGTCGGGATGGCTCAGAGCGGTGCGCAGCAACTCCAGTCCCTTGTCGATGTCACGGGTGCGGTCCTCGATCAGCCCGTCGGTGTAGAGCACCAGCTGGCTGCCCTCGCTCAGGTGCAGCTCCGCGGCCTCGAACGGCATACCGCCGAGCCCCAGCGGCGGTCCGGTCGGCAGCTGCAGGACCTCCACCGTCCCGTCGGGACTGACCACCAGGGGCGGCGGGTGTCCCGCCCGTGCCATGACGCAGCGCTGGGACACCGGGTCGTAGACGGCGTACAGACAGGTGGCGCCCAGCATGCCGTTGTCGGTGTCGCCGTTCTCGTCCTCGCTGTGATCGATGCGCTGCACAAGGTCGTCGAGACGGGCGAGCAGCTCGTCGGGCGGCAGGTCGAGGGACGAGAAGTTGTGCACGGCCGTGCGCAGCCGGCCCATGGTGGCCGCGGCATGCAGTCCGTGGCCGACCACATCACCGACGACGAGAGCGACCCGGCTGCCCGACAGCGGGATCACGTCGAACCAGTCGCCGCCCACCCCGGACTGCGCGGGCAGGTAGTGGTGCGCCACCTCGACGGCGCTCTCCTCGGGCAGGCCGCGCGGCAGCAGGCTGCGCTGGAGCGTCACGGCCACGGCGTGCTCGCGGGTGTAGCGGCGGGCGTTGTCGATGCTTACAGCGGCCCGCGCGACCAGTTCCTCGGCCAGGGACAGATCGTCGTCGTCGAAGGGTTCCTGCTTCTGCGAGCGCCAGAAGTTGACCACTCCCAGCACGACGCCGCGTGCCTTGAGAGGGGCCGTGATGAGGGAGTGGATGCCGTACTCGACAATGCGCTGCGCCCGTGGCGGGTCCTGGGCGAACCAGCCCGGCGCGTCCGCCAGGTCGGGTACCAGTTCGGCCTGGCCGCTGCCGAGGCCGCGGGCCTGCGGGGTGGAGGGGACGAAGTCGATCAGTTTGCCGCGCGGGTAGAGAGGGTGGTCGTCGCGGATCCCGCTGACTGCCGTACGGCGGATGTCGGCGCCGGTGACGGTGCCGGCCGGCTCGTCGCCGTGGAGCACCGGGTCCGCCAGATCGACGGTCACGAAGTCCGCGAACCGGGGTACGGCGACATCCGCCAGTTCCTCGGCCGTCCGCACCACGTCGAGCGTGGTTCCGATGCCGACACCGGCGTCGTACAGCAGCTTCAGCCGTCTGCGCGCCGCATCGGCCCGGCTGGTGAGGACGCGCATCTCGGTGGAGTCGCGGATGGTGACCGCGGCCCCCTCTGCGTGGCCGTGGGGCTTCGTCGGCCGCTGGTTCACCACCAGCAGCCGGTCCCCGGCCGCGAGGACCTCGTCCGTGGCCACCCGGCCGGACAGCAGGAGGCCGGCCATGTGCTGATCGAGCCCGGGCAGTTCCCGGATGTGCCGTCCCTCCGCGTCGGCCGGAAGGTCGAGCAGCCGCCTGGCCTCGTCGTTGGCGAGCATCAGCCTGCCCTCGCCGTCGGTGATCAGAACGCCCTCTCGTACGGCGTGCAGGACCGCGTCGTGGTGTTCGTACATACGGGTCATCTCAAGGGCTCCGAGCCCGTGGGTCTGGCGCCGCAACCGCCTGGTGACCAGTGCTGTGCCGATGGTGGCCACGGCCAGGCCGGCCGCGCTGACCCCGAGGATGACCGGGAGCTGCCGGTCGACCACACCGGTGACGTTCTTCACCGTGAGACCGGCCGACACCAGTGCCACGACCCGGCCGTCGGAGGTCACCGGGACGATGGCCTGTATCTCGCGGCCGAGTGGCCCTCGTACGCTCTCGGTGTGCACCCGGCCCGCCAGGGAGGGCTCGATCGTGCCGACGAACCGCTTGCCGATGCGGTCGGGCTGGGGGTGCGTGTAGCGGATTCCGCGGGTGTCCATCACCACGATGAAGTCGACGCCCGCGCGTTTGCGCGTCTCTTCCGTGAGCGGCTGGAGGAGCTTGGACGGATCGGGGGCCCTGAGCGCCTCGCGGAGCCCGAGCGAGTGGGCGAACGTCTCCGCGACTGCCACCGACCGGGTACGGGCCTCACGATCGCTGTCGTAGCGCGACTGGAGCACCAGGGCCAGCACGGCACCGGCGGCGAGCAGCACCACGACCGCCACCTGGAGGACGAAGACCTGTCCGGCGACGCTTCGGCGGCGCTTCCTGGCTAGTGAACGCACCAACGCGCCCGGCACGGGTTGAAACGATCGACCACGTTGTCATTTGTAGCACCGGTCGGCCGTCGGGGGGTGGGTGAGAACAGGACGGCCGCCTCGGCAGGGCGGTTCAGCAGCCGAGTCGGCGGGCGGATCGGCGGCCGGGCTACGGCGTCACGATGCGCTCGACCGCGGCCGCGACGAGTTGATCGCGCTCGGCCTCGGAGAACACCCCCGGCAGGGTGAGCTGTTCGACGATGAGCCAGTTGAACGCCAGGTACAGCAGCCGGACCGCGGTCGCGTCGCCGGGCAGGCCGGAAGCCTCGTGATAGGCCACGTTGGCGTCGACGTCGGCACGCACGCGCTCGGTCAGCACCGCGCGCAGCTCGGGGCGCCGGGTGGCCTCCAGGCGCAGTTCGAGCAGCGCCAGATAGCCGGTCCGGAAGGCACTGACCCGGCCCACCACCTCGCGCATGAGCAGCGCGTACGTCTCCCGGTCCGGTGCGCTTGCCCGCTGGCGCGCGATGGTCGCTTCGTCGGGCTGGAGCCGTTCGTAGACGCGGGCGCCCGCCTGGGTGAGCAGGTCGTCGCGGTTGGCGAAGTAGTTGGAGGCGGTTCCGGTGGGCACGGCGGCCTCGATGTCCACCGCCCGGAAGGTCAGACCTCGGGCACCCTCCTTGGCCAGTACTTCGATGGCGGCGTCGACGAGGGCCGCCCTTCGCTCGTCGTTCCTGCGCACCATGGGGGAGTACTCCGCTCGTTGCACTACGCATAGACCACTGCAAGCATAGTGCTTCAACGCCGGCGGGTGAGCACCCCGAACAGTGGAGTGCGAGCACCCCGAACAGTCCACCAATACGCGCGGCAGCCCCCGCCCCCGGGCTGCAATGGACGGGTGACCGCGCCCCGGACGACTGCCTCGCGCGCAATGAGTGGATCTGCGGCGAATACCTCTCGACGCGCAGCGAGATCCGCCTGGACGCGGTCGCGCAGCACCTCCAGCTGACCGTCGTCTCCGTCCTCCTGGGCCTTGTGCTCGCCGTGCCCCTCGCCATCGCCGCCCGCCGCAAGCGATGGGCGCGATCGTCGGCCACGGCGGCCTCGGAAACCTCATCTGCACCGGCATGAACACGTACTTCAAGGCCCAGGTCCTCACCGCGTCCGTCCTGTGCGTCGTCATCGCCGTCGCCGACATCCTGCTGCTCGGCGTGCAGCGGCTGCTCACCCCCTGGTTGCGGCAGGCGCGGGCGTGAACACCCTCTCCGAGGCCTGGGACTGGCTCACCAGCTCCGTCAACTGGTCGGGCGAGAGCGGCGTCTGGGCCCGGCTCGGCGAGCATCTCTTCCTCACCGTCGTCTGCCTGCTGATCAGCTGCCTGATCGCACTGCCCGTCGCACTCGTGCTCGGCCACCTGGGCAAGGGCGGCGCGCTCGCCGTCAACATCTCCAACGTCGGCCGCGCCGTGCCGACCTTCGCCGTCCTCGTGCTCCTGCTGCTCACTCCCATCGGCGAGTACGGCGACTGGCCGACGATCATCGCGCTGGTCCTCTTCGCCGTACCGCCGCTCCTTACCAACGCATACGTCGGCATGCGCGGCGTCGACCGCGACATCGTCCGGGCGGCCCGGGGGATAAGCATGACGGGCGGCCAGCTGCTGTGGCGCGTCGAGCTTCCGCTCGCGCTGCCGCTGATCCTCACCGGGGTGCGGATCGCCGCCGTGCAGCTGGTGGCGACCGCGACCATCGCGGCGCTGGTCGGCGGCGGCGCCGACCAGGGTGACCAGCTCGCCCTCCGCCACCTCGAAGGACAGGTCGTGGACGGCCGTGGTGCCGTCCGGGTAGACCTTGCTGACCTGCTCGAACCGGATCATGTACGCCACGCTGGAAGCGGCGGGGCCGGGCGCACACGGGCCGCGACTGTACGAGTCACCACACATGGGCCGTTTCGCTGCCTACTATCCTGCGCGCATGACGACCGAGCCGGCACAGCCGATTGAGCAGCTTCAACTTCAACCGATGCCCTCCGACTGGCAGCGCGCCCTGGCCGTGGTGGCGCACCCGGACGACCTCGAATACGGGTGCGCCGGAGCTATCGCGGGATGGACCGACGGCGGCCGCGAAGTGACGTATCTGCTCGCCACTCGCGGTGAGGCCGGGATCGACGGCCTGGAGCCCGCCAAGTGCGGGCCGCTGCGCGAGCAGGAGCAGCGGGCCAGTGCGGCGGTCGTCGGCGTGAGCGCGGTCGAGTTCCTCGACCACAAGGACGGCGTGATCGAGTACGGGATCGGGCTGCGCCGCGACATCGCCGCCGCCATCCGCAAGCACCGCCCCGAGCTCGTCATCACCCTCAACCACCGCGACACGTGGGGCGGCATCGCGTGGAACACCCCCGACCACCGGGCCGTCGGCCGCGCCGTTCTCGACGCGGCCGGGGACGCCGGGAACCGGTGGATCTTCCCCGAGCTCACCGAGCAGGGCCTCGCACCGTGGGACGGGGTGCGCTGGGTCGCGGTCGCGGGCTCCGCCACGCCCACGCACGCGGTGGACGCGACGCCGGGGCTTGAGCGAGGCGTGCAGTCCCTGCTCGAACACCGGGCCTACATCGAGGCGTTGACGGACGAGGACCCCGAGGCGTACTGCCGCGCTTTCCTGAGTCGCCATGCGCAGGCGGCGGCGCCGCGTTTCGGCGGAACGCCTGCTGTCACGTTCGAGGTCTTCAACCGCTGAGCCCCGGCCCGTACTCTTCCTGACGCATAGTCAGGAGTGGGGGAGGGGTGCGGTGCTGTGATCGACACCATTGGCACGGAGGTGGCCGAGGGTGAGGAGCGGATGCGCCTCGATGTCGAGCACGGCATCGGCGTCCTCACCCTCTGCCGGCCGGACAGGCTCAACGCCTGGAGCTGGGAGTCAACGCGTCAGCTCGGCCTCATGGCGGACCGTATCCGCTTCGACGACACGGTGAGAGTGGTGCTGCTGCGGGCGGAGGGGCGGGCCTTCTGCGCGGGTATCGACGTCACGGCGCCCGGTGGCGGGATCACGGGCCGCTCCGGGGCCGAGCGGACGCGTAACTACTACGAAGGCATCCGCTGGGCACACGAAAGATTCGCCGCCTTCGCCCGTCTCCCGCAGCCCGTCGTGGCGGCCGTGCAGGGGTACTGCCTGGGCTTCGGCTTCGAGCTGGCCCTCATGGCGGACTTGCGGATCGCCGCGGACGACGCGGTCTTCGCACTGCCCGAGGCGCAGCTCGGGGTCGCGGTCGACGCGGGCGGCGATCTGCGCATCGCGCGGGACGCGGGGGCGGGCTGGGCGAAGTACCTTGCGCTGACCGGGCGGCGTATTGACGCGGCGAAGGCGGAACGCCTGGGGCTCGTGCAGGAGGTCGTACCGGTGGGCGAACTGGCCGCCGCTGCGCGGGCGACGGCGGCGAGTATCGCGGCGAACGCGCCGCTCGCGGTCCAGGGCATCAAGCGTGCTGTCGACGCCTATGCGGACGCGGCGATGGCGGGGGCGCTGGAGCGGGCGGCGATGACGGCGGCGCTCACGCTGACCTCGGAGGATGCGCGGGAGGGGTACGCGGCGAAGGCGGCTCGCCGCAGCGCGGATTTCGGGGGGAGGTAGGGGTGGGTGGGCGGCCGGCCCTGCGGGGCGTTTCCCCTACCCGCCCTTTCCCGAAGCTGGGACTCCGCCCCAGACCCCGGTCCTCAAACGCCGGACGGCTGAACAGCCCGTCCGGCGTTTGAGGACACGACGCCCGAAGGGCGTCCCGGGGGTCTGGGGGCTTGCCCCCAGTTTCGGGAAAGGTGGCGGGTAGGGGAAACGCCCCGCAGGGCCACCCCCGCTACCCCCCACCCCCGAACGCACCCCTCCCCAACTGCTCCCGCACCGGCACCACCGGCGCGCTCACCACACTCCGCCGCTGCCAGTTCGCGCCGTCGACCACCAGCGTGTGGCCGGTGATGAACCTGGCGTACGGCGACGCGAGGAACGTTGCCGCCCAGCCCACCTCTCGCGGCTGCCCGACCCTCAGGGCCGGCTGCCGCGCATCCTTCTCCCGTACCCCGTCGAGCGGGCCGCGTATGGCCTCCGTCATGTCGTCGTGCGGGACGAGGCCCGGCACCAGGCCGTTGACCTGGATGCCGTACGGGCCCCACTCGACGGCCAGCGTCTCGACGAGGCTCTGTACGCCCGCCTTGGCAGCCGCGCTGTGCGCGAAGCCCGGGCCGCCCGTCCACGCGTACGAGGCACCCACACTGACGATCGAACCCGGCGTCCGGGCCGCGAGATGGCGGCGGGCGAACTCGCGCGTCATGAACCAGGTTCCGGTGAGCGTGATGTCCACGACCGAGCGCCACGCGTTCGGCGACATGTCCTCCGCGGGCACGGGGAAGTTGGCCGCCGCGTTGTTGACCAGGACGTCCGGCAGGCCGTACGCCGCCTCGGCCGCTTCGAAGACCTCGGTGATCCGCTCAGGGTCCCGGATGTCGCACACCGCGGCCAAGACCCGGCCGCCGCAGCCGATCGCGGCCAGTTCCTCCCGGGCAGGCAGCAGATGCTCCGCGCTGCGGCTCGCGATCACCAGATCCGCGCCGAGTCGCGCGAACTCCGCCGCGATCGCCTTGCCGAGCCCCGTCCCGCCGCCCGTCACCAGCACAGTGCTGCCCTCGTAGGTGCCGGGCGGCAGCGCGCTCGCGCCGGTCGGCGGAGGGCCGGGAAGACCGGAGGCCGCTCCGGCCGTCTTCTTCGGCTCTGTCATGGCCGCATCGATACAGCCATCCACCGCAAAGCTGAATGGCCAAGCGGAACTTATTGAAATGACGCATTGGCGTAGCGCGCCATTGACAGTCAGTCAGGTCCCTGGTGGATTCTGTGCGTTGTGATGCGCGAATGCCCACGGTGTTCAACGGGGACTCCTGGAGGAAGTGTGACGCTCCGCCTGCGCCGCCTCGCCATGCTCGCTACCGCTCTCTCGCTCGTACTCGGTGTTCCTGCCGTCGGGGCCGCCGCCGACCCGGCGGAAGACAGCGTCCGAAGATCCGACCCCGTGATAACCCCCACCCCGCAGGACCTCACGCAACGCGCGGACCAGGCCGTTCTCACGCGCGCCGTGACGCTCATCGCCGGCGCCGGGGCCGACACCGCGGCCCTCGCCGTCACCCGGCAGGCGCTGCTCGACGCCGGCGTGGACAGGGTCGTACACGGCGAACGTCCCGTCGAAGGCAGGCTCAGCGTGTACGTCGGCGGAGCGGCGGAGACCCCGCAGACCGCGGGCGCACTGGCCGCCCTCGGCATCGAAGGTCCCGGGGAACTTCCCGCCGAGGGCTACGTCCTGGGCATCGGCGAGCGCCGCATCGC
The DNA here is from genome assembly GCF_028807635.1 of Streptomyces spiramyceticus. Taxonomy (NCBI): domain Bacteria; kingdom Bacillati; phylum Actinomycetota; class Actinomycetes; order Kitasatosporales; family Streptomycetaceae; genus Streptomyces; species Streptomyces spiramyceticus. The sequence continues at coordinate 1,395,684 of NZ_JARBAX010000002.1, forward strand.
ACTCGCGGGCAAGGACGCCGTCGGTACGTACTACGCGGCGCAGTCGCTGCGCCAGGTACTGCCTCGACGCGACCGTCCCGGCGGAAAGGCCGAGGGCATCGAGGTCCGCGACTGGCCTGGCACCGCGACCCGCGGTGTCATCGAGGGCTTCTACGGCATCCCGTGGACCCACGCCGCACGCCTGGACCAGCTCGACTTCTACGGCGAGCAGAAGATGAACATCTACGTCTACTCGCCGAAGGACGACCCGTATCTCCGCGAGAGGTGGCGGGAGCCGTATCCCGCCGCCCAGCTCGCGAAGATGAAGGAGCTCGTCGACCGGGCCCGCGCCCGCCACGTCGAGTTCACCTACGCGCTGTCGCCCGGACTCTCCGTCTGCTACAGCTCCGAGGCCGACATCAAGGCGCTGACCGACAAGTTCCGGACAGTCTGGGACCTCGGCATCCGCACGTACGCCGTCCCGCTCGACGACATCAGCTACACCAAGTGGAACTGCCAGGCCGACCAGGACAGGTGGGGTACGGGAGCGGCCGCCGCGGGAGCCGCCCAGGCGTACCTCCTGAACCGGGTCAACCGGGACTTCATCGCCACCCACCCGGGCGCCGCGCCCCTCCAGATGGTGCCGACGGAGTACTACAACGTCACCCCGTCCCCGTACAAGAACGTCCTCGCGGAGCACCTCGACGAGGACGTGGTGGTCGAATGGACCGGTGTCGGCGTCATTGCGCCGGTGATCACGGTGTCGCAGGCGATGGCGGCGCGTGATGTGTTCGCGCACCCGATACTGCTCTGGGACAACTACCCGGTGAACGACTACGTCACCAACCGGCTGCTGCTCGGCCCGTACAACGGCCGGGAAACAGGGATGCCCGCGCAGCTCGGAGCAGGCATCACCGCGAACCCGATGAACCAGGCGTACGCCTCCAAGATCCCGCTGATGACGGTCGCCGACTACACGTGGAACGACGACGCCTACGACCCGCTCAGGTCCTGGCAGACGGCCATCTCCCAGTACGCGGACGGAGACGGGCGGACCGGGAAAGCCCTGCGGATCTTCTCCGACGTCAACTACAGCTCCCGCATCAATGCGCAACAGGCGCCTGACCTGGAGGCCCACATCGCCCGGTTCTGGCAGTCGGGAGACGAAGAGGAGCTGGACGAAGCGCTGGAGGACCTCCAGATGTCCCCCGACGTGCTGCGCGAGCGCATCTCCGAGCGGGAGTTCATCACCGACAGCGAGCCCTGGCTCGACGCTGCCGAGGCCTGGGGCGTCGCGACCCGCGCCGCGCTGCGGCTGGTCGGCGAGGCGCGCGACGGCGAGGGCGCCGACGCGTGGAAGCTGAGGCAGCGGCTGCCCGGGCTCGTCGCCACGGCGAAGTCCTTCACCTACACCGATCTGGACGGGCGCAGGATTCCGGTGGTCGTGGGTGACGGCGTGCTCGACAAGTTCATCGAGGACGCGGCCGCCGAGCACGACCGGCTGCTCGGCGTGACCGGCAGCATCAAGGGCCTCACCAGCCTGGGTACGTACCAGGGCAACGCGATCTCGCGGATGCTCGACGGCGACAACACGACGTACTTCTGGAGCAGCCGCGCGGTGAGGGCGGGTGACCATGTGACGGTCGACCTGCGCAAGGAGCGCGAGATCGGCAGGATCAGTCTCGCCATGGCCAAGCCGGGCAGCGTCAACGACTACCTGCGCCAAGGAGTGCTGGAGTACTCGTCCGACGGGACCAGCTGGGAGCAGCTCGGCGCCTTCTCCGGTACGCCGACCGTGGAGGCGACGGCTCCGGCCGGGACGAAGGCGCGCTATGTACGGGCGCGGGCGACGGCCGGCCAGACGAACTGGCTGGTGGTGCGGGAATTCGGCGTCGAGACGCTGGACGCGGCGGTGTCCGGTGGCCCGCCCGCTGCGACCGGCAGCAGCCTGCGGGCTGCGGCCGACGGGGACGTCGGGACCGCCTACCGGGCGGCGCGCGCACCCGAGCCCGGCGAGGCGCTCCAGGTGGCGCTGGGCGGGGTTCGGGCGGTGAAGTCCGTGACGGTGCTCCAGTCGGAGGGCGGGACGGCGCGGGCGGCGGTGCAGGTGCGGGGGGAGGATGGTGCGTGGCGTACGGTCGGCCAACTCCGCAGGTCATATGGGGAGTTCAGGGTTGGGGGAGCGCCGGTCTCTGATGTGCGGCTGCTCTGGGCGGCGGGTACGGGTGCGCCGGTGATCGCGGAGGTGGTTGTGCGGTAGGGGTGGCCTGCGGCGCTGTTCCCCTCCCCGCCTCTTTCCCGCTGTGACATTTTGCGGCTGCCGCCGCGTGGTGTGGGCAGGCCCCCAGGCCCCCGGACGCCCTTCTGGGGGTCCCCCCACGCCCGCAGGGCGTAGGGCGATTGAGGACCGGGGTCTGGGGCGGAGCCCCCCGCGGCGGCAGCCGCACATGTCACAGCCGGGAAGGGGCGGGGTGGGGAAAGACTCCCCGCCGGGTGTTCCCTTCGCGGCAAGCGACCGCTTAGTATGCGCCGAGCGGGTACGGCCTACGGTGTTGCGGAGGACCTCAGATGCAGGCATGGCGTGTGCACGAGAACGGTGAGCCGAGCGAGGTGATGCGGCTCGACGAGGTCGAGAAACCCACGCCTGGCGAAGGGCAGCTCCTCCTCAAGGTGCTGGCCGCCAACATCAACTTCCCCGACGCCCTGCTCTGCCGCGGCCAGTACCAGATCCGGCCGCCCCTCCCCTTCACCCCGGGCGTCGAGATCTGCGGCGAGACCGAGGACGGCCGCCGCGTGATCGCCAACCCGGCGCTGCCGCACGGCGGTTTCGCCGAGTACGTCGCCGTGGACGCGGCCACCGTGCTGCCCGCCCCGGATTCGCTGGACGACGCCGAGGCGGCCGCCCTGCACATCGGCTACCAGACGGGCTGGTTCGGGCTGCACCGCAGGGCGCACCTCAAGGCGGGCGAGACCCTGCTTGTGCACGCCGCCGCCGGCGGTGTCGGCAGCGCCGCCGTACAGCTCGGCAAGGCGGCGGGCGCCACCGTCATCGGTGTCGTCGGCGGCCCCGACAAGGCGCGCATCGCCCGCGAACTCGGCTGCGACCTGGTCATCGACCGCCGCAGCGAGGACATCGTCGCCAAGGTCAAGGAGGCCACCGGCGGGCGCGGCGCCGATGTCGTCTACGACCCCGTGGGCGGCGACGCGTACGCCAAGTCGGTGAAGTGCATCGCCTTCGAGGGCCGGATCGTGATCGTCGGCTTCGCGAGCGGAGCGATCCCCTCGCCCGGGCTCAACCACGCCCTGGTCAAGAACTACTCGATCGTCGGCCTGCACTGGGGCCTCTACAACACCAAGGATCCGGCCGCGATCCTCGCCTGCCACCAGGAGCTGACCAGGCTGGCCGCCGAAGGCGCCATCAAGCCGCTGGTCAGCGAGCGGGTGGCCATGAAGGACGCGGCGGACGCCGTCCAGCGCGTCGCCGACGGCACGACCACCGGACGCGTGGTCGTCGTACCGGAAGGGTTGGCCCGATGACGGACAAGCTCACCGACGCCGCCGAAGTGCGCCGCCTCACCAGGGAGTTGCTGGCCGCACACCCGCCGGCCACCACGGACCGTACGGACTTCCTCAAGGCCCGCTTCGACGCCGGACTCGCCTGGGTGCACTACCCCGAAGGACTCGGCGGACTCGGAGTGTCCCGCTCCCTCCAGGCCGTAGTGGACGCGGAGCTGGAAGCGGCGGGTGCTCCTGACAACGACCCGCGGCGCATCGGCATCGGCCTCGGCATGGCCGCGCCGACCATCCTGCGCTTCGGTACGGACGAGCAGAAGCAGAGCCTGCTGCGGCCGCTGTGGGTCGGCGAGGAGGTGTGGTGCCAGCTGTTCAGCGAGCCGGGAGCGGGCTCCGACCTCGCGGCGCTGGGAACACGGGCCGTACGGGACGGTGGGGGCACCTCCCGCTCGAGCGAAGCCGAGAGTGGGGGAAGCTGGGTCGTGAACGGGCAGAAAGTCTGGACGTCCAGCGCCCATGTGGCCCGCTGGGCCATCCTCATCGCCCGCACCGATCCCGACCTGCCCAAACACCAGGGCATCACGTACTTCCTGTGCGACATGACCGACCCCGGCGTCGAGGTCAGGCCGCTGCGCCAGATCACCGGCGAGGCCGAATTCAACGAGGTCTTCCTCACCGACGTACGCATCCCCGACAGCCGCCGCCTCGGCGCTGTCGGCGAGGGCTGGAAGGTCGCGCAGACCACCCTCATGAACGAGCGCGTCTCGATCGGCGGCTCCCGCATCCCGCGCGAGGGCGGCATGATCGGCCCCGTCGCGAAGACCTGGCGCGAACGCCCCGAACTGCGCACCCACGACCTGCACCAGCGCCTGCTCGACCTCTGGATCGAGGCGGAGGTCGCACGCCTCGCCGGTGAGCGGCTGCGCCAGCAGCTCGTGGCCGGACAGCCGGGCCCCGAGGGCTCCGGCATGAAGCTGGCCTTCGCCCGCCTCAACCAGGAGATCAGCGGCCTGGAGGTGGAACTGCGCGGCGAGGAAGGGCTGTTGTACGACGACTGGACCATGCGCCGCCCCGAACTCGTCGACTTCACCGGACGCGACGCCGGCTACCGATACCTGCGGTCGAAGGGCAACAGCATCGAGGGCGGTACGAGCGAGGTGCTGCTGAACATCGTCGCCGAACGCGTGCTCGGCCTCCCGACGGAGCCGCGCAGCGACAAGGACATCGCCTGGAAGGACCTGGCTCGATGAGCGATCTGCTGTACTCCGAGGCCGAGAACGACCTGCGCGCAGCCGTACGGTCCCTGCTCGCCGACCGCTGCGACGCTCCCGTCGTCCTCGCCCGCATCGAGTCGGACACCCCGTACGACCAGCGGTTGTGGGCCTCCCTCGCCACCGAAATGGGCCTGGCAGGGCTGCTTGTGCCCGAGAAGCTGGGCGGCCAGGGCGCCACGCACCGCGAGGCCGCGGTGGTGCTGGAGGAGCTGGGCCGCAGCGTCGCCCCGGCGCCGTACCTCACGAGCGCCGTCATCGCCGCCGAGACGCTGCTGGCCTGCGATACGCAGGACGCAGCCGTCGCGGAGCTGTTGGGCGCGCTGGCCGGCGGCCGTACGGTCGCGGTGCTCGCCGTCCCGCTGTCCGCCGCACCGGGCGCCGCGCCCTCCGGCGTGGTACAGGCGGACGGCAACGGCCTGCTCGTGGGACGTATCACCGGCGTCGCCGACGCGGGCGCCGCCACGGTGCTGCTCGTACCGGCGCAGGACGGTCTCTACGCGGTGGAGACGGGAGCGGACGGCGTGAGCGTGGACGCCCTCACTCCGCTGGACCTGACCCGGCCGCTCGCCGCCGTCACCCTCGAAGGGGCACGCGGCCGCCGGATCGCCGCCTCGGCCGAAGCTCCGGTACGCTGCGGGCTGCTCGCCGGGGCCGGACTGCTCGCGTCCGAGCAGCTGGGGATCGCGGAGTGGTGCCTGGAGGAGATCGTCCGTTACACGCGCGACCGCAAGCAGTTCAACCGCCCGGTCGGCTCGTTCCAGGCGCTCAAGCACCGTATGGCACAGCTGTGGCTGCAGGTTGTCTCGGCGCGGGCCGCCGCCCGTAACGCCGCCGACGCCCTGGCCACCGGCAGCACGGACGCGCCGCTCGCGGTCGCGCTCGCGCAGGCGTACTGCTCGCGGGTCGCGGTGCGCGCGGCCGAGGAGTGCGTACAGCTGCACGGCGGCATCGGGATGACGTGGGAGCACCCGGCGCACCTGTACCTCAAGCGGGCCAAGTCCGATGAGATCGTGCTGGGTTCGCCCGGGCGGCACAAAGAGGTCCTCGCCGACCTCGTTGACCTGCGAGGGCCTCGGTAAGGGGCACGTCCTGGAGCACCCCTCTACATGCTGTTTAATTGCGACCGATTCGCAATAACAGTTGATCTTTATTAGGGGTGTGGGGAGCCATGCTGTCCCGATCGATACGTGGGGCGGCCGCCGCGACGCTGGCCGGAACGCTGGCCATCACCGCGGCGGCCTGCTCGAAGCCGGGCGAGAGCGCCGGCGGACACGGGGCCGGGGATTCGGCGGTCGTCGGCATCGCGTACGAACCCGAGACGCTCAGCCCTCTCCTCGGCTACGGCAAGGACGGCAACTCCAAGATCTTCGACGGGCTGCTCACCTTCGACGAGGAGATGACGCTCAAGCCCGCGCTCGCCGCCGAACTGCCCGAAGTCGGCGACGACGGCCGGACATACACGTACACCCTGCGCGAGGGCGTGAAGTTCAGCGACGGCAAGCCCTTCACGTCCAAGGACGTGGTCTTCACCTACAAGACCATCCTCGACAAGAAGACCAACAACGCCTCGAAGACCGAGCTCGACGCGGTCAAGGACGTCCGGGCCGAGGGCGACCACAAGGTCGTCTTCACACTCAAGTACCCGTACGCGCCGTTCGCCGAGCGCACCGTTCTGCCGATCGCCCCCGAGCACGTCGCGGGCCGCCAGGACGTCAACAGCGGCGCGTTCACCACCGAGCCGGTCGGCACCGGACCGTACATCCTCACCGGCTGGTCCAAGGGCGAGAAGCTCAGCTTCAAGGCCAACCCCCGCTACTGGGGCGGCGAGCCGAAGGTGAAGAAGTTCACCATGGCGATCATCAAGGACGACGACGTGCGCGCCACGCGGCTGCGCGCCGGCGACCTCGACGGGGCCATCCTGCCGCCCAACCTGGCCAAGACCTTCAAGGACGACGGCGGCAGGACCACGTACGCCGCCAGGTCCTTCGACTACCGCACCGTGACGCTGCCGACGCACAACAAGGTCGCGGGCGACACGGACGTACGGCGGGCCCTCGACGTCGCCGTCGACCGTCAGGCCATGGTCGACCGGATCCTCGAAGGGGCGGGCAAGCCGGCGTACGGTCCCGTCCCGACCGACAGCCCCTGGTTCGCCAAGGGCACCGAGCGCACGCACGACCTCGCCAGGGCGAAGAAGATCCTCGACGAGGCGGGCTGGAAGGCGGGCGCCGACGGCATCCGCGTCAAGGACGGCGTACGCGCCGAGTTCCCGCTCTGGTACCTGTCCGGCGACAAGCTCCGCCAGGACCACGCCCTCGCCTACGCGTCCGACGCGAAGAAGGCCGGCATCGACATCAAGACCCAGGCCGGCACCTGGGAGGTCATCATGCCGCGCATGAAGCACGACGCGGTCCTCGCGGGCGGCGGAGCGCCCGGCGACCCGGACTTCGACCAGTACGCACTGCTCCAGTCGTCCCTCGCGGGCGACGCCTTCAACAACATGGCCCGGTACGACAACCCGGCCGTCGACAAGGCGCTCGACGACGGCCGCAGAAGCGGTGAGAAGGCCGACCGCAAGGCCGCGTACGACACCGTCCAGCGCGAGCTCGTGAAGAACCCGGGCTATACCTTCCTCACCCACATCGACCACCTGTACGTCGTCGACGACAAGTGGTCCGGGCTGACGACGCAGACCGAGCCGCACGACCACGGCCTGGCCTCCGGCCCGTGGTGGAACGTCGAGGACTGGACGCCGAAGAAGTGACACACCCGAGCCGGAAGCTCCCCTGGGGGCCGATGGCGAGGATGACGGGGCGGCGGATCCTGTTCGCCGCCCCCGTCCTGCTGGTGGTGACCTTCGGCGTCTTCGCCGTCGCCGCCGCCTCGCCCTTCGACCCCGTCAAGGCATACGCGGGCACCGCGGGCCTCACCGCCTCGCAGGAGAACCTCGACCAGCTCCGCGCCAACCTCGGCGTGGACCAGCCGCTCGTCGGACGCTGGTGGCACTGGCTGACCTCGGCGGTCACCGGAGACCTCGGCGACTCGGTTGTGATGCGCCGGCCGGTCGCCGACGTCATCGCCGAACGCCTCGGCTGGTCCGTCCTCCTGGCCGTCACCGCGTTCGTCGTCGCGATCCTGCTCGGTACGGCGCTGGGCGTGCCGGCAGCGCGCAGGCAGGGCGGCCGGCTGGACCGGGCGGCGAGCTCGGCGGCGTACACCCTGGAAGCGGCGCCCGCGTTCTGGCTGGGCCTGCTGGCCATGTGGCTGTTCGCCCTGAAGCTGGGCGTACTGCCGGCCGGCGGACTCACCGACACCGCCAGCGACGTCATCACCTTCGGCCAGGTCGCCTCGCACCTGGTGCTGCCCGCGGCCGTCCTCGGGGTCTCCCAACTGCCCTGGTTCTTCCTGTACGTCCGCCAGGGCGTTGCCGACGCGCTGGAAGAGGACCCGGTGCGCGGGGCGCGTGCACGCGGCCTCAGCGAACGCACGGTCCTGCTCGGCCACGCCCTGCGCTCCGGAATGCTGCCGATGCTCACACTCGTCGGCTCGCGTGTGCCCGAACTCATCACGGGCGCGCTGCTCGTCGAGACGGTCTTCAGCTGGCCGGGCATAGCAGCCGCGACGGTGCAGGCGGCCACCGCCGTCGACTTCCCCCTGCTGGCAGCGCTGACCGTGCTGGCCACGGTGGCGGTGCTCGCCGGAAACCTCCTCTCCGACGTGCTGTACGGACTGGCGGACCCGCGGGTGGGCTTCGATGGCTGAGCTCACCGCATGGCGCTCCCACGGCCGCACCCGCCGCTCGACCCGCACGATCCGCGTCCGTACGTCTGCGCTGATCATGGCGGCGGTGGTCCTCGCGGTCCTTGTCGTACCGCCACTGGCCGACCTCGACCAGCAGGCCATCGACTTGTCGATGAAGCTCCAGCCGCCGTCTCCGGCCCACCCGTTCGGTACGGACGACGTCGGCCGCGACCTGCTGCTGCGCTGCGTCTACGGACTGCGCGTCTCACTCCTCGTCGGCCTGGTCGCGGCGCTGGCCGCCACCTTCATCGGAACGGCCGTCGGCGCGGCGGCAGCGGTGTTCGGCGGCTGGACGGACCGGGTGGTGATGCGGCTGGTCGACACCTTCTCGTCCGTCCCGCACCTGCTGCTCGGCATCTTCATCGTCGCGATGTTCCGACCGGGGGTGTGGCCGGTGATCGTGTCGGTGGCCCTCACCCACTGGCTGTCGACGGCCCGCATCGTCCGCTCGGAAGTCCTGTCGCTGCGCTCGCGTCCGTACATCGACGCGGCGGTGTCCGGGGGCGCGTCGCGGTGGCGGGTGACCGTCCGCCACCTGCTGCCGGGCGTACTGCCGCAGGCGGGACTTGCGGCGGTGCTGATGATTCCGCACGCGATGTGGCACGAGTCGGCGCTGTCCTTCCTGGGCCTCGGCCTGCCGACGCACCAGGCGAGCCTCGGCAACCTGGTCCAGTCGGCACGCGGTTCGCTGCTGGCGGGCGACTGGTGGCCGACGCTCTTCCCCGGCCTACTCCTGATCATCCCGACCCTGGCAATAGCAGGCCTGGCCGGAGCCTGGCGGGAACGACTCAACCCCCGCCGCCGATCGGAGCTGATGCTGTGAGTACCCGACACAACGCGTCCCCCCGGGACCAGGCCCCGTCCCCGGCGGAGAGCGCCCAGCGAGACGACGCCACCGCCGCCGACCCACGAACCACAGCCACGGCCTGCCCCGGCGAGGCCGCGGCGTGGCCGCAGCGCGGCACGGCGACGCCGCCCGCCAGAGGGGATTCCGCGTCGGCCGTCGGCGGTGATCGTCGTGGCGCAGCCATGGGGGGACCCGCCCTGGCCGTGCGCGGGCTTTCCGTGCGTTTTCGGATGCGGGGCGGCGCGCACATTGCCGCCGTCACCGGGGCGAGCTTCGATCTCGCGGCCGGGGAGTGTCTCGCCCTCGTCGGTGAGAGCGGGTGCGGCAAGTCCGTGCTTGCCTCCGCGCTGCTCGGGCTTCTCCCCGGCAACGCGCAGACCGCAGGATCCGCCGTCCTCGGCGACGCAGACCTGGACCTCCTCACCGCTGACGAGCGCACCCTCGTGCGCACCGTACGGGGGCGTCGTATCGGGCTCGTGCCGCAGAGTCCCGCCGCGCACCTCACGCCCGTACGGACCGTCGGGGCGCAGCTGGAAGAGACGCTCCGCGAGCTCACCGGGACGCGCAGGCGAGACCTGCGCAAGGCTGCGCGTGCGGCGGCCGGGCGGGCCGCGTTTCCCGTCGACCACCTCGACCGCTACCCGCACGAGCTGTCCGGCGGGCTCGCGCAGCGCGCCGCGACCGCCCTCGCGCTCGTCGGCGACGCACCGCTGCTGCTCGCCGACGAGCCGACCACCGGCCTCGACCGGGAGCTCGTCGACCGGACCGTCGACGAGCTCCGCCGCCACGTCGACGACGGCCACGCGCTCCTGATGATCACCCACGATCTCGCGGCAGCGGAGCGCATCGCCGAACGCGTCGCCGTCATGTACGCCGGGCGGATCGTCGAACTTGCCGACGCAGCAAGCTTTTTCGGTGCTCCCGGGCCGCGGCATCCCTACGCCCGAGGGTTGCTGGACGCCCTGCCCGAGCGTTCCTTCACGCCGATCCCGGGTATGCCGCCCGAGCTCGGTGACCTGCCCGCCGGATGCGCGTTCGCCGCCCGCTGTACGTACGCCTCCGAGGCATGCGCCGCACAGCCGGAATTCGCGGACGGCATCGCCTGCCACCACCCGCCGGCCGAGGAGCCTGCCCGTGCTTGAGCTCGATGCGATCACCGCCGGTTACGAGCGCGGGGCGCCGGTCGTGCGGGACGCACGGCTGACCGTCGAGCCGGGCGAGGCCGTCGGCCTGCTCGGGCCGAGCGGCTGCGGCAAGTCGACGCTCGCCAGGGTCGCCGCCCTGCTGCACCGGCCCGACGCGGGCACCGTCACCCTGGACGGCCGCGCCGTTACAGGCTGGCGCCACCGGGCCCCGCGCGAACAGCGCACCGCCATTGGCGTCGTCTTCCAGCAGCCACGGATGTCCGCCGACCCCCGGCTGCGGCTGCGCGACCTGATCGCGGAACCACTGCGCGCGACAGGGCGGCGTAACGAAGCGGCAGAGAGGGTGGAGGAGTTGGCCGTCGCCGTCGGCCTCGGCGACGAACTGCTGGGCCGTCGCCCGCACGAAGTCAGCGACGGCCAGCTGCAACGCGCCTGCCTGGCCCGCGCGCTGGTGCTGCGCCCGCGCTGGCTCGTCTGCGACGAGATGACCGCGATGCTGGACGCGTCGACGACGGCCGCGCTGGTCGCGGTGGTCGAGGCGTACCGGCGCGAACGCGGCGCCGGCCTGCTGGCCGTCGGCCACGACCGCGTGCTCCTGGAGCGCTGGTGCGACCGCACTCTCCGGTGGGAGGACGTCGCCGCAGCCTGAGCGTGTCGCAGCGTAGCTTGAACCCGGGGCAACGGATGGCCGAACTCTTGTCAGGGGCCTGCCCATTGAGCCCGTACGGAGCGGATACTCGCCGGAGCCCTGCACCGCCCCCCGTACGCTCCGGAGGCACCGCACCATGGCCGTCCCCGCGCCCACCCGCCGCAGAGTCGTCACCACCTTCGCAGCCTCCCTTGCGGGAGCCGTCGCCGTACCCGCGTCCGCGCAGGCAGCCGAGAAGAAGCCCGGCTCGAAGCCTTTGCGCCGCGCCCACGCCCACAACGACTACGAGCACGAACGGCCCCTGCTCGACGCTCTCTCGCACGGCTTCACCAGCGTGGAGGCCGACATCTACCTGGTCGACGGGCAGCTCCTCGTCGCCCACGATCCGGTCGACCTCGATCCCACCCGCACGCTCGAATCGCTCTATCTGGCCCCCCTTATAGCCAGGATCAGGGCAAACCACGGCTCCGTATATGCTGGTTACCGCCGCCCCGTACAGCTGCTCATCGACATCAAGAACGAGGGCGCCGCAACCTACCTCGAACTGCATCGCCAACTGCGCCGCTACCGCCGCATGCTCAGTACGTACGTCCACGGCCACGTACGCCCCAGCGCGGTAACCCCCGTCATCTCCGGCGACCGCTCCGCCCGCGCCCCGATGGAGGCGCAGCGCGTCCGGTACGCGTTCTACGACGGGCGTCTCGACGACCTCGGCACGGCGGCCCCCGCCTCCTTCGTCCCGCTCATCAGCAGCAACTGGACGCAGAGCTTCAGCTGGCTCGGCACCGGCCCCTTCCCGGCAGCCGAGCGGGCAAAACTGCACGCCATCGTCTCCGCCGCCCACAAGCACGGCCAACGCGTCCGCTTCTGGGCCACTCCCGACCTGGCGGGGCCTTCGCGCGACGCCGTCTGGACCGAGCTGCTCGCCGCGGGCGTGGACCACATCAACACCGACGACCTCGCCGGCCTTGAGCGCTTTCTCCGCACCTACGACGCGTAGCGGGAACTACAGGCAGTCAACACCCGTACGGCGGACAGGGTTTCCGCCCGGATGGCCCCTCCGTTACGCCACACTGGCGGCCGAATGCCGCAATTCAGGCGCGGCGGAGGAGGTTGACCATGGCCATTTCGATCTCACTGGTGCTGCTCCTGCTCATCCTCGCGGTTATCTTCCTGCGCAGTGGGGGACTGAAGTTGTCACACGCGCTGGTCTGTGCCCTGCTCGGCTTCTTCCTGGCGGGTACGAGCATGGGCCCGACCATCCAGAACGGCGTCGCCGCCACCGCCGATGTCGTCGCAGGCCTCAAGCCCTGACCCAGTGAAGTGATGGGGGGCAGACACGCGGCGGGCCTTCTCCTACGATCGGCGAGCAATGATCACGGGGGATACGCGGGGAGGGGACGCCGTTGTACGACCTGGGCGAAGGCGCCGAACTGGGCGCCGGCAGATACCGTTTGCAGGCCACGCTGGGTTCCGGTGGCATGGCCACGGTCTACCGCGCGCACGACGACGCCCTGGGCAGGACGGTCGCGGTCAAGGTCATGCGGCCCGAGCTGGCCCGGGACCCGGCGTTCCGGCAGCGGTTCCGGCGGGAGGCCAGGCTCGTCGCCGGGCTCAACCATCCCCATGTGGTGTCCGTGCACGACATCGGCGAACACCACGTGCCGGGCACCCAGGAGTCGTTGCTGTACCTCGTCATGGAGTACGTCGACGGCGAGTCGCTGCTCGACCGGCTCGCCCGGGGCCCGCTGCCCACCGAGGACGCACTGCGCTGCGCCGTCGACATCCTGGAGGGGCTGGGGGCCAGCCACGCGCAGGGGATAGTGCACAGGGACGTGAAACCGGCCAACGTGATGATCACGTCGAGCGGTTGGTGCAAGGTCCTGGACTTCGGGATCGCGTGGGCGGCCGAGGGCTCACCGAATCTGACCGCCGAAGGGCGCTTCGTCGGTTCGCCGCCGTACATGGCGCCGGAGCAGGTGGTCGGCGAGGCGACGGACGGGCGTACGGACGTGTACGCCGTCGGCATCGTCCTCTTCGAACTCCTCAGCGGGCGCACCCCCTTCGGTGACGCCCCCGTACAGACTCTGCTGGCCAGGCAGCTTCAGCAGGCACCGCCCACCCTGGCCGAGGTGGGCGTACGCGTCCCGCGCGCCGTACAGGACGTCATCATGCGCGCGCTCGCGAAGGACCCGCGCGACCGGTTCGACGATGCCCACCTGATGAGCTCGGCCATCGGCCGGATTCTCGAACGCGGCGGCGCGCGGACACACGCGGCGACGGCGGACGTACGCCGCAGGGTCGCCGCCCGAGTGGCGGAACCGCCCCGGCCCGTACGGCCGTCGCCCCTGCCACCCCCTCCGGTGGCCCAACGGGCCCGGGCGGCGGGCTCACCGCACCTGATACCCGAGCCGTCGGACGGGCCGTACGTTCCGTACAGCCGGAAGGCTTCCCGCTTCGGCTTCTGGGCCGGGCTGGCCGGCATCCCGCTGTTCTCCCTCCTCTACCACCTGGTGGAGGAGGGGGTGTCCAGACCTCCCGTCGTGGCCCTCGCTCTGACCTCCGCCGTCGCCGCTCTGGTGGGTCTGATCTGCTCGGCCCGCGCCCTGTCGCACCCGGGCTGCGGGTCCGGTTGCAGGCACGGCATGGCCGGTTGGGGTGTGTTCCTGAATCTGATGGCCGCGGCCATCTGGTTCGCGTGGCTGCTGGGGATGGCGGGCCAGACCTGATGACCGTCGGCCACGGATCCGTGTCGGACGGCCCTGCGTTGCACGACGATCAAGCGCTCATGAAGCACGTGGCATCACCATGGACACTTCAGGGACTCGGCTCTAGCGTCGGGCGGCGGCGCGACCCCGCCCCGCCCAAGGAGCCCGATGTCCCGCAGAGCGTACGCCCGCGCGCTGGCCCTCGCCCTCACCCTCGTCGTGCCCACTGCCATGCCGACGACCGTCGCGCGGGTGGAGGGAATCCCCAAGGCGCCGGGCCACCGGCTGGTCAGCTCGTACGAGGGTGAACCGGCGACCGCACAACCGGTCCTCGGCGACGCCCCGCCCCAGCACCCCTTCCTGGCCCCCAACGGCCGCAGCGGCATGCACGCGGACGCGGCGGGCAGCGGCACCCACCCCTACTCCGGCCCCCTCGGGCGCGACCCGCAGGTCACCAACAAGAAGATGGCGGCGGTGGGCGGCGAGTGCGCGACCGCGACGTTCGACGCGGCGGGCCGCCTGATCACCGTCTGCGGAACCATTAAGGGCTTCAGGCTCAAGCTGCTCGACCCGCGTACGCTCGCCACCCTCGCCGAGTACAAGCTCCCGCAGCGCTCGTCGACCGTGGACGCCATCACACGCCTCGACTTGGGGAAGATCTTCAAGGACACCTCCGGCGGCGTACTTCTACCTCGACCACCAGGACCGGGTGGTGCTCGCCGACTCCCGCCAGCACATTCGGCGCATCGCGCACCGGCAGGCTGCCGACGGTAAGTGGGACTTCGTCGTCGAGGACGACTGGGACCTCACGGCACACGTGCCGCACGACTGCGTGACCTGGGCGAACCTCTTCCCGAGCGGTACGTGCGACCCCGTGACGTCCGTGATGCCGGACTGGCAGGGGCGTATCTGGTGGGTGACCAGGCTCGGCCGCGTAGGCACGGTCGACCCGGAGACTTCCCGGATCCGTTCGATCCGCCTGTCTGGAGAGGAGATCCAGAACTCCTTCTCGGTCGCCGAGGACGGCGTCTCGATCGTCTCCGACCACGCCCTCTACAGCTTCCGCGCGGACACCGACGGCACGCCGCGCGTGCAGTGGCGCCAGACGTACGACCGGGGCACGGGCACCAAACCCGGCTCGGTCAATCGGGGTTCGGGCACCACGCCCGACCTCTTCGGTGACGGCTATGTGGCGATCACCGACAACGCCGACGACCGGATGAACGTCCTCGTCTACCGGCGCGGAGCAGACGTACCGGCGGACGAACGGCTCGTCTGCAAGATGCCGGTCTTCGCCGCCGGAAAGTCCACCACCGACAACTCCCTCATCAGCTGGGGCAACAGCCTCGTAGTGGAGAACAACTACGGCTACGAGAACCCGAGCTCCCTGCTCTTCGGCCGCAGCGTAACGGGCGGCGCGACACGCATCGACGTACGCGACGACGGAAGCGGCTGCGACACCGTGTGGGAGAGCGACGTACGGTCGCCGTCCACCGTCCCCAAGCTCTCCACCGCCAACGGCCTGCTCTACTTCTACGCCAAGAGACCGAACTGGCTCGGCATCGACGCCTGGTACCTGACCGCCGTCGACTTCCGTACGGGCAGGTTCCGCTGGAAGCAACTCACCGGCACAGGACCGGCGTACGACAACAACTGGGCCCCGGTCACCATCGGCCCGGACGGCACCGCCTATGTCGGCGTCTTCAACGGCATAGTGGCGGTGCGCGACCGGGCCTGATGGCAGGCGGTCACGGGGAGGCCGCCCTCTTGCTTCGCCTAGCGGCGCTGCAGCACGCCCCGGACGAAGGCCGCCTGGCCGGCGTGCTGCAGGTCGTCGCTCAGCACACTGACCAGCCGGACCCCCAGGGTGACCGGTGGATCCCAGCCCTCGTCGACGACACGGTCCAGGTCAGCGGCGGCGAGTCCGCGGACGAACGTCATGGTCTGCTCAAGCACGGCGTCCGAGTACTCCAGCAGCAACCCACCCGAGTCGACCTGGACGGCTCCGACCTGCCGGGCGGTGTGGCCGTACCCGGTCGACCCTGCGGGGAGGGGCAGATCGAACCGTGCTTCCCAGCCCTGTGCGTCCCACACCTGCTCCAGCTCCGCAACCTCGGCCACTTGGGCGTCCTGGATCCGGGCCAGATGCCACACGAGCCACGCGATCGAATTCGCCTTCGCATCGATGCGCGCATTGAGCTCCTCGGCAGAGAGCCCTTCAACGGCATCGTGAACCACCTCCCCGATGCGTCCGAATCCGTCGGCCAGTAGCTCCGTAGCCTTCATGCACGATCCCCAGCTCAGTCCGTGAACACCGCCGCCCGGCAGTCGCCGTCGACCCCACCATGCAAGGCGCCCCGGCCCGCGCTGCGGATATCGCAGCCGACACGCTGTTGTGCCTTTCCGCAGCAGCTCATGACCGCCGCTACGGGCCGTCCTACGGTCGCAGCCCGGTGAGCAGCGCGGCGGTTCCGGCGAAGTCGACCGGGCCGGTGTTCCAGTTGGCGGACATGGGGCTGATGGAGATCCTGTCGGCACTCACGGCCTCCACGTCACCACCCTTGGCAGCCGGCCGCGGGGTGAACCGGACATCCACCTTCCAGGTGCCGTCACCGGAGTCGGTGAAGTCCGGCTCAAGTACCGTCTGGGGGTCCTGGAAGGTCGTGGAAACGCCTTCGGCGGTTCCGGTGCCGTCCGCACCGACGACCGGGTGATTGACGTTCAGGCCGACACCCTTGGGCAGCAGCCGTCCGGACTTCGCCCGGGACCGCAGCTGGTCGATGAGCTTGACCGTGAAATCGACGGTGGGGCGCATGGCGTTGATGGTGGAGACGGGGTCGGGCGCGGCGAAGCCGCCGGTACTCAGCGCGATGGCAGGCACGCCGTACTCAAGGGCGGCGACGGCACCGCCGACCGTCCCGGAGTGGGTCGCCAGACCGGCGATGTTCGGACCGAAATTGGTACCGGAGACCACCAGATCCGGAGCGTGGTCTTCGAACACCTCGGAGAGGCCGAAGGCCACCGAGTCGCCCGGCGTGCCGTCCACGGCCCACACCTTCGGTTCGGGGTGCTTGACCGTCACAGTGGGGCCACTGAGCATCTTCGTCCCCGTGCCGCTCTGGTTGGTCAGCGGGGCGACGATGGTGACGTCGTGCCCGGCGGCGGTCAGCCGCTGGAACGCCGTACGGATGCCGGGCGCGTTGTAGCCGTCGTCATTGGTGAGCAGGATTCGCAGCGGACCGGCCGGTACGGACTGCGGCGTGGCAACTGCGGGCGCAGTCCCGGCAAGGGCGGGCGTACACAGCAGCAGGGCAGCCAGCGGCAGAACGCGATGACGTCTCACAATGTGCTCCTTCGAGAAGGTGGGAGGGGGAACCGGCGGGCGTACGAGCCTTGACGCGCGCCGGGGGAGGGGGAGAGCAGGACAGGTCAGCGCACGCTGCGGATCGGGAGGATGGCCAGGGCTCCGACCAGGGAGAGCGCGCCGCCGACGAGGAACAGCGCGGTGTACCCGCCCAGGGCGGTGACGATCGCGGAGGCGACGAACGGGGCGATGATCTGCGGGCCCGCGTTGGCGATGTTGAGTACGCCCATGTCGCGGGCGGCGTCCTCGGCCCGGGGGAGCACCAGGGTGACCAGTGCGGTGTCCACCGCCATGAAGCAGCCGAAAGCCAGGCCGTTGAGCGCGCTGAATACGAGCATCCCGGTCCAGGTGGGGCTGATGACGGGGACGGCCATGACCAGTCCGGCGAGCGCGGCCGAGACGCCGACGAACACCTTCCGTCGGTCCAGACGGTCGGACAGCATTCCGCCGACCACCGTCGATACGGCCATCGCGGCCATCGACACCGGGGTGAGGATCGCCATCGCCGCGGCCGCGTTCATCCCGGCGGGCAGTGCGATGTGGTCGTCCAGGATGTACAGCTGATAGCCGACGACGGAGAAGTAGCCGAGGACCATCAGGGCCCGGCCGATGAACGCCCACCGGAAGTCGTGATGGGACAGGGCGGAAAGGAACGCGGCGAACTGCTCGCGCCGGGGGACGGCCGGAGCGGGAGCCGGGCGTGGAACGTCGCGACAGAAGGTCGTCAGCAAGGCGGCCGCCCCTGCCACGATCGCGCCGAACACCAGGTAGCCCATGGTCAGTTGATCCGCGGTCTGCGATGCGATCAGCACACCGACGGTGCCGCCGATCGGAAGCGCAAGGCCGACGAGAGCGGAAGCGGTACCGCGACGGGCGGCCGGGATCCGGTCCGGCACCACCGCGGTCACGGCGGCCTGGTAGACGTTCATCGTGGCCTGCACCAGGCACCAGCCGATGCCCACGAGCAGCGCGGTGTGCACATTGCCCAGGAACGCCAGCCCCGCCAGCGAGGCCAGGGCGCCGCCAATGATCCACGGGTTCCGTCGGCCGGTCCGGTCCGACAAGGCGCCGGCGATCGGGTTGAAGGCGGTCGCGAAGACCGCGCTCACACCGCCGACCACGCCCAGAACGGCGACTTTGTTCGCGGGGTCGATCGCCGCGATCTGGGTGGGCAGCAGCACTGCGCCGACACCCATATAGACGGCCAGCATGGAGGCGTTGGCCACCAGGAGCAGCAGCATGAGCCCCCGCTGCTTGGGGTCCTTAGTCGCGGCGTGCGGGCCGCGCGGCCGGATCAGTTTGAGGGAGGACATGTCGACTCCTCGGGGGACGGAGCGGAGAGGTGAGGGGCCGCGGGACGTGGGGTCGCGGCGGCTGCGCCGATCGGAATCGGCGGGCAGGGGGATGGGGCGAGAGCGGTCGGTTACACGTGTTACCACCGCGGTGAAGCCCTGTGTAGCACTCATGGCGGCCACGCGCCAGACTTCAATACGAACCAGCAGGCGGATCGTGACGACGGAGGCCGGCGGTAAGGGGTCGGTAGCCGGTCGCGCATTACGTGCTATTGACGGTCGCAAATGACGCGACATACCGTCGGTGGCTGACCATCTGCGACAGGGCACGAGCCCGGCTGACCGAGAGGGAAACTCATGGGTAATGCCCAGAACCAGGCTTCACCCGTTGTGGAACTGCCTGCCGGCCTGCTGCAAGGCATCACCGAACGCGGCGTCACCGTCTTCAGAGGGGTGCCCTATGCCGAGCCCCCCGTCGGCGCCCTCAGATGGCGCCCGGCGCAGCTGCACACCGGCTGGAGCGGAATGCGGGATGCGACCGCCGACGGTCCCAGTGCGCCACAGATGTACATGGAAGGCGGCGACCCCGTACTCGGAGGCCACGGCTCGCCGCCGTTCGACGACGACTGTCTGACACTCAACGTGTGGACCCCGTCGGCCGACGACGCGCCCCGGCCGGTGCTGGTCTGGATCCACGGTGGCGGATTCGTCTCGGGTTCCGGCTCGCTGCCCAACTACTCCGGCGAGACCTTCGCGCGCAACGGAGATCTCGTGGTCGTCAGCATCAACTACCGCATCGGGCCGCTCGGTTACCTCTACTTCGGTACAGAAGGCGGCGGTGAGGAAGAGGGCGGCGAGGTGCAGCCGGGGAACTTCTGGCTCACTGATCAGGTTGCCGCGCTGCGGTGGGTGCACGACAACATCGCGCACTTCGGCGGAGACCCCGACTGTGTCACCGTCGCAGGCCAGTCGGGCGGCGCGGTGTCCATTGCGGCGCTGACGGCGCATCCCGAGGCCCAGGGCCTCTTCCGGCGCGTCATTCTGCAGAGCCCGCCCTTCGGCCTGCATATCCCCACTCCTGCTGAATATCTGCCGCGCACCGCCGCGTATCTGCGGATCGCAGGAGTGAAGGACGTCGACGAACTGCGCGGCCTGCCGTGGCCCCGGCTCGTCGAGGCGGCCGGAGGGCTGTTCGGGGAGACCATGCGGTGGGGCTATTGGCCGACGCCATTCCTGCCCGTGCGCGACGATGTGACGCTGAGTCGCCACCCCGCCGAAACGCTGCTCCACGGCGCGGCCACCGACCTCGACGTGATGATCGGCTGGACCCGGGAGGAGGCCAATTTCGGGTTCGCCCTCGACGAGGGATACGACAAGGCGACCAAGGCTCAGGTGATCGAAAGAATCGCGGAGACCTTCCCGGAGAATGCGGCCGACGTGTACGCCTCGTACGCGCGAGCCCGGCCCGGCGCCCGGCCGGTGGACGTACTCATGGACCTGATCTCCGACGAGCTCTTCCGTGTTCCCTGCGTGGAGCTGGCCGAGGCGAGGGCGGAGCTGGGGCGCCCGGTGTGGGCGTACCAGTTCGACTTCCCGACCCCCGCGCACCAGGGGCGGCTCGCCGCCGCGCACTGCCTGGAACTGCCCTTCGTCTTCGACAACTTCGACAAGTGGTCACACGCGCCCTTCCTGGCCGGGATCGATCCGGCGGTCCGCGACGGCCTGGCGCACGCCATGCACCGGGCGTGGATCGCGTTCGTACGCACCGGAGATCCCAATCACCCGGACCTGCCCGCCTGGGGCCGTTACGAAAGGCCGTCCCGCACGACCATGCGGTTCGACTCCGTCACTGCCGCTGTCGGCGATCCGGCCGGAGATTCGCGCCGACTGCATCGGCGGGCGATGCGGTAGGACACCTGGTGCGATTACGCCTGCGCTGTTACGCGTGTAACCTTGAGAGGGAAGCCGGTCAGTCGACCGTCGGAATCGATCAAGGACATCATGGCCAGAGACACGACCGCCGCGGCGACCGTCACCAGCGCGGATGTGGCCCGCCTGGCGGGGGTGTCCCGCGCCACGGTGTCCTTCGTCCTCAACGACACGCAGGCGCACCGGGTCAGCGATGCCACCCGCGCCCGTGTGCTGGACGCGGCCAGACAGCTCGGGTACGTACCGCACGCGGCCGCCCGTTCCCTGCGCGCGGGACGCAGCAATCTGGTGCTGATGCCCACCTCGGTCTCGGCGATCGGCCGACTGGTCAGCAACTGGGTGGACGACCTGCACAGCGAACTCGACCGCCAGGGCTATACCGCGGTGCTCCATGCCGGCCGGTTCCCCGACGCGGTCACCGCCGCCCGGGCCTGGGCAGAACTGCGGCCGGCGGCCGTGCTGGCCATGGACGGCGACCGCTTCACCGCGCAAGCGGCCGACCTGCTGCGCCGGGCCGGTGTGCGCGGCCTCCTCGCCTTCGCCGCCCGGCCTGTCGCAGGCGCCCACACGGTCGCCTTCGACCACAGCAGCATCGGTGCGGTGGCCGTCGAGCACCTCGTCGCCCGCGGGCGACGCAGGATCGGGGTGGTCATGCCGCAGGAGCGAGGCCTCGACGCGTTCGCCGGGCCACGGCTGGCGGGCGCGGAGGGTGTCGCCGCGCGCCATATGGCAACGGTCACCGCGGTGGACCTGGCATACACCCGGGAGTCCGCCACGGAGCTGGCCCGGCGCTGGCGGAACCTGGACCTGGACGCCGTATTCGCCTACAACGACGAGTACGCCGCTCTGTTGATGCGCGCGCTGCAGAACGAAGGCATTGCCGTACCGGACGATGTGGCCGTCGTCGGATCGGACGACCTCGTGCCTTCCGCCCTGGAGCAGCCCGCGCTCACCACCGTACGGCTGGAGCTGCCGTCGCCCGCGCTCATCGCCGACACCGTGCACGAGCTGATCGAGCGGGGTACGGCGCCCGCCCTCGACGGCGTGGAAGCCGTCCTCGTCCACCGGAAATCCTCCTGAGCGCATGAGCGGGCCTGGTCTCAGGCGCGGGAGATGCCGCTCTCTCGCGCCTGAGATGGGCCAGGCGCCTCTGCGGTGAGCGCCTTTCAGCCTCAGCTGGCCCTCAGTTGGTCCTCAGCCGGTCAGATGGCGGGCGAGGAAGGCCGTGCTCGCGGTGACGATCGGCGTGATGTCGGCGGCGCCGAGGAAGATGTGATCCGCGCCGTCCACGGGCTGGAGGGTGACGTCACCGCCGGCGCCCTTGAGCGCGCCGGCGAGCACCTCGCTCTGGCTGTAGGGCACGAGGGCGTCCTGCGTTCCGTGGACGAGGAGGAACGGCGGGGGAGTCCGGCCGTTCTGCGCGTACGTGACGGGGCTGGCGGCGCGTGCCAGCTCCGGCCACTGGTCGGCGGATCCGCCCAGCAGCGCGCTGAACGGATTGGGGTACTCCGTACCGGCCGGGGACGGCGGCATGGGATGCGCAAGCAGTGAGTTCAGTTCGGAAACTCCGTACCAGTCGACGACGGCCCGGACGTCGCTGGGCTCGTCGTGCACTCCTGTACTGCCCTCCAGGGCCTCGCCGTTCGGGCTGTCGGGGCAGGTGAGCCCCGCTAGCGCGGCCAGGTGGCCGCCGGCCGACTCGCCCCAGACGCCGATACGGCTCGTGTCGATGCCGAAGGTGTCGGCGAATCGCCGGATGTAGCGGATCGCCGCCTTCACGTCGTGCAGCTGCGCCGGGAACGGAGCCTCCAGGCTGTGCCGGTAGTCGATGCTGACGAGGGCGAGACCGGCTCCGAGGACGGAATCGTGCAGCAGCTCGACCGGAACGGTGGGCGGAGGATAGCGCCGGTCGCCCTCCAGCCAGCCCCCGCCGTGGATCCATATGACGGCCGGAACCGGTCCGTCGCCCGCGGGCAGGTGTACGTCGAGCAGACGGGGCCGGTATCCGGGAGTGGTCGCGTAGGTGACCCCATGGAAGCGGCGGATGCCGTCCTCGCCCACCACGGGAGGAACAGGGGCGAGGTAGGGGGGTGGCGGCCACCCTGTGTCGAGCTCGGCCGGAAGGGATTGAGTCATGTCCGCCTCTTTCCAATCAGATTGACCACAGTGACCACATTGACCACATTGACCACGGGACGGTGCCGCTGAGGAGGCCGTACGCACGCCGCGGGGTTTTGAGGGCCTCGGGATGTTTGTCCGAAATGCCTTGTGCTTGCCCGAGGGGGCACCTAGGATGTTACACGTGTAACAACCGCCCCCGCGACACTTGAGCAGGCCAAATGCAGCCACTTGCCGGCCTGGCTCTTCCGCTGATTACACGAGCTGTCTCCGCCGTCGGCGTCGTCGCCTTCCCTCCGGAGTCCGTCATGGTCACCGTCACCGCTCGACCAGTCCCTGTCCGGTCCTCTGTCCACTGGGCCCCGAAGCCGACCACGGCCACCGTTCCGCGCATCCGGACGTGCGTGCGTGCCGTTCTCGAAGGCTGGCGCATATCCCCCACCGTCGCCGACGCCCTGCTGTTGGTCGTCAGCGAACTTGTCACCAATGCCGTCCAGTACGCCGACGCTGTCACCGATCGCCTGCGCGTCACCGTGACGTTCGGTGGTGGATGGCTGCAGCTCGAAGTCGCCGACGGCGATCCGGCCCTGCCGGGCGCGGGGGCGGAAGTTGATCCCGATTCGGAGAGCGGTCGCGGGCTGATGATCGTCCATCTGCTGGTTGCCGAGATGTGCGGCGAGGTCGCTGCGCTGCCGTGTGGTCGCGGCAAGGCGGTCCGGGTGCGTATCCCTGCCTCCTGATCAGGCCTTTCGCTCGGCGGCTGCCGACGCGCCTCGCCGGCTCTCCGGGTGGCGTCGCTCAGATCTCGATGTGGCGCACTATTGACGGTCGTCAGATTATCGAGATACTTGCTCCACTCTCCCCGCTGCCCCGAGATTGAGGTGCCGCCCCATGGAGCTGTCCCCTTCCGCGCACGCCGATTCCTTCTGCCGCGATCGGCTTCCGCCTTTCCCTCTCTGGCCCGAACTCCACTTCGACCTGCCGGAGTTGCAGTATCCGGCCCGGCTCAACTGCGCCCAGCGACTGCTCGACGACGCCGTCGCGCGCTGGGGAGCCGACCGTCCGTGTCTGCTGACCCCCTCCTCCGGGCGGTGGTCCTACGGAGAACTCCTGCGCCGCGCCAACCAAGTGGCCCAGGTCCTCACCGAGGACTTCGGCCTGCTTCCCGGAAACCGTGTCCTGCTGCGCGGCCCGAACAACCCGTGGCTCGTCGCAACCTGGCTCGGGGTGCTCAAGGCCGGCGGGGTCGTCGTCACGACCATGCCGCTGCTGCGTGCCGCTGAAATCGCGGAACTGCACTACATCAGCCGGCCCTCGGTCGCCGTGTGCGACCACCGCTATCTCGACGAACTGGACGCCGCGGACACGCCCGGTCTCGCGGTGCTTGCGTACGGCGGCCCCGGCGAGCACGACCTGACCCGGCGCAGTGCGGCCAAGGACGGCGAGTTCACCAACGTCGACACGGCCGCCGACGATGTGGCACTGATCGCCTTCACCTCCGGTACGACGGGGCGGCCCAAGGCGACAATGCATTTCCACCGGGACGTGCTGGCCAATGCGGACACGTTCTCGCGTCATGTCCTCAAACCTCAGCATGATGACGTGTTCACCGGCACACCGCCCCTGGCCTTCACCTTCGGCCTCGGCGGACTGGTCGTCTTCCCACTCCATGTGGGTGCTGCGACCTTGCTCATCGAGCAGGCCGCCCCGCGTCAACTGGCGGACCTCGTGGCGGAACACGGCGTCACCGTGCTGTTCACCGCCCCCACCGCCTACCGCGCGATCATGGCCGCCGGAGTGGTGGACCGACTGGCGGGACTGCGCCGGTGCGTATCCGCCGGAGAAGCACTGCCCGCGGCCGTGTGGGAGGAGTTCCACGCCGCCACCGGACTGCGCATCATCGACGGCATCGGTGCCACCGAGATGCTCCATGTGTTCATCTCCGCGGCCGACGACGACATACGTCCCGGATCCACGGGCAGGCCAGTCCCCGGCTACCGGGCGGTGGTGGTGAACGGGGAAGGCGATCCCGTGCCCGACGGGCAGCCCGGCCTCCTTGCCGTCACCGGCCCCACGGGCTGCCGCTATCTGTCGGACCCCCGCCAGACGACGTACGTCAAGGACGGCTGGAACCTCACCGGTGACACGTATATACGCGACGCCGAGGGCTACTTCTGGTATGTCGCCCGCAGTGACGACATGATCGTCTCCTCCGGCTACAACATCGCCGGTCCCGAGGTCGAGAAGGCACTGGCGTCCCACCCTCATGTCGAGGAGTGCGCCGTCGTGGGCGCACCGGACGACCGGCGCGGAATGCTCGTCAAGGCGTATGTGGTCTTGCGACCCGGCGTTACCGACGACGACGTGACCGTCAAGGAACTGCAGAACCACGTCAAGCAGACCATCGCGCCGTACAAGTACCCGCGCGCCGTCGACTTCGTCACCGAACTGCCGCGCACCAGCAACGGAAAGCTCCAGCGCGGCGAACTGCGCAAGCAAGCCCGGACGACGGCCGATTAGTACGCGGCCCTGCCCCTACGGCCCGGCCTTCCGCACTCGCCACCGCTCGCTCCCACGCCCCACGAAAGGCACCACCATGGAGAAAGGCACCACCATGGACACTTCCGGCCCGCAGTCGGCAGCTTCCCCGGCGAACAGCCGAGCTGAGGTCACGCCGCAGAACCTGCCCAGCGTCGTCATCGAGCGCCGCGTCGAGTGGATCGACACCGATGCGGCCGGGCACTACCACCACTCCACCGTGGTGCGCTGGGTCGAGTCGGCAGAGGCTGTCCTCCTGCGGCGCCTGGGGCTGGCCCATCTCTTCGGCAGCACGCCCCGCGTCCGGTTCGAGGCCGATTACCGCGCGCGGCTGTGGTTCGGCGAGACCGTCCGCACCGAGCTGCGTGTCACCAAGGTGGGGACCAGCTCCCTCCATTACGCCTTCACCGTCCGGGGCGAGAGCGAGGAGGCTGCCGCCACCGGGCGCATGGTCATCGCACACGCGGCCGCCCGCGCCACCGGGTCCGTGCCCTGGCCCGACGACGTACGTGAGGTCCTCACCAAGGCGGGGCCGCAGACGTCAGAGCTCCTCACCAGCGGCTGACCCCTGCCGGTATCTCGCTATCTTGACGGTCGTAGAATTTACGGCATATCTTGTTCCTGGAACCACATGAGGAGGACGCCGTGCGCGTAGCAGTCATCGGAGGAGGGCCCGGCGGGCTGTACTTCGCGGCCCTGGCCAAGCAGCTCTCCCCGCGATGGGACGTCACCGTCTGGGAGCGCAACGCGGCGGACGACACCTTCGGATTCGGGGTCGTGTTCTCCGACGAGACACTCGACGGCATTGCGCAGGCCGACCCGGAGATCTTCGAAGCGATGTCCGCGGACTTCGCCCGCTGGAGCGACATCGACGTCCGTTACAAGGGTCGTCTGCTCACCTCCGGCGGCCATGGGTTCGCCGCGCTGGGGCGCAAACACCTGCTCCAGATCCTTCAACAGCGGTGCGCCGCCCTGGATGTGGACGTCCGATTCCGCACCCAGGCACCGCCGGTGGGTGAACTCACCGACACGTACGACCTGGTGGTCGCCTGCGACGGAGTGCGGTCGGCCACGCGTGACGCGTACGCCGGCACGTTCGGACCCGATCTCGACGAGCGGCACTGCCGCTACATGTGGCTCGGTACGGACAAAGTCTTCGAGGCCTTCACCTTCATCGTCGACGAACACGACTTCGGCACCCTGCAGGTGCACGCCTATCCGTTCGACACCACGCGCAGCACCTTTATCGTCGAGATCGACGAGGAGGCCTGGCGTCGCGCGGGCTTCGAGACGTACGCCGCCCGGGACCACCCCGCCGGCACCAGCGACGAGGACAGCATCCGGCTGTGCGAGGAACTGCTCGCTCCGCACCTCGACGGACACCGTCTGATCCCCAACAACTCCAAGTGGATCCGCTTCACGACCGTACGCAACCGGACCTGGCGCCACGGCAATGTGGTGCTGCTCGGGGACGCCGCCCACACCGCCCACTTCTCCATCGGCTCCGGCACCAAGCTCGCCATGGAGGACTCACTGGCCCTGGTCGCCTGCCTGCATGAACACCCCGACGTGCCCACGGCGCTCGCCGCGTACGAAGCGGAGCGCAGGCCGGTCGTCGAATCCACCCAGCGCGCGGCCCAGGCCAGCCTGGAGTGGTTCGAGAACATCGACCGTTATACCGGGCAGGACCCTCACCAGTTCGCGTTCAACCTGCTGACCCGCAGCCGCCGCGTC
This sequence comes from Streptomyces spiramyceticus, assembly GCF_028807635.1. Taxonomy (NCBI): domain Bacteria; kingdom Bacillati; phylum Actinomycetota; class Actinomycetes; order Kitasatosporales; family Streptomycetaceae; genus Streptomyces; species Streptomyces spiramyceticus. The sequence goes on from NZ_JARBAX010000002.1 coordinate 1,422,575, forward strand.
ACCTACGACAATCTGCGCGTACGGGACGAGGAGTTCACCACCGCCGTCGACTCCTGGCACACGGCGGAGCACGCCCGGGCCGCGTCCGTCGTCGGCTCCACCGGCGCCACCCATTCCACGGTCTCCGCCGTTCCGCCGATGTTCCGCCCCTTCCAGCTGGGCGGCCTGCGTCTGTACAACCGCGTCGTTGTGCCGCCGACCGCCCTGTACACCGCACGCGACGGCGTCCCGGGTGACTTCGAACTCGTCCATCTGAGCACCCGGGCCCTGGGCGGCTCCGGCCTCGTATTCGCCGGAATGACGGCGGTGAGCCCCGAGGGGCGTGCCACACCCGGATGCCCCGGCCTGTACACCGACGAACAAGAGGCCTCCTGGCGGCGGATCACCGACTTCGTCCACCGTCAGTCGGGTGCCTGCCTGGGGATCCAGCTCACCCACGCCGGCCGCCGCGCGGCCACCACCACACCCCGCGCGGACGGCACAAGCACCCCCCTGGGCGCGGCTGGTTGGCCACTGGTCGCCTGCTCGCCCGTCGCCTGGGAGCAGGCCAGTACGGTCCCGCGCGAAGCCACCCGCGCGGACATGGACCGCATCACCTACGACTTCGTCTCCGCAGCCGAGCGCGCCCATCGCGCCGGATTCGACGCCCTTGAACTGCAGTACGGCCACGGCCACTTGATATCCGGCTTCCTCTCGCCACTGACCAACCGGCGCACCGACTCCTACGGTGGAACTCTCGCGGGCCGACTGCGTTTCCCGCTCGACGTCCTACGGGCGGTACGCGCCGTCTGGCCCGTCGGCAAGGCGCTGATCGTCCGTATCTCCGCGGCCGACTGGGCCGAGGGGGGCACGAGCGAAGCGGACGCGGTCGCCATCTCGCGGGCCCTGGCCGAAGCGGGAGCGGACGCCGTGGACATCTCCACCGGTGAGGTCGTCGCCCACGAGCGGCCCCGGTACGGGCGCAGCTATCAGACGCCCTACGCCGATCTGGTGCGCAACGCCACGAACATTCCCACCATCGCCGTCGGTGCCATCTCCAGCTACGACGACGTCAACTCGATCATCCTCGCCGGCCGGGCCGATCTGTGCGCCGTCGGCCGCGCCCAGCTCCACGACCCGCTGTGGACCCTGCACGCGGCGGCAGCCCAGAACTACACGGGACCGGGCGCCCCCTGGCCTCCGTCCTGGAGGGCAGGCAGCAAACGGCCCCCCGGCGCCCGCAGCGACCGCGTCCCACCCCGACTCCAGCTGCTCCGTGAACCTTCCGCCCCTGTCCACCAGCGTTGGCAGCCGCACACCGACGCCACGGCACCTGTCGCCGCACCCGCCACCGCATCCGCGTCGGCAACCGTCCGCTGACCTGGAGGAACCGGAGATCCGATGGAGAACCTGCCCCGCTTCACCGCTGCGGCCGTCCAGGCGTCCCCCGTCTATCTGGACGCCGCAGCAACCGTCGAAAAGGCCGTCGCACTCATCCACGAGGCATCGGCCAACGGCGCCGAACTTGTCGTCTTCCCCGAGGCGTTCGTCCCCGGCTACCCGTACTGGAACTGGACCATGAACCCGGTCCAGGGCTCACCCTGGTACGAACGCCTCTACCGCTCCTCGATCGACGTCCCCGGCCCGCACGTGGACGCGCTGCGCGCCGCGGCACGCCAGTACGGCGTCGTCCTCGTCATCGGTGTCAACGAGCGGGGTCCGCACAGTCTCGGCGTCCTCTACAACACCCTGCTCACCATCGGCCCGGACGGCGAACTTCTTGGCATACACCGCAAGTTGGTGCCCACATGGGCCGAGAAACTCACCTGGACCGGAGGTGACGGGAGCTCCCTCAAGGTCCACCCCACCCCCATCGGGCCGCTCGGCGCCCTGGCCTGCGGCGAGAACACGAACACCCTTGCCCGCTTCACCCTCCTCGCACAGGGCGAGCTCGTCCACGCCTCCTGCTACATCGCGTTGCCTGTCGCTCCCGAGGACTACGACATGGCCGACGCCATCGCGGTCCGTACCGCCGCCCACAGTTTCGAGGGCAAGGTCTTCTCTGTCGTGTCCTGTTCGACGATCTCCCCGGAGATCGTGGACACCATCGCGGGTGACGACGAGGACGTACGGCGCATGCTCGCCCGGCCCCGCAGCGCACTCTCCGGGATCTTCGGCCCGGACGGCCGCCCCGTCACCGAACCGCTCATCGACGACGACGGCATCGTGTACGCCGAAATCGACCTGGCCAAGTGCATCCAGCCCAAGCAGATGCACGACATCGTCGGCCACTACAACCGCTTCGACATCTTCCAGCTCCACGTCGACACCCGGCCGCGCACCCCGGTGACCTTCTCGACCGACGCGCCGCCCACGAAGGAGGAAGCATGACCACCGAGAACGACGACACCATGCTGGGACGGGCGCGTGTGTCCGACACCCCCGAACTGACCGCCTACTACGGCGAACTCGCCGAACTGCAGGCCGGCGCGCTGTGGACCGTCGCCAACGACATCGAGCCCTGGTACCCGCAGCCCAAGTCCGTCCCCGTCCTGTGGCGCTACGACGAACTGCGTCCGCTGGTCCACAAGGCGCTCGACCTGGTCAAGGCCGACGACGCCGGCCGACGTGTCGTCATGCTCGTCAACCCCGGCCGCAAGGACGTCAGCGCCGCCGCCGGACTCCTCTACACCGGGCTGCAGATCATGGGCCCCGGCGAGGCCATGACCGCCCACCGTCACCAAGCGGCCGCCCTGCGCTTCGTCCACGAAGGCACCGGCGCGTGGACCGTCGTGGACGGACAGAAGCTCAAGGTGGGCGCCGGCGACTTCGCCATCACTCCCAACGGAACCTGGCACGAACACGGCAACGACTCGGCCGACGCGCCCGTCATCTGGCAGGACGGGCTCGACATTCCCCTGGTCAACGCCCTGGACGCCGGCTTCTACGAGGTCCACCCCGACCTGTACCAGACACCCGGGAAGGTCATCAATTCGTCGGTCCTCACCTACGGCGCGAACCTTCTGCCGTACGGCGTGGACAAGTGGACCCGGCCGTACTCGCCACTGCTGGCCTTCCCGTGGGAGCAGACCTACGAGGCCCTGCGCAACCTGGCCACGGCCACGGAGGGATCTCCGTACGACGGTGTGATCGCGGAGTACACCAACCCGGTCACCGGCGGCTCGGTCATGCCCACCATGGGCGCCCACATGCAGCTCCTGCGACCCGGCCAGGCCACCCGCGCCCACCGTCACACCGGCTCGGTCATCTACACCGCGGCCAAGGGGCGCGGCGTCTCGGTGATCGCCGGACAGCGCTTCGAGTGGAAGCAGGGCGACATCTTCTGCGTCCCCTCCTGGGCCTGGCACGAGCATCGCAACCTCGACCAGTCCGAGGACGCCTGCCTGTTCTCCTTCAACGATTTCCCGGTCATGCACTCGCTCGGCTTCTACCGCGAAGAGGCCTACGCAGACAACGGCGGGCACCAGCCCACCGCCTGAACCGCGCCGCCGTACCGGAACCGCCGGCCCTGACACCGGTACCGGTACGGCGGCGCATCGACCCCGCACCACCTCCACTGCTCTCTTCCACCGCGCCCACAAGGAGCCACCGATGCGACTGGTGACCTACACGCTCGACGACACGACCGACCGCCTCGGCGCCCGGATCGAGGATCACGTGCTCGACCTGGCCACCCTGGCCGACCGGGCCGGCGTACAACTTCCCGCGGACCTGCTCTCGTTCATCCGGGCCGGCAGCGCAGCTCAGGACGCTGCGCGGCAGCTGATCGACGGCGACCCCGCCGGATGGCCTGCCGAGGCCGTCCACCGGATCGATGACGTCTCCCTCCGCGCCCCCCTGCGCCCCGGCAAGATCGTCGGAGTCGGCCTCAACTACGTCGAGCATGTCGAGGAGTCCAGCCGCAGCCTGGACACGGACAAGGAACTGCCCACCCGTCCCGTCCTGTTCAGCAAGCCGGCAACGGCAGTCACCGGCCACGGGCAGCCGATCCTGCACAACGGGGACCTGACCGGCCGGCTGGACTGGGAGTGCGAACTTGCCGTCGTCATCGGACGCACCGCCTTCCGCGTGAGCGAGGAGGATGCCTTCGAGTACGTCTTCGGCTACAGCATCGTCAACGACATCAGCGCCCGTGACCAGCGACGCTCCGGCCAGTGGTTCTTCTCCAAGGGCCAGGATTCGTACGCCCCCTTCGGCCCGTGCGTCGTCACCGCGGACGATGTGCCCGACCCCATGGCCCTGGATCTCTCGCTGCGCGTCAACGGGGTGACCAAGCAGAAGTCCAACACCCGCCACATGCTCTTCCCCATTGCCCGCCTCATCGCCGACATCAGCTCCGGTGTGACCCTGGAGCCCGGCGACGTCATCGCCACCGGTTCTCCCTCGGGCGTCGGCGCCGGCATGGTCCCGCCGGAGTTCCTCGTCCCCGGCGACACGGTCGAAGCCACCGTCGAGGGCATCGGCACCCTCACCAACCCGGTGATCGACGCCCGCTGAACCGCCTGGGCATCGGCCCGTTGTCCCCATATCTCCGTGCCCCCGTATCCCCGTCTCAAGGAGCCCCTGTGTCGCACCGCACGTATCGCATCGGCCAGATCGTGCCGAGTTCCAACGTCACCATGGAGACCGAAGTTCCGGCCATCCTGCGTGCCCGGCACACCGTCGCGCCCGAACGCTTCACCTTCCACTCCAGCCGCATGCGCATGACCCACGTGACACCCGAACAGCTCAAGGCGATGGACGCCGACTCCGACCGCTGCGCCGTCGAGCTCTCCGATGCCCATGTCGACGTACTCGGCTACGCCTGCCTCGTCGCCATCATGAGCATGGGCCTGGGCTACCACCGCACATCCGAGGAGCGCCTCCACCGCCGTACCGTCGAGAACGAGGCACCCGCGCCGGTCGTCACCAGCGCCGGCGCCCTGGTCCACGGGCTCCACACCCTCGGCGCGAAGAAGATCGCCCTGATCGCCCCGTACATGCGGCCCCTCACCAGGACCGTCGTCGAATATCTCACCCACGAGGGGATCGAGGTGCTCGACTACCGGGCACTGGAGATCCCCAACAATCTCGACGTCGCCGCGCACGACCCCGCCAAACTGCCCGGACTCGCACGCGCCCTGGAGCACGCCGACGCCGACGCGGTCGTGCTCTCCGCCTGCGTGCAGATGCCGTCCCTGGGCGCCGTCGAGGAAGCCGAGCAACTCCTGGGCAAGCCCGTGGTGTCCGCGGCGGTCTGCACCGCGCATCAGATGCTGCGCGCACTCGACCTCCCGGCCGTCGCCCCCGGAGCGGGCCACCTGCTGTCCGGTGCGTACGCCGATGCGCCCCTGGCCACGCCGGCGGCAAGCGCGGGATGAGCAGCAGCCGACCACACGGCGCCGCACGGCCGCTGGATAGGATCGCCACCGCACACGACGGAAGGCGATCATGTCGGACAGCCCCACCCGGCCCAGCTCATTGATCAATACAGTCTATGGAGCGTTCCTGCGCCGCCTAGGCGGATGGATCTCCATCGCCGACTTGATCACCCTGATGTCCGAACTGGACGTGGACAGCCAGGCGGTGCGTTCCGCGATGTCACGGCTGAAGAAGAAGGGGATTCTGGAGCCCGAGCGACGGGGCGCCACCGGCTACCGGCTCAGCCCGGCCGTCTACCCCGTATTCGACGAGGGCGACCGGCGCATCTTCGGAAGCCTGGAGCCCGCGGACCTGACCGACGGCTGGGCGATGGCCGTCTTCTCCGTGCCGGAGTCCGAGCGCTCCTACCGCTACCAGCTGCGCACCCGGCTCACCTGGCTCGGTTTCGGGAACATGGCCCCCGGCGTCTGGCTGGCGCCCGGCCGGCTGCTCGACGACGCCCGCAGCATGCTCGTCCGCCTCGGACTCAGCGACTACGTGCACCTGTTCGCCGCGGAGTACGCCGCGTTCAGCGACCTGCGCTCCACTGTCAGCACCTGGTGGGACTTCCCGGCGATCCAGGCGCAATACGCCGAGTTCACCGACGCGTACGGTCCGGTCGCCGAGCGGCTGTCGCGGCAGGGCGACCTCGACACCACGGAGGCATTCCGCCATTACGTGCCGATGCTGACGCAGTGGCGCCGCCTTCCGTATCTCGACCCCGGTCTGCCCACCGAACTACTGCCGGGGGACTGGAACGCGGTTGCCGCGCGCCAGGTGTTCCAGGAGCTGCATCACGTACTCGCCGAACCGAGCCTGCGACACGTACAGAACGTGACTGGCCTAGAGGTCCCCGAACCGTAGCCCACAAGGCCGCCTGGACAGGGCCGGTCAGCTGGACCGGGCGGCGCTGCCACCGCGCCCGGGAACGGAAGAGGGATTGCGACAACTGGGTGGACTGCGCCCGGCAGAACGCCTCGCTCAGCTCGACCCGGTGGCCGTCCAGTGGCGCCGGCCAGGAGGCCGATAGCCTGATTCGCATGGACGAGATCGACGGGGTGGAGATCATCGCCTTCGCGGATGCCGAGGCGTTCGCGAGCTGGCTGGCCGAGCACCACACACGCCGCGAGGGTGTGTGGATCAAGGTGGCCAAGAAGAAGTCCGGCATTCCGACGGTCACCAGCGACGAGCTGGTCGACATCGGGCTGTGCTACGGCTGGATCTCCGGGCAGCGGCGGTCACTCGACGACCAGTACTACCTGCAGAAGTACGTGCCACGTCGCCCCAAGAGCCTGTGGTCACAGGTGAATGTGGACAAGGTCGCGATGCTGACGGCCACGGGGCGCATGCGCGAGCCCGGGCTGGCCGAGGTGCGCAGGGCGCAGGAGGACGGGCGATGGGCGCGGGCCTACGAGTCCCAGAAGACGGCGACGGTACCGGCCGACCTCGCGGCGGCGCTCGATGCGAACCCTGAGGCCAAGAAGACGTTCGAGGTGCTCGACAGAACCGCCCGCTACCAGGTGATCCTGCCGTTGCTCCAGGCACTCACTCCGGAGTCCAGGCAGGTTCGGCTCGAAAGAGCGCTGCACATGCTGGTGAGCGGTGAATGGCCGGGATAAGCCGGTCCTCGCGGGCTCGGCGATGCCTGTCCGTCATGGCCGTGCCGCGGGCGCCCGGCCGAGCAGTTTCGCCGGCCAGGCGCCCGCCCTCACCGTGCCCCTAGAAGAAGCCGAGCTTCTTCGGCGAGTAGGACACCAGAATGTTTTTCGTCTGCTGATAGTGCTCCAGCATCATCTTGTGGTTCTCGCGGCCGATGCCCGACTGCTTGTAGCCGCCGAACGCCGCGTGCGCCGGGTACGCGTGGTAGCAGTTCGTCCAGACGCGGCCCGCCTGGATGGAACGGCCCGCCCGGTACGCCGTGTTGATGTCCCGCGTCCAGACGCCCGCACCGAGCCCGTACAGCGTGTCGTTCGCCGTCTTGATCGCGTCTTCGAAGTCGGCGAAGGAGGTGACCGCGACGACCGGGCCGAAGATCTCCTCCTGGAAGACCCGCATCCGGTTGTCGCCCTCGAAGATCGTGGGCTGGACGTAGTAGCCACCTGCCATGTCGCCGTCGTACTCCAGCCTCTGACCACCCGTCCGGATCTTGGCGCCCTCCTGCTGGCCGATGTCCAGGTACGAAAGGATCTTCTGGAGCTGGTCGTTGGAGGCCTGAGCGCCGATCATCGTGTCGGTGTCCAGGGGGTGGCCCGGCGTGATCAGTTCGGTCCGGGCTGTCGCCGCTTCCAGGAAATCGCCGTAGTTGCCGCGCTGGATCAGCGCACGCGACGGGCAGGTGCACACCTCGCCCTGGTTCAGCGCGAACATCGTGAAGCCTTCGAGCGCCTTGTCGCGCAGGTCGTCGTCGACGCTCCAGATGTCGTCGAAGAAGATGTTCGGGCTCTTGCCGCCCAGCTCCAGTGTCACCGGCTTGAGGTTCTCGGAGGCGTACTGCATGATCAGCCGCCCGGTCGTGGTCTCACCGGTGAAGGAGATCTTCGCGACGCGGGGACTGGACGCGAGGGGCTTCCCGGCCTCCTCGCCGAAGCCGTTGACGATGTTGACGACACCGGGCGGAAGCAGATCGGCGACCAGGCTCATCCAGTAGTGGACGGAGGCGGGGGTCTGCTCGGCAGGCTTCAGGACGACTGCGTTTCCGGTGGCGAGTGCCGGGGCCAGCTTCCAAGTGGCCATGAGAATGGGGAAGTTCCAGGGGATGATCTGGGCGACGACTCCGAGCGGCTCGTGGAAGTGGTACGCGACGGTGTCGTCGTCGACCTCGCTGAGCGACCCCTCCTGCGCCCTGAGCGCACCCGCGAAGTAGCGGAAGTGGTCGATGGCGAGGGGGATGTCGGCGGCCAGGGTCTCCCGTACGGGCTTGCCGTTCTCCCAGGACTCGGCGACCGCGAGCTCCTCCAGATGGGTCTCCATCCGGTCGGCGATCTTCAGCAGGATGTTCGCGCGGTCGGCCGCCGCCGTACGCCCCCAGCCCGGCGCGGCGGCGTGCGCCGCGTCCAGGGCGCGCTCCACGTCCTCCGCGGTGCCACGGGCGATCTCGGTGAACGGGCGGCCGTTGACGGGGCTCGGGTTCTCGAAGTACTGGCCGCGGGCCGGCGGGACGTACTCGCCGCCGATCCAGTGGTCGTAGCGGGACTCGTACGAGACGATCGCACCCTCGGTGCCGGGCGCTGCGTAACGGGTCATCTCCGTGGCCTCCCTCTGGCGCCGCCCGCCGTTGGGCGGCACTCGGCGCGAGGGTATGGACCCGGACGTTGCGACCAGGTTGCGGCTACGTTGCCTTGATCATGTCGGCGCACTTCTCGCCGATCATCATCGTGGTGATGCACGGGTTGACCGTCGTGAGGAAGGGCATGACGGACGCGTCGGCCACCCGCAGTCCCGTGACGCCCTTGACCCGCAGTTGCGGATCGAGCGGCGAGTCGTGGTCGGCCGCCGCGCCCATGCGCACGGTGCCCGCCGGGTGGTAGACGGTGTTGTGCGTCTGCCGGATGTACGAGAACAGCTCCTCGTCGGTCTTCGCGTCCGGGCCCGGAGCGAGCTCGGGGCCGGTCCAGTCGGCCATCGGAGCCCGTGCGGCGATCTCGCGGGCGAGCCGCAGCCCGTACGTCATTACCCGGATGTCGTGCTCGTGCGTGAAGTAGCGGGGGTCGACCTTCGGCTTGTCCCGGAAGTCGCGGGTGCGCAGCCGGACCGTGCCCATGGATCGTGCCCGGGTGATGTTCGGCGTGAGGCAGAAGGCGTTGTCGGCGGTCGGATAGCCGCGTCGGTAAGTGTTCAGGTCGAAGGGAACCGAACCGTAGTGGAACATCAAGTCCGGCCGGTCGAGGCCCGGTTCGGTGTCCACGAAGATGCCGATTTCCCACCACTGGCTGGACGCCGTGACCATGGGCTGCTTCGCCTCCCACATGATCACGCCCTCCGGGTGGTCCTGGAGGTTGGAGCCGACCCCGGGGGAGTCCACCCGTACCTCGACGCCGGAGTCCCACAGATGCCCGGCCGGTCCGATACCGGACAGCATCAGCAGCTTCGGAGAGTCGATGGCCCCGCACGAGACGATGACTTCGCGCCGCGCCGTGACCGCCCCGCTGTGAATGGTGTCGGGCTCCAGATACTCGACGCCCGTGCAACGCCGTCCGCTGTCGTCGAACAGGAGCCGCTTGGCCTGCAGCCCCGTGCGTACCTCAAGGTTCGGCCGCTTGCCGAGAATCGGGTGCAGATACGCGACCGACGAGGACGAACGGGTGCCGTCCGGAAGCGAATTGATCTGGAACCAGTGCGCACCGCGCACCACCGTCTTGCCGGTGTTGAACGGCCTGCTGGGGATCTCCGACGCCGCGCACGCCGCCAGCAGCGCTCTGCCGCACGGGTCGTTCGGCGGTACGGTACGGATGGTCACCGGGCCCGAGCGGCCGTGGTGGTCGCCGGGCGCGTCATTGGTCTCCAGGCGCTGGTAGAGCGGGAAACAGTCCGCCGCGCTCCACCCCGTACAGCCCAGCGCGGCCCACTCGTCCAGATCCTCGGCCGGTGCCCAGAAGGCGATGCACGAGTTGTGCGAGGAACAGCCGCCGAGCACCTTGGCTCGGGCGTGCCGCATGAAGCTGTTGCCGTTCTCCTGCGGCTCCACCGGGTAGTCCCAGTCGTAACCGGACTCCAGCAGGGCCATCCACCGGTCGAGCCGGAGGATGTTGTCGTCGCCGACGTCCGAAGGGCCTGCCTCAAGTACGCAGACGCTGACGTCCGGGTCCTCGGTCAGCCGCGCGGCGACGACCGCGCCGGCCGTACCGCCGCCGACCACCACATAGTCGAAGGCGGCCAGCGGGCTCTCAGCGGACATTGCGTCTCCTGGATCAGAGGTGTTCAGGGGGCGGCGGACGGGGGCGTCGGCACCGGTTCCACGGCCTCGAAGCGGTGCTCGGCCAGGACTCCCGTCTTGTGCCGCTGTACGAACCAGTAGTAGGCGAAGCCGCCCAGCGCGACGATGCCGATGAAGAGGAACGCGCCCCAGCGCAGATACCAGTGCTGGTCGCCCGTCGCGTTGTAGACCTCGGCGCGCGGCCAGGCGAGGTTGATCGACATGGCGGCGCCCCACAGCACGGCGAGGATGTTGACGGGCAGCCCGAACCTGCCGAGCGAGAAGTTGCCTTCGATGGGCTTCCAGTCGCCGCGCAACCGCTTGATCAGCAGGGGGACGGTGACCATCAGATAGGCCACGTAGATCATGATGATCGCGATGCTCGTGATCACAGAGAAGATCTGCGGCTGGTTGATGTTGATCACCAGGATGACGACGGCCACCACACCGATCAGGACGGCCGGTACGACGGGCGTGTGGAAGCGGGGGCTGACCCGGGCGAGCGCCGAGCCCGCGGGCAGGTTGTTGTCGCGCGCCATGGCGAACATCAGCCGGATGCCGGCGGCCTGTACGGCCAGTACGCAGACGGTGATCGCGATGACCACGCTCCACAGGAAGATCTCGCCGATCGTCGAGCCGAGCGTTTCGAGCACCACGTACTGCAGACCGCCCGTGCCCAGCTCCTCCGCCGCCAGATCGGGTACGGCCATGAGGGCGAAGAGCAGGATGAATCCGCCGATGAGGAACGACGCGACAAGCGCCCGCAGGATGGCGCGGGGCGCGTTGCGGCCCGGGTTGTGCGACTCCTCGCCCAGCGAGGACGCCGTGTCGAAGCCGTACATGACGTACGCGGAGGCCAGCGACGCGGTCAGGAAGGCGCCGAAATAGCCGAGGCTCTGGCCGCTGCCGAGCCCGTACGTCTCGGTCACCGCGGTGGTGGGGCCGCGGGTGATGTGCGCGGCGAGGAAGATGATCAGGGCGACGGCGGCGATCAGCTCGATGAACACACCGGCGGAGTTGATCCGTGCCATGAGCTTGACGCCGAAGGCGTTGACGACGGTCGAGAAGAGGATGAGTACCGTGCCGAGGAGTACGGCATTGGCCGCCGCGTCGGACCTGCCGGTGCCGTCGCCGACGAACTGGAACCAGTCGTCGATCTGCGGCAGCGTGATCTGGTAGGCGAGCGCCACGGCCGACAGCGTGACCATGGTGGCCGTCATCATCATCCAGCCGCCGAGCCAGCCGATGTGCGGGCCGCCCATGCTCTTGGCCCAGTTGTAGACCGAGCCGGCGACGGGGTAGCGGGCGGCCAGCTCGCAGAAGCACAGGGCCACCATCAGCTGACCGGTGAAGACCATCGGCCAGGACCACCAGTAGGCGGGACCGCCGAGCGATACGCCGAAGTAGAAGAGCTGGAAGGTACCGGTCAGGATCGAGATGTAGCTGACGCCTGCGGCAAAGGTGTGGAAGTTGCCGAGGGTGCGCACCAGTTCAGGGCGGTATCCGAGCTCGCCCAGCGCGTCGTCGTCGTGTTCGGTCTGGGTCTTCTCGGGGGGTGCGGGATCCGCGCCCCTGCCCGTTTCCGTACTCACTCGAACCACCCCTGTCTCACTCGAACCACCTCTGCGGCTTCGGCGAGAGATTGCGCCAGATGTGCTTGGCCTCCTGATACTCGGCAAGTCCGGCCGGGCCCAGTTCACGGCCGAAGCCGGACTGCTTCATTCCGCCCCACTCTGCCTGGGGAACGTACGGATGGAAGTCATTGATCCATACGGTGCCGGCGCGCACCCGGGAAGCCACCCGCTGCGCCCGGGCCGCATCACCCGACCAGACGGCTCCGGTCAGCCCATAGGCGGTGTCGTTGGCGAGCGCGACCGCCTCCTCCTCGTCACGGAACATCTCGACGGTGAGTACTGGACCGAACGACTCGTCAGCCACCACGGACATGCCCGGCGTGCACTCGTCCAGCACGGTGGGCAGGTAGTAGAAGCCGCCCTGCAGGGCCGGGTCGTCGGGCCGCTTGCCGCCGCAGCGCAGTACGGCGCCGTCGGCCAGTCCGGCCGCCACGTACGCCTCGATCTTGTCGCGGTGCGCCGCGGAGATCAGCGGCCCGGTGCGGGCATTCTCGTCGAACGGGCCACCGAGCCGGATCGCCCTGGCCCGGGCCACCACCTCGTCGACGAACGCGTCGTGCAGTTCGTTCTGGACCAGGAGCCGTGCCCCGGCCGAGCAGACCTGCCCGGAGTGCAGGAACACCGCCATCACGGCGTGGTCGACCGCTGCCTCGAAATCGGCGTCGGCGAAGACGATGTTGGGGTTCTTGCCGCCCAGTTCGAGGGCGATCTTTTTCACGGTGGGGGCGGCCGCTGCCATGATGCGGCGCCCTGTGACGAGTCCGCCGGTGAACGACACAAGGTCGACCCGAGGGTCCGCGGTGAGCGGCGCACCCGCTGTCGGGCCGGCGCCCAGCACGAGGTTGGCGACCCCGTCGGGCAGTCCTGCCTCGGTCAGCAGGCGCATCAGGATGATGGCGGTGTGCGGGGTCAGCTCGCTGGGCTTGAGGACGAAGGTGTTGCCCGCGCCGAGCGCCGGAGCGACCTTCCAGGCCGTCTGCAGGAGCGGATAGTTCCATGGAGTGATCAGGGCGCATACGCCGACCGGTTCATGGACCACTCTGCTGTCCACATCGGGATTGCCGGTGTCGACGATCCGGTCGTTGCCGCCCGACGCCGTGAGGTTGCCGAAGTAGCGGAAGCAGGCCGCGATGTCGTCCATGTCGTACTCGCTCTCGACGAGCCGCTTCCCTGTGTCCAGGGATTCGGCCCGGGCGAGCGTCGGCCTGTCGCGTTCCAGCAGGTCGGCGACGCGCAGTAGCAGCCGGCCGCGCTCGGCGGCCGGAGTGCGTGGCCAGGGCCCGCTGTCGAAGGCGTCACGGGCGGCGGCAATGGCAGCGGCGGCGTCCTTGGGGCCGGCCTCGTCGACGGTTGCCACCAGGGTGCCGTCAGCGGGGCAGCGGATCTCACGAACCTGCCCGCCGAGGGCGGCGGTCCACTTGCCACCGATGAACAGCTCCGGCATGGGGGCTCCTCCGGGTTCGGATGGGCGGCACCTGTGGTGCGGTGTGGTGCTCCATCAACAGACACTGTGGTGGTCCATGAACAGACACTAAGGAGACCGGGCTGTGTCCGCAGCGTGGGAGCCGTCATCCGGGGCGGACGGTCACCGGCCCTGTGCCCGGTCACGCTGCCAGGTGTCGAGTTCCTGTACACGAGTGAGCGCGGCCGGCCGCTGATCCTCGGGAAGTACGGAGGCGAGCGTCTGCCAGACCGCCAGATCGTCCTCTCCCCAGGGGCTGTACGCCCAGTCACCGAGCAGCCCCGGATCCGCGCGGGCGATCACTGCGGCCCGCAGCTGGTCCGCCAGACGCCTGCGCAGACGTACGACCTCGGGGGCCTGCGAGACGGGCAGCAGTGGGCCCACGTACCCGCTCATGGCCGCCGTCGTGGCGCCGGACGCGAGGCGTCGTGCGACGGTGTCGAAGTCCGTGTCGACAGGAGTGGCGAGCCGGTACGGCCGGGAGAGGAGCAGCGCCGGGCCGAGCAGGCGGCGCAGCCGGGACAGCTCTGCGCGCAGGGTGACGGGGGTGACCGACTCGTCTTCGTACAGGGCGATGAGCAGCTCGTCGCCGGTGAGGCCTTCGGGGTGACGGGCGAGCAGCACCAGGATCTCGCTGTGGCGGCGGCTGAGACGCAATTTGCGGCCGTCGACCACGAGCAGGGCCTCGTCCCTGCCCAGCGCGCAGAGCTGCACGGGGGAGGAGCGCGGGGGCGGCGAGAGGAGTGCGAGCTGTGACTCGGCCGCACGGGCGACTGCCTGGACGAACGCCAGGCTGTGCGGATGCGCGAGCCCGTCCCCACCGGTGATGTCGACGGCTCCGAGGAGACGTCCGGTGCGCGGATCGTGGACGGGGGCCGCGGCACAGGTCCAGGGCTGTACGGGCCTGCTGAAGTGTTCGGCGGCGAAGACCTGCACGGGCCGGTCGAGGGCAACGGCCGTACCGGGTGCGTTCGTTCCCATCGCGGACTCGGACCAGCGGGCACCGGGAACGAAGTTCAGCCGCCCGGCACGGCGCCGGGTTCCGGGGTGCCCCTCGACCCACAAGAGGCGGCACTGCGCGTCGCACACCGCGAGCAGATGCTCGCCGTCGCTCGCGAAGGTGCCCATCAGCTCCCGGAACAGCGGCATCACCCTGGCCAGCGGATGTTCGTGCCTGTACGAGCCGAGGTCCGCGTCGGTCAGCTCGATACGGGCGGTGGACTCGGGGCTGACACGTGCCCGCGCGGACCGCCGCCACGACTCCCCGACCACGGACCGTACGGGCCGCTCAAGCCGCCCCGCGCTGGTGAACACCTCATGCGCCCTGCGCAGTTCACCAAGCCGCTCAACCGGGTCCGCCCCGGCCTCCAGAGCCACCCATGCATCGGTCACTTCGGCCTCCCGAACCATCGTGTCGGAGGCCCGGTGCGGCGGCAAGGACGCCTGCTGTGCGGGTGGCGTCTTCCTTCCCGCCCGCGCCCCGGGATCTCTGTCCCGGGGCACACCGTGCTCCTGCGGTCAGCACCGGTGAGTATCGGCCGTCAGTAGCGGTAGCGATCGGCCGTCAGTACCGGTGGGGACCGGCCCACCCGGTGGGCAGGGTCAGCGGTCCTGGGACAGGGCGTACAACTCGCCGAGGAGGCTGCCGTCCGTGTTCACCAGCTCCTCGAATGTGCCCTCCTCCCGGATGCGGCCTTCGTCGAGGACGATGATCCGGTCCGCCATCTTCACGTTGTCGAGGCGGTGGGTGACCACGACAGTGATGCGGTCCTGCGCGATGTCCCGGAGCGTACGGAAGATCATGTGCTCGCCCCTCGCGTCCATCTCGCTGGTGGGCTCGTCCAGGATGAGAAGGCCCGGCTTGCGATAGAGGGCGCGGGCACAGGCGAGGCGTTGCCACTGCCCGCCGGACAGTTCCTGCCCGCCCCACACCGAGCGGGCCAGCAGTGTTTCCAGTTCGTCGGGCAGGTCACGGATGACGTCCGCCATGCCGACCTGCTCGGCGGCCCTCCAGACCTGCTCGTCGCCGAACTCACGTGGCTGACCGAGAGTGATGTTCTCCCTGGCTGCCAAGGGCCAGTGGCCGTTCTTCTGAGGCACGAGCCCGACGTGCTGCCACACGGATTCGGCATCGGCGGTGGCGAGATCGGTGTCGTCCCAGTACACGCCGCCGGAAGTGGCCAGGGTCAGTCCGGTCAGCAGCCGCACCAGGGTCGACTTGCCGGCGCCGTTCTCGCCGACGAGGGCGACCACTTCACCGCGCTTGAGGGTGAGCGAGAGCTTGTGCAGGGCAGGAGCTGCCTTGTTGGGGTAGCTGAACTCGACCTCGTCGAGGCGGACGGTGCGGGGCGCCCGGACCGTGGCGGCGCCGCGGCGGGTGGTCATCGTCCGTACCTCGGCCAGGAAATCGTGGTAGTCGCTGAGGTAGAGGCCGTGGTGGAACATGACGGCGCCGTACCGAATGATCGAGTTGAGGGCGCGGCCGGCGGTCTGGGACGCGACGATCGCCGTTCCGGCGATGGCCAGGACCATGTGGCCGGACAGCACGAGCACGGCGAGGGAGGCCCACATGCCGAGCGTGAAGATGCCGGACAGGGCTGCGGCGACGGCCGTGATCCGCAGGTACGGCCCCGCTCCCTCCAGCTCCTTGCCCTCCACCCGGTCGCACATCGTGCGGTACCAGAAGTAGAGGTAGGGGCGCATGGTGTTGGCGCGCAGCTCGTCGGCGAGTTCCGAGGTGGTCAGCCACCACCGCATCATGCCGCGCACATTGCGCGCGGAGATCGTACGGTCGTGGACGCGGTAGTCGATGCGCGCGGCGATCACACCGCCCAGGCCGCGAGGAAGGACGGAGAGCAGCAGCACACCGACCAGCAGAGGGTGGAGCACCGCGAGGACGGACGCGGCGGAAACGAGCTGCACGAACCCGTTCGTGAGGGTCTTGGCGTCATCGGCGAGATCGACGGCGCGCAGTGCCCCGATCTCGGCCGCCTGGCTGCGGTCCTTGAAACCCTCTTGGTCGTAGGCGGACAACTCGGCTCGCATGTGGAGGTCGAGGATGGTCATGTCGGCTGCTGAGGCGACTTGCGGGTTGAGCCGGCGCGTGGCCCAGTCGGCCATGATCCAGGCCCCTGAACCCGTGGCCAGGGCGAGGCCCGCCAGCACCAGGGCCGGCGAGGCCGCCGATAACGCCGTCCGGGCGTCGTCCGTTCCGAACAGGTGCTGCATGGCCCTGGCGACGGCGGCGAGCATGACGGCCGTACCGATCCCGGACAGCAGCTGACAGGCCAGGATGGTGATCACCATGCGCCGGTCCACGGACCAGGCGAGCCGGGCGGTCTGGCCGAGTGCGGCGGGAATCCGCCGAGCCATCTCCCGCAGGGTGGCATCCTCCATGGCGCGGCGGTGCTTGCGTCCGTTGTAGTCCAGCTCAGGAGGAGCCGACGGGCGCGGACGTTCCTGCCTGGCGGGTGGAACCGCCGCTGCCGGGCCGGACACCGACTCCGACTTGGGGTCCGACTCCCACTCCGCAGCCGTCATCGACGCCGCTCCGACGGAATCGGTACGCCGACCGCTTGCGGGCCACTTCATGCCGACCACCTCGCGTCAACAGGGCGCACGGCAACTGCGGTCGCCACAGGTGGGTTCTCGAACGCAGGGTGAAGCACGATGCGAGCGGGCGCGGAATTCAAGGTTCCTCCTGTGGTGACGTTGAGGGATCCAGCGCCCGGAGAACTCACCTGATCAAGAAGCCGTCACGGGGGAAGGCGGGCGAACCGTCGCGCGAAAGTCCGAATGAACGTCGACAGGAAAGGGCGCGCTTCCGAAAGCTGCCGTGATGCGGCGTTCGATTCACCCGGGAGGGGGCTCGTCACCCCTGCGGGGGATTGCTGTGGAGCCGACCGTCTCCTGTCCGTCGCTCCGCAGGGCGACGGCGAGCGCCACCGCCGGATCCTGGTCGGCGGGACCGACCGGAGTCCACCGGCCGCGCTCCTTGCGGTACGGCCACCAGCACCCGTCGCGTCCGTACCGCAGCTGAGCGTCCGAGAGCCGAGCGTGCGAGCCGGTCACCGTCCACCGGTTGCGCTGGGCACGGAACTGCGGGCGTTCCTCCTCGTCCCACGCTTCCGTCAGCCGCGAACGGGCACGGGCCAGTGCCTCCCGGTCCGGGGACCAGTCCTCCTCCAGTACGGCGAGCGCGGCACGCCCTCCGTACCCCCACGCCCGTACAGCGAGGGCGAGTTCGGCCCGCTCCCGGCCGGAGCCCGACGCGAGGCGGGCGGCGATGACTGGACCTGGCGCCCCGGCTGCCAGCCGTACAGCGTCCTGATCAGCTGTCAGCTCCTCGTCGACGGGGTGCTGCTCATGCCCGGCCGACAGCGCCTCGGCCAGCAGGCGATGCGCCCGGGCGGCGGCGTCCGCCGCCAGGAACTCCAGCGCCGCGACGTCGATCCCAGGCGCCGGCCCCGTCTCCGTATCGAGAACCGGTGGCCGCCCCGGCTCCTCGGGGAAGGGCGGGGGCGCGGGCAAAGGCAGTATGTCCCGTGCCGCAAACACCTCGTCGGCACGTACGCCCTCCGGGGCGCGCTCTTCCTCGTGCGCCCCCGCGCTTTCGTGGGGAGTCGCTGCCCTGACGGCACTGCGTACCTGCAGCTCGTCCAGCAGTGCCCGCTCGCTCCGCCCCCGCATCAGCAGCAGCACGAACGGGTCCTGGTCCAGCAGCCTCGCCACCTGGTAGCAGAGCGCCGCGGTGTGCGGGCAGTGATCCCATGCCTCGCACGAGCACTCCGGCTCCAGATCGCCGATGCCTGGCAGCAGTTCGACCCCGGCCGCCGCCGCGTCCTCCACCAGGTGCGGCGGCATTTCGCGGTCCAGAAGGGCCGCGATGTGCCCGGCCCGTTCGACCGCCATGTCCAGAAAGCGGTCCCAGTCCTCGTCGCTCAGCCGCTGCAACAGCACATCACTGCGGTACGCCGAGCCGTCCTGCTCCCGGACGACGGCCGTGATCCGGCCGGGCCGTACGGACACGGCGCCGACCGCGCCCTCACGCGCGTACTTGCGCCCCTTCTTGAGCTGTTCACCGTCGAGCGCCGTGTCCTCCAGTGCCTTCAGCCAGGCACGGCCCCACCAGGACTGCGCGAAGCCGCGACCCCGCGCGGGAGGGAGGGCGCCAAAGGTGCGCTCCGTGTCCCATTCCATGGCCCTGTCCCTCTCGTTTTCCGTGGCCCTCTCCGTCTCGTTCCACCCGCCTGTGCCGCTCATCGCGTGCCCCCTCGCAGCTCCACCAGATCCGCCAGTTCGGCGTCGGTCAGTTCGGTCAGCGCGGCCTCGCCGGAGCCGAGGACGGCGTCCGCCAGCTCCTGCTTGCGCGCGAGCATTCCGGCGATCCGGTCCTCGATCGTGCCCTCGGCGATCAGCCGGTGCACCTGCACCGGCTGGGTCTGCCCGATCCGGTACGCCCGGTCGGTGGCCTGTGCCTCGACGGCAGGGTTCCACCAGCGGTCGTAGTGCACGACATGGGCGGCGCGGGTGAGATTGAGACCGGTGCCCGCCGCCTTCAACGACAGGAGGAAGACCGGGACTTCACCGTCCTGGAACCGCTGCACCATCGCCTCGCGTTCCTGGACGGGCGTACCGCCGTGCAAGAACTGGGTGTGCACCCCGCGCGCGGCGAGATGCTGCTCAAGCAGCCGCGCCATCTGCACGTACTGCGTAAAGACCAGCACGCTCGCGTCCTCGGCCAGGATCGTGTCGAGGAGCTCGTCGAGCAGCTCCAGCTTCCCCGACCGTCCCGCGATCCTGGGCCGTTCTTCCGCCGGACTGTTCCGTTTCGGACTGTGCTCTTTGGGACTCTCCTCTTTCAAATACTGTGCGGGGTGGTTGCAGATCTGCTTCAGCGCGGTCAGGAGCTTCACCACGAGCCCGCGCCGGGTGAACCCGTCGGCCCCTGAAATGGCGGCCAGCGTCTCACGCACTACCGCCTCGTACAGTCCGGCCTGTTCCGTCGTGAGAGACACGGCACGGTCGGTCTCCGTCTTCGGCGGCAGCTCGGGCGCGATGCCGGGATCGGACTTGCGGCGCCGCAGCAGGAAGGGGCGTACGAGCTTGGAGAGCCGCTCTGCCGCTGCCGGATCGTTTCCGCCCTCGACCGACTGCGCGTAGGTCCTGCGGAATGTGCCGAGCCTGCCGAGCAGGCCGGGCGTCGTCCAGTCGAGGATCGCCCACAGCTCGGAGAGGTTGTTCTCGACGGGTGTTCCGGTGAGCGCCACGCGTGCGCGTGCGTTGATGGTCCGCAGCTGCTTGGCGGTCGCCGAATACGGGTTTTTGACGTGCTGTGCCTCGTCGATGACGACCATCCCCCAGGCACCGGGCACGGTCAGCTGCCCGGCGTCGAGCCGCATCGTGCCGTACGTCGTGAGGACGAATTCGCCGTCGGCCAGGCCCTCCAGACTGCGCGAAGGGCCGTGGAAGCGGCGTACGGGCGTTCCGGGCGCGAAGCGTTCGATCTCGCGCTGCCAGTTGCCCATGAGTGACGTGGGGCAGACCACGAGGGTGGGTCCTGCGGCCCGCTCGTCCGTCTGCCGGTGCAGATGCAGGGCGATGAGCGTGATGGTCTTGCCGAGCCCCATGTCGTCGGCGAGGCAGGCGCCGAGGCCGAGGGACGTCATGTGATGCAGCCAGTTGAGCCCGCGCAACTGGTAGTCGCGCAGCGTCGCCGCGAGGGCGGCCGGCTGCGGAATCGTCTGGTGCCCGGTGCCCTCGGGATCGGCGATACGGTCCCGCAACTGTGCGAGCCATCCCGACGCCTGTACGTCGACGCGCTGTCCGTCCACCTCTGTACGGCCGGTCAGCGCGGCACTGAGCGCTTCGATCGGGGTGACCTTCCGGTCCTGGTGCTCCCGCGCGCGACGGGCCTCCTCGGGGTCGATGAGGACCCACTGGTCGCGCAGTCGCACCACCGGCCTGTTGGCCTCGGCGAGCCGGTCGAGTTCGGCTCGCGAGAGCTGTTGGCCGCCCAGCGCGAACGACCAGTTGAAGGCCAGCAGGGCGTCGGCCGACAGGAACGACGGCACGTCGGACGCTGTCTTCCCGGGACCCTTGCGATCGCTGCTCTCAGCTGCATCGTCGGGCGGGCCGACGACCGCGCGCGCCGTCAGCTTTCGCGCGAGCTCCTTGGGCCAGTGCACCTGCACGCCGGTGGCGGCCAGAGCCCGGGCGGCCTCGCCGAGCAGTTCGGTGACGTCCTCGTCCGCGAGCTCGATCGCGTCGGGTACGGCGGCCGACAGCAGCGGGGCCAGCGGTGGCCAGGCGCGTGCGGCCCGGCGCAGGGCGAGCAGCGCGTCCATGCGGGCGCGCGGACCGAAAGCCGTACCCGTGTGACCGGGGTGACTGGCATGACCGGCGTGACCGGCACCGGCCCACACCTCCGCGGCGTCCGCCACCAGCGACGGGTCGCTGACGCTGTGCATCTGGAGGACGGCACGGAACGTCCCGGCCCCGGACGCCGCAAGGCCCGGCAGTTCGACCCGCAGTGAGATCCGTACGCCCGCGTCCTGCCCGGCGGCGACATCCGCGGCCCAGGCCCGCTGTTCGGGCAGCCGCTGCGGCTCGGGCGCGGCGAAGGCGGGGCTCAGGGTGGCCCAGGGTGCGGCGGGCGTACGCGGCAGACCGTCGGCGACCGCGTCGAGGAAGGCGCGGAGCAGGCGCTCGGGTGCGGGCAGCAGCAGGGGCTCGGCGTCGATGTCGAGCGGTACGGCATGTGCGGTGGGCGGCATCGCGGCCGCCAGTTCGCGTACCCGTTCCAGGTCGTCGGTGGTGAGTGGTCCGGCCCGCCAGGCATCGTGATCGGTCGCGGTCAGGCCGGGCAGCAGCCGCCCGCGGGCGGCGAGTTGGAGCGCGACGAGGGCCGCCGCGCCCCAGAAAGCGGCGGCGGGGTCGGCGTGTGCGGACGCGCGGGCTCGGGTCAGGACCGGCAGGGCGTCCCGTACGGGCAGTACGACGGCTCGTACGGTCCGCGGTGTCGCATCGGCCGCGACCACGGTCAGTTCTTCGACGGATCCAAGGGCAGACAGGGGCTCGGACCGGGGCGCGGACGGGGGGACGGGCGGGGGCTCGCTGCCGTCGGACCGCCAGAAGGCGACCTTGCCGGTACGGGGTGGGTCCGCGGGCAGAAAGACCGCGGAGCGGCGGGTGAGTTCGGAGATCTCGGAGGGCGTTGCCGCCGGAGGCCGGTGCACAGCGATGACGCATTCCTCAAGTTTGACTAGTCGGGCCGGGCCGCCGAGGGTACAGCATCCGGCGCGCGCGAGGTGTGGCCAGCCCCACCCTGGCGGCTGGGGGCTTACCCCACTGAAAGCCGGGTGCCAGCGCCATGGTCTTCGAGGGTCCTCGTTGCGTACTTTCATGAGGTCAGAGCAAGGTCCTACAGACCGGAGACCCTTATGCCCCAGGCCGCCACTGTCGCGGAACCCACGACAGGCACCTCGGGGAGCGATTTCGCCCCGCTCCTGCGCACCGTGAGGGAGCAGGGACTCCTGGAGCGGCGCATCGGCTGGTACGCGCTGGGGATCGCGGCCAATCTGCTCGCCCTGGCCGCCGTCGTCACCGGCATCGTGCTCATCGGCGACTCCTGGTGGACGCTGCTGCTCGCACTGCCCCTCGCGGTGCTGTGGGCCCGTACCGCCTTCGTAGGACACGACGCGGGACACGCGCAGATAACCGGCAACCGTCGGCTGGGCATGGCCGTCGGGCTCATCCACGGCAATCTGCTGCTCGGCATGAGCCAGGCGTGGTGGAACGACAAGCACGTACGCCACCACGCCAACCCCAACCACGTCGACAAGGACCCCGACGTCGGAGTCGGCGCGCTCGTCTGGACCCAGAAGCAGGCCGAACAGCGTGAGGGTTTCGCCCGCTGGCTCACCCGCAACCAGGCACGCCTGTTCTTCCCGATGCTGCTGCTCGAAGGCATCGCTCTGAAGGTTTCCGGCTTCCAGGACCTGCGCCGCCAGTCGCTGCGCGAGCGCACGGTGGAGGGCTTTCTGCTGGTCGCCCACCTCGTGACATATGCCACACTCCTGCTCACCACCATGTCCGTCGGAAAGGCCATCGTCTTCGCGCTGGTGCACCACGCGCTGTTCGGTCTCCACCTCGGCATGGCCTTCGCGCCCAACCACAAGGGGATGGAAATGCCCGACTCCGACGGCGAGCGATGGGGCCACCTGCAGCGGCAGGTCCTCACGTCACGCAATGTGCGCGGCGGGATACTCACCGACTGGTTCCTCGGCGGCCTCAATTACCAGATAGAGCACCATCTCTTCCCGAGCATGCCGCGCCCGCATCTGCGGCTCGTCCAGCCGCTCGTGCGTGCGCACTGCCACTCACTGGGTATGCCGTATGCGGAGACCGGCCTGGTCGACTCGTACCGGCAGGCGCTGACACACATGCACGAGGTGGGTGAGCCGCTCAGGCCCGCCCCGAGCGCCGCCGTATAAGCGCTGCCGTACAGCGGGCGCACAATGGAACTGCGGCGCTGGCGTGCACGTTGTCGGAGCAGGGAGCGGCAGTCGCCGCGAAGGAGGCGTCAGAAGATGTCGAACAACGCGAAGGTCGTCGCCGCCGGTGGTGTGGTGGTGGGGATCGTCCTGATCTGGTTGATCGGGTTCTGGCCGGCGCTGCTGGTCATGGTGGGAGTGCCTGTGGCGGCGTACCTGATGCTGGACAGTTCGCAGCGCCGCAGGCTGCGCAGCAGGATCTCGCGTAAGGAGATAGGGCGCTGAGCGGCACCGTCACGGCGGTCAGCAGTAACGGCGAGTACAGCTTCACCAAGCCGAACCGGGACAGCATCACCTTGCTGCCCGGTCTCGGCGTGGAGGGGGACGTGCATGCGGGGGTGACGGTCAAGCACCGGTCACGGGTTGCCCAGGACCCCACCCAGCCGAACCTGCGACAGGTCCACCTCATCCATGAAGAGCTCTTCGACGAGGTGCTGGAGGAGGGCTTCAAGGTCGCGCCCGGCGAGCTCGGTGAGAACGTCACCACGCGCGGGATCGACCTGCCGGCGCTGCCCACCGGCACCCTGCTGCGCATCGGCGACGAAGCGGTCGTCAAGATCACCGGCCTGCGCAATCCCTGCCTTCAGATCGACGCCTTCCAGGACGGCCTCCTCAAGCAGGTCGTCGGCCGGGACGCCGCAGGCAACATTGTGCGCAAGGCCGGGATCATGAGCATCGTCACGGCGGGCGGAGTGGTGCGGCCCGGTGACCGGATCAGGGTCGACCTACCGGCCGAGCCGCACCGCCCCCTGGAGCGTGTCTGACCTCCCGGCTCAGCTCAGCGCACAGGAGTTGACCACATCACCGCCCGTGGGCCTGGCGATCGTCCGGTCCGCGGGCGGCGCGCTGCCGTCCTCGACCCACGCGACGAGGGCGGTGAACGCCGAGCGGTAGCAGGGCAGAACCGGCCGCAGCCGCTCGGGGAATGTGTCGTAGAGAGAGTCGACATGGGTACCGCCCTCGACGGTGTAGTAGCGGTGGAGCCGTGACCGGCTCTGCCCGGTCACCATCCGCTCGTACACGTCGGAGTCGGTGGCGATGGGCAGCAGCGTGTCCAGATCGCCGTGCAGCGTGATCAGCGGCCTGCCGATCCGCCCGGTCAGCGCCACCCGCTGGACCGCGCGGTGTACGGACGAGGGGCGCGCGGCGTAGTCGTAGTCCGCATCCGACGCGCACGGGGCAAGGATCTCCGGCGCCGTCGAACCTGCCGAAGAGCCGGGGCAGTCCGGGTCGTACGACGGGTCGAATTCGGCGCGGTAGATCTTCTGGGTCACTCCCCAGTACGCCTTCTCGTGGTACGGCCACAGGAACTGGGAACCGGGCGCGAAACCGGCCTTCAGGAGGTCGTCGTCCGTCGCCCGCCCCAGAGCGCGCGCCACGGTGACCGGCAGGGAGCCCAGCAGTCCGCCGCCGTCCGCCGTCCAGAGCGAGCCCTCCCAGTCGACCCCTCCGTCATAGAGCTCGGGGTGGTTCTCCAACTGCCAGCGAGTCAGATAGCCGCCGTTGGAGATGCCCGTCATGTACGTACGCCGGGGCCCGTGCCCGTACCGCTGCGCGACGGCCTTCCGTGCCGCGCGCGTCAGCTCGGTGGTCCGCCGGTTCCACTCCGCCACCGCATCGCCGGGCCGCTTGCCGTCCGTGAAGAAGTCGGGGCCGCTGTTTCCCTTGTCGGTGGCCGCGTACGCATAACCGAGGGCCAGTACCTGGTCGGAGATGAGGGCGTCGGTCGCGTACTGCTTACGGGTGCCCGGTGCGCCGGTGACCACCAGGCCGCCGTTCCAGCGCTCCGGCAGCCGGATGACGAACTGGGCGTCGTGCCGCCACCCGTGGGTGGGATTGGAGCGCGAAGTGTCCGGGAAGTAGCCGTCGATCTGGATGCCGGGCACACCGGAGGGGTTCTTCGTGCCCTTCGCGGACAGGCCCGCCTGGTCGGCGGTGTCGGTGTATGCCGTGCCGGCGAGCCCCGCAGTGGTCAAGTCGGGGAGACAAGCCACCTGTTGGTGCTCCGCGCCCGGGACCGTCGGACGATCGTGCGGGGCGCAGGCAGAACCGGGAGGGGCGCTGGGGGCGGCGGCGCCGATGGCTGTCGGCATCGTACTCAGACCCATCAGAAGCGCGGCGACGATCGGAACACCTCGGGACAGGAGCGGGCGCATGGGCGGCCTCCGGATTCACGGCGGTGGGGACGGTGCGGGGCGGTGGTGACGGGACGGGGCGCAGCCGCCACATCGTGCTGTCGCTCGTCCCCCTGCGGCCATGGGGCCGGCCCACACGGCGCCGGGCCGGGGCATGGGGGCGGACCACGAAAACCGCTTGCCCGCTGATCAGTTCGCTGTGATCATGACCGCATGAAGACCGGAAAGGGGGCCTCACGATCCTTCGGTGATCGCTGATGGCCACATACGATGCCCCGCACGCTCAACCCCAGCCCCAGCCCCAGCCCCAACCCGAGCCCCAGCCTCTGACTTCCGCATGGCTGAGGGCTCACTTCGACTCCCTGCCCTTCCCCGCCCGCATGGGCGCTCTCGCCCGTTACGGCCGCGCAGTGGCCCCCGACGCCTACGCCGCGGTGCACGCCGCGCTCGACGCGGGGGACCCCGACGAGCGCCACACCGCGCTCTTTCTCGCCGTCGTGCGCCGCGACATCGACACCGTCTCCCGGGCGCTCGCCGATCCCCTCCTGCGCCGCCGCGCACTCTCCGCCGCCGTCCGCCTGCCGCTCCACGAACACGCCCTCACCGCACTCGCGCTGCACAACACCCGCGCCGTACGCCACGAGACGTACCGCGTGCTGAAGACCGGCCGCCGCACCGCGCTCGCCGACTCCCTCATCCAGCAGGTGTACGAACGCCACGGCGGCCAAGAGGCGGCGCGGCTGCTGACAGCCTGTTCCGCACAGACGGCAGCGCACTGGCTCCCGCGCCTCGAACCACCAGCGGGGTTGCTCAACTCCCTTGCCCGCACCGCCCCTGTAGCCGTCGCCAGGCACCTCACCGACGAGTACGCGGCCCGCAGGAGCCATGAACGCCACAGCTACGCACGAGCCCACCGGATCATCGCCACAGCAGTCGCCGAGCGCGACACGGAAGCCGGCCTGCTGATGCTCCGCGGAGCACCCCCACTCATCGGAAAACGGGCAGCTGCAGCCCTCCTGCGGCACCCCTCCGCCGTGCTGGAGATCCTGCGGGCGGCCCCGGCGCACGACGGCACAGAACACGCAGGCACAGAACACGCAGGCACAGAACACCACGGCACAGAGCCCGTACTGACGATCCAGGCGGGGCCGCTGCCCCCGTCGGTCAGGCGCGCTGTCCTGGACCTGCCGCCCGACGACCTGGTCGAGCTCGCCACCCGGTGCCCGGCCGACGCGCCCAGGCGCATCGGCACGGTCCAGGGCCAGGTCGCCCCCGACTCACTGCTCCTGCTTCTGCCGCCCGACGAACGGTGCCGGGTCGTCCGGGAGCGCATCGGAGGAGACTTCGGGCGCCGCGCCTCGCTGTCCGCCATCGCCGCCATCGCCGCCCTCGAACCGGACGACAGGGCCGCCTTCCTCGCACCCTGGCTCAAGCGCTCGGCAGGCAGGAGCAGGACGCTCAGGCGGTTCGCCGCCGGACTGCCGCTCGACGTCGCGGAACCGCTCCTGCGCGTCCAGACGTCGGACCATCGCATGGACCTCCGGCTCGCCGCCTGGCCCGCGCTGCTCGCCAGCGCCGAACTGAACGGTGATCCCGAGGAGTACGCGCGGATCGCCGCCTCCTGCGAACGCGCCTGGCACGACCAGAACGACGTACGCCGCTTCGCCCTCGCGCAGCTGGCCGCCGCACCCGCCCGGCTGCTCGCGGCGGTCGAGGAACGTGTGCTGCGCGACGCCGCCCTGACCACGGTCCAGTCGCGTGACTCCACCGCAGTCACCCTTGCCTGCGCGGAACGGTGGCTGCGCCGTACCACCGAGAGCGCTGCGGCGCGCGGAGACACCGAACGGGCCGCATTCGCTGCCCGGTTGCTGTGCCAGGTTCTCGCCGATCCCCGGCGCAGGGGGCCGCGCAACCCGCTGCGCCTGGACGCACGTACGGCGCTTGCCGTCTGCTCCGGCGCGGTGGCCGAATCAGGGGCGCCCGCCGAAACCCTCACGTCACTCGCCGAACTCCTGGCACCACACCTGGTGGAACTCCCCGCCCTCGAAGCCCTGATGCGGCGTACTGCGGAGGAACACGAGGACCCCGAAATCGCCGCCCGTGCGGCGGCCGTCTGGATCGCCCCCGCCGCCACCCGAGAGGCCCGCTGCGCGGAACTGGTGCGCCTCGACCCGTCCTTCGCCGGCGTACCCGAAGTGCTGCGCACGCTCACCACCCGCCGTACCGACCTGCTCGACGACGTACTCGAAGCCGCCGTACGGGATGGTCTGCGCGGCCGCATCCGCCCCCGGGGCACGCCCTGGGCGCCCCGGCTACGCCTGGCCGACACCGGCCGCTGGCTCGCGTACCAGCGGCGTAAATGGGCGGCGTACCTGGTGACCGTGGCGTCCGACGAGTACACCCCCTTGCGCGAAAGGACCGACGCGGCCGCGCTCCTGAACACCCCGGTACACCTCACGGCCCTGGCCTCGACCGCGCCCCAGCCAGTGGCGGCGGCCGCGATCGGCGCACTGGGCGGGACCAGGCCCGTCACAGCAGAACTGCTGGAGACACTGCTCAGGCACGCGGGCACCGGAGGCGTGCGCGGGCGTGCGGCGATGTCCGCCGTACGTCGCCTGCTGGACGACGTACCGGACAGCCGGGCGATCACACTCCTGGCGCCCCTTCTGCGGAACCCGGCCAACCCGGTCGGCACCCGCAAGGAAGCAGCCAGGGCGCTGGGCGTCCTCACCGGAACGGCCGCCCTGAGTGCGCTGCTCGCCGCCTGGGACGAGCAGGACCAGCACCGGGACGTACGGGCCGTTGTCGCGCCGCTCCTGCTGCGCGGCATCGACCGCGACGACATCGCGGACCGGCTGTCCGAAGGAGTGTGGGAACAGGCCGTAAGAGAGGCTGTCGTCGGTGTACGCCCCACCGCCGTACCGCGCGCGGCCCGTGCCGCGTACAAAGCCTTCCTCCTCGGCCTCGTACAGGGCGGCGACGACAGCACCGCGACCGCCGCCTGCCGCGCCCTGCCCGCCCACCTCACCGGCGATTCGTCAGAGGAGGCCGCCCGTGTCCTGGCACAGACCGTCGTCGACCTCGCCAGGACCCGTCCGGTGTGGCACGCGGCCGTAGCGCAGCTCGTCGCCCTGCCGTCGGGAGAGAACACGTCGGCCATCACGACGGAGGCTTTCGCGCCGTTGCGGATCGGGGCGCATTCCGACGACCCGCTCAGCAGGGTCGACGCGCTGCGCCGCCTCGACGGCTGTGCCGATGCCATCGCCGGCCAGTGCAGTCACGGGGCTTCGCGGGCTGTTGTCGGCGTCCTGCTCGACGCCCTCGAAGGGGCGGGCCTGTTCCGTCAGGCAGCCCGTCTCGCCCAGGAAGCGGCACTGGACGCCGCACGGGCAGGAGACCCGGCTCCCGAACTCTGGGAGCGGCTGCTGCGTCTGGTCGAGGAACGCCCCGACAGACTGGCGCTCGACGACGGCCTGTACATCGACGTCGGCCGCCCCGGCCGAACCGGCCGTCCCGACTGCGCGGCGGCGGTGCTCGATGCCGTGCGCCTGCTGCGCGCCCGTGGATCGGCGCCCGCAGGACTGCTCGCGCTGGCCCTGGTGTCCGCGGCCGGGCGCTCCTCCTCCTGGCGGGAGCCATGGCCCAGCGAGTTGGCGGCCCTTCGCGACCACCCGGATCCGGACACGGCTCTGGGGGCGCTCGTCGCCGGTCCGGCGCGGGGCCACTGACCCGCGAGACGGCGGTCAGGCGGGCCGTACAGCCATCTTGTCGAGCGCCTCCAGCAGCCCGGGCAGCTCGGGGCCCCTGCCGACCGGAAGAACCTCTCCCGGCTCGTCGTCGAGCAGCACAAAAGCGATGTCGTCGGTCCTGGCGACCATGGACCAGCCAGGACCGTCGGCACGGAGCGTACGGGCCTCGCCGGACGCGAAGGCGGAACGTACCCGTCCCGGCGGTGGCGGGGACTCCACATAGGCGTGCAGTTCCTCGATCACGCGCCGCACACCCGTGTGCGGCTTGCCGCCGGGAGCGACGAAGGTCTCCTCGTCGTCGATCTGCTCACGCCAGGCCGCCCACTGCAGCGCGATTTCGTCCGCGCCGAGCCGCCGCTGGGCGGGCCCCCACTGCTCGGTGTCGGGCGGCGCCAGGGCCGGGCCGGTCTCACCCTCCTCGGGTGGAGGGTCGTGCGGCGCGGGAATGCCCGGAGCGGCCACCGCGAGCCTGAGCGGCCAGCCCGGCAGGCCTGCGACCACGCTGCGCTCGTCGGGCGACAGGTCGTACTCCATGCCGCAGTCCCAGGACGCGATGGCGACCGCCACCAGGGACACGTCGTCGATCACCACCGTCCACCGGGCGCCGGTGCCGTCCTGGCCGAGCACAAGCCCGTACCCGTCGGCGTACGGCTCCAGGCCGAGCGCAGCACAGGCCTCCGGATAGTCGTTGCCGAGCACGCTGGGGAACTGCGCGGGCGTCAGCAGCACCGCGGTCAGCACAAACAGTGCGTCCTCGGCGTCCTCGGCATTCTCGGCGGTGTCCGGCCCGGTCACGGCGCCCTCCTTATCGGATCGGTCGTCGGCGCACCCTAACCAGTGAGTAACCCGATCGTCGAGGTCCACGGGACGAAAAGAACCGCTCAGGGGCCCCGCCCTTCCGGAGCCCCGGATCGCTGCCCTTCCTGGGTCAGGCGGCCGGAAGACCCAGGAGCGTACGCGCCACACTGTGCGGTGATTCGTCGCGCTCCCTTGCGAGCGCGATCAACGCGCGACAGGCGAGTTCGTTGACACCGAAGGAGAGGGCCTCGGGCGAGACCCAGCCGGCCGCCTCGTCGCTGCGCCGCTCGTCGTCCTCCGCGCAGGCGGACACGTAGACCGCCGCGGCCTCGAAGATGTTGTGCTGCCGATTTTCCGGGTGCGGTGCGGCCTGCCCAGCACCGCCGGGTCGTGTCGCGAAAAACTTCCGGAGTCTGCCGAACAACCGGATCACCTTCCCCTGTGTGGCTCGATCACGGATCTTTCAAGTGTGCGCCCCCAACGTAAGGTTGGACCTCGGACGACAGATAGGGGGACGGTGCGTTGAAGCGCTACGACCGGCTGAAGGAGATCCAGCGGCTTGATCCGGAGAAGGACTTCCTGACGATCTACCGGCTCACATCGACGTACGAGTTCCCCTGGGACTTCACCCGGGCACTGGAGCTCGCCCTCTACCGCACGTACGCGGTCCCCAGCATCGGCCGTCTCCTCGCCGAGACCGCAGAACTGACAGACCGTACGCAGAAGCGCTACGACGACACCGCGCTGCTTCTGGACACCGTCGTGGAGCACGGTTTCGAGAGCGAGGACGGCCGCACGGCCATCCGCCGCATCAACCAGATGCACCGCAGCTACGACATCAGCAACGACGACATGCGCTACGTGCTGTGCACGTTCGTCGTCATGCCGAAGCGCTGGATCGACTCCTACGGCTGGCGCCGACTGTCCGACCACGAACTCCGGGCCTGTGCCGCCTACTACGCCCTGCTCGGCAAGCACATGGGCATCAAGGAAATCCCGCAGTCCTTCGAGGAGTTCGAGCGCTGCCTCGACACCTACGAGGAGGAGCATTTCGGCTGGGACGAGGGCGCGCGGAAGGTTTCCGACGCGACCCTGGCCCTGATGGCCTCCTGGTACCCGGGCCCCCTCGCGCCCCTGGTGCGCGGCGCGAGCCTCGCTCTCCTCGACGACGCTCTGCTGCGGGCGTTCCGTTACGACACCCCGGCGCCCGCGACCCGCGCCGTGGTCAGGGGAGCGCTCAGGTTGCGCGCCCGTGCCGTACGGCTGCTGCCCCCGCGCAGTACGCCGCACTACGCCCGGCAGAACCCGGAGATCAAGGGATATCCCGACGGCTACACGGTGGGGAGCCTGGGGACCTTCCCGACACCCGGCGTGGGCGGCTGCCCGGTCCCGCACACGGAGAGCCCGGCGGCCACGCAGCCCTGACTCGTCGGTCCTGACGTATCAGTCCTCGCCATCGGTCCCCAAGCCTAATCAGTCCCCACGTACGGCCAGGACCAGGAACCTGTCACTCTCGTCCGTGTACGACGTCATCCGCCACCCGGAACCGGCCAGCAACGGACGCAGGTTGGGCTCGGCGCGGAGGTCCTCCGGGGTGATCTGCCGCCCCTGCCGGGCTGCGAGGGCGGCCCGGCCGATGGGGTGGAACAGCGCCAGCAGGCCGCCGGGCCTCACGGCCCTGGCCAGCTCACGAAGGTTCTCCCCCGGCCGGGGGAGATGCGCGATCAGCCCGGCCGCGAAGACGGCGTCCAGCGCCCCGTCCGCGACCGGCAGCCGGGTCACATCGGCGATCAGCAGCTGCGCCCCGCGATGACGACCGGCGTGCACCGCCGCTTCGAGCATTGCGGGCGTCAGATCGGCGCCGAGCACCGCACCACCGGGGCCCACTGCGTCGCGCAGGTACGGCAGGGCGCGTCCGGTGCCGCATCCGGCGTCGAGCACGGCGTCGCCGGGCCGCAGGCCGAGCGCCGCGACCGCGGCGGCGCAGGCCGGTCCGTCGTCCGGGAAACGGGTGTCCCAGTCGGCGGCACGGGCGGTGAAGAATTCCTGGACATGCGTGTGGTCGTCGGCCATACGGACATGATCCCGCAGAGACTCCGGCGCACGTGCGGTGCACATGTTCGAGCGCTGCTCGGTCGTTCGTAAACGCATCTCTGTCATATTCCGGCAGCTTTCGAAACGCGCCCCCAGTGTGCGCCCCCTTCAGGGCTAGCGTCCCTGAGCCATGGGACACCTGGACCACGCCACCTCCGGCTGGCTGACACCCGTGCTGTCGTACGTGATGGCCGCCATCGGTGCCGCCCTCGCCCTGCGCTGCACCGTACGAGCACTGGCCGCGGGCGGGCGCTCCCGCCGCAACTGGCTGATCACCGCCGCATCCGCCCTCGGCACCGGCATCTGGACCATGCACTTCGTCGCGATGCTCGGCTTCGGCGTCACCGGCACCGAGATCCGCTACAACGTGCCGCTGACCATCCTCAGCCTGCTCGTCGCGATGCTCGTCGTCGGAGCGGGTGTGTTCGCCGTCGGCTACGGCCGCGACCGTCGCAGGGCGCTGCTGCTCGGTGGCTTCACGACAGGCGTGGGAGTGGCGAGCATGCATTACCTCGGCATGGCGGCGCTGCGCCTGCACGGCGACGTCGTCTACGACCCGCTGCTCGTCGCACTGTCCGTCGCCATTGCCGTTGTTGCCGCGACCGCCGCCCTCTGGGCGGCGCTGAACATCAAATCGCCGGTCGCGGTCGCCGTCGCCTCACTCGTCATGGGTGCGGCGGTCAGCAGCATGCACTACACCGGGATGGCAGCGGTGAGCGTGCGGATCAGTCCCTCCGGAAGCGAACTCCCCGGGGCCGCGGCGATGCAGTTCATCTTCCCCCTCGCCGTGGGCCTGGGGTCCTACCTCTTCCTCACGGCCGCCTTCGTCGCCCTCTCACCCACAGCGCGCGAGCGCGCGGCATACGCCTCTGCTGAACGGCTGACCGAAACTGCCGCCCCTTAGCCGCCGCCACGCCGCACTGAACCGCCCAGGCAGTACGACCCGTAACCCGGAACGAGGAGGCCATGCGCACACCCTGCAGGACCCCGGGCGCCGACATACCACCCGAGTCCGCGCCTCCGACGCGCGGACGGCGGGCGCATGCCGGTCCGCCCGCCGATGAAATCCTCGGGCAGGAGGCGCAGGCGGGCACCCCTGTATCCGAACCCGGGCGGTGGCGGCTGCGGCCGAGGACCGTACGGGCGAAGATCGTCTCGCTGCTGATGGTGCCAGTAGTCTCACTGCTCGCGCTCTGGGCCTTCGCCACCGTCACCACCGCCCAGGACGTGGCACGCCAGCGGCAACTGCAACGCGTCGACGAGCAGGTCCGTACGCCTGTCGCCACGGCCGTCGCCGAACTCCAGGCCGAACGCCGGGCGGCCGTACGCTACTTGGCGTCTCCCAAGGGCGACCGTGCTGACGCATTCGAGGAGCAGGCGAAACGCACCGACAAGGCAGTGGACGGTCTCCGGCTCGACGAGCGCCACACCGTTGCAGCAGGCGCAGAGCTGCCGGACACAGTGGTCAGCAGACTCGACACCTTCGTATCCGGTACGCAGAATCTGCGGACCCGGCGCACCGGAATCCTCGACCGCAGTGCCGCCTGGGACAAGACGTACGACCAGTACACCCGGACCATCCAGGAGGCCTTCGGCGTGGCCGGTGCCCTCACCGGCATCCAGGACGCCCGGCTCGGCTCCGACGCGCGCGTACTGCTCGAATTCGCCCGGGCGGGCGAGATGCTGGCGCGCGAGGACGCGCTGCTCTCCTCCGCACAGCTCACCCGCAGCTTCGACGCCGAGCGGCAGCGGCAGTTCGCCGGAGCCGCGGAGACGCGCAGGCACCTGACAGAAGCCGCCGCCGACGACCTGCCGGACATCGAGCACGAAGCGTGGCGCGCGCTCAGCAAGAAGGGCGCGTACGACGACGTACTCGCGGCCGAGGACAAGGTGATCGCAGCTCCGCCGGGACGGAAGGCCGCCCAGGCCGTACCGGAGGCCACCTGGGAGACGGCCCACACCGCCGTACAGCGCGGCGTGCGCGCGATCGGGGCGGGCACCGGCGGGAACGCGGCCGGCCGCACCGACCCGCTCGCCCAGGGCGTGCTCACGCCGTCCGGTGCGGCGGTGCTCCTGGGCCTCGGCGCCGTGGCCGCCTCCCTCGTCATCTCCGTACGCATCGGCCGGGGACTCGTCGTCGAACTCGTCAGCCTGCGCAACGACGCCCTCGAAATCGCCCGGCGCAAACTGCCCCATGCCATGCATAGGCTCCGCGCCGGAGAGGAAATCGACCTCAACGCGGAAGCGCCGCCAGGGCCGCCCGCAGACGACGAGATCGGCCAGGTCGGAGAAGCCCTCGCGACCGTGCACCGGGCCGCCGTCGGCGCGGCCGTGGAACGCGCCGAACTGGCCAACGGCGTATCCGGAATCTTCGTCAACCTCGCCCGCAGGAGCCAGGTCCTCGTCCATCGTCAGCTCAACCTGCTCGACACCATGGAGCGCCGCGCCGACGACCCGGGCGAACTCGGCGACCTCTTCCGCCTCGACCACCTCACCACCCGGATGCGCAGGCACGCGGAAAGCCTGATCATCCTGTCCGGAGCGGCCCCCGGCCGCGCCTGGCGCATGCCCGTACCGCTGACCAACGTCGTACGCGCCGCCGTGTCCGAGATTGAGGACTACGCACGCGTAGAGGTACGGAACCTGCCCGAGGCCGCCGTCGTGGGCGCCGCCGTCGCGGACCTCACCCACCTCCTCGCCGAACTGGTCGAGAACGCCGCCCAGTTCTCCCCACCGCACACCAAGGTGCGCGTGAGCGGCGAACCAGTCGGCAACGGCTACGCCCTGGAGATCGAGGACCGTGGACTCGGTATGGGCAAGGAGTCCCTGGCCGAAGCCAACCGCAGGATCGAGCAGTCCGAAGCGCTCGACCTCTTCGACAGCGACCGGCTCGGGCTCTTCGTAGTCAGCAGGCTCGCCTCCCGGCACGGCATCAAGGTGCATCTGCGCACCTCGCCGTACGGCGGCACAACGGCCGTTGTACTGCTGCCGATTCCGCTGCTGCAGAGCGCGGTCACCAAAGCCGGGCGAACTCCCGCTCCCGACCCGGGCCCCGCCCGTACGAACGGCACCGCACTCCCTGCCCCCGCCCCCGCACCACGCCCCGTCCTGGCGGCACAGCCGCACCGGCAGCCGCGACCGGACCCGCGACCGGACCCGCGACCGGACCCGCGACCGGAGGAAACCGCCGGAGTCACCTCGCTGCGCCTGCACAAGAGCCGCCCCACTGAACGGGCGGAATCAGGCGACACGGACCCGCACGGAACGCGGAACGGTGAGGACGGACTCCCGCGCAGGGTCCGCCAGGCCAGCCTCGTGCCACAACTGCGCGAAGCACCCCCGCCCGAGCCCCCCTCACCACGCCCCCCTTCCGGCGAAAACGCACAAGAACGCACCCCGGAACAGGCCAGGGACCGCATGACGGCATACCGCAGCGGATGGACCCGCGGCAGCGAAGGAGACCACGCATGATCGAGCACGAGAGGGCCGGAACCGGCACTACCGGCCATTCCGGCGAACTCGACTGGCTGCTGGACGACCTGGTGACCAGGGTGGGCGAAGTACGGCACGCCGTCGTGCTGTCGAACGACGGTCTGGCCGTCGGCGCATCGAGCGCACTGAACCGCGAGGACGCCGAACACCTGGCCGCCGTCGCCTCCGGCTTCCACAGCCTCGCCAAGGGCGCGGGACGCCACTTCCACGCCGGAGAAGTGCGCCAGACACTGGTGGAGATGGACGACGGATTCCTGTTCGTCGCCGCGGCCGGCGACGGCTCCTGCCTCGCCGTCCTGAGCGCTGCCACCGCGGACATCGGCCTGATCGCCTACGAGATGGCCCGGCTCGTCAAACGCGTGGGCGAGCACCTGTACACACCGCCACGCCTCGCCGCACGGCCGCCGGCCGCGGGCTGACCGTACGCAGAAAAGGCGGCACCGCACATGACCGACGACAGGGGCACCGGCTACACCGACCACGAGGGCAGCCACTGGTACGACGCCGACGCGGGCCCGTTGGTACGCCCGTACGCCATGACGGGCGGCCGGACCACTCCGGGCCCGAGTGGGGTGCGGTTCGACCTCATTGCGCTCGTCGACATCGCAGACGACGCGCCGGGCAGCGCCGAGGAATCGCTGCTCGGCCCCGAACACCGCGCACTGCTCGCACTGTGCCGCACGGAGACCCAGTCCGTCGCGGAACTCTCGGCGGACGCCGACCTGCCGGTCGGTGTGGTCCGCGTACTCCTCGGTGACCTGTTCGAATCCGGCTACGTCACGGTCAGCCGGCCCGTACCTCCCGCCCAGCTGCCCGATGAGAAAATCCTGGAAGAAGTGATCGATGGGCTCCGAGCGCTCTGACGACAAGGCCGATGAGACGGCCGCCCTCGCACTGAAGATTCTCGTCGCCGGCGGCTTCGGGGTCGGCAAGACGACCCTCGTCGGCGCGGTGAGTGAGATCCGGCCGCTGCGCACCGAGGAACAGCTCAGTGAGGCGGGCCAGACGGTGGACGACACAGGGGGTGTTGACCAGAAGACCACCACGACCGTCGCCATGGACTTCGGACGCATCACCATCAGGTCCGGGTTGTCGCTGTACCTCTTCGGTACGCCGGGGCAGGACCGCTTCTGGTTCCTGTGGGACGAGCTGTCCCAAGGCGCACTGGGCGCCGTCGTCCTCGCCGACACCCGCCGCTTGGAGGACTGCTTCCCCGCCGTGGACTACTTCGAGCACCGCCGCATCCCCTTCGTCATCGCGGTCAACTGCTTCCCCGGCACCCGGACTTATGGCGCGCACGAAGTGTCACGCGCCCTGGACCTGGACCGGGGCACACCGGTCGTGCTGTGCGACGCACGCGACCGGGATTCGGGGAAAGAGGTGCTGGTACGCCTGGTCGAGTACGCCGGCCGAATGCACACCGCAAGGCTGCTCGACACGGTCGGATAGCCCTGCCCTTGCCGCGACGGCGCCCGTGGGGAAGGCTGGCGTTCGATCAGGGCCACGGGGAACAGATGAACGGGGAGGCCGCAATATGGCGCTGGACAAGGGACTCGACTGGCTGCTGGACGACCTGACAAGCCGGGTCGAGTACGTACGGCACGCACTGGTGCTGTCCAACGACGGCCTGGTGACGGGGGCAAGCACAGGGCTGGCCAGGGAGGACGCCGAGCACCTGGCTGCCGTGTCGTCGGGGCTGCACAGCCTCGCCAAGGGATCGGGACGCCACTTCGCGGCGGGCAAAGTCCGCCAGACGATGGTCGAATTCGACGAGGGAGTCCTGTTCGTCACGGCCGCGGGCGACGGCTCCTGCCTCTGCGTGCTGAGCGCGGCGGAAGCGGACATCGGGCAGGTGGCGTACGAGATGACACTGCTCGTGAACCGGGTCGGCGAGCACCTCGGTGTCGCCGCACGAGGCCCCGACCTGCGCTGACCTGCGCGTACTCGCCCGGCCTGGGAGTTATCCACAGGCCGGGCGGGCAGCTCGCGATTCGGGCTACGGTCGTCACCGAGAGTATTCGGACCTCACGGGGAGACGATCATGGCAGTTCAGGAAGCACACCGCGCCACCCGCACCGCCCGTATCGCAGCCGCGCAGGCCGCGAAGCCGCTGACCACGGCCCGGGCGGCCGAGGAACTCGGCCTGAAGCGGAGCGAGTTCGACCTCGGTGTCCTGCTGGGGCATATCCACACCACTTCGGATCCGGGCGGCACTCACCGTCGCGTCACGCGTGAAGAGATGGACCGGCTGCGGTCGACGAACGGTGCTTCGGACACTTTGCGTGAGCGGATCCGGACGGTCGGCACCACAGAGGGCGCCCAGCTCATGGAGATCAGCCCGGACCGCTTCGGCCGGCTCGCCCGCACCGGGTACATCACTCCGGTGAGGTTCTATCTGAACCGCTATCGGGCGGTGGTCTGGCTCTATCTCGCCGAAGAACTCCGGGAGTTCGCCGACCGCGAGCCGGGTCTGCTCACCGGACGGTCGCCGCAGGCCATGCGCACCATGCTCGCTGCGGGGGAGGACCGGCGACCCCGCAACTGGCGGGCCCGGCGCCTCGGCCACCTGACGCGTCAGACCGCCGATCCCTGGGAACAGGCGGCGATCACGAGCTCCGTGCTCGACCCCGTACAGCTCGCGGAGGTCGTCGACGACCCCTATGAGCGTGCGTACCTCAACAAGCTCCGGCCCGGACTCGTGGGCGGCCAGGGCGAGTCGACCGCCGCGCGGGAGGCCATGGCCCGGCTGTCGCTGGCCGACGACCCGGACGAGATTCTCTGGCAGCGGGTGAGCCTGGCCCTGCTGCTGGACGAGGCCCGAGAACACCGGTCGGCTCCCCGACCGGGCGCCGGCCGTCCAGTGCCGCCGCCCAGCCCTGAAACGTCGCGGGGATTGCGCGCCTGGCTGCGAGCGCGGCGGACTGCTCGCGATCAGACGGCGAAGTGCCGGACGTAGCGCCGTTGCCAGGGCGTTTCGACGGCGTGGGCATCGTAGTTCCGGCGTACGAAGTCCACTGCCTTGTCGGCGGGCACGCCGTCGAGGACGGCGAGACAGGCCAGGGCGGTACCGGTCCGCCCACGGCCACCACCGCAGGCAACTTCTACGCGTTCGGTGCCCGCCCGGTTCCAGGCATCCCCGAGGACGGCTCGGGCCTGCGTACGACTGCTGGGCAGCCAGAAGTCCGGCCAGCGCAACCACCGTGTTTCCCACGGGACTTCGGGGGGCTGCTTGCCGAGCAGATAGACGGCGTATGCGGGCACCTGCCCGGCGGGAAGGGGCCGGCGAAGCGCCCGGCCTCGGACCAGGCGCCCGGAGGGAAGCCGAAGGACGCTGACGTCAGTGGGGCTCCAGGTCGTCTCATCCACGTCATTCACGCGCTCACCATAGGAGAACTGGCGAGACATCGCGGGCGGTGAAGGAATACGCGGGCCACGGGCCGGCGAGTTCCATCCGCACATCGGGGAAGCGCTCGCGGAGTGCATCCACCTCGGCGGTGAACTCCTCTGCGCGGATGTCCGGCACGAGATAGGAGCTGTTCAGGATCACGGAGCCTTTGTATCCGGCCGGGCGGGCATCCTCGGGGGGAAGCTGCGCCGTCTCCACCGCGAAATCGCGGAGTGCGTCGTGGATCTGCTCCGCGCGGTCCGCACCGTCGCCCGCGCGGGCGGCCCGCGCGGCATGGTGCTCGGGCACTCGCGGGGCGGCGTAAGCCTTCACACCCCATTCCCTCCGTCCCGCCGCCCGGTCCAGCGCCGACACGAAGTCCGTCCGCCGCTCAGCGAGGAGAGAGCGCACGCGGTCGTCGTCCTGGTAGATCGTCGCGAAGTGGAAAGGAACGATGTTTCTCTGGAGACCCACCGTGCAGATCACTTCGTGATGGGCCCGGGCGGCCTCTTCCAGCCGGCCGCGGTCCTGGAGGTGGTGGTGCAGCTCCTGTTCTCCGAAGTCCTTGGCCGGCACCGAACCGACGAAGCCGGCCAGACAGGTTTCCTTGACGACATGCACCGTCTCACCGGCAACCCCCGTCACTCCGGTGACTTCGGTGGCGAGGTGATTGTCCTGGCCGACGTCGAACGCGACGGCATAGAGCCAGGTGACACAGGACTCGGTCATGACTCCTCCTCGTCCTTGTCCAGCCCTCGGACCAGTCACCTCGTAAGCGAGGTGCGGCGCCGAGACAGCCGGATAGGGCTAATTATGAGCCATATGTCGCATATGTGAATTTGAAGGGCCGCTGGCCGTGGCCGGCGGGCGGTGAGGTACGGCTTGCTGTTGAACCGTGTATGTACCAGCGATCGCAGGAGGCACCCATGTCACGCCCGGTCACCATTGTCACAGGCGGCAGTCGAGGCATCGGCGCAGCAACGTGCCTCCGGTTGGCAGCCGACGGGCACGATCTGGTCCTGGGGTACGTCAGCAACAGTGCGGCGGCGGAGGAGGCTGCCGACGCGGTGCGTGCGGCGGGGGCGCGCTGTGTCACGGTGCGGGTGGACACGTCCGACGAGGCTGATGTGGAGCGGCTGTTCGACACCGCCGTGGCGGAACTCGGGCACGTCACGGGCCTGGTGAACAACGCCGGAGTGACCGGCCCCCTCGGCAGACTCACCGATGCCCGCACAGAGGACCTGCGCCGGGTGGTTGAGGTGAACCTCCTGGGCTACCTGATGTGTTGCCGACGCGCCGCGCGGGACATGGCGGCGTTCGGCTCCGGCGCCATCGTCAACATCTCCTCCGCAGCGGCCACGCTCGGCAGTCCCGGCGAGTACGTGCACTACGCCGCGACGAAGGCGGCCACCGACGCCATGACCGTCGGACTGGCCAAGGAACTTGGCGCGGACGGCATCAGGGTCAACGCGGTTGCCCCCGGCGTCATCAACACCGAGATGCATGCCGCAATGGGGGACCCCGACCGCCCGGCGAAAGCGGCCGCGCAGATCCTGCTCGGGCGACCCGGCGAGCCGGACGAGATCGCAGCGGCCGTCGCATGGCTGCTGTCACCCGACGCCTCGTACACCACCGGGACGGTCTTGAGGGTCTCCGGCGGGCGGTGAAATGAATTCGGCCGGAGCCGAGTGTCCCCAGGGGCCTCGGCGAGGAGCGCCGTAGCGTTGCGCACGGTAACGACCGATTCACGTGACGCTGTGGTCCGGGTGACGCCAATGTGCTGGAGTGCGACCGCCGATCTCGTGGCGGGTATCGGTATCGCCGCGGTCGGGGTGGCGTGTGTCGCGCGCCCGCACCGGGCTCGTGATCTGCCGCTCGCCGCGCTGCCGCTCCTCCTTGGGGTGCATCAGATCATCGAGTCCGTGGTCTGGCGCTCGGGCGGCGGTACAGGACCCGCCACGGTCGCCTGGGCCGTCATCGCCCTTCCGCTGCTGGCGTTGTGGGTGCCGCTGGGTGTGCTGTGCGCCGCGCCGACACCCGCGCGGCGGCGCCGACTGACGGTCCCCGTCGCAGCCGGAGCCGCGACCGCCGTAGCTCTGGCGTACTGCCTCGCCACCCGTCCCGTGACGGCCGAAATCCGTGGCCACACCCTCGGCTACGTACTCGATCTGCCGCATCCCGAGATGCTCGTTGCCGGCTACCTCGTCGCCACCGTCGGCGCGCTGCTCCTGGCCGGCGACAGCCGATTGCGGCTGCTCGGAGTCCTTGTCACCGTCGGGGCGGCAATCTGCGCGGCGCTGTGGCGACTGGAGTTCATTTCGACCTGGTGCGCCTTTGCTGCCGTGTGCTCGGTCGT
The DNA here is from genome assembly GCF_028807635.1 of Streptomyces spiramyceticus. Taxonomy (NCBI): domain Bacteria; kingdom Bacillati; phylum Actinomycetota; class Actinomycetes; order Kitasatosporales; family Streptomycetaceae; genus Streptomyces; species Streptomyces spiramyceticus. The sequence goes on from NZ_JARBAX010000002.1 coordinate 1,463,546, forward strand.
GCTCCTCGGCTGGGCACGCAGACGCCCTGCGGCGTCGTACCCGCTCCAACGAACGACGGCCGCCGGAGATTGACGAGCGGTCACCGCAGGGGCTCAGCCGCGACTGCCACCAGCCGTACGGGGCTCGTCGTCGCGGGGCTCGATGCGGAAGTCGAACGCGGCAGTCCCGGGGTCGAGTGCCGTCACCCCGCCGTCCACGGTCAGCACCGCACCGTTCACGAAGGACGCCGCGGGCGAGAGCAGCCAGGCGATCGCCTCGGCGACCTCCCGCGGTTCGCCGGGGCGCCGCGCGGGAAGCAGCCGGGTCGCTTCCTCGTACGCCGCATCGATCTCGCCTTCCCCGAGCCCCGCCTCCTGCGCGAAGCGCGCCATCCGCCGGTCGGCCATCTCGGTGCGCACCCAGCTGGGGCACACGGTGTTGGCGCGCAGCCCGTGCCGTCCGTAGTCGACGGCCAGGGACCGGCAGAGCTGAAGGAGGGCAGCCTTGGACGTGGCATACGCGGCGTTGCCCACCCCGTTGCGCAGCGCGGACACCGAGGCGACCGCGACGACGGATCCGCGCGCCTTCAGCAGGTGCGGGAGCGCGCTGCGCAGGAGGTGGAAGGGGCCGGTGAGGTTGGTGCGCATGACGACGTCCCAGTCCTCGACCGACAAGTCGCCCACGGCGCCACTGCGCCCGGTGCCCGCGTTGAGTACGAGCCCGTCCAGGCGGCCGTACGCGGCCAGTGTCGCGTCCACGAGAGCGACGACAGACTCCGGGTCACCGATGTCGGACGGATGGGCCAGGACGCCGATCTCTTCTGCGAGCCGATTCAACGGCTCGGGCCGACGCCCGGACACAACCACTCGATGCCCGGCGGCGCGCAACAGCCGGGCAGTGGCAGCACCAATGCCCGTACCCCCACCAGTAACGATGACAACTTGCCCATCAGCCATGGTCGTTCAGCCTCCCCGGTCGCCTGTAGTCCGACTGATCATAAAGAGCGGTGCGGATGTGTTCCCGCCCTCGCGGCGGTCAGCCGGCGCTTTCAGCCGTCCAGGGTTTTGGAAGTGGCCCGTAGAGGATGGCCGCCAGGCCCGTGCCGAGGAGGCCACCGAGGAGTTGGGCGGTGATGAAGCCGGGTAGTGACGCGGGAGCGATGCCGGTGAAGGAATCGGTGAGCGACCGGCCGACCGTCGCTGCGGGGTTGGCGAACGATCCGGACGAGGTGAACCAGATCGCTGCCCCGATGTATGCGGCGACTGCGACGGGGGTGAGCTTCGCGCGGCCTATGCGGTCCAGACCGTGGACCAGGAGGACCAGCCCGGCTGTGGCGACTGTTTCGCCGATGAGCAGATGGCCGGCCGACCGGATCTGGGTGGACCAGACGCCGGGCATCCGGCCGAACATGGCTTCGGCGAGGAGCGCGCCCGTGACGGCTCCGGTGAACTGCGCGGTGATGTAGAGGGCGACCTCGCGTCGGCTGAGCCCGTCGTTGCCGCGCCGTCGCGACCACCACATGAAGAGTGTGATGACGGGGTTCAGGTGAGCCCCGGAGACCGGGCTGAAGAGGGCGATGAGCAGGCCGAGCCCGATCGCCGAGGCCAGTGCGTTGGCGAGGAGCCGGACTCCGTCGTCCTGGCTGAGCCCGGCGGCCTGGATGCCGGAACCGATGACTACGGTCACCAGCGCCGCGGTTCCTACCAATTCGGCGGCCGCTCGGCGCGGTAGTGCGTTTTCGGTGCACATGGTGTAGTTCCTCCCCCGGGCTACGACGTATCGGAAAATATATTCCGTATCTTGGAAATGCTGTAGCCCGGGGGGAGGGCCCTGGAACTGGAATGGGGAGACTGGAATGGGGAGAGAGGGGAGGGGCAGTTTGCGATCGGCGGCAGCGACTGACCGCCCCCTCCGCCCCGTCAGGCAGGTGAGACAGGGGCCACGAAGACCACCTCGAATTCTTCGAGGCTCCGCGTGATCACACGCGCCTTCGCGGTGGCCTCGCCCCGAATGCCCGCGACGGCGGCCCTGGACGCCGCGAGCGTGTTGTGATCGGTCCAGAGGGCACCGACGGTGGCTCGGCCCTTCGCGCGGTCGATGAGCAGCGACGCGCCCTCGAAACCGCGGATCGTCTCAAGCTTGGGCAGCCCGGTCTTCTCGAAGGTGTCCACCAGCAGATCCGCGTCGGACGGCTCGAACTCCAGCCGGAGCAGCCGGAACCAGGCACCGGAGCCGAGCGCCGCCGGACGCCGGGCGACTGCCGCCTCCCATGTGTCGACCGCCACAGTCCGCGCGAACGGCGCCAGCAACTCGGCCCGCCGCTCGCGCAGGCGATCGTCACTGGCCTGCTCCGCCTTTTCGTCCTCCCACCATGTTCCCGCCACGAGCTTGCCGAGTTCGCGGTCGACGAACAGGCCCATGCCGCGATAGCCCGGCTGTTCCGACAACAGCCTGCGGCCCTCGGTGCTGAGTGCCTCGACTGCGCCGTCGAGTTCGGCCGGATCACCTGTTGCGTAAATGGTGCGAACGTACATAGCGCCCTTTCCTGCAATTCCGACGGCGCGGCTGCGATGCCGCTCCGGCGGCGTGGGCGAGCCCCCGGGTGGGCTCGCGTCCTGCACTCCATGCGATGGCTGGGAGGGCTGGAAGGCAAGGCGGCCGGGGCGTCCGGGTGACCGCCCGCGGCTGGGCCGACGAAAGGGGGGATGCCTGCGCCCGCCTGTGCCAAGCGGTCGGCGAGGTCGCTCGTACGCAGGAGGGGTTGCGTCAGTTGCTCGCGCGGAAGGCGCCACCGATCCGGAATGGACGGCCCTTTACGAATCACTGCCGGTCGATGCCTGCAGAGTCGCCGATGAACTGCTCGCCGAGCTCCCGCACCACAGGGACAGCTCGTGGCCGGCGGACCCTGGCCATGGCAAATATCGGTACCCCGTGACAGCTGTTGCCACGGGGTATCCGGTCATGTTCAGGCTGTGGTTGAGGACTCAGGACTTGCCGACTTCCTTGTTGATGGCCGCCGGAGAGTCGTATTCCTTCTCCGGCAGGGCGTCCAGCGCTTTCTTGACCTCTTCACTTGCCTTGTTGTTTTTCGCCTGGTCGAGGATTTGCTGCTTCGAGGCGGGGTAGTTGACGCCGCCGAGGGACTTCTGCATTTCGATGGGGTTCACCTTCATGGACCGATGTGTGCCCCGATCTTTTCTGTGTGATACCGGGCGTCGGCGCTGTCACCGTGATGGAGTAAATCGGTAACATCCTCGTCCGAGCCGTACAGGTGTCAGTAGCCCGATCCGACGAGGGTGTTGTCCTTCCGGACGACGCAGAGCGCCCAGATGATGAACGCGTACAGGGCGATCAGCACGATCGACCACACCGGGTAGTACGGGATCGAGGCCGACGGCGATAGCGAGGACTCCCAGGACCAGCTGGATCTATCCCCAACTGGTCAGGTCGAACTCGAAGACGTAGTTCGGGGTGGCGACGAAGACATCATCCTCGGCAATGGCCATGATGCCGCGGAAGAGGTCGAGGACGCCGACGATGACCAGCATGACGGCCGCGAACAACACCAGGCCGCCGACCGCGGTTTCGGAGCCGTCGGACCGGCGGGGGGTTGCCTGTGTCATGGTTGTCTCGATTCCCTGGAGTGCCTGTCGCTCGTCCATTGACGTAATGCGATTTCAGCGCAGTATCTTCTCCTTGGCGCGCTGAAATGCCTCAGCGGAAATGTCGCCCTGGGCCTTGAGTTCGGACAGTTTCGCGAGCTCGTCCACGCTGCCCCCGCCTTCACCGACGGCCTGCCGGACGTACGCGTCGACTTTGTCCAACTGGTGTCTGGCGTGCTGAATCTGGCGCTTGCCCATGCCGTCGCCGCGTGCCAGGAAATAGATGAAGACGCCGAGGAAGGGCAGGACGATCACGAACAGTGCCCATCCCGCCTTTACCCATCCGCTCAGATCGTCGTCACGGAAGACGTCGGTGAAGACGCGGAAAAGGAGCACCACCACGTGATCCAGATAAAGATCCACATGACGGTCCAGAAAGCTCCTAGAAGGGGGTAGTCGTACGCCAGGTTCACGTAACCGTCCATCGTGTTCTCCCTACTCCGGGCAGCCCATGTACGTCTTGAGCGTGCGCGCCACGCGAGCCGTTGCAGTCGGTCCGTCTCGGGACCGACTGCCAGACGGCCGATCATCAGGTGCTCGACAGCCAGCGCTGCTGCGTACTGCCAGACCGCCGCCGCGGCCGCGGCCGCATGCGCCAGGGCATCGGTCAGCTGATCGCGCAGGCCAGCCAGCGTGCCGCCCGCCGGTGCAGGCGCTGTTCGAGAGCGGGGCTGTGACTGCGCAGATGGGTGCGGAGCACCGCGGCGAACAGCGGGTGGAACCGGCACCACGAAGTGTCCGCGACGGGTTCGACGAAGAGGTCGGCGCGGGTGAGACCGGTCAGGATGCGCTCGGCGTCTTCGCGCCCGGTCAGCGCGTCGGCGAGAGCCGGGTGCACCTGGCTCAAGATGCTGGTGCGCGGGAGCAAGTCGCGCGCGGCGGGCGTCTGCGCATCGAGGACCTCGGTGAGCAGATGGTCGGCGACGGCCCGCTGGGAAGCGGCGAACGACTGGGCGAGGCCGCCCGGGTCGTCCGACTGCTGCACGGCCAGGGCACACAGCCGCAGACCGGCGGCCCATCCCTCGGTGCGGCCGGTGAGCATGCCGACGGTCTCCGCCGTCGCGGTCAGGCCGTGGCGGCGCAGCAGCGGATCGACCCTGCTGATCAGTACCAGGCACAGTTGAGGGCCCGCGTGGTCGAGCAGGCGTGCCAGGCTCGATGCGACCTCACGGCTGGAGACCATGTCGAGTCCGTCGAGTACGAGAACGACCGGCTCGGGCAGGTGCTCCAGTGCGTGGGCGAACCGGGCGAGCAAGGAACGGTCTGCGCTGTCGGGGCGGCTGGGCGAACCGACGTCACCACCCGGCAGCACCAGACGCTGGTGGTGGAAGGCCTCGAACACATACGCCCAGAACACGCCCGGGGCATTGTCGTCGGCTTCGAGCGTCAGCCAGATCACCGGGCCGGGGGCCGTTCCCGTGCGTACCCAGGAGGCGGCCAGCGTGGTCTTCCCGGCGTCCGCCGGGCCGGTGATCAGGGTGAGCGGCCCGGCCGTACCAGCGGTGAGTCGGTCCAGGAGCCGCTGCCTGCGCACGGAGATACGGGGCACGGGCGGCACCGAGAACTTGACGCTCAGCAGCGGATCCCCGGTCGGCGACAGGCGCACGCCACGCCCCTGGAACCGCAGCCGTCTGTCGGGACGTCGGCCTGGCCGCGGGCGGCGCCGCCCTGTGCCGTTGCCCGCGAATCAGTATCAGGAATGGGGGCCACCGCCAGGTGGGTCCGGACCGTCTGCCCGAACCGATGGGTCGATCCTGGGAGTTCTGCGAGCCGTCGCCGTGGGGGAGAGCTCAGCGGGCGTCGGCCGGTTCGACCTCCGAAAGGCGCCAGGTGCGGTCGAAGAACGACTGTTCCGGGCTGTAGACGGAGAATCGCGAACCGCCCCTTTGCCGGGTCGGTCTGGATCCAGTTGTCCTCTCCCGCTCCGTCGGGACGTGCCGGGCCAACGTCCCGGGGGACATGTCCACTCTTCGATGCTGCCTGCTCCCTGCGTTCTTCGCATCTGCGCGTCCAGGACGAGTCCCCGGGGCGGCGATTGTCGCTTTGCGTGCTTTGACCGGCTGGAGTCGGCCCAATACCTGGTGCGCGCCACGGCGCCGGATGAAGAGCACGTAAACTCCCCCCGTTTCCGCCCGCCGGGCGGTCAGCGTACGCAACTGATCGATAGGTAGTTCGACGTGAGTTTCACAGACAAGACCGACGCACCGATCTACGCCGGTCTGGTGGAGGAGCGCGGGGACGTCCCGGCCGAGGTGCGCCAGGCGGCCGAGCAGACTCTGCGGGAGGTGGAGCTGGCGGTCGACTTCAGCGACGTGCGCGCGTCGATGGCGTACCGGCGGTAGGCGTCGGCACCGGCCGAGCCGGAACCGCGCGCGTCGGCCGCCGCGTCCGGGATGCGAATCGCCGGCCCCCGGGGTGCCATGGAAGTCGAGGCAGTACGTGCCGGCCTGCCGCCCCGGCGTGCGAGTCGGCTACGGACGGGATACAGCGAGCGGATCCATGACGGACGCGCCTGATCTGCCAGAACATGATCCGGTCTCTGACTCGCCGCATCGCCGGCCGGGATTCCGCCTTCACCCGGCGGTTGCTCCCGGCGATGGAGTCCGCAGCCGAGCGCACAAAGCTGTGGCTGGGCCTGGCCGTGGCGATGGCCGCGACCGGCGGATACAGGGGCCGGAAGGCGGCGGCCACGGGGCTGGCGAGCATGGGCGTGTCCGAGCCGGCCTGCAACGCGGTGGGCAAGCAGCTGTACGAGCGGCGCAGGCCGAAGGAGCAGCTGATCCCCCCACGAGGGCGCGCACGAGCGGCCTGACAGCTCCTCCTTCCCTTTCCGGGACACACCGCTGCCGCCGTCGGCTTCACCGCCGCCGTGGCCCGTGCCCGGCCCTGGATGGGCGCGGCCTGCACGGTGGCGGCCGCGATGGTGGCCACCGAACGGGTCCACAGCGGCGCGCACTACCCCACCGACGTCGCCGCCGGGGCCGTCATCGGCCTCGCATGTGCCTCCCTCGTACGTCACGCCCCCCGCCTGCTGCTGCGCAGATTGCTGTGAGAAGGCGGCGGCAGCCATGGATGTGCCACGCCGCCCCGGGTACCTGCGCAACGACCAGCCACGAAGCGGAGGCCAGCAATGAAGGCATCGAAGATTGCTTACAAGCCCCTCGGCCTGGCGCTGGGATCTCTCAGCGGTGTGATAGCCGGGCTCGTGTTCAAGCAGGTCTGGAAGCAGCTCGGGCACGAAGAGGACGCCCCCGACGCCACCAACAAGGAACGCGACTGGCAGGAAGTCCTGCTCGCCGCGGCGCTCCAGGGTGCGATTTTCGCCGCAGTCAAGGCCGCCGTCGATCGCGCAGGCGCGACCGCCACTGAGCGCGTGACGGGCACCTGGCCCGGATGACGCCCACCCGCTGCCTCACTGGAGAGTGGTGAATCATGGCGCGACGCACACCGGACAACACACCGGACAACAACGAAGCTGCCGGCCACGAGCCGGGTGCAACACACGAGCCGGATACAACACATACGACACAGCAGCCGGTCAAGAAGCCGACGGACCTGCCCAAGCAGTCCTGGACCGGCGTTCTGAAACGCACCGCGAAGGAGTTCAAGGGCGACAACCTCACCGACTTGGCGGCTGCCCTGACGTACTACGGCGTGCTGTCGATCTTCCCGGCCCTGTTGGCGCTGGTGTCGATCCTGGGGCTGCTGGGCACCTCGTCGATCAAGCCGCTGATCGACAATGTGGGCAGCCTGGCGCCGGGGGCGGTCCGCGACATCCTCAACAGCATGCTGACCGAGCTGCAGAGTGGCCAGGGCAAGGCGGGTGCCGCTCTGATCATCGGCATCGTCGTCGCCCTGTGGTCGGCTTCCGGCTACATCGCGGCGTTCATGCGCGCCTCCAACACCGTCTACGACATCGGCGAGGGCCGCCCGGTGTGGAAGACACTGCCCACCCGGTTCGGCATCACGCTCGTAGTGGTGGTGCTGCTGGCCGCGATCGCGATCGGCGTGGTCTTCACCGGCAACCTGGCGCAGAAGACGGGCGAGGTCCTCGGCATGGGCGACACCGCCATCACCGTGTTCAACTACGTCAAGTGGCCCGTGCTGGTCCTGCTGTTCAGCTTTGTGATCGCACTGCTGTACTGGGCTGCGCCGAACGTCAAACGCCCCTTCCGCTGGGTCACCCCCGGCAGCATCCTCGCGGTGCTCATCTGGATCGCCGCCTCTGCCCTCTTCGCGCTGTACGTGGCGAACTTCAGCAGCTACAACAAGACCTACGGAAGCCTGGCGGCGGTCATCATCTTCCTGGTGTGGCTGTGGATCTCCAACATCGCCATCCTGCTCGGCCTGGAGTTCAACGCCGAGCTCGAACGTGGCCGCGCCATCGAGGCCGGTCACCCGCCGGAGGAAGAGCCGTACGTCGAGCCCCGCGACACCCGGAAACTCGACCAGCCCTGACCCGAGGACCCGAGGACCCGAAGACCCGAGGACCGGTATGAGCAGCACCGCGGACGAGCTGCCCGTCCTGCACACCCTCGATGACGTGACCGCGCTCGTCGAGCGTCACGAGCATCTGTACGTTCGCTGGTCGCACGGCCCCGCTGCCGACTTGGAGTCGGCGTCGAGCAGGGACGACCTGACGGGCGTGGCGATGCCGGGCCTGTCCGCGAACGCCCTGGCGGTCGAGCCGTGGTGGGGAGACCGACCGGTGAGGGTGTGGGTGGCCCGCCGGTTGTACGACTACTCGCACCTGCCCCGCGACAAGGGCCCAGGAGTGCGCCCCTGGGCGCTGCGCGGTCAGGAGACGGGCCGCGGTCCCGACAACGAGCCGCTGGTCAGGAAGGTGGAACCGGTCGGCTGGATCGATCGGCGAGTGATCGAAGAAGCAGAGGCGGAGGTCGCCCGTCAGGAGGGCGTCTGGGGCCCTCTGCGGCGCAAGGCGTAGCGCCGGAGCACCGGCGGTTCCCCTGATCGGCAGCAGACGGCCGGGCAATCGGATGACGCGGGGCCGACGGCGTCGTGGCGTGTTGGCGGCCGTTGCGGGCCGGACGTAGGAAGTGTGAGGGAGTCGGCCCGGGGTGGCGAAGCCCCGGGCGGCTCCCTCCGAGACGAGCAGACCTGGGGAAGACGCCGTATGACAACTGCCCAAGACAACGATCTGGCCGGTCGCCGTGTCCTGGCGATCGTGACCAACTACGGCGTCGAGCACGACGAACTCGTCGTCCCCGTACAGCACCTGAGGGAAGCCGGCGCCGAGGTGGATGTGGCGGCCGTCTCGGCGGATCCGATCCAGACCCTCATCGGTGACAAGAAGCGGGGCGAGACCGTCGAGCCCACACTCACGCTGGCCGAGGCGGAGCCCTCCGCGTACGACATGCTGCTCGTACCCGGCGGCACGCAGAACGCCGACAGGCTGCGCCTGGACGACAAGGCGGTCGGCATTGTCCGTTCGTTCCAGTCTTCGGGGCGCCCGGTGGCGGCGATTTGCCACGGGCCGTGGGCACTGGTCGAGGCGGGGGTGCTGGAGGGCAAGACCCTGACCTCCTACGCCTCGCTCAAGACGGACATCAGCAACGCCGGCGGCAACTGGGTGGACAAGCCGGTCGTCAGCGACGACTCCGGCGGGTGGGTACTCATCACCTCGCGCAGGCCCAGGGACATGGACCACTTCCTGCGGGAGATCGACGCGCTGTTCCGCGAAGATCACCCCTGATCGGATGCCTCCGTACGCCGGTACTCGGTACGCCGGTAATGGAGGAGGACGACCCCGTTGCCGAAGGTCCGGGTCTCGACGAGCCGGAGGTTGATCTTGGAGTCCGATCCCTGGAACAGCGGTTTGCCCCGTCCGATCAGGACCGGGTGTACGTAGATCCGGAACTCGTCGATCAGATCGCGCTCCATGAACGCCGCAGCGAGGTCGGCCCCGCCGAGCCCCATGTCTCCGCCGGGCTGCGCCTTGAGCGCCCTGATCTCCTCGACGTCGACGTCCCGGGCGATGGTCGTGTTCCAGTCGGCCCGCTCCAGGGTGCGGGAGAACACGACCTTGGGCATGTCCCGCCAGATACCGGCAAACTCGACCATGGCCGCAGTACTTGAGGGGTCGGAGTCTGCGGTCGGCCAGAAGTCGGCCATGAGCTCGTAGGTGACGCGTCCGTTCAGGAAGGCGCCCATCGACCTGGCTTGGTCGTTGAAGTGGCTGTGCAGTTCGTCGTCGACCATGTGCCAGTCGATCTGACGGTCCGGCCCCTCGATGAACCCGTCAAGGGACACCGACATCATCAGGACGATGTTCCTCATTGCCTGGCCTGCGCGTCGGGTGCTTGCGTCGCGTCGTCCAGCTTCTCGCGGTGCAACAGGGCCGAACCGGCGAGGACCGCGCCGATCGCGAACGGGTCGCCGAAGACCGGCTTGGGGGTGGACGGGGGCCACACCGGCGGGTCGAACGGCAGATCGACAGCCGCAGAGGTCGCGGGGGCCGCGGGCTCCGCGGATTCCGGGCCACCGACGGTGCCGACGCTCGGCGCCCGCAGGTCGGGTGCGGCGGCATCCAGGGTCGGGGGTCGATGCTTGCGCATGGCCGGGTCGGTTGTCATGGCGCGGCTCCGTTCGCCGAACTGCCGGTGGCACCCACCGAGGGTTGCCGTGCGTCACTGCGGCGCACGCCTCGTTACATTGAACGGGCATTCCGCGCTACTGCGCCATCCGAGAACGGCAGACGAGGGTTCTGGGCCAAGTCAGGCCGACCGGCGCAGATACGCGTCTACGACCGTGGCGATCGCCTTGCAGTAGCGCACGATCCCCGGCGAACGCACCGGACAGGGCCGCGGCCGCTTCGTCGTCGGGGCGAGGCAGAAGTGCAGATGGTCGTCGCCACGGTGCAGCGTGGCAAGCCCACCGCTGCAGTCGCGTGCGCGGGCCCGTTCGTCGTCGTTGCAGGGCAGCCGCTGCGCCCAGGTGTAGCGGTCACCTGCCGGGCTCACCTGCCGGCCGGCGTCCGCCACCATGTCCCCGGAGGCGGCGGCCTGGGCCCGGTAGATGCCGTTGACGCGCCGGACCCGGTCCGGCGAGAAGGCGTCGGGCGCCTGCAGCACCCACACGATCCTGGGCCGTGGGATCCCAACCTCGCGGGCCGCTGCCGCGATCTGCTCCGTGAGTGCCTTCGCGTCGGCCGCGTACCGGGTGTAGTAGCGCGAACCGCCGCCCTGGGGGATCGAGTCCATGCACGGCGTGTACGCCCAGGAGTTGCCCCAGAACTGGAGCACGACGACCCGCGGGCGCTGGGACTTGACCAGAGCAGCCGCCTTGTGGCGAGGCGGCACGAGAGAGTCGTACGGCCTGTCCGCCCGGTAGTCGCACAGCGTCGTACCGGAGTACGGCGCACGGTGTACGGTCGCGCGCCCGTCGGCGGAGATCCGGTCGGCCAGGACCAGCTGGTTCTCCATGGCGAGCGAGTCCCCGACGTACACCACGCGGGACTTCTTACGCGGCTGCTGCTGCGATTTCGACGGTGCCCCGGCGGGCGGGGCCGACCCGGACTCCACCGGCCGTGCGGCGGTCGACGTACCGGGAGGAGCAGGCGGGGGAGCGGCGGAGGAGTCGGAGGCGTCCGAGCAACCGGTCACCCAGACCAGTGCCAGTGCCAGTGCCAGTGCGACGAAAACCGGGATCCGTCCGCGCCTCACAGTTGTCTCCCTCCCGCGCGGTGATGGGGCACCACAGTGGCCCCGCGGGGCGCGGACGTCCAGACGCGTACGCGACAAATGCGGGAGCGTTGTACGTCGGCGGCAGCGCCTGAGTGATCACGCGCAGCAATTCGCTCTGAACGCGACGTCCGCCCATTGCGTACTACCGGCTATCCGCGCCCCAGCGAGGCGCGGCGAAGGTCTCCGCGTCAACGACAGGAGCGGCAATGAGTAATCGTGACGAGCCGATGATGCAAGGGCTTCCGGACGGCGGTGCTGAACTGTCCGTGGTGCTGCACCTCCGCTGGGACGACGTGGCCGCGCTCGGCCGGGAGGCGAGCCGGCTGGCCGTACAGAGCGGGGCGCCCGTCAGCCTCGACGAGGCTGCCAGCCACCGGCTCCGCACCTGGTCCACCGCGATGGCCAATGCGCCTGCCGACCGCAGCAACGACCGCAGCAAACCGGCCACCCTGAGCGCCACGACCACGACCACGGCCATCACCGGAACCGCGGCCGTGGACCGGGCCCGCCCGAGCGTGGGGCACTTGAGCGAGACGGCGTCACCGGGCGCGTCCATTCCGGCGCAGCCCGTCAGAGACGCACAGGTCAACGGGGTCACCAGCCGCAGCGCCTGACCGGCCAACACCCACACGCTCTCCGTCAACGCACCGTCGCCAAGCGTCGACCACGCGGGTCTGCGCCTGATCACATGTGGCGGGCGTTACGACAAGTCGGAGCGGTATTACCCCGACAACGTGGCCGTGTTCGCACGCCTTACCGAAAGAGCGTGTAGGCGTGCCGTGCCCCGGCCGGGCAGCTCGTCGCGGACGTGCCCGGCCGGCACTCACCGGGCGGCGAAGTCGTGGTTCAGGTGCCTGCCGGTTTGGCGTAGTCCCCGAAGCCGACCCAGTCCAGGGCCACGCACGGCTCGTCGCCGACCACCCAGGCGTCGTGGCCCGGCTTGATGTCCATGAAGTCGCCCGGCCCGAACTCTCCGGTCTCCCCGTCGTCCATGGTGACCTTCATCCGGCCGCTCACGACGTAACCGGTGTGGGCGGCCTGGCAGCTGTCGGTTCCCGCGATGGGCTTGATGTGCTTGGACCACTGCCAGCCCGGCTCGAACACCGCCCGGCCCACCGGGCCGCGGTCTGTGGTGATCAAATCGAGCCTGCCCTTGCCCTCCTTGAACGGACGGGTCTCGTCCGCGGAGTCGAAGTTCCTGCTCACGATTCCGGCCATGATCATCCGCCTCCCGGCGGGGTGAGCGTACGTGCCCCGAGTCCATTTCCAGCCTACGTTCCCGGGTGTCGCCCCGCTCCCGGAGGTGACTGCCCGGAACGGCTCCTTCATGCCCCCTGGGCGCCCTGCCCGGGGTTGTGCCGGATGAGGGACTCCACCAGTCCCGGCCGGGTGTTGGGGAAGTCCATCGGCACCACACCGAGCCCCTTCCAGCCGCCCGCCTCCGCGCCGTCGAGGAAGCCGTGCACTCTGGGGTTGAGCCGGTCGGAGTTCCAGCGGGGCGGCAGCAGTGCCGACGTACTGACGTAGTTGAGGAAGAGCTTTCCGGGCTGCTGGGCGGCTTTGCGGAAATGGGCTTCGATCTTGGGGAACTTGGCGCCCGGCTCGGCCATGTAGTCGTCCTGGATGTCGAAGAGCGCCGAGTCCCCGTACCGGACGCCGGGCAGCCCTCCGTTGTCGGCGAGCAGAACTATCCTGCCTCTGGCCTGCCCCAGCGTCGGCAGACCCGCGTCGATACGGAAGACCGGCCGCCAGCCTTTCGCGTCGAGGTAGAGGTCGAAGATCCGGCGGAACTCGGCGTCGGCCGCCTCGGAGTACTCCTGCTTGACACGCATCAGGACGGTTTCGGTGGGGCGGGCCCGCAGGAAGTCCTGGCAGGCGATGAGCACATCGCCGAACATCAGGTTCTGGTAGTACGCGCCGTGGTGGATGGCGAAGGAGTCGCCGATGGCCCGGCATCGTACGTCCAGGAAGCGGATGCCACTGTTCAACTGCTCGGCGACGGAGGTGTTCTGGCACGCCACCCAAGGTCCGCCGACGCGCGCGCCCGAGTCGTGGGTGCCGGGGATGGTCAGCCGCTGCACTGGGGTGGAGTCGTCGAGGCCCGCCATCCAGTCCTGTACGGAGAGCGTCTGCGGCGCCGCGGCTGCGCTCGGTAAGCCCAGCAGGGCGGTCGCGGAGAGCGCCGTCGCACCTGTGAGAAAGGTTCGCCGGTCCACACTCATGAGCCCGTCCCCTCGGCCGCCCGATCGGCCTTGGGATTATGACGTGGACAGGTCACATTTGGTAGTGCCCGGCGTGCCCGGACTCGCCGCGTGGTTCCACCCGCCCCGTGTCGGGCGTTCCCGCGAGGCGACCCGGGCCGGGAGCGGTGCGGCTGCTCAGCGCAGGGAACTGAGCCTGCGCCACTGCTTGAAGCTCAGGTTCCAGTCGCCGTACCCATTGCCGGTCGCGACCGTGGCACTGCGCGATCCGGTGACCTCGACGATGTCACCGGGGACGGACCGTTTGTAGAACCACTTGCCGTTCGCACCGGACATCCCCACGCAGCCGTGGCTCTTGTTGACCCGGCCGAAGTAGCCCTTGCCTTCGTTCCACGGGGCGGCGTGGACATAAGTGCCCGAGGTCGTCAGATGGACGGCCCACGGCACGTTTTTGTCGTACGGGTCGTCGATATTGACCGATTCGGACGTCATACGGACGAGGCGCTGCTTGCCGAGGACGACCATCGTGCCGTTCCAGGTCGGGTACCGCGGCTCGCCGCCAGATATGGGGATGACCTTGGCCTTCTTGCCGTCCTCGAACACCGTCATCGTGTGTTTGAGCAGGTCCACTTCCGAAATCCGGGCGGTTCCGGTGGTGAAGGTGGTGCTGACGTCGCGCCGCAGGTGGCGGCCGCCGGTGTCCACGCCGCTGAGCTCGGCACGCATCGTCACCTTGGTGCCCTTGGCCCAGTAGTGCCTGGGTCTCCAGTCCACCCGCTCGGTGCCGGTCAGCGGGTCGCGGGTCCAGCCCCACGAGCCCTCGGTCTTCGGGGTGGTGGTGACCGACAGCCGCCGCTCGACCGCCGCCCTGTCCCGGACAGGCGCGTCGAAGGCGATCGACACGGGCTGCCCGACGCCGACGACCGCGCCGTTGGAGGGCGTGACGGTCACGCCGTTGACCTGCTTGGGGGCCCTCGTGCGGAACGTGCTCCGGGTACGGGTCGTGCCGCCGGCCGCGTTGGTGGCGGTGGCCTCGACGACGTACGCAGTGTCGGGCGTCATCGTGCGGTCGGACTGCCAGGTGCGCCTGGCATTCTTCCAGGTGCCGGTCACCTGGACGCCCTCGTCCCCGGCGGGCTTGACCTCGACGGATGTCAGCGTTCCGCGGTCGGTTACCACCTTGACGGTGTGCCCGGGATCCACTGGACCGGTCCCGGTGCCGGCGGGCGAGATGGTGATGCGGGCCCGCGCTGTGTCGGTGACCGCCGCGTCCGGCTCCCGGTTCTTCGTATCCGCGGCGTCCGACGACTGACACCCCGTCACCAGCACAAGACCGAGGAGTGGAACTGTCAGAACGCGCAGACGGCGCCGACGGCGTGTGGTGATCAATGGACTCCTTCTGCGAGTGGTGAGGGTGGGCGGCCCATCGCGGGCCCGGGCTACGCGGGGCGGCGCGCTGCGGTCCGTACAGCGCGCCGCCCCTGGGCGTATCAGCGGTAGAGATTCTTCACCGCGGTACGGGTGGTTGCCTTGAAGCCCTTCAGCGGGGCGTCCTCCAGGTCGCCCAGGCGGCCCCACTGCACGTAGGTGACGGTGCGTCCGTCGCGGCCCACGGAGAACAAGTTGATGTCGGTGCTGCCGACCTCGCGGTCCTCGGTGTCGAGGCTGTAGACGTATGCGCCCTCCTCCACCGCCAGCCTGCCGTGGTAGACGCTGCTCGCCTGCGTGGTGGGGTACTGCTGCTCGATGCGCCCGGCGCACGTGGCGAGTGCCCGGCGCAGTGTGGTGACTGTCTCGGCGGCCTTCGCGGTGGACGTGGCGACCGTGGTGATCTGCAGGCCTCCGGTGTCCAGTTCGGTACGGAACATACGGTGGCTGGTGCCCTTGCCCGGCAGGGCACCCGGAGCGCAGAACACGCCCCCTTCCGGCAGGCCCTTGGTGACCCTCCCGGCCGTCCACGGTGTCGAGGAGGCGGGCATCTGTGCGGCGTTGAGGAACACCGGAGAGGGGGACGGGGAGGGGGACAGGGTGGCCGGGGCCGCGGTGGCCGGGGTGAGCGGGGCGGCGCTCAGGGCGAGGCCGACGGCGGTGAAGGTGGTGGCGAGCGTGGTACGGAATGCAGGCATGGACGGAATATCCCCCGTTGCGGTGGTTGATGAAGACATTGATCAGCTTTGGCAGGTGAAGCCGACCAGCGCAATGCCAACGCGGCCGTACGGGACGGTGGAACCATTCCACCCCCACTGACGTGGGGATATGCGGGTGGGGTGGAATGCGGCCCGGAATGGCTGAGGGGCGGGGGACGGATGAGCACGTCGAGGGAAGCCGAAGTCGAGCTGTTCGCGGAGCAGGTGCGAGGGCTCAAGGAACGCTCGGGCCGGAGCTACGGGGCCTTGGCGCGACGCCTGGGCGTGAGCGCGTCGACACTGCACCGGTACGGCTCGGGCGAGGCGGTACCAGCGCACTTCGCGCCGGTCGAACGGCTGGCACGGCTGTGCGGGGCGCCACCGCAGGAGCTGCTCGAATTGCACCGACTGTGGATCCTGGCGGACGCGACCCGGCGCCCGCAGACCATCCGGAAGGCGGCCGCTACGGCGGCGGCTTCGACGCCGCCCTCTGAGACGTCGGTGCCGACGGCGTCGGTGCCCACGAGCTCGGCCCATACGGCGTCGGCCCGTACGCCGTCGGTGCCCACGAGCTCGGTGCACACGGCGTCGGCCCACGCGGCGTCGGCCTCCAGGACGTCAGAACTCACGACGCACGAACCCGCCAGTCCGCCCCGCCGACCGCGACGCCTGCGCAAGGTGGTTCTTGCCGCGGCTGCGGTTGTCGCCGTCGCCTCCGGGCTCGCCGCGCTGGCCCTTGCGGGGCCGGGGTCCGGAGCTGCGGACGACCGCCGTTCCGCCGCCTCCGTCGAGGGGGTCGGCGACGACCGAACGGGACCACCGCCGCCCGGCAGCCCCACCGCACACCCGAGCAAGTCCGGCAGCCCCAAGGCGTCAACCAGCGCGCCCCCGCGCCGGAACCCCGCGAGAAGCACGCCGCCCAGCACAGAGAAGCGCGTGCCCACGGGCGGCGCAACAGGCCCCGCCGTCCCGTTCACCTGGACCGCCGACTCCGACGTCTGGCAGAGCGGCTGCAACCACAACTACCTGATCAACCGCAGCCCGGACCAGGTCCCTCCGCCACCCGTGGAACAGGACGCCAAGCAGTGGGCGCGCTCCCTCGGCGCACTGCACGGCGGCGACACCAATGTGCGTATCTCCCTCCAGGGCACCTCCGAGAAGACGGTGGTGCTTGAGGCACTTCGCGTGCGCGTCACCGAGCGCGCTGTGCCTGCCAAGCGGAACGTCTACGGGATGAACAACGGCTGCGGCGGCGCACTCAGCCCGCGCTACATCGACGTGAACCTCGACGCCCCGCGCCCCGTCGCCCGCTCCGTCGCGGGTTTCGACGGTGTGGCCGGAACCCGGATCCCCGCGGTTTCGTTCCCGTACACCGTGACGGCCTCAGACCCCGAGGTGCTGCTGGTGACCTCCAGGACGGTCAACTGCGACTGCTACTGGTACCTGGAGCTGGAGTGGAGCAGCGGTGCGCGCTCGGGCACGGTCCGGATCAGCGACAGCGGACAACCCTTCCGCACCAGCGGCACCAAGGGAATGCCGCGCTACGAGTACGCCGCCACCGACCGCCGCTGGATCACCAGCCAGGATCGCGGGTAGCTGACCAGGATCAGTCGGCGCACTGCCCGACACGCCTCCGTAAGCGATGCTGCGAGTCACTGGAGGGCATGGACAGCCGCGGCGAAGGCCGACGGAAGCCTGGCCGCCGCCGGTACGACGAGGCGAGCGGCGGCCGCGTGACTGCTCAGCCGTACGAGCCCCTCCGTCAGCAGGCGATGCCTGCGGGACAGTCGCCGCCAGCACCCCTCGTACGCCTGAGGCCGCCCAGACCTCAGACAGCGCACAGCCGCTTCGGCCGAAGCCATCGCGAGGGCGAGTCCCTCGCCGGTGAGCGCGTCGGTGTAACCGGCCGCGTCGCCCACGAGGAGTACCCGCCCTGCCGTACGGCGGCGTGCCCGCTGGCGCAGTGGTCCGGCGCCGCGTACCGGGGTGGCGGTGGGGCCGTCGAGGAGCTGGAGCAGCCGGGGGAAGTGGGCCAGGTGTGCGTCGTAGCCGCGCCTCATCGTGCTCAGTACGGCCACTCCGACCAGGCCTTCGCCGACCGGTGTCACGTACGCCTCGCCGAAGGGCGACCAGTGCACCTCGACGAACTCCGTCCACGGATCCACTCGGTAGTGCCTTCGCAGGCCGTAGCGCCGCGGCCGACGGTTGGGAAGGTCCAGGCCGAGCGAGTGGCGCAGCGGCGAGTGCAGGCCGTCCGCGGCAGCCAGCCAGCGCGCCTGCAGCCCTCCCGCGCTCACCGTGTCCGTACTCTGCCGCACATCTCCGACCCTGCCCGTGACGACCCTGACGCCGAGTTCGGCAGCCCGCCGGGCCAGCGCCGCGTGCAACTCCGTACGGCGAACACCAAGACCCGAGCCGTCGCGGAATGGAGCCTCCGCGCAATACCGTCCGTCCACGTAGCGAATGCCGCGCAGTGCCCGACCGCCGACGCGGATGCCCAGGGCGTCCAGAGCCAGCACACCGCCGGGCATGATCCCCTCGCCGCATGCCTTGTCCACCGGGGTGCTGCGCTGTTCGATCACCACCGCTTCCATGCCGGCCGACGCCGCGTGGATGGCCGTGGCCAGCCCGGCCGGTCCGCCGCCCGCCACCAGCAGGTCGATCACAGCCCGGCACCCGCCCTGCTGCCGACAGCGGCGCGCGCGGGAGTCAGCGCCTGGTTCTCACAGCGAATCCGTACGGTGAGGAGCGCGGCGTTGAGTACGGTGAAAATCAGCGCGGTGAGCCAGGCGCCGTGCACCAGCGGCAGGGACAGCCCTTCAGCCACTACCGCCACGTAGTTGGGGTGGCTCAGCCACCGGTACGGGCCGCTCGCGACCAGGGGAAGATCCGGCACGACCAGCACGCGGGTGTTCCAGCGCGGCCCCAGCGTGCGGATGCACCACCAGCGCAGGGCCTGTGCCGCCACCACGACGGCGGCCATGCCCCACCCGAGCGCCGGGTCGAACGACCGCCCGGCCAGCCGGACTTCCGCCAGGCATCCGACGAGCAGCCCGGTGTGCAGGGCCACCATCGCCGGATAGTGCCGCTGTCCCGCTTCGACGGCCCCGCGGGCCAGGCTCCAGCGGGCGTTGCGGCGGGCCACGACGAGCTCGGCCACGCGCTCCGCGCCGACCGCCAGGACCAGCAAGGTGAACCAGAGCATGGGTTGCCCTCCCTACCAAATCCAATGGCCTACCAGCGGAGCAGGACGAGTTCGGAGCAGAACCCCGGGCCCATGGCGAGCAGCAGTCCGGCCGTGCCGACCGGTGGGCGGCGCTGTTCAAGGGTGTCGCGCAGGACGTGGAGCACCGAGGCCGAGGAGAGGTTGCCCACTGCCGCAAGCGAACTCCAGGTCAAGTTGAGTGCGCCGCACGGCAGTTCAAGGGCTTCTTCGACCGCCTCAAGCAGTTTGGGGCCGCCGGGGTGGCATACCCAGGCAGCGATGTCCCTCCGGCAGAGACCGTGATCGGCGAGAAACGCGTCGACGTCGGCGGCGAGGTGCTTGCGTACGACATCAGGGACACTCGCATCCAGTACGACGCGGAAGCCGGAGGCCGTGATGTCCCAGCCCAACACGTGCTCGGTGTCCGGGTAGAGATGACTGCGCGTCCCGACCACGACCGGTCCCGTGGCGGCCGTACGGCGCGCGCCGCATGCGACGACAGCCGCGGCGCCGTCCCCGAACAGTGCGCCGGCGACGAGATTGGCCGGTGAGGCGTCGCTGCGCTGGAAGGTGAGAGAGCACAGTTCCACCGACAGAAGGACGGCCACGTCGTCGGGGCGGCCCAGGAGGTAGTCGTGCAGGCGGGCGATTCCGGCCGCCCCCGCGACGCACCCCAGGCCGAAGACGGGGACGCGTTTGACGTCCGGACGCAGTCCGAGCGGCCCCACGAGGCGAGCGTCGACCGACGGTGTGGCGATGCCGGTCACCGAGGTGAACATCAGGAGGTCGACGTCGCGCGGCGAGAGGCCGGCCGCGTCCAGCGCCGCGCCGACCGCCTCGGCACCGAGGCTCACCGCACCCTCGATGAAGGCGTCGTTGACCGCCCCGAAATCGCGAAGTTCCGCGTATGAGTCGAGCGGCAGCGCCGTATGACGGGTTTTCACCTTCGCGCTGTCATGCAGACGGTCGAGTACCCCGCGATCCGTCCCCTCGGGCAGACATACGCGGGCGATCATGTCCGTGATCTCTCGTTGGGCGTGCCGGTGAGGAGCCAAAGCTCCGTGAACAGCGGCGATCCGGGTCATCTGCGGTCCGAGGTCGAGAACGGGGGACCTTGCAATGAGTGCCCCCGCTCGGCATCGCATCACGCCATGTCGCCCGTCCGGCGGCTGGCCTCCGCGACGGCCGGGCTGCCTAGCATGAGCGCGTGGACGCTGAACTGGACGTGGACGCTGCGGCCCGGGCCGACGCGGCATCGGCGTCCCCTGGGGCGTGTCTTCAGCCGCGCCCCCTGAGCGGCCTCCTGAAGGCGTGTCATCCCGGCCCGACCGCAGTGGTCACCGTCCTGATGACCGTGATGGCGGTGGCCGGTGGTCAGGGCGCGGGCGGATGCCTGCTGGTCGCCGCCGCCGTGCTGACGGGGCAGTTGTCCGTCGGCTGGAGCAACGACGCCGTTGACGCCGTACGGGACACCACCACCCGGCGGCGCACCAAACCCGTGGTCGCCGGATCGGTGAGCGTCATCGCCGTACGCCGCGCCGCGATCACCGCCCTGGCCCTGTGCGTACCGCTGTCCCTTGCCTACGGTCCACTCGCCGGTACGGTCCACCTCATCGGCGTGGCCGCAGCCTGGACGTACAACCTCCGGCTGAAGGCCACCCCGCTGTCCTGGCTGCCGTACGCCGTGGGATTCGCGGCGCTCCCTGCCTTCGTATCGCTCGGCCCGGCGGGACGGCCCTGGCCCGCGTGGTGGGTTGTCGCCTCCGCAGCGCTGCTCGGAGTCGGCGCGCACCTGGCGAACGTGCTCCCGGACATCGCTGCCGATCTGGCAACCGGCGTCCACGGCTGGCCCCAGCGGCTGGGCCCGACCCGGGCGCGGCTGCTGCTGCCGCTCCCTCTCGTGACGGCCACCGCGCTGCTCGCGCTCGCCCGTCCCGGCCCGGTCGGTATGGCCGGGGCAACGGCTTTGTCGGTGGCTCTGATCACGGCGGTCGGCAGCGCGCTGCTGGGCCATCGGTGGCCGAGGCTGCCGTTTCTCGCGGCAATCGGCATCGCCGCGGTCGATGTCGCGCTGCTGCTCCAGCAGGGCGTAACCATCACCTGACGCCTAGGGCGGCGGCCTGATCCGCCGCACTCCCCAGCCCCGTCACGGCGCCAGGGCCGAGGAAGAGGATCGACTGCGGCAGGCCGCGGCCGGGCGTGTTACTCCCAGCCGTACGGGCCCGACTCCCGGGGAGTAGTGAACGACAGGCTCTCCCACGGGAGCCGAGAGGCCCGCGCCCACGGTGAGGGTCTCGTCCAGGTCGAGGAGTGTGACGCGTGCCAGGGAATACGGGGGGTGCTCGACCGGTGTCTCCCAGAGCAGGCCCGCTGTCCGGGTGAAGGCCCGCCACCGTGAGGTCAGCCAGGCATCCTCCTCGGTCATCTCGACCGGAGCGCCGGTACGTACCGTCAGCCGGTACCGGGGGCCGCCACCGCGGCGTTCCCCGGTGTAGTGGATGACAGGACCGTCCGTCCTGATCTTCAGGTTCCCCGCGTGGTAGGGGACACCTGCCAGACGGGCCGCCGTCATGATCGGATTGCCGGCCTCGATGGACAGGAACCACAGGCCGCGTTTGCCGTCGGGAAGCCGCACGTACGTTCGTACATTCGTTTCGCTGAATTCCTGGCCCGGTACGGCGACCACACCGAGGACCTTCACCTCGGTCATCAGGAACGGGACGACACCCACCCATGCGGCGTTGCGGAACACATCCACCCGAAGGCCGCCCGGCAACAGGGCCTGTACCTCCTCCGGGGCATACGGCCAATTCACAAAGGTCTGGCTGAGCCACCGCGCCGTCAGTAGGGGAAACGTGACCGGCTGCTCCGCCGAAAACGACGTCACACCCAGCACATGCCCACGACAGCAAGGGGTACGCGCCGGGGGACAGCAGCCACACCACACGCAACGAGGGAGAGGACCCGTGGTGGCAACACGGAAGGCCGGAAATCGTTAGGCGGCCGCTGCTGCCCCGAAAGGCAGGTCACGACAATGAGCAGATCACTGGATCACCCGCCCCGTACTGACACCGAGCAGTCGGTGGGCGAGCTGGTCAAGCAGGCATCGGAGCAGATCTCCCAGCTGATACGGCAGGAGCTGCAGCTGGCGCAGGCCGAGATGCAGCAGAAGGGCAAACGGTTCGGGCTCGGCAGCGGCATGTTCGGCGGAGCCGGTGTGATCGGTTTCGTCGCCCTGCTGGCAGGCGTGGCCACCGCGATCGTCGCTCTGGACCTGGTCTGGCCACTCTGGCTCTCTGCCCTGGTCGTCACCGGCGCTCTGCTCGTGACGGCGGCTGTACTCGCCCTCGTGGGCAAGACGCAGGTCAGCCGGGCCATTCCCCCCGCACCCGAGCAGGCCATCGCCGGCGTCAAGGCCGACGTGGCCGTGATCAAGGAGAGGGCACGGCGATGACGAAACACCGACATGGGAGCAGGTCCGACCGCTCCACACTCACTCCCGACGAATTGCGGGAGCAGGTCGCGGGAACCCGCGAGAAGCTGGGCCGTACGGTCGACGCGCTGGCAGCCAAGGCCGACATCAGAACTCAGGCGCAGGAGAAGGCGGCAAAGGTCAGGAGCCAGGTGCAGGGCAAGGCCGCCCATGTGCTCCATGCCGCGCAGGACAAGACCCCTCAGCCGGTCCGAGAGAAGGCTGCGCACGCCAAGGAACAGGTGACCGGAACGGCCCACGTCCTTGGACAGAAGATCGAGGACAGGACGCCGCAGCCGGTGCGGGAGAGGGCCTATCAGGCGGCTGAGGGAACACGGGCCGACCGAGCAGTGCTGCTGCTCGCCGGTCTGGCCGTGCTCGCCGCAGTCATCATCATCGTGCGGCGTGGCAGGAAGACCTGATCGAGGCGTCACCGTCTCCCGGGAGAGCGACTGCGCAGATCACACCTCTGCTCACGCCCTCGGATCACACCCGGGAGACGGCTCGCGTGGGGCGAGTGGTCACATTCTGCGGTCGATGAGGAACGGCAGGAGTGTGAGGATCTCGCCGACCGCCGTCGGCGCCAACGAGACGCTGTCCAGGCATGCGCGGGCGCTGTCCAGGTGGTGGTGCGCCTCGGTCAGGGTGGCCGAGCGTCCGCCCGCGTCTTCGATGAGCCGGGCGGCCCGTCGTGCGGTGACGTCGTCGAGCGGATCGCCCGAGGTGAGCAGCGCGACGAGGTGTCGTGCGGCCGGTCCGTCCGTGGCCAGGGCTGCCAGGACGGGGTACGTCTTCTTCAGCCGGCGCAGATCGTTGTGGACCGGCTTGCCCGTCACCTGCGGATCGCCCCAGATCCCGAGCAGGTCGTCCACCGCCTGGAAGGCCACCCCGAGATGCCGGCCCGCCCGGGCGAGGGCATCGACGGTTGGAGCCGGGGCCCCGGCGAGCACGGCGCCCAGTCCGGCGGCGCAGCCGAGCAGCGCGCCGGTCTTGTGGCCGGCCATGGACCGGTACTCGTCCGGCCGCACCGCGTCCGGCCCCGTCCACGGCCGGGACTCGAACAGAAGGTCCTCCGCCTGACCGCGCACCAGGTCGTTGAGCGTCGAGGCCAGGTGCCGCACCGCTGCCCCGCTGTGTACGGTGCGGGAGTTCGCCAGGGTCTCCACGGCGAGGGCGAACAGTGCGTCCCCCGCCAACACCGCGGGGCCGGTGCCGTAGGCCTTCCAGACGGTCGCGCGCTGTCTGCGTGTTTCGTCGCCGTCCATGATGTCGTCGTGCAGAAGCGAGAACGTGTGGATCAGCTCGACGGCGACCGCGCCGACCACGGCGTTCTCCCCGGGGGCGCCCGCCGCCTCGGCGCAGAGCACGGTCAGCGCCTGGCGCACTCCCTTGCCGTGCGAGCTGTGCGAGCCGTGCGTGCCGGGGACGAGCGTGCCGCCCACCTCGCTCCAGCCGAGTGAGAAGGCGGCCATCTCGGCCGGCCAGGGGTGAAGGCGCTGGACCGCTTGCGTGAGGGCCGGCCGCACAAGATCGCGGCAGCGGGCGAGGATCTGCGGTGCGGTGGCCCGGGCTGTTGTGGGCATCGTCATCGTGGGCCGACTTCCTCGCCCGCCGCCGTGGCGAGAGGTATGACCCCGAGTTCGGCATGGGCCTTGTCGACCATGTCCCGGGCGTGACGCAGGCCGATCCGGTCGAGCGTACGGCCCAACTCGTCCAGTTCCGCAGCTGTTTCGGCCCGGCCCCGGCCGAGATGGGCGCGCGCCTTGACCAGCCCCAGCCGGGCCAGCGCCTCGCCCCGCGGCTCGCTCATGGCACGGAACTCCGCGAGCGCCTGCTCGTAGACCTCTCGGGCTTCGGCATAACGGCGGGCGCGGTAAAGCACGTTGGCGCGCATTTTGTGGTTGTACGCGAGGGCGCTGGACAACTTCATCTCGCGGCACGAGAGTTCTGCCTCGGCGAGCAGGGCGAGGGCCCGCTCCGGGTTGTCCTCCCGCAGGGAGACGATGTCGGCCATGCCGCGCAGGGCCCACGCCCGTCCCCGCCGGTCGTCCGCCTTCCCGGCTATCTCGGCCGCTTCCTCGAACATCGCGAAGGCCGTGTCGTACGAGCCGGTGTTGCGGTGAATCTGCGCGATGCCCTCCAGTGCCCACACGGTATGGCGGGCCTCGCCGCGTTGGCGTGCTTCGGCGAGCAGTTGCTCGTGCAGGACGGCTACGGCCTGGTAGTCGCCCTGTATTCGTCCGGTCTCCGCCAGACCGGCGAGGGAGTAGCCGCGGGCCACGACGTCTCCGCCGCGCTTTCCCATGTCGGCGGCCAGGCCGAGCAGTCGGAAGGCCAGTGCCAGCGAGCCCCGCTGGCGTGCGAGCGTGCCGCCGCTCCACAGCGCCCAGGCCATGGCCCCGAGGTCACCGGCCGATCGGGCGGCCCGGTAACTCGCCTTCCAGGCCTGGTCGGCTTCCTTGATGTTGCCCAGTCTGCGGTGCGCCTCGGCCACGGCGAGCCCGGACCGCGCCACCTCCTGCTGCGAGCCGGAGAGTTCGGCTGCCCTCAGGTGCTCGGTTCCCTCGGCCAGTACGTCCGTCAGGGAGGAGTTCACCGACAGTTTAGTGAGGGCGCCTTGGTACTCGGGCGCGAATGCCTTGCTGTGCATGGATGCCTTTCTTGCACGGCCGGGGCAACAGCGCGTAACTATACGCTCTATGTATACATGCAGTGTATAGCGGGCTGGTGCCCGGACCTTTTGACGCTCCGGGGATCTGGGCGCCGCCCGTCACCTGCGGCGAAGCGCCCTGCTGTGGACCAAGACGCCTGCCGCGAGCTCAGGGTTGCTTGCCTGTCGAGAGTTTCGGAGAAGGAAACTGTGTGTAGTGGATCGTGTCGTGATAGGTCAGCTTCCCTGTTTCGTAGAGCAGGCCGACTGTCCGCGAGTCCGTCTGCACCAAGTCCGAGTAGCCGGCCGGGTCTCCCGACGCCGACCAGACAGGCCGCCACGACCGGCCGCCGTCGGCGCTGGCCCGCACTTGCATGCGAAACCGCCCGTCCGGGTCCGACGGACCGGAGTACAGCAACGGGCCACTCCGCAGTCCGCGGGAGACCTGCAGCACGCTCCCCTGGACCGTCGGCCCCGTCAGCTCGGGCTGCGGCCGGAACGGGACGGACAGCGTCAGGCCGCCGTCGGTGCTGTAGGCGTCCGCGCGTGTACCTTCGGCCTTCCGGTCGTGGTCACGCGCGTTGATGTAGACCCTGCCGTCCGGGAGCTCGGCCAGCGTGCTCTCGTTGAGCGCGAGCGGGCCGCCGGCGGATCGGCTCACATAGCCGATGCGCCACGTGTGTCCGCCGTCGTCGCTGTAGAGGGAGTGCCCACCACTGCGTCCGTTGGCGCCGGAACTGTGATTCGCGGGTACCAGCAGCCGGTCCCGGTCGAACCCGTGCCGCAGGGCGACCGCATGGCCCGGGCCGACCGCGTACCAGCGCCAGCCGGACGGTTTGACGGATCCGGTGATGTCCCGCTGCCGTGACCAGGTCCTCCCGCCGTCGGCGCTCCGCTGGACGTACACACGACGTACGGACGGAACGACCTGACCCGACGTCACCTGCGACTTCGTGGCTCCGTCGATCGTCCGGCAGGTCACCAGCACGACGTCACCGCTGACGGGGTCGACGACCGGCACGGGATTGCCGACCGTGTCCTTCCCGGCGTCCGCGACCAGCTGGAGCGGCCGCCACGTGCATCCGCCGTCGAAGGAGCGACGCAGGACCAGATCGATGTCACCGTTGTCCGCCGGGGAATTGCGCCGGCCCTCGGCGAAGGCGAGCAGCGCACCGCCGGGTACCTGGAGCGCGGCCGGAATGCGGAAGGTGTGATAGCCGGAATCACCCGACCGGTAGGGCACGGACGCCGGGCACCGGGCCGCCCCGCCGTACGCCGCGGGTGCCGGAGCCTGGGTCACCCCCAGTCCGGCGACCAGTGTCAGCAGCAGTGCCAGGCGTCGGCCGGCAGTCGTATGGAGTCTCATCGTGTCTCTCGTCCGGTGCGGCGTTCACAGAGTTCGTCTCCGACTGACCCGAAGGACAGAAGCGAACGTAACGTCATAAAACGCCCTCACTTGCGAGCGCCACGCGAGAGGTTGTGACCGGAAGCGGTTCAGCTGCGCCGCGGGAGGCGGTGCAGGCGCACCCCGCTCAGGCGCCCGTCCTCCACGACGGCGGTCATATAGGTGCAGTACGGCTGCCGCCGCCGGTCGGTCGGCGAACCCGGATTCAGCAGTCGCAGACCGCCGGGAGCGGTGCTGTCCCAGGGGATGTGACTGTGGCCGAAGACCAGAACGTCGAGATCGGGGAAGCGCTCCGCGCACCGGCGCTCCCGCCCCTGAGCGGCTCCGGTCTCGTGCACCACACCGAAGCGCAGACCGCCGAACTCGACCCGCGCCACTTCGGGCAGACGCGCCCGCAGGTCGGGGCCGTCGTTGTTGCCGTACACCCCCACGATGAGCCGCGCGTGTGCGTCGAGCAGGTCCAGGGTGGCCGTGTCCACCCAGTCACCGGCATGGATCACGGCGTCGGCCTGCCGCGCCCCCGCGAGGAGTTGCGCGGGGAGTTCCCTGGCGCGAGTGGGCAGGTGGGTGTCGGAAGTCAGCAGCAGGCGCACGCGGCCACGGTAGGCGCGTCGGCCGCGCAGTGACACACCCGGCTCGTATGGTGACAGAATGTAATCAACTGTTTCGCGTGCGATCCGGGGAGTGTGGCAATGGCTCGTATCACCATCAACGGCGTGACCGTGGACCCGTTGGTCCAGTCGCGGGAGATGGCCAGTGCATCGCTGGTCTCCGACGACGCTTCCGCGTCCAACTACCTGCTCGTCCAGACCACGCACGTTCCCTCCGCCGAGGAGAAGCAGCAACTTGCGGCGCTCGGCGTGATGATCCACGAATACGTTCCGGAGAGCACCTACCTGTGCGGCTACCGGCCCTCCGATCTGGAGGCCGTACGCGCACTGCCCTTCGTGGCCTGGGCGGACGTCTATCTCAAGGGCTTCAAAATCGCGCCGTCACTGCGGTCGGACCGCCTGCGGCCGGCCGTCGCCGTCCTGGCCGAGCCCATGGAGGCGGCGGGCCCCGCTCCCCGGACGGTCGATGTCGTCCTGCACGAGGACGTCGACACGGGCTCGGACGGAGTGCGCGAGCGGATTGCCGGGGCCGTCGGTGCCCGCGCCGGCGATGTCCGGCCCAACCGCCGCAAGGTGCGTATGACGGTCCGGGAGGAGGACCTGCCCGCGCTGGCCGACCTCGACGAAGTACAGCATGTCGAGGAGGTCGCCGAGATGGGGCTGCACAACACCCTCGCCGGAACCCTGATGCATAGTCAGATCTCTTTCAACGGCACGAAGTTCCGGGGCGAGGGCCAGGTCGTGGCCGTCGCCGACACCGGCTTCGACCGCGGCTCCACGGCAGACGTGCACCCCGCCTTCACCGGCCGCGTCGTCCGCCTGATCGCCCTCGGCCGTACGAACCCCAAGCAGGTGGACGACCCCGACGGCCACGGAACGCACGTGGCGGGCTCGGTCCTCGGCGACGGTACGTCGGCATCGATGGGCGGCCCGATCACGGGCACGGCGCCCGAGGCACGACTGGTCCTGCAGTCCCTCCTGGACGAGAACGGCAGACTCGGAGGCATCCCGGACGACCTCCGTGACCTGTTCGAGCCGCCCTTCCTGGAGGACGGGGCGCGGATCCACACCAACTCCTGGGGCCCGACCCGCCCGAGTCTGCCGTACGACACCAGAGCGTTCGAGACCGACAAGATGGTCTGGGACAACAAGGAGTACGTCATCTGCTTCTCGGCGGGCAACAGCGGTCACGACCGGGACCGTGACGGCCGTGTCAACCAGGCATCCGTCAGCGGGCAGGCGGGCGCCAAGAACTGCATCACCATCGGCGCCAGCGAAGGCAGCCGCCCCGACATCCCCCTCACCTACGGCCAGCTGAGGCCCACATCCTTCCCCGCCAACCCGATCCGCGACGACCGGCAGGCGAGCAACCCGGCCGGGATGGCGGCGTTCAGCAGCCGTGGCCCGTCCCAGGAAGGCCGCATCAAGCCCGATGTCGTCGGCCCCGGCACCTCGATCCTGTCGGCGCACTCGCGCGCGGCGGGGCCCGACACGCTCTTCGGCGTCTCCTCGGACCCCGCGTTCTTCTTCAGCAGCGGCACCAGCATGTCCACCCCGCTGGTCGCGGGCTGCGTGGCGGTGCTGCGCGAGGCCCTGATGAAGAACGGCACCCCCAGGCCGAGCGCGGCGCTCCTGAAGGCCATGCTGATCAATGGCGCGGTGGACCTCCCAGGCCAGTACAACCCCACCGAGGCGGGCCTCTCCCCGAACAACAACTCCGGCTTCGGCCTCGTCAACCTCGAACGCTCCGTTGTCCTGCCCGGCGACGGCAACCGGGCCGGCTTCGCCGACGAGGAGGAGCTGGAGCAGGGCGAGGAGCGTACGTTCCGTATCAGCGTCCCGGAGCAGGCCGGTCACACCCTGAAGATCACCCTGGTCTGGACCGACCCGCCCGGTCCGGCCCTGCAGAACGACCTCGACCTCATCGTCCGCGCGGGCGCCCAGGAACGCCACGGCAACATGGGCACGGAACCCGGATTCGACCGCGTCAACAACGTCGAGCAGGTCCGCTGGAAGAACATCCCCGCCGGGGACGCAGAGGTCGTGGTCCGCGCCCACCGGATCACCCAGTTCGCCCAGCCGTACGCCGTCGCCTGGCGCCTCTCCTGACGCGTACTCACATGGTGAGCGTGCGGTGTTGATGGACACGCAAGTGCAGTGTGGCCAAGTCGAGCAGGGGCGTGTCGACCGACAGGGCGCGTGCGCGCGTCACCAGGTCGCCGAAGACGTGCTCGACTTCGGCCGCGCGGCCGTCGACGACATCGCGGTACATGGAGGGCGCGAACGAGGACAACGGCTGGGTCACCGTTGCTGTGGTGGCGGCGAGTTCGTCCGCCGGGACGGGGAAACCGGCGGCTGCCGCCACCGCTGCGGCCTCGGCGAGGATGGCGGGACCGAGGCGGGATCCACCGGGGACACCGTCGAACAGCGTGATCAGGGGGCCAAGCGGGTCAACCGGATACGCCGCGAGGAGCTCGACGCACGCTTTCCCGGACTGCTCGACCTGATCCTCCGCGCCGACGCCCCCGGCCAGCCCTGCCGTTGACCCCATGTGATCTCATGACGGGCTTGACCGAGACGAAACACGGAGAGCGACATGACACCGAACGCGTCCATACACACCGGCGGAGTATCACTGCGCACAGCCACCGCAGAAGACGCGGAACCCATCACCAGCGTCTTCCTCGCCTCGCGCGCCGAGGCCATGCCCTACTTGCCGAGGGTGCACAGCGACGAGGACACACTCGCCTGGATCACCCACGTCGTGCTGCCGGGTACCACGGTGTGGGTGGCCGAGGAGGAAGACACCGGGAACCTGTTGGGCTTCGCCTCCCTCGACGGAACAGAGCTCGACCACCTCTACCTTCGTCCCGACGTACGACGCCGGGGCATCGGGTCACTGCTGCTGGAGAAGGCCCGCGAGGCCAGCCCCGTAGAGCTCAACCTGCACGTCTTCCAGCGAAACACCGCCGCCCGGGCTTTCTACGAGCGGTACGGATTCAGCGTGGTCGACTTCAACGACGGCAGCCGGAACGAGGAGAGGGAGCCGGACGTCACGTATCGGTGGACCGCTCAGGGATGAGGGATGTGGCCGACGCGCTGTCGCTGCCGGTGGGCGACGAAGCGTACGACGTGGCCGTCAGCGGGCTGGCGCTCAACTGGTCGGCGAAGCTCCGTGCCGAGTGCTCGCTGTGCGGCCATTGGTGTTCTTCGCCGTCCGTCCGCCCACCGAACTGTTCGCACACTGGTTGACTGGACGGCATGCCGCTCGACGCAGCACTCGCTGGCACAGTGTGACGACGCCCTGGGGCGTCGTGTCGACGGCGCTGCAGCGCGCCGAGGCGTCGCCGATCTTCTTGCCGGGCTTGCCCGACTTGTTCTCGTACAGGTGCGCGTAGACATGCCAGTCGGAGCTGATCTGTACCTGGTCCGGGCGGGTGTCCGACTGCGTCAGTGCCAGCCAGTCGAGGACGATGGCGTCGTCCTTGGGCGCGGGCGGCGGGGCCGGCACCGCCGCATGGGCGTTGGGCACGGAGCCTCCAGGAGATGCGTCGGACCCGCCCGGCCCCAACGGCGTCGACGGGCGAAACGAGCCCACCTCAACGCGCGTAAGCCACTCTCGGATCGTGCCACGGGCGAAGAGTCACCTGGTTGGTGGGCGTGGCCACCCGTTCAGCGGCGCGGCGTACGGGCCGTCAGCCGGGCACTCAGGTCAGCTCGGCGCGGGCCTTCGCGCCCTGCGTACGCAGCCACTGGACCACGTCTTCGGCGTCCTGGGCGCGGGCGATGTCGAGGGGCGTCTTGTCGTCGTAGCCGATCCAGTTGATGTCCGCGCCGTGGCGGTGCAGGTACTGGGCGGTGGGCAGGCGGCCGCCGTGGCAGGCGCCCCAGAAGGCCCGGGTCACTTCGTCCGGGGTCGGCGGTTCCGGCGTTTCGACGAGGGCTTCGACGAGGGCTTCGACTCTGTCGAGCAGGCCGAGAGTGGCTGCGTCCTGCAGGGTCGTACGCGCGCCGTGTTCGATGAGCCGGTGCGCTGCCTGCCACTGTCCGAAGCCGCGGGCGTCGGCGAGCGGTGTGCCACCGCCGATGACGGCACCCGGCGCTTCGATGTCGGCGCCTGCCTCGACGAGTGCGTCGAGTACGGCGATGTCGTTGCTGCTGGCGGCCCAGTGCAGGGGCGTTTCGGTGTGGGCACCGGCGAAGCGGGCATTGGGGTCGGCTCCGGCGGCGACGAGGGCGGCGACCGTCGCAGGACCGTTGGGGAAGTGGCCGGGCCAGTCGGTCGCGATGTGCAGCAGGCTCCGTGTCCCGGCGGCGCAGCCCTCTTCAGTGATCCTCGCAGTGGCCAGGCCGGGGTGGTCGGAAAGCAGCTGCTGGAGCGCCGGGCCGTCACCGGCGCGGATCGCCTTGGTCACCGCGATGGCGAGCGGATCTTGGGAGTTGAGAGTGTCCATGGCTGTCCTCCTGGTCGGTGATGCTCCGATCCTGCCAGCAGGCGATCACGACGGTCGGCGATCCGGCCAAGCCATGCTCGCTGCGAGACTGTCGACCGTAGACCTTCCACCGCACTGGAAGGTCAAGGAGTAGCCTCGGTGGCATGCGCATCGGGGAACTGGCCGCCGCCTGCGGGCTGACCACCAAGACCATCCGGTTCTACGAAGAGACCGGCCTGCTGCCCGCGCCACCGCGAACCCCGGGCGGCTACCGCGACTACCCGCCGGAGACCACACCACGGCTGAAGTTCGTCCGGGACGCTCAGAGCGCCGGGCTCACCCTCGCCGAGATCCGCAGCATCCTCGTCCTGCGCGACTCCGGCGAGGCACCGTGCGTCCATGTGGCCGGCCTGATCGAGGAGCACCTCGCAGACATCGAGCGGCGTATGGCCGAGCTGCGCACGGCGCGCGCCGCATTGCGCGGGCTCGCTCGGCGTGCGGCCGAGACGGATCCGAGCACCTGCGGGGGGACGGACATCTGCCGAATTATCGGTGGCCCTGCGGGAGGCTGACAATCAGTGGGAAACGACCGACGGTGCGCCATGCCGTGAGGTCCGCGAATTACTGCAACTGGTGGCGGACCTCACGGACATATATGACGCGCTCGACCTGAATTCGGTCAGAGGCGACGTACCCGCGCAGCGATCCCATGGCCGAGCAGAAGGTAAATTACGGCGGGCAGGCCGTAATTGAGGAAAACTCTCAGGCCTTCGGTCTCCATCGTGAAGATGTCCTGGGACCAGCCTGCGAGCCAGTCGGCCATGCCGTGCACAAAGCCGACGAAGACATTTCCCTGGTTGGCGTCGAGCAGGTACAGGAGGATCCACAGGCCCAGAAATCCTGCTGCTATGTCCGCGATCGTATGGATCGCCAACGCTGCCCGGTTTACTCCGTCGCCGTCCCGGCTACGGCTATGGGTGTCCCTGTTGGGGTCATACGGGTGGTAGTTGTCGTTTACGGGCATGGGCTCACGGGGATTGTTCATGCCCTCCCTGCTTGCCTGGCGCGAGTACGGGAAACCTCTTTCAAACCTGCGATTTCATAACGGGTCCGGTTTCGGGACTGGCGCCCCAGGCCCTGAGTACGTCGGCCTCCTCCGCGGCCGTGAGTGCGATCGCGTGGCCGGCACCGCGCAGGCGTCCGGCGGTGTCGCGAGCGGTCTCAAAGCGCATCACGTCATGATGCTGCGAGCCTGCCGGGCGCCGTCGAGGCGGCAGCCCACGGTGCCGGCCGAAGTCCTCCCTTGCCGAGCCGGGCGCTCGGCAGGGTCAGTTGGCGGGTGCCTGGTAGAGGCCGCGGCCGGCGCGGTGCGCCCTGGAGGTGGCGACGAGGCGGTCGAGTGTGCTGCGTACGGCGTTGATGCTGTTGGCCGTTTCGTCGCGTCCCAGTGCTTCTGCGACGTCGCGGGCGCGGACGGGGCTCTTGCCGGACTTGGCGAGGAACGCCGCGATCTGCTCGGTGAGGCTCTCGCCGACCTGGGCCGGCATCGCGGGCGGTGCCGTCTTCTTCGCGGGCTTTGCCTTGACGCTCTTCGCCGGGGCGGCCTTCTTCGCCGGACGGCGCTTCTGCTTGACGGGTGCTTCCGCGCTCTTCCGCTTCGCTCCGGAGGACGCCTTGGGGCCGGTGACGAGTTCGGCCTCGGTGCTCGCGGACGGGGCGGGCCTGGCCTCCGGCTCGGGCTGGGGGGCCGGCTCCTGGACTTCCGGTGCGAGGGACAGTGCCTGCAGGGCGCTGAGCGCGCTGCGTACGGATTCCAACCGTTCGGTCACTGCGGCGAGTTCTGACTCCAGCGACTGCTGCTGCTCCTCCAGCCGGGGAAGTTCCGCCTGCAGGAGTGCTGTGGTAGCCGCGACGCTGCCCGGTGTGCTGGTTGTGGAATTCATGGTGTCGCCTTTCTGATTGCGGCCCACTGTTGAGCGTGGTGATCGGTGGCCGTTGAGGGGCAGCCTACGGTTTGTTGTGTTGTGGTGGGAATCCGGTGACAGCAGAGCACTCTTCCGAGGCGGTCATGGAATGGCCGGCTGCCTCCGGCGGTCGATGGCAGAGGCCTTGACAACTCCGTTGGTCTGGACCATTTTTACGGCAACGGTGGCCACCGTTGTCTCGTGCACCCCTCTCGCCATACCCCCACCGGAGGCAGTAGTGGACCGCACCACACGCTCACGAAGATGGTTCGCCAGAGCACTGGCGGTGGTCGCCGCATCCGCGCTCGGCGTTGCCGGACTGACCGGAAGCGCTCAGGCAGCCGACGTCAACGTCGCCAAGAACGGCGGCTTCGAGTCCGGACTCGCCAACTGGACCTGCACGGCCGGCAGCGGGGCCACAGTCTCCAGCCCAGTGCACGGCGGCGCGGCCGCCCTCAGGGCGACCCCAGCCGGGCAGGACAACGCCAAGTGTTCGCAGGCTGTCGCGGTCAAGCCCAACTCGACGTACGTGCTGAGCGCGTGGGTGCAGGGCTCGTACGTGTACCTCGGCGCCGGCGGCACCGGCACGACCGACGTGTCCACCTGGACACCCGGCGCCTCCGGCTGGCAGCAGCTCACCACCAGTTTCACGACCGGGGCGAACACGACCTCCGTCACCGTCTACATGCACGGCTGGTACGGCCAGCCCGCCTACCACGCCGACGACCTGACCGTGGTCGGGCCCGACGGCGGCGGGGGCACCGATCCCGAGCCCGGCATACCGGCCGTGCCCAGCGGGCTCGCGACCGGAGCGACCACGGCATCGTCCGTCGCCCTGTCGTGGAACGGCGTGTCCGGCGCAACCGGCTACAACGTCTACCGGAACGGCACCAAGACCCAGGCGGTTTCCGGGACGTCGGCCACCGTGACCGGGCTCAGCGCCTCGACGTCGTACCAGTTTCAGGTGTCCGCGACCAATGCGGCGGGCGAGTCGGCGAAGTCTGCGGCCGTCACCGGGACGACCACGGGCGGGGGCGGCGACCCGGGCAACCCCAACGTGCCGAAGCACGCGCTGACCGGCTACTGGCAGAACTTCAACAACGGCGCGACCGTCCAGAGGCTGAGCGACGTACAGGCGCAGTACGACATCATCGCGGTCTCCTTCGCCGACGCGACCGCCACACCGGGCGCGGTCACCTTCAACCTCGACTCGTCCGGACTCGGCGGCTACACCGTCGCCCAGTTCAAGGCCGATGTCGC
This sequence comes from Streptomyces spiramyceticus, assembly GCF_028807635.1. Classification (NCBI taxonomy): domain Bacteria; kingdom Bacillati; phylum Actinomycetota; class Actinomycetes; order Kitasatosporales; family Streptomycetaceae; genus Streptomyces; species Streptomyces spiramyceticus. Next base: position 1,498,218 of record NZ_JARBAX010000002.1, read on the forward strand.
GGCCAAGAAGGCCGCCGGCAAGTCCGTCATCATCTCGATCGGCGGTGAAAAGGGCACCATCACCGTCAACAGCGCGGCCTCCGCGACGAACTTCGCGAACTCGGTGCACGCGCTGATGCAGGAGTACGGCTTCAACGGCGTCGACATCGACCTGGAGAACGGCCTCAACTCCGCTTACATGACGCAGGCGTTGCGTTCGTTGTCACAGAAGGCGGGGTCCGGCCTGGTCATCACCATGGCGCCGCAGACCATCGACATGCAGTCGACGTCGAACGAGTACTTCAAGACGGCGCTCAACATCAAGGACATCCTGACCGTCGTCAACATGCAGTACTACAACAGTGGTTCGATGCTGGGCTGCGACGGCAAGGTCTACTCCCAGGGCTCGGTGGACTTTCTCACCGCGCTCGCCTGCATCCAGCTGGAAGGCGGCCTGGCACCGTCCCAGGTAGGGCTCGGCGTACCGGCCTCGACGAGCGGTGCGGGCAGCGGCTATGTCTCGCCCACGATCGTCAACAACGCCCTGGACTGCCTGACGCGCGGCACCAACTGCGGATCCTTCAAGCCCTCCAAGACCTACCCGAGCCTGCGCGGTGCGATGACCTGGTCCACGAACTGGGACGCGAAGGCCGGCAACGCCTGGTCCAACGCGGTCGGCCCCCACGTCCACAACCTCCCGTAGACGTAAACCTCTCGTAAGCAGCTCCGCCGGTTCAGACGGCCGCGACTGGCGGCGAGGAGAGAATCGCATCAATACGCTGGAGTTCGGCCTCGCCGAACTCCAGCCGTGCGATGGTCTCGACGCTGTTGCGCAACTGCCGGGCGCTGCTCGCACCGACGACTGCGGAGGACACCGTGCCGTCGCGCAGCACCCAGGCGAGTGCCATCTGGGCCAGTGACTGGCCCCGCTCAGCTGCCAGTTCATCGAGCGACCGCAGGCGCGACACCAGCGGCTCCGTCACCGCTTCCGCGGTCAGGAAGGGACTCGTGCCGGCAGCGCGGGAGCCTTCGGGGACGCCGTTCAGGTAGCGGTCCGTGAGGAGTCCCTGGGCCAGTGGCGAGTAGGCGATGGCTCCGGCTCCCACCTCGCGCAGGGTGTTGAGCAGGCCGTCCTCGGGTGCGCGGTCCAGCATCGAGTAGCGGGGCTGATGGATCAGCAGGGGAGTGCCGAGCTCGCGCAGGATCGTCGCGGCCTTGTGTGTCTCCTCGACGGGGTAGTTGGAGATACCCGCGTAGAGCGCTTTCCCCTGCTGGACGGCGGTGTGCAGCGCACCCATCGTCTCTTCCAGGGGCGTGTCGGGGTCGAAGCGGTGCGAGTAGAAGATGTCGACATGGTCGAGCCTCATCCGGCGCAGGCTCTGGTCGAGTGACGCGAGCAGAGACTTCCGCGAGCCCCACTCCCCGTAGGGGCCCGGCCACATCAGATGTCCGGCCTTCGTGGAGATGACGACCTCGTCCCTGTACGGCGCGAAGTCCTCGGCGAAGAGGCGCCCGAAAACGGTCTCGGCCTCTCCCGGTGGGGGACCGTAGTTGTTGGCGAGGTCGAAGTGGGTGACCCCCAGGTCGAAGGCGCACCTCATGATCTCGCGCTGTGCGTCGAGGCTGCGGTCGCTTCCGAAGTTGTGCCAGAGGCCGAGCGAGAGTGCTGGGAGTTTGAGTCCACTGCGGCCGATACGGCGGTACGGCATGGTGTCGTACCGGCTGGGGTGGGCGGTGTACACGTTGGTCTCCTCTGCGCGTGTGCTCGGGGTGCGGGTGCGCCGGAACGCTGCGCGTCCCAAGCGTGTCGGATCCGCCGCCATCCCGTCCAACAGAAGAATGTGAAGGGTTCCAGAAGCTACCCTTCTGAATCATGGAGCTGCGACACCTTGAGTACTTCGTCACCGTGGCCGAGGAATGCCACTTCACCAGGGCCGCACAGAGGCTCATGGTGTCTCAGTCAGGGCTCTCGGCCTCCGTTCGGGAACTGGAGCGTGAACTCGGCACCGCGCTGTTCGCCCGTACGACCCGCTCGGTCGGACTGACCGAAGCGGGGCGCGCGTTGCTGGCCGAGGCGCGGCGCACCCTCGCCGCCGCCCGCGCCGCCAAGGACGCCGTGGCCGCGGTCCAGGGACTCCTGCGCGGAACGCTCACCGTGGGCACCGAGCAGTGCATCGCGGGTGTGCATGTCCCCGGGCTGCTGGCGCGCTTCCACCAGCGGCATCCGCAGGTGGAGATCCGGCTGCGTCAGGCCGGCTCCGCGCAGCTCATCGAGGAGGTCGGCGGCGGCCGGCTCGACCTGGCTTTCGCCATCGACTGCGGGGACACACCCCGGACCGTACGGATGCTGCCGCTCACGGACGAGCCCATGATGCTGCTCTGCCACAGCGATCATGCGCTCGGTGGAGCGGCGGAAGTGTCCTGGCACGAGCTGCGTGACGAGCCGTTCATCGACTTCCACTCAGACTGGGGGCCGCGCAGGGTCGGCGACGCGGCGTTCGCCGCCGCCGGAATCGGCCGCCAGGTGTCCCTGGAAGTCAACGACGTCCACAGCCTGCTGGAGCTCGTCCATGAGTCGCTGGGTGTCGCGCTCGTTCCCCAGCACTTCGCGAGGAAACCGGAGGCGAAGGGGCTGCGCGCCGTACCGCTGGCCGGTGCGGGGCAGCTGACGTACAACAGCGTGACGGCCCTGCCGCAGGAGGAGTCCACAAGCCCGGCGGCCCGTGGGCTTCTCCGGCTGCTGGACGAAGCCAGGGCTGTCGTTTCGTAAGGGCATACCGCGAGTAGGTTCCGGGCACGGACGAGCGATCTGTGGTCAAGGGGTCACGGCTGCGTTGTCGCGCCCGCCACATGGGTATCCCTAACCGGCGAAGGACCCACCAGCCCAAAAGGGGCCCTTCGCCCACCAAGAGCGAGGTGTGCGCAATGAGCGAGAAGGAATCCCGTAAGCGCGGGAACGAGCCCAGGCCACGCAGTGAAAAGGGCCCCGGCGCCCACTCCGGCGCCGAGCGTCAGGCGCAGGACCGGGTCGTACCCGGCACGGCGAGCGCCCGCGAGGGGTACCAGACAGAAGGCGGAACGGCCGGCGGCGAAAGCCTCGCCGGCGTGGAGTCGCACGACGAAAAGCGTGGTGCGCAACGCTCCGCCAAGGGCGATGTCACTCACACCCCCGCCAAGCGAAAGCGCCACAGGTGACCTCGGGGAACGGGGCCGCCGTGATCACCGGAGAACACGTACGGGATCTCCTGCGCTGACGTACGGACCACCCCACGCTGGTCGTCATCCAAGGCCGGGCCCAGGTGGGGGGCGAGCATCCGAGAGTGTGTCCGCACTACACGCTGACGACGATCTTGCCGCGTACGTGACCCTCCATCAGGTAATCGACGGCCTCGGGGACATCCGCCAGCGGGTAGGTCCGGTCGATGACCGGTGTCACCGAGCCGGCCTCGATGAGCTCTGTGAGGTGCTCAAGGTCGGTGTGGGGCAGATCCATGGCGGCCAGTCCGCGGAGCCGCTGGCCGATGAACGGCGACATCAGCAGCGCCCGCAGCTGCCGGTCGTTGCCGCCGATCCAGTTGCCGCCGCCCTCGCCGCCGATGATGACGAGGGTGCCGCGGGGGTTGAGGGCGCGGCGGAGTCCGGAGAGGGGGCGGTTGCCGGCGGTGTCGAGGACGAGGTCGTAGCGGCGGGCGCCGTCGGTGGGGTCTTCGCGTGTGTAGTCGATGACCTCGTCGGCGCCGACGGAGCGGACCAGGTCCGCCTTGGCGGCGCTGCAGACGCCGGTGACGTGGGCTCCGAAGGCCTTGGCCAGTTGTACCGCGAAGTGGCCTGTCCCGCCGCCCGCGCCAATCACGAGGACGGTCTGACCGGCCTTCAGCCGTCCGGCGTTGCGCACGGCCTGAAGAGCGGTGCAGGCGGAAACCGGAACGGCGGCCGCCTGTTCGAAGGTGAGGTTCACCGGCTTCCGCGCGATGTTTCCCTCCTTGGCGCAGGCGTACTCGGCGAACGCCCCGTCGCAGGTGCCGTACACCTCGTCGCCCGGCCGGAAGCGGGTGACGTCCGGGCCGACGGCCTCCACGCGTCCCGCGAGGTCCTGGCCGCGGACGCGGTCCTTGGGCGCCCGCAGGCCGAAGCCCATGGCGCGGATCAGGTACGGCATGCCCGCCATGAGGTGCCAGACGCCGGGGTCTACGGCGGCCGCGTGGACCCGTATGAGCACCTCGCCGCTGCCGGGCACCGGCTGAGCGATCTCTTCCAGGCGCAGCACCGACGACGGTCCGTAGGCGCCATGAGTGATGGCCTTCATTGGGTCTCTCCCGCGTTGTTGTGGGGGTACTGGAACACTGCGTCGAGCGGTACACCGAATACACGGGCGATCTGGAAGGCCATCTCCAGAGAGGGTGAGTAGCGGCCCTGTTCGATGGCGATGACGGTCTGGCGGGAGACGCCGATGCGGCCGGCGAGCTCGGCCTGCGTCATCTCGCCGTGGGTGAAGCGCAGGGCTCGGATCGCATTGGTGACCCTGGTCGGCTTCACCACGGGTGGAAGCCCAGCCGGTACGAGACGATCTTCGTCACGGATCCGAGGAGCGACGACAGGACGAACGCCAGGTAGATCGCGTTGGCGATCCAGAACTGGTCGAGGCCGGCCATGGCCAGGGCGAGCCCGGCCACGCCGCCGATCACGACGAACGACTGTCCGATGTGCTCGCCGAAGCGGTGGATCTCCCGGTCGCGCTGGTCCTTGGTGTTCGCGTCCTCGGGCGAGAACGTCGCCAGCGCGATGTGGAGCACGATGGACGCGGCGATCGCCGCGCCGACCGTCCACAGCAGCGCGGACACATAAGGCGTGTCGGCGAGGGGTGCGTCTCCGGGCCGCCCGAGGACGACCGCCAGGTAGATCGCGTACGACGCGACCGTGACCAGGAGCATGCTCCAGGCGCGTTTCTCTTCGAAGGCCACTCGGCTCACTCGCTCCCCATGTAAAGAAAACCTGACACACTGGAGTGTCAAGCAGTCTCAACACGATGTCAAGTGTTCTTTACTTCGCGGAGCGCGAGGCCCTCTCCAGGAGCAGTTTTCGCTCACGTGCGTTGCGGGTCAGCGACGCCGCCCTCTCGAATTCCCTGCGCGCTTCCTCGCCCCGCCCGAGGCGCTCCAGCAGATCCCCCCGGACGCTCGGCAGCAAGTGGTAGGCCCTCAGGGCTGGTTCGTCCGCCAGAGCGTCCACCAGCTTCAGGCCGGCCGCGGGGCCCTCCGACATGGAGACGGCGACCGCCCGGTTCAACTCGACCACCGGGGACGGAGTCAGCGTCATCAGCCGGCCGTACAGCGCGGCGATCGTCGCCCAGTCCGTGTCCTCGTACCGGACCGCCTGCGCGTGGCACGCGGCGATCGCGGCCTGGACGGAGTACGGGCCGTGGCCCGCGCGCTCCAGGGCCTCGATGCCACGGCGGATGAGCATGCGGTTCCATCTGGACCGGTTCTGGTCGGCGAGCAGCACCGGCTCGCCGTCCGGTCCCGTGCGGGCCGCGATGCGGGAGGCCTGGAACTCCAGGAGCGCGGCCAGGCCGTGGACTTCGGGCTCCCTGGGCATCAGGCCCGCCAGAATGCGGACCAGGCGGAGCGCGTCCTCGCACAGGGCCGGGCGCACCAGGTCGTCGCCGACCGTCGCGGAGTACCCCTCGTTGAAGACGAGGTAGATGACTTCGAGGACCGACGAGAGGCGGGCGGCCCGGTCGGCGCCGTACGGGACCTCGAACGGGACGCCGGCCTTGGCGAGCGTGCGCTTCGCGCGCACGATGCGCTGCGCGACTGTCGCCTCGGACGTCAGGAACGCGCGGGCGATCTCCTCCGTCGTCAGTCCGCCCAGGAGCTTCAGCGCGAGCGCGATCCTGGCCTGTGTCGACAGCACGGGATGGCAGGCGGTGAAGATCAGCCGCAGTAGGTCGTCGTCGATGCCGTCGGGGTCCGTGGCGTCCGCCGGCTCGGGCGGAGGCACGTCCTCCAGGGTCCGCCCGACCTCCGCCAGCTTGCGCGCGTACGTCTCCTTGCGGCGTACGAGATCGATCGCGCGGTGCTTGGCGGTGGCCATGAGCCAGGCGCCCGGCTTGTCCGGGACACCTGACTCCGGCCACTGCTCCAGTGCGGCGACCAGAGCGTCCTGCGCGAGCTCCTCGGCGATGCCCACGTCCCGCACGATGCGGGTGACACCTGCGATGATCCGCGCGGACTCGATCCTGAACACCGTTTCGACCGTCTCGGTCGCGCTTGCTGCCGTCACGGCCACCCATCAGAGCAGGGGTGGCGGGGCGGGGCAAGCGGGGGCGGATCAGGCCTCGGCGATCTCGCGGACCTCGGCCGTGATGGTCCAGTAGTCCTCGTGGGTCTGCAGGAACCGCTTGGTCCACTCCAGGGCCTCGGCTTTGTCCTTGGCCTGCACGATGGAGTAGCCCCCGATGACTTCCTTGCTCTCGGTGAAGGGCCCGTCGGTGTAGCTGAGCTTGCCGCCGGACCAGGTGACCCGGGTGCCCTCGGAGGTCGGGGCGAGGCCCGCCGTGTCCAGCATGACCCCGGCCTTGGTGATCTCCTCGAGCAGTGCGCCCATACGCTCCATGAGCTCGGGGCTGGGTCCTTCGGCGGGGACGTTCTGCTCGTCGATGCGGATCAATGTCAGGAAGCGCGGCATGGTGACCTCCTCGGTCGGGAGGGCGGGGGCTTTCCCTGCCTCTCACCCTTGCGTCGAACGGGAGACGGCCGGATCGACAGCTTCCCCGGAATTCTTCCGAGATTTTCCGGGGCCGCCACGCGATCAGCCCCGCTGGATTCCGTCGGTGTCGAGCAGCAGTCCTCTGAGGCCGTCCTGGGTCTGGGCGAGGATGGCGTTTCCGCGTTGTTCGACGGCGAGGTACCAGGTGCCCGGTGTCAGTTCTGCCACTGGTGTCAGTGAGCCGTCCTCGCTCAGGAGCTGCTGGGGCTCCGGTACGGCGAACCAGAACAGTGTGAAGTCCGGCTCCGGAGAGGCGGCCACCGCACCGGCCAGGCGCTTCGCCTTGCGCACGGTCTGCTGGGCACGGCTTTCCGCCACGCCGCTGTCGCCGCGCTGGATTCCGTCGGTGTCGAGCAGCAGTCCTCTGAGGCCGTCCTGGGTCTGGGCGAGGATGGCGTTTCCGCGTTGTTCGACGGCGAGGTACCAGGTGCCCGGTGTCAGTTCTGTCCCTGGTGGCAGTGAGCCGTCCGGGTTCTTCAGCGGACGCGGCACCGGTACGGCGAACCAGAACGGCTGGAAACCGGACTTTGCGGCTGCTGCCGTGTCCACGCCGCTGTCGCCGCGCTGGATCCCGTCGGTGTCGAGCAGGAATCCTCTGAGGCCGTCCTGGGTCTGGGCGAGGATGGCGTTTCCGCGTTGTTCGACGGCGAGGTACCAGGTGCCCGGCGTCAGTTCTGCCACTGGTGTCAGCGAGCCGTCCTCGCCCATGAGCGGACGCGGCACCGGTACGGCGAACCAGAACAGCTTGAAGTCCGGTTCGGGACGGGCCGTCACGGCGTTCGCGAGGCGCTGCGCCGTCTCCACCGTCTGCCGGGCGCGGCGTTCCGCCTCCCGGCGCAGCTCCTCGTTCTCCAGACGCAACTGCTCCGCGCGCTTCTCCATCTGTACGAGCCGCATCTCGGCCTCCCTGTGCCGGAAGATGAGGCTTGACCGGTCGGGCGCGAAGGGCGGTGCGGCAGCCCCGGGCTCTGCAGCACGGTTACGCGCGATGGCGATGAGGCCGCCCGTGTTCCGGTTGCGCTGCTGCGGCAACGGCCGGGACTTGCTGGTGAGCCTCCGATGAAGGTGCCGGTAGAGGGTGTCCATGTCGAGCGGGTCGGGCCTGCCCGGGATGCCCTCGTTCAGGGTGGTGATCAGTTCACCGGTGAAGGCGGTGTACGTCTCCCCGGGAGGGGCCAGCGCCGGACGGGTCTCGGCGGACGCCGTGAGCAGGCACGTACCCTCAACGACGGCCTGGTCCGCGATGTGCGCGCTCGCGCTCATCCTGCCGAGCAGCGCGCGTCCGCTGTAGCAGCAGTCGAGGATCACCACCGTACGACGGGCACGCGCCTGCGGGTCCAGCACTGCCCGGCGCAGATACTCGTACCGCAGCGAGGTGTACTCGCGGTCGCGGTCCGAGTCGGGCAGGGCCAGATACAGCTCGTCGGTGTGAAGGTCTGTCAGGCCGTGCCCCGCGTAGTAGACGAGCAAGGTGTCCTGGGCCCGGCGGGCCCTCTCGCGCACGGTGTCCAGCACGTGCCCCGCACTGGCGGGCTGCGAGATCACCGTGCATGCCCCGGCGGGCAGCCCCCACACCGCGGGGTCGGTCAGGGCATTCCGCAGCCCTTCCAGGTTGCGGGCGACCGCCGGCAGGTTCTCCAGTTCGGCGTAGTCATGGACGCCCACCAGTACGGCTTCCGAGTGAGCCGGGTCCGACAATAAGGCCACGGTTACTCGCCGTCTCCGTCCGTCGAGGCGGGCGAGGGCCCGGTGTTCTCGTTCCAGAGCTTGAGGATCTGTTCGACCGTTTCGGGCGAGGCGCCTTCCAGGGTGACCACTACGCCGTTGCGTTCGAGCCGTACCTGCGGCGGGCGCGGACGGGAGCCCCGCCACGTGACCACGGCGGTGATCAGGCTGCCCAGCGCGATGCCGTTGGCGAGCACGACGTTGACGATGTCCAGGGCTCCGCCCATGTGACCCTGACCCGGCTGCCCGGACTTGGTGGTCACCTCTGCGCAGCCGCGCAGCTCGGGTTCCGCTGTCAGCCAGCGGTACAACGACGTCGCGGACTCGGCGAGGTCAGCGCTGTGTGCGTCCTCCGTGCCGTTGCCGGCCGTGCCGTTGCTGAACGTGAGATTGAACTCCACGCCCCTGGTTCCTTCCCCCGACAGTGCTCAGAAGTGCTCATCGTAGAGGTCGGCCTGCGCGAGTACCGGCGTTTCCGGGGGCCCCGTGGCATCGGTCTTGCGGCTGGTACGACGGGCCAGGACACCGCGGTCGCTGCAGTGAGCCACCAGAACGCATTGCTGCGAGAAGACAGCCGAACTGCCCAACTACGAAGAAACAGAAGGGCTCAACCCCGAGGGCAGCGAGTTCTGCGTACTGCGCAGCGCCGAGGACCGGAAGGCGGGCGAGGCCGAAGACGCCCCGCACACGCGTAGCTGAGGCAGTTGCTGCCACCGTCACGGGCGTTGAGCCATCCGCAGCACGTCGCCCGGGCGATCGGCGCCGCCACCTCCGGCGACTGCGCTACTTTTCGTACGCCGATCCGTACCGAAAGTGAGTGTTTGTCATGAGTGAGTACGACGAGTACCCCACCCCGTCGCAGGCTGAGGGCGAGGACGACAATCCGGCCGAGGAGCAGCACCCCAGTACTCCCAGACTCACTCCGTCCCAGGCAGAAGGCGAGCGTACGGAGGACGACGAGACCTGATCGCACCTGCCGGAGCCTTGGAGATCTAACGGCATCTCGCCCCGCGGGATGCCGATCTCCTTCTTCCCCGCTGCCGTACGAGGCAAGCCTGAAAAATCACTTGATCCAACTGATTACAGTTTCGGCATGACGACGACACTCCGCCTGGCGGAGATCACTGACGACAACTTCGACGCCGCGATCGGCCTGAAGGTACGCCCCGACCAGGAGCACCTGGTCGCACCCGTCATCAGGTCCCTGGCCGAGGCGTACGTGAACCCGGACACAGCCTGGCCTCGCCTCATCCTCGACGGCGACCGGCCCGTCGGCTTCCTCATGGCCTTCATCGACAGAGACTTCGCCGGCGACGGCAAGGGCACCGATATCCGCTCGGGCCTGTGGCGCCTCAACATCGCCGCAGGCGAACAGGGCCGCGGCTACGGCCGCTTCGCCGTCCAATCGGTGGCCGATGAAATCCGCCGCCGCGGCGGCACCCGTCTCACCACCACCTGGCTCCCGGGCGACGACGGCCCCGAGGGCTTCTACCTGGGGCTCGGGATCCGGCCGACGGGGGAAATGAGCGGGGACCAGAAGGTCGGGGAATTGGAATTGGGGGAGGTTCAGCGCTGATAGAGGCCGAAGAATGTGCCGCTGGCCAATTGCCGGTCGTCCACTGCGGCGTGCACGTCATCGGCGCTCGCGTTGTCGCCCAGAGCGGTCGGCTCCGGGAGTGCGTAGATGCGGAAGAAGTACCGGTGCGCCTTGTCGCCGGCGGGAGGACGCGGTCCGCCCCACCCGCGGTCGCCGAAGCCGTTGAGCCGTTCCTTTCCGCCGCGTGGCGTCTGCCCGGCCTCCACACCGTCGCTCGCGGGGTCGATGCCTGTGACCAGCCAGTGCATGAAGGTCCCGCTGGGCGCGTCGGGGTCCTCACACAGCAACAGCAGCTCCGAAGTGCCATCGGGCACACCGGACCAGGACAGATCGGGGGAGACGTCTTCTCCGTCCTTGGAATAGCGGCGCGGGATGAGCGCCCCGTCGTTGAATGCGGAACTCTTGAGTTCGATTCCAGCCATGCAAGCAGTGGTACCCCGCCCTGGCGCAGGTCTGCGGAGCCGGTCGGCAAAATGCACCGAGTGGCGCAGAGCTTGTCGACGAACGCTCGGTGCGGACTGTCCCGATCACAACACTCGGTTGAAGTCCTCTCGCCTGCATGGCGTTTCTGCCCGTCCCTGCCCCGTCGGGCAGGGACAATCACCGTCGACCCGCACGACGTGGGGCTCGCTACCCGTTTTTCATGAGGGAGATCGACATGGCCACCGGCACTGTGAAGTGGTTCAACGCGGAAAAGGGCTTCGGCTTCATCGAGCAGGACGGCGGCGGCCCCGACGTGTTCGTCCATTACTCGGCCATTGCCAGCAGCGGGTACCGCGAGCTCAACGAGGGCCAGAAGGTCCAGTTCGACGTCACCCAGGGACCGAAGGGCCCGCAGGCGGAAAACGTCACGCCCGCCTGAACCGGCCTGCGCGCCGGATCACCGCAGTAAGGCCGTCGGTCACTGCACGACGAGCACGGCCACCCCGGTGAGCCGACCGGCCCCCAGATCGTCCAGGGCCCGGTCGGCCCGCCGCATCGGATAGCTCGTCACCCGGACGGTGGGTCGCAGCCGCGCTGCCTCGGCGAGGTACGCGCGGCCGTCCTCGCGGGTGTTGGCGGTGACGCTTCGCACAGTCCGTTCCTGGAACAAGTGGCGGGCGTATTCGAGCGGGGGGATGGCGCTCAGGTGGATCCCGGCGATCGCGAGCGTGCCGCCCCGGTCCAGCGCCGACAGCGCCACCGGCACCAGGTGCCCGGCCGGTGCGAACAGGATCGCGGCGTCCAGCGGCTCCGGTGGTGCGCCGGCTCCGGCTGATGCCGCCCCCAGTTCCAGGGCCAGCCGCTGCGCCGTAGGTGACCGCGTGACGACGTGGACGTCGGCACCCCGGGCGATGGCGAGCTGGGCGGTCAGGTGTGCGGAGGCGCCGAATCCGTAGATGCCCAGCCGGCCGCCCGGCGGCAGGTCGGCCCGCTGGAGAGCCCGGTAGCCGATGATTCCCGCGCACAACAGGGGTGCGGCTTCCTCGTCGTTCCACCCTTCCGGAAGGCGGTAGGCGAACCGGGCGTCCACGACGAGGTGTTCGGCGAATCCGCCGTCGATGTCCCAGCCGGTGTAGCGCGAGCTCGGGCACAGGTTTTCGCGCCCCGTACGGCAGTAGCGGCACTCACCGCAGGTTCCCGCCAGCCAGGCGGCCCCCACCCGGTCACCGGGGCGGAAGTCCTGGACGGCGTGTCCGGCATCGACAACCTCGCCGACCACCTCGTGGCCCGGCGTGCACTGTGGCTTGCGAGGGGCCAGGTCGCCTTCGGCCAGGTGCAGGTCGGTCCGGCACACCCCACAGGTGCGCACGCGCACCAGCAGTTCGTACGGTCCGGGCTGGGCAATCCGGCGCTCCACCAGGCGCAGCGGGGCGGACGAGATCGGACCCGGGCGCTCCACGACCCAGGCGGACGTCGCCCCACGGCTTGGTGGCGCCATCGTCGGTCTCCTGTCTCAGACCCCTCGTCTCAGACCCGTGCCTCAGCCCTTGGTGCCCTTGGTGCTTCAGCCCCTGGCGTTTCAGCCGGGACGCTGCTGGTCGGCAGGCAGCCGCCCCCGCTCGACGACCGCGTCCCGCGCGGCCAGTTCGGCCTCCAGGCCGCGGATGTGCGCCTTCAGGGCCAGCACCCGGCGGACCCCGGCGAGAGTGAGCCCTTCGTCGATCAGCTTCATCGCCTCGGCCACCAGGCTGATCTCGCGTCGCGAGTACCGGCGCTGACCTCCGGCCGACCGCGCCGGAACGACGACGCCCTGCTCGTCCAGGCGCCGCAGGAAGGTGACCCGGGCGTCCAGCATCTTTGCGACCTGTCCGATGGTGTAGAGCGCGGCATCGGCGTCATCGATGGGCAGCACGTTGACGCGCGCCTCCTGCCAGGGGCGGCCGGCGCCGCCCGTCGGGGCCGGCGTCGCGCTCGGCCGGCCGTCGGGCCATGGCTCACACCTCCTGCCTGTGCGGACCGGTGGGCGGTTCGGCGACCGCCACCTCGGCGGCGCGCAGGAGGTGGTCGCCGACCCGGTAGCCCGGGCGCAGGATCGCGGTACAGGTGGGGCGTTCGACCTCGTCGGTATGGCTGTACGAGATGGCCTCGTGCACGAACGGGTCGAAGGGGTCGCCCACCGCGCCGAAGCGCTGCAGGCCCATGGCCGCCAGTTCCGACCGCAGCGCCTCGGCGACGCGCTCGAAGCCGCCGGTCACCTCGCCCTGCTGGGTGGCCTCGGTGACGGCGTCGAGTACGGGAAGGAGCCGCCCGAGCACGTTGGCCACGGCGATCTCGCGGACCGCCAGGCGGTCGCGGCGTACGCGCTTGCGGTAGTTGTCGTACTCGGCCTTCAGCCGTTGCAGGTCGGCCGTGCGTTCACGCAGTTCCGCACGGAGCACCTCCTCCCGGGACGGCCGGGGGGCGTCGCTCCCGCCACGTCCGGACGGCGCGTCGGCCGCCCGGCGGGTCCGCTCACCGGGGCCGGTGGCATGGGTCGACAGGGCGGCCGGGGGACCGCCGCGCCGCCCTTCACGGACGATCTCGAGCGGCGCATCGGGGTGGCCGCTGACATCGGTCGGACGGTTCATCCCTCGCCTCCTCGCTGCCTGTCCTCCTCATCGACGATCTCCGCGTCGACGACGTCCTCCTCGTCGCCGGCCTGCGCACCCGAAGTGCTCTCGCCCGACCCGCCGGCGCCCGCAGAGGAGCTCTGCGCCTGCGCATCGGCGTACATGGCCTGGCCGAGCTTCTGGCTGACCACGGCCACCTTCTCGGTCGCCTCGCGGATGGCCGGGGAGTCCTCGCCCTTGAGCTTCTCCTTCAGCTCGGCGACAGCGGCCTCCACCTCCGTCTTGACCTCGCCGGGCACCTTGCCCTCGTTGTCCTTGAGGAACTTCTCCGTCTGGTAGACGAGCTGCTCGGCCTGGTTGCGGGTCTCGGCGGCCTCACGGCGCCTGTGGTCCTCCTCCGCGTGCTGCTCGGCTTCGCGGACCATCCGGTCGATGTCGTCCTTCGGCAGCGCGGAGCCGCCGGTGACGGTCATCCGCTGCTCCTTGCCGGTGCCGAGGTCCTTGGCGGCCACGTGCATGATGCCGTTGGCGTCGATGTCGAACGTGACCTCGATCTGCGGGACTCCACGCGGGGCCGGCGGCAGACCGGTCAGCTCGAACATGCCGAGCTTCTTGTTGTACGACGCGATCTCGCGCTCGCCCTGGAAGACCTGGATCTGCACGGACGGCTGGTTGTCCTCGGCCGTCGTGAAGACCTCGGAGCGCCTGGTCGGGATCGTCGTATTGCGCTCGATCAGCTTCGTCATGATGCCGCCCTTGGTCTCGATACCGAGCGACAGCGGCGTCACGTCGAGGAGCAGAACGTCCTTGACCTCACCCTTCAGAACACCGGCCTGCAGTGATGCGCCGATGGCGACGACCTCGTCCGGGTTCACACCCTTGTGCGGGTCCTTGCCGGTCAGCTCCTTGACCAGCTCGGTCACAGCGGGCATCCGGGTCGAGCCGCCGACCAGGATCACATGGTTGATGTCAGCGAGCTTGATCTTCGCGTCCTTCACCGCATTGTGGAACGGGGCCTTGCACCGCTCCAGCAGGTCGGCGGTCAGCTGCTGGAACTGCGAGCGCGTGAGCTTCTCGTCCAGGTGCAGCGGGCCCTCGGCCGACGCACTCAGATAGGGCAGGTTGATGTTGGTCTCGGTCGCGGCCGACAGCTCGATCTTGGCCCGCTCGGCGGCCTCGCGCAGCCGCTGCGTGGCCATCTTGTCCTTGGACAGGTCGATGCCGTACGCGTTCTTGAACTGCTTGGCCAGGTGATCCACGACCCGCTGGTCCCAGTCGTCACCGCCCAGGTGCGTATCGCCGTTGGTGGCCTTCACCTCGACCACGCCCTCGCCGATCTCCAGCAGCGATACGTCGAACGTGCCGCCACCGAGGTCGAACACGAGGATGGTCTGGTCGTTCTCCTTGTCCAGGCCGTAGGCGAGCGCCGCGGCCGTCGGCTCGTTGATGATCCGCAGCACCTTCAGGCCCGCGATCTCCCCGGCTTCCTTGGTCGCGGTGCGCTGGGAGTCGTTGAAGTAGGCCGGAACGGTGATGACCGCGTCCGTCACGTCCTCACCCAGGTACGCCTCGGCGTCGCGCTTGAGCTTCTGCAGCACGCGCGCGGAAATCTCCTGAGCGGTGTAGCGCTTGCCGTCGATGTCCCCGCTGTCCGGGAAACGCCACTGCGCCTCGCCCACGTGGCGCTTGACCGAACGTGCGGTGCGCTCAATGTTGGTTACGGCCTGCCGCTTGGCGATCTCGCCCACCAGCACGTCACCGCTCCTCGCGAAACCGACCACCGAGGGGGTCGTCCGGGCGCCCTCGGTGTTGGTGATGACCGTGGGCTCACCGCCCTCCAGCACACAGACCACCGAGTTCGTCGTACCAAGGTCGATACCCACTGCACGTGCCATTGCCTTCTCCTCACCATGCGCTCCACCCTGAGCTCCACTTCCACAGCAGGTCGGGCAGATGTGGCCACGGCGTGCTCGGTCCGCCCGTGCTCGGCCCGTCGGAAGGCGGATCCACCCGGGTGGGGCCCGCCCACAGCAGTGGGTCGACGCCGACCCGGCCACCATGACTCGGAGCACGCTTCGGGCCACTCACCCCGATCTGGGCGTCGTACGCCGCGCGCAGGGCGGGATCGTGCAGCGTCCCGTAGGCGGCCACGACGTCGGCGAACCTGCGGTCCGCCGCCGGGCCGTCGGGATTGGCGTCGGGGTGCAGCGCACGCACGAGCCTGCGGTAGGCCGAGGTGATCTGTCCGGCCGAAGAGCTCGGCTCCACGCCGAGCACCGCGTAATGGTCGGGCCGTCGGCCCGATGCCTCCCGCCCTGCCATTTGCGCTCACCTCCCAGCCGCTCTGACCTGCGGATACGGAGGAAACCTCTTCAAAGAACTGAATAGAACGTACCGACGCAATTGTCAAGATGTTCCAGTTCGGGGCATATGGGCCGCGGCGTCGTGGCGCGGCAGCCGTCGCATGGGCGCACACCGGTTGTGCCCGTCCTGGGCAGGCCCGATTCTGTACGTAATGAACCGGGCCGGTGTGGCGCCATGAGCGCATGGAACGCGGCGCAGCAGATTGCCGACTTCCGTGGCCCCCTCGACGTCACCAGGGCGGCCACGGCGGTCCTCGACGCCCAGGACACGGTCATCGGCTGGAGTCCCGCCGCCGAGCGGCTCTTCGGCTACCCGCAGGACGAGATCGTCGGCAAGCCCCTGAGCTCCTTCCTGCCGCCCGGGCCGGGCCCTGTCGGCCCTCCGGACGAGCAGCCGGTCCCCGCCCTGTTCCGCCCGTTCGGTGGAATCGAGAGTGGAAACGAGATCCGTACCGCCCGGCACCGGGACGGGCGCGAACTACTCGTCGCGACGGCGGTGTGCACCCTGCCCGGCACCGGTGCGGCGGAGCGCGTCTTCGTGGCGACGGAGCTCGACGACCTGCGGGTGTGGGAATCCCGGCTCGCCATGCTCCACGGGCTGGCCACCCAGTCACCCGTCGGCCTGGGCATTTACGACACCGACCTGCGTCTGACCTGGTGCAACGCGGCCTACGAACGGGAGATAGGGCGGCCGTTCGCCGAGTTCCGCGGCATGCGGGCCGATGAGCTGTACGCCACGGGCAGGTTCGTGACCCAGGGGTATCAGGGATACCCCCACACGCTCGACTCGGTCATGCGCCATGTATTGGACAGCGGTGAGCCGATTCTCGACCTGCATTTCGAGGGCGAGCCTCCCAGCGATCCGGGAACGCTCCACCTCTGGTCCTGTTCGTACTACCGCCTCCAGGACGCCTACGGGAACGTGCTCGGCGTGTGCGAGGACGCTTTTGACGTCTCCGACCGATACCGGGCCCAGCAACGGCTGGCCCTGCTCGTCGAGGCAGGCCGCGGAATCGGCACCGCCCTGGACGTGACGGTCACCGCCGAGAAGATCACCGAGGTGGCGGTCCCGGACTTCGCATGCACCGTAACCGTCGACCTCGCGAAGGCGGTGCTCGAAGGAGAGGCGCCGGTCACCGGCGGCTCGGCGGCGATGGCCCTCGTACGGGTCGCCCGCCGGTCGGCCGAGGCGCCCGAGGAGGGTGACCTGACAGGGCCGGGGGAGTCGGGGGAGCGGGAGGAGTCGCACAGCCCTCAGCCTCCCCGCGTCGATTTCCCGCCGGGTTCGCCCCAGGAACGCAGCCTCGCCTCGGGCGGGCTCGTGCTCGACGACACGACTCTGGTCGTGCCGCTGCGGGCCGGGGGCAGCGTACTGGGACTCGTCACCTTCATCCGCGATACGCGGGCGGGTACGTTCGACAGCGGTGAAGTCGCTCTGGCCGTCGAGCTGGTGGCCCGTACAGCGGTCGGCATCGACAACGCCCGCCGCTTCACCCGTGAGCGCGCCGCGGCCCTCGCCCTGCAGCGCCAGCTGCTGCCGCAGCACGTGCCGGAGCAATCGGCCGTGGACCTGGCCTACCGCTACCTCCCGACGGACGACGTAACAGGGGTCGGCGGAGACTGGTTCGACGTCATCCCGCTGTCCGGAACGCGGGTCGGACTCGTCGTCGGAGACGTGGTCGGCCACGGCCTGCAGGCGGCCGCGACCATGGGACGACTGCGCACCACGGTACGTGCGTTCGCCCAGATGGACATGCCTCCCGACGAGCTGCTGACACGGCTCGACGACCTGGTCGGGCAGACGGAGGAGGAGCAGTCACATGCGCTCGGTCAGCCCGACGGCCTCTATGAGGATGTGACGACAGGGGCGACCTGTCTCTACGCCGTCTACGACCCGGTTTCGCGACGATGCGTCATGGCGCGGGCAGGACACCTGCCACCGGCGGTAGTCGACCCCGACGGCAGACTGTCGTTCCCGGACCTCCCGGCCGGCCCGCCCCTGGGCCTCGGCGGCCTGCCGTTCGAGTCGATGGAGATCGAGCTGCCGGAGGGCAGCCTGCTGGCTCTCTTCACCGACGGCCTGGTCGAAGCCCGCGACCGCGACATCGATCACGGACTCGACACCCTGGGACGAGTACTCAGTGACCGGCACGCGTCGCTGGAAGAACTGTGCGACCGGGCCGTGTCGGAACTCCTGCCGGAGGGCACGACGGCCGACGACACGGCCCTGCTGCTCGTACGCACCCGGGAACTCGACACTTCGCAGGTCACCGACTGGGAACTGCCCGCCGAACCGGTCGCGGTGGGTCACGCCCGCGAGCTGGCCACCGGACAGCTTCACGCCTGGGGGCTGGAGGAGCTGACCTTCGCGACCGAACTCGTCGTCAGCGAGCTGGTCACGAATGCGGTCAGGCATGCCGGCGGGCCGCTTCACCTGCGCCTCATCCGTGACCGCACGCTCCTGTGCGAGGTTGCGGACACGGGCCACACGTCGCCTCATCTGCGTCACAGCGGGGAGGACGACGAGGGCGGGCGCGGACTGTTCATCGTCGCTCAACTCGTTCAGAGGTGGGGAACGCGCTACACACCGTCGGGAAAGACGATCTGGACCGAACAGGCCTTTCCCTCGGAGGAATGACCGGCGTGGGCCCCAGGCCGGTCCTCTCCGCTTTGCGGCCGATAACCGGCCTGTCCGGCTGCGGCATTGGCCCCTACCATCCGAAGCGTTCGGGCGGGTCAGCCGGTTGAAAGATTGACATGTCCATGACTTCATCCGGGTTGGCCGCCCACTTCGACCGACAACCGATCGGAGCCCCATGCCCAGAACCCTGTCCCACGCGTTATTCGCCTGCGGCGCGACCGCGGCCGTCCTCGCGGCGACCCTCCTCGCACCGGCCACGTCCACCGCGGCGGAGGGCTCCATCGTCGCGCCGCCCGACAAGATCGTCATCGAGATCGCGACCGTCAACGGATCGGGCTGCCCCGCAGGCACCGCCGCCATAGCCGTCGCCCCCGACAACACGGCCTTCACCGTTACGTACAGCGAGTACCTCGCCCAGGTCGGCCTCGGCGCGAAGCCCACCGACTTCCGCAAGAACTGCCAGCTCAACCTGATCGTGCATGTCCCGCACGGCTTCACCTACGCCGTCGCCAGCGCCGACTACCGCGGCTACGCGCACCTGGAGCCGGGTGCCACTGCCGTTCAGAAGGCGTCGTACTACTTCCAGGGCTCGCCCGACACGGCAGCCGCGACGCATCCGTTCCGCGGCCCGTACGACAACAACTGGCATGCGACGGACGAGACCGACTGGGGCCAGCTCGTCTGGGCGCCGTGCGGCGTGAAGCGCAACTTCAATATCAACACCGAGCTGCGGGTCAATGCCGGCACCTCCGACCCGGCCAAGACAAACAGCTTCATCGCCATGGACTCGACGGACGGCGACATCAAGACCATCTACCGGCTCGCCTGGAAGGAGTGCCGGGCCTAGCACGTGCGTCGGCTCCCGAGACCACTGCTCGGGAGCCGACATCAAAGGCCGCTGGGAAGAGCGGACGTCAGTTGGCGTTCACCAGATCATGAGCAGGCACGGTCACCGTACGAGCGCCCGGTCGGCCGCCCAGGACGACCTTGCGCAGCGCGCTGTTGTTCTTGAGGTTGGTCTCCTTGAGCCGCTTCTCGGGGTTGGCCAGCACCTGGATGTAGTAGGTGCCGTTCGGCACATTGGTGATGTCGAACGACTGGCCGGGAAGGTCCTGGGTGTACGTGTCGCCGGAGCCGACGTCGAGCACCTCACGTACGGAAATCGAGCTCTCCTGGCCGCACGCGGTGGACAGGTCGGTGTTGCCCGGGTGCCAGTTGGCGTTCTTCACCGTGTAGTCCACGGCATCGGTGTTGGCCAGGCAGAAAGCCTCCTTGCCACTGCGCACGGACTCTTTCTGGTCGGCCTTGAGCAGCCGGTAGCTGGCGAAGTCGGTGAAGTGCCAGTGCTCGTGGCCCGGGCGGGGGTCCCACTCCATGGTGCCGGTCGGTGTGTAGCCGACCTGCTTGCCATTGGCGTCGTAGAAGTACTGGTAGGCGTCCATCAGCTTCTTGCCCGGAGCGCGGAAGCCGTCAACCACCAGCTGCGCGGGACCCGCGTTCCACACATTGGCGCTGAAGGCCAGGTAGTCCTTGCCCGGAGTGTCGTTGTCTCCGCGACCGATGGTGATGCCGTACGCGGGCAGCGAACGGAGGTCGGGCTTGGGCACATCGGGCACCGTCGGCGAGCCGGTCGGCCGCTTCGCGTTGGGCTTCACCGCCGGCGCCTGCCGCGAACCGTCCGTCTGCCCGGCCCCGTCACCGACCTTCGCCGCCCTGAGGCCCGCCTTCTTGAGCGCCCACGGCAGAGCCGGCGGTGCGGGGGTGTGGGGCCCGTGGCCCACGTTGTACGACGGACCGGCCCCGCTCGTCGCAGGTGCGGGCGCGGGTGCGCGCATCGCACCGTGACCGGAGTGCCCGGCCGAGTGCGATCCGTGCTTCATGGCGGCCGACCTGCCCGCGCCGCCCTCCTGGCTGCGCTCGCGCACGGTCACCTTGATCGTCTGAGGCTTGTTCTCCATGCCGAACAGATCGCGGTAGCGCTTCTTCACGGACACCTTGGCGGTGTACTTCCCGGCCGGCAGGGCGATCGGCTCGGAGTTGTAGCCCGCGTACGTGTTGGACGCCCAGCCGTTCTCGACGCCCCACACCGAACCGAGCGTGAACGGGTTCTCGGGGCAGCTCTCGGGGTACTTCGACTTGGCCGGGGCATCGGGGCGTATCCGGCCGGAGGCGTTGTTCGGACAGAAGGCCTCGGACTTGTTCACCACAGTCCTGCCGGCCGCGTCGGTGACCTTGACCTGGGCGAAGTCCGGCAGCCCCGAGAAGTCCTTCACTAGGCCCTCGGGAAGGGTTTTGGTCCGGACCGTCGTCCCCTCACGAATGATCTGCTTGGCGACGACCGGGTCCTTGTAGGACTTACGGGTCACCTTGAGTTCGAGGGGTCCGCTGTCGGCAGTGACGTACGTACCGAGGTCCAGGTAGACGCCCGGGAACTCCTTCCACGAGTCGAGGGTCACCGATGTCGAGGCGGCGATCAGGCTCAGCTTCGGCGTGGGCCTGTCCTGCGCCCGTGCCTTGTCGGCGTCGGGCGCGGCGGCGACGACGCCGGCGGTCACGGCGACCGCCACAGCGGCAGCGAGCGCCGGACGCCATGGACGGACTGGGTGGGATCTGGTCATCGTTCCTCGTTTTCCGCGTTTTCCGAGTGCAGGCTGATCTGCTGCGAAACTGTTCCCCTGCCTCTCAGAGATGACGGACGGCACCATGGGTTGTCTGCGGGCTCGTGAGTCACGCATGGTTGGCCGAAAACAGCTAATGGATTCCGGTTCAAGCCGACGTAGTGCCGTTTCCGTCCCGCGGGCTCCTCGGTTGCGGTAATGCGCGGCAGGCGAATTCCTCGGTGACCAGATCTGCCGATATGTCCGCATAATGAAGGGGAGAGCGGCAGCCGGAAGGGGACGTCTCGTGCCATCGGATCGGCCGGGGGACCAGAAGCCTCAAGGTCCGTTCTGGTCCGAGCCAGGGACGCTGCTCCAGCACGTGTCTGTCGCCGTCTTCGGCATCGACGACGACGATCTTGTCTGTTACTGGGGGCCCGGCGCGCGGGACCTCTTCGGGTACGACTCCTCCGCCGTCCTGTCCCAGCCCGGCGCCGTTCTCTTCCCCGACGCGTCCGGCGGCGCCTCCGCATCGTGCGCCCGGATGCTGGAGCGAGGCCGCACCCTGGGCTACTGGCGCGGCCGGCTGGCGGCGCGGCATCGCGACGGCACGGTCTTCGACTGCGGCTTCCGGGTCTTTCCCGTCTCCGGCGCGCAGGGGCGCTCGGTGGTCATGGGCCTGGCGAGCCGCAGCGAGGAGCTCGACCGTGTCAAGACGAACCTCGCCTTCCTCGACGCCCTCTTCGAGACCTGCCCCATCGGCCTGGTCATGCTCGACCCCGACCTCCGGTACGTGCACCTCAACCAGGCGCTCGCCGACATGGACGGCCTCCCGATCGAGGCGCACCTCGGGCGGCACATGGACGAGATCATGGTCATGTCCGACGGCGGCGAGTACGAGCGCGTCCTCCGCGCCGTTGCCGCGGGCGGCCGGCCCGTCGTGGGGATGCTGGTGGGCATGCGTACACGGGGCCGTCCGGACCGGGACCAGGTGCGGTCGGTGAGCTTCTTCCCTCTGAGCCAGGCGGTCGGCTCGCGGCCCGGAGTGGGCGGGCTGATGGTGGACGTGACCGACCGGGAGCAGGCCATCCTGGAGGCGACCGCAGGCCGTCAGCGGCTGGCTCTGCTGGACCGTGCCGCCGCCCGGATCGGCACCACCCTGGATGTGAACCTCACGGCCCAGGAGCTGGTCGAAACGGTAGTCCCGGGCTTCTGCGACGGCTCGGTCGTAGAGGTCGTGGAGTGGGCGGACGAGACCGAGCTGTTCGATCCGGAGCTGCCGCTGGTCACCCGCCGGATTGCCTCCGGGACGATCCTGCCGCCTCCTGCCACCGAACTCGTGAGCGGAGCGGAGACCGTGACGTACCCGCCCGGATCCGTCATCCACGAAATGCTGCGAACCGGACGCCCCATATCCGCCGAAGTGAAGGAGTTCCTGGCCCGGACCGTCTCCGACGAGGCACGCGCGAGGCTGCTGGCCGAGAGCGGCTTGTCGTGCATCCTCGTCGCCCCGCTCATCGCCAGGGGCACCGTCCAGGGAATCGCCATGTTCGGCCGGTCCGCGGCCCGGCCGCCCTACACCCAGGACGATCTCAGCCTCGCCGGCGAGCTCGCCTCACGCGCCGCGATCTGCCTGGACAATGCGCGTCTGTACAGCCGCGTACAGGACATCGCGCTCACGCTCCAGCGCGCGCTGCTGCCCAGCGCACTGGCCACCAGCCCGTACGTGCACATGGCCCACCGGTACGTGCCCGGCAGCCGCATCACCGAAGTCGGCGGCGACTGGTACGACGTCATCAACCTGCCCGACGACCGGGTCGTCCTCGTGGTGGGCGACGTAATGGGACACGGCGTGCCGGCCGCCGCCGCCATGGGTCGGCTCCGCATCACCACCAAGGCCCTGGCCAGGCACGACCGCGAACCGGACGACCTCCTCGCCGAGCTCGACGCGTGCGCCCAGGATGCCGGCATCGAGCTGGCGACATGCCTCTACATCGTCTACGACCCGAAGACCGGCCGAGCCCGCATCGCCAGCGCCGGGCACCCCCCGCCCCTGGTCGTCCACCCGGACGGCAGAGTCGAGACCATCGACGACGTCCTGGGAGTCCCCCTGGGCGTCGGCGGCTTCCCCTTCAGGACGACCGAGATCGAACTCCCCGAAAACGCCACCCTCGCCCTGTACACCGACGGCCTCATCGAGGCGCGCGGCCGGGACATCGAGGCCGGTCTGGGCAGGCTGCGCACCGAACTGGCCCGGGATCAGGGGTCGTTGGAAGCGACAGCGGACCGCATCCTTGAGAACCTGCTGCCCGACCCCCCGACCGACGACACGGTCCTGGTCCTGGCCCGCGTCCACCGGCACACAACTTCCTGAGCACCGCGTCGGCCCGCCGACCAGCTGGTCACCGAGCCTCACCCCGCCCCCGTAACCGGACCGACGTATCAGGCGATCGGCCGCGCCGGCCCCGTGGTGGAGCGCCGCCACGACGACATCGACGTCTCACCGCACCGGCCGGCTGCCCTCCGCCTGTCACCCGGAGCTGACGTCCAGGAACTGCTCGCCCAAGTACTGGATCGGCTGGACGCCCGCATCCGCCACCGCCCGGCCCACACCTGACGTGGCATTGGGTCCGTCGAGCCCAGCGGATCGGGGCTCACAACCCGTACGCACTCGCGAGGTCCGGCGGCTGGTCGCCCCCCAGCGGCTGCTCCGTCCAGATGACCTTGCCGTCCGCGGTGTACCGGGTCCCCCAGCGGTCGGCGAACTGCGCGACGAGGAACAGCCCTCGGCCTCCCTCGTCGGTGGTCGCCGCCTGCCGCAGGTGCGGAGAGGTGCTGCTGTGGTCGGAGACCTCGCAGATCAGACTGCGGTCATGGATCAGCCGTACGCGGATCGGCCCCGTGGCGTAGCGGATGGCGTTGGTGACCAGTTCGCTGAGGATCAGCTCGGTGGTGTACGCCTCCTCCTCCAGGTCCCATTCGGCCAGCTTGCGGGAGACCGCGGCCCGTACCTTGGACACTGACGAAGGGTCGGGCGGCACGTCCCAGTCGGCCACCTGGCCGGCGTCGAGCACGCGGGTACGGCTGACCAGCAGTGCGATGTCGTCGCGCTGGCGCTCGGGCAGCAGCGCGCCGAGCACGGCCTCGCAGGTCTCCTCCGGTGTCCGGTCGGCGTGGTCGTCGAGCGTACGACGCAGGAGCGCCAGACCCTCGTCGATGTCCCGGTCCCGGTCCTCGACGAGCCCGTCCGTGTACAGGACCAGGCGGCTGTTCTCGGGCAGATGCAGGTCCAGCGTTTCGAAGGGCAGGCCGCCGAGCCCGAGCGGAGGGCCGCCGGGCACATCGGCGAAGACCGTCCTGCCGTCCGGCCGGACGATCGCGGGCTGGAGGTGGCCGGCCCGCGCCATGGTGCAGTGCCCGGTCACCGGATCGTAGATCGCGTACAGGCAGGTGGCTCCGGTGACACCCGCGTCCGCGTCGTCGCCGCCCTCGTCCTGGTCGATACGGACGACCAGCTCGTCGAGGTGCCACAGCAGTTCGTCGGGCGGCAGGTCCAGGGTGGAGAAGTTGTGGACCGCGGTACGCAGCCGGCCCATGGTGGCGGCGGCATGGAGCCCGTGGCCCACGACGTCGCCCACGACGAGCGCCACGCGGGCGCCGGGCAGCGGGATGATGTCGAACCAGTCCCCGCCGACACCACCGAGCCCGCCGAGCCCGGCCTGTGCGGGCAGATACCGGTAAGCCACGTCGATGGCGTTCTGCTCCGGCAGGCCGCGCGGCAGCAGGCTGCGCTGCAGTGTCACCGCCATGGTGTGCTCGCGCGTGTAGCGGCGTGCGTTGTCGACGCTCACCGCGGCGCGCGCGACGAGCTCCTCGGCGACGGAGAGATCCTCCTCCTCGAACGGCTCTGGTTTCGCCGAGCGCCAGAACATCGCCAGGCCCAGGACGACACCGCGGGCGCGCAGCGGAACCGCGATCATCGAGTGGAGGCCGTACTCGACGAGCTGCTGTGCCCGCTCCGGATCCTGTTCCTGCCAGCCGGAGAAGGCGGTCAGATCCGCCTCAAGGATTGCCTCGCCCTTCGCGAGGCCGGAACTCAGCGGCGTGGACGGCACGAAGCGGATCAGCTCGCCGAGCGGGTAGAGCGCGGTGTCATCGCGGACGCCGCTGAAAGCCGTACGGCGCATGTCCGTGCCGGCGCCGGCCCCCGTGGCCGTCGGTTCCTCGCCGCGCAGTACGGCCTCCACCAGATCGACGGTGGCGTAGTCGGCGAAACGGGCCGCGGCGAACTCCGCCAGCTCCTCGCACGTCCGCACCACATCGAGGGTGGTGCCGATCTCCATCCCGGCGTCGTACAACAGCTTCAGACGCCCCCGCGCCAAGTCGGCCCTGCCGGTGAGTGCCTGAAGCTCGGTGGTGTCCCGCAGCGTCGTGACGCTGCCGGGCGGCCCGCCGTGCTGGTCCGTGGTCCGCTGGTTGACGGCGAGCAGGCGGTCTCCGACCGGATGGACCTCGTCGGTCGCGATCCTTCCGGAGGCGAGCAGCCGGGCGGTCTCCGGGTCGAGCCCCAGATCGGCGACCTGGGCCCCTTCCACCTCGGCCGGCAGATCGAGCAGCCTGCGTGCCTCGTCGTTGGCGAGCAGCAGCCGTCCGTCGCCGCCGACGATGAGCACGCCCTCCCGTACGGCGTGCAGGACCGCGTCGTGGTGCTCGTACATCCGAGTCATCTCCGCGGGACCGAGGCCGCCGGTCTGGCGGCGCAACCGCCTGCTCACCAGGGCCGTCCCGCCGGTGGCGAGGAGCAGCACCCCTGCGGCGGAACCGAGCAGCAGGGGAATCTGCTCTTCGACGACGCCGCTGACCTTCTCGATGGTGATCCCGGCGGAGACCACACCGATGACCGCGCCGTCGCTGCCGGTGATGGGAACCTGGGCCTGCACGAGGGGCCCGATGGTCCCGGTGATCTTCTCGGTGACGACGCGGCCGGCGAGCGCGGGCTCCAGATTGCCGACGAACTTCTTGCCGATCCGGTCGGGCAAGGGGTGGGTGTAGCGGGTTCCGTCCGGGTTCAGCACGACGATGAAGTCGACTCCGGAACGCTTACGGGCCTCCTCGGCGCGCGGCTGCAGCACCGCGGTCGGGTCGGGGCTGTTCAGCGCTTCTTCGATGCCGGGTGCATTCGCAAAGGTCTCGGCCACGGCGACCGACCGGTTGCGCGCCTCGCGTTCGCTGTCGGTCCGGGACTGCAGTACGAGCACCGCGATGGCGGCAGCGACGAGCAGGACCACGATCGCCACCTGCAGGAGAAAGACCTGGCCAGCGACAGTTCGCATCCTCAGAACCGAGCGCGGGCGGCGGTTGCGTCCGGCCATGACCTCTTTCTACACCTCCCACATACGCTGGGCGAACCGCGCGCTGCGGGGCGCAGTGATCGTCGGCGAGCCGCTCAGGATCACATTTAAGCCCGGCCGGGCGAGCGGGGGACAGATGCTTGCGGATCCTGATGCGGCGCGGGGAGACCAGTCACGCTTCCGGTTGGATCGGGGCACGAGTTCCATCTGTTGCCTCGCTCTCTGGGCGGACGCCGCGACCGTGAACCGATCATCGTGCACGCGGGGACGGAGGGGAAGCGATACGGTGACGATGAGGTGATCTGACGTATTGTCAAATCGTTCCTCGTCGAGAGCCGATGCCGCCGCGATGAGTGCGAGACGCGTGAAAGCCTGCGGAAAGTTGCCCAGTTGCTCGCCTGTCGGTCCGACCTCCTCGGCGAACCGGCCGACGTGGTTGGCGCGCACCGGGGCCGAACCCCGGTAGCCCTCCGGATGTCCGAGGATTTCTCGGCGAGGTGCGGGTCGCTGTCCACGATGGCGGTGTCCGCCAGGTACAGCTGCCGTGTGGTGGGATCTTCCTGTCTCTCCCGCGTGCGCGAGGCGTGGCTGCGCACCGGGGACCCCCCGGGCGAGCGGCGCGCAAGCCCTGGAGATCGCCGCGCGGGTCATCACTTGTGCAGCACTGATCATGGTCAGCGTTTTCGCGGCCTTCAGTGGACACCGAGAGAGAGGCCGCCGCAGTGAGCGCCCCGGTGCCCGGCCGGGGCCCGGCAGCCTGGGCGTGGCGGGTTCACGGAGCGACCTCTGAAGAAGGGAACACAAGCGCATATTCGGGGAGATTTGGTCATATCCTGGAGGTCACGCACCGCTAGGTCGGTGGTTCGAAGGCGTCGCGCTGACATGCCGTTTCTGCTCGTCAGTGCCCGCTCGGACAGGGGTAGGCAGTCCCGTTTCGGCCATATGTACGGAGCTTGCTGCCCGTTATTCATCAGGGAGAACGACATGGCCACCGGCACTGTGAAGTGGTTCAACGCGGAAAAGGGCTTCGGGTTCATCGAGCAGGACGGCGGCGGACCGGACGTATTCGTGCACTACTCGGCCATCGCCAGTAGCGGATACCGCGAGCTCAACGAGGGACAAAAGGTCCAGTTCGACGTCACACAAGGACCCAAGGGCCCGCAGGCAGAAAACGTCACGCCCGCCTGAAAGTACCTTCAGCGCTCCGGCACCCGACGGTCCGGAGCGCACCTCATCTGACGTCTGCGCCGCACTCTCGGCCGGTTTCACCGGCCGCGCGAGCGGGAGATTTCAGCTGCGCCAGTTGCCGACGGCAGCCGCGGGGCGGCGCGTGAGCGGACGCGGTCCCTTACGCGTCGTTGGCCGCCAGCTGCTCTGCGTACGCCGCTGTGTCCTGGGCGCGGCGGCGTGCAGTGCGGGCTTCGGTGGCCGCTTCGCGGGCGCGGTCCCTTGCCTTGCGGGCACCGTCAAGGGCAGCCTTCCGGCGCTCCTTGGCCTCCTTGAGCTGCTCAGTCAGCGCTGCGATCTCCTCCTCCGCCTCTCGTAGCCGATCCTCGGCGCGCTCTTTCTCCGTCTCCGCCTGCGTCAGCTCCTCTTCACGGGCCAGTGCCTGCTGGCTGGCTTCCTTCGCGTCCTGCCTGGCCTGGGCGAGCTTCGCGCGCTGCTCCTTGCGCGCTCGGTCCGTGACCTTGGGGGCGGTGGTGCCGGGACGTCGGCCGGTGGGTTGCGAGGGCGACGGGCGGGGAGCCTTGTGCGGCACGGAATCCGGGGTGGTGGCACTGGTGAACCCGACCGGTGGGCTGAGCGGTTTGATCAGCCTGCCCGCAGCCCATTCCTGGGCGGCCTCGGCGTCAGCCAGCACCGCGTGCAGTGTGGCCTCCACTTCGCGCTGAACGTCCTCGCTGACTGCCTGGCCGGCGTCGGCCGCCAGCTGCCGCGCCTGCCGGGCCAGGGTGGCGACCAGGGCGTGCTGCCGGCGGCTGAGCTCGCGCAGCTGCTCGCCGTCGAGATCACGGTGGGCCCGGCGCATGCTTTCGCCGAGGCTGATCAGTGGCTGGACCTGGTCCGGTTGCCGGTGCACGAGCAGGTTGCTGGCCCAGGCTGAGAGCGTTGGGCGCCGCAGGGCCTGGATCTGTCCGGCCAGTTTGCGGTCACCTGCTTTACGGGCCGCGACCACGCGCTCGTTCCTGGCTGCGGTGAAGTCGGCGGGCGGCAGCGCGTACAGCTCATCGGTGATGCTTTCCAGGTCCACGGTTCTCCCGGTTTCGTGCGCTTCGGGCTGCCGGCGCCGACTGTCAAAGCGGTGCGGGAGATCGCTTGTCTCGTCGAAACCATATTCACCGACGGCTGCGGCGTCCCGGCCAACACACCATGCGTCGCCAAGCGCACTGCAAGCGACGAGGCTGCAGCTCATGCGGCTGCAGCCTCGTCACTACGAGCACTGTTGTGGTGTCAGGGGCGGGGGCTATTGCGGGGTGAAGTGCCACTGCTGAGAGGCGGTTGCTGTGTCGCGGCTGGGCAGTTCACGCAGGGGCGCGACGTTGTCATCGCCGAATGTGCCGGTTACGGCGACGCCCTCTGCCAAGTAGGGGCTGAGGACCCACCTCTCCGTGCCGCTGATGTAACTGAGCCTCCACCACTGGGCCTTATTCGTGGTGCAGTTGCGCATGTATACGTAGGTGCCGGCGTCGCCGGTGGCCTCGGCGCAGGTGCCGGTCCTGGCGCTCTTCCAATGGAAGACCCGGTCCTCGCCACTCACGGCCTCGAACTGGAACGCACGCGGGTAGGGATGGTCGGCCCGGTAGTACACCTGAAGATAGGTGCCATTGTTGCCGACGCCGTCGTCGGGGATCAGGTAGTTGGTGTGCGCGTGATTGGTGATCACGACGGGTCCGGCCGGGACGGCCGGTGGGGCAGCATGAGCGGTACCCGAGAGCATGACGCTTACCAGAGCCGCCGCCAAAGCACCGTGAGTGAGAGTTTTCCGCCAGGACGAAGTGGCCATGAGGTCTCCTTCCGTCTTAGAAGCGAAACGAAGCGCCCAACCGTTGAACCCTGGCGCCTTCGCTCCATTGCTTCTCCCACCTTCCCGTCCGTACCGCCATTGGGAATTGCCCTGAACGGGTGAGAGCGGGGGCTCTCGAAGTTATCGCGACACGGTGCGAGACGAAGACACGCGCTGTCGTACGCCCGCGCGGCAGAGCGGTGCGAAATCCAACAGCATTCGTATGTAAATAACTCATTGGCCGATTGGTCGCCCCTCGCGGACGACGTCGAGGTCGTCACGTTCGCCGAACATTTCACCACCGAGGACCAACTCGCCGCGGCCGTCGTCGAGTTCGACCTCGCCCGTCCGCCGCCTCGGCTGACTGCCTCCATCCTGGAGAGAACCGTCCGTCACCGGCTGCCGTCCTGGCGTGCGGCGCACAACGCGTGGTCGACCAGGTCGGTGATGCCTCGTATCTGGCTGGTGGCCGTGTCCTGGTCCCCGGGCCTGCTGTGTACGGAGACGGTCACGGCGGCCCGCCCGTCCGGCGTCGCGGCGGGCCACACCATGTAACCGAAACCGTTGCCGCTGTGTCCCCAGTACCCGCCGCCGCAGGACAGCGGCGTCCAGTTGAGGCCGAGACCGTCGCGCGTGCCCGCAGGAGCGCCGTGGTCATCGGGCACACTGACGGTCCGCTGCATCTCCGCGAGCTGGGCGGGGGCCAGCAACTCCCCTCGCACCAGCGCAGTGAAGAACCTGTCGGTGTCCGCCGTGGTGCTGATCAGTGCCCCGTCGGCATCCCCGTCGAAGGGCAGGTACGCGACTGTGGCGTCGGTCATCGTCGCGCCCGGCTCGAACTGTTGGTAATTGCGGGCGTGCGGGCGGGGCAGGAACGGCCAGTTGCCTGGTGCGAGCGTGTGCGTGAGCCGCAGCGGGCGCAGGATCCGGGCCCGGACCTCCTGCTCCCAGGAGTGGCCCGTAACGGCCTTGATCACCATGCCGGCGAGGACGTAGTTGGTGTTGGAGTACTCCCAGCGCGCACCGGGCTCGAAGGCGGGCGGGTGATTCATCGCGAAGGCGATCCGCTGCTCGGAGGTGTACGTCGTCCAGCGGTGCTCTCGGTATCCCCGGGCGCTGAGATCCGGAACGACGTCCTTGGTGTAGTCGGGTAACCCGCTGGTGTGTTGGAGAAGCTGGCGCAGTGTGATTCGGCGCCCGTCGTTTCCCTTGCCACGGACCACCCCGGGCAACCATGTGTCCACTGTGTCGCTGAGTGACAGCCGCCCCTCACCAACGAGCTGAAGCAGCACGGTGGCGACAAACGTTTTGGTGGTACTGCCGATCCTCACGTACCCGTCCTTCGGCACAGGCGACCCGGTGCTGAGATCACCGACCCCGCTGCGG
Organism: Streptomyces spiramyceticus; assembly: GCF_028807635.1. NCBI lineage: Bacteria > Bacillati > Actinomycetota > Actinomycetes > Kitasatosporales > Streptomycetaceae > Streptomyces > Streptomyces spiramyceticus. The sequence continues at coordinate 1,528,661 of NZ_JARBAX010000002.1, forward strand.
ACGGTACGCACGCCGTGGGGCGTTTCGAGCCTGACGGCGACGCCGGTGACCCCGGCGTCGCGCAGCGCATCGGCGTCCCGTTGCAGCGGGGAGGGCTGGGCGGCGGCCACCGATCCGGTCGGTGGGAGAAGCGCCGCGAGGAGCGCGACAGTGAGTGTGAGGAGACCGGTCGCTGCCCGGTGGGTGATCCGACGCTGCTTGATCGACATAGGTCAACCGTAGGAAGGGCACACCGGGCAGGCAATCGGGCTGACCGTACGTTCCGGGGTGGGGTATACCCCACCGTGCGCGCCGTCGCGGGGCGCGAACCCTCTCCGTCCCGAAGCCCGTCAAACCTGGGACTCGGCCAGCAACCGCAGTGCCAATTCCTTGAGTTCAGGGTCGGCGTCGGCTGCGTTTGCCGGAGTTGAACGGGGGGTGCGGGTCGTATTCGATGGCCAGCTGGATTGCCTTCGCCGTGGTTTCCCCGGCGATCAGAGACGCCAGGTACAGGGCCATGTCCAGGCCTGCCGAGACCCCCGCCGCCGTGATGATCTTCCCCGAACGCACGTAGCGCTGAGGCAGGTAGGTCACGTCGAACTCGGACCGCAGGTAGTCGGCGGAGGCCCAGTACGTCGTTGCCTGTCGCCCCTTCAGGAGGCCCGCCGCGGCGAGCACCAGCGTCCCGGTGCAGACGGAGGCCGTCCACTGGCTGTGCCGGTCGATTCGGCGGATCCAGCTCAGCAGCGCCTGATTCTCCATGGCCCCGACCGTGCCGCGGTTGCCGGCGCCGGGCACGAGCAGGACGTCCAGGCGATTGACCTCGGCGATGGATCGCTCGGCCATTACGGCCACGTCCCCCGTGTCCGTACGGACCGGTCCTCGCCGCTCGGCGATCATCGTCACGTTCGCACCCGGCAGCCGGGACAGCACCTCGGCGGGGCCGGTGGGGTCCAGCAGGCTGTAGCCGTCGTACAGCAGGATGCCGATGGCCGGCCCCGCACCACCCGGCCGTTCGGCGTGTGCGACACCGGCTTGGGTGACGCCTGCGGTGGCGAGCGCGGCGGTGGCCACGGTCCCGCGGAGGAGGGCCCTGCGTGTCGTCGAATTCGTCATGGCACGGGAGTCTTCTGTGCCGACGGTACGTGCGCTCGTGGCATGTCCGGCATCCTGCGAATCCTGTCCCCGCCGACCCCATAGTGATCCAGGAATGCCTGCCGCAGCGTCTGCGCCGACCCGAACCCGCAACGACGCGCGATCGCGGCCAGCGGCAGCCCGCTGGACCGCACCAGATGAGCTGCCGCCTCCGTACGGGCCGCCCGCACCGCCCGTGTCGGGGTCGTGCCGAGATGCGCGGTGAACAGGCGGGTCAGGTGCCGGGGGCTCACTCCCGCCCGGGCCGCCAGCACGCCGGGCGTCAGGTCCTCGGCCAGGTGGCCCGCGATGTAGCCGGCGAGGTCCCGTACGAGCCGGTCCCCCGGCGGTGGGGCGGCCAGGAACATGCTGATCTGGGCCTGATCGGCGGGCCGGTGCAGGTAGGAGACCAGTTCGCGTGCGACGGCGCGGGCGAGCGTCGGGCCGTGGTCGTCCTCGATCAGAGACAGCGTCAGGTCGAGTGCGCTGGTGACCCCGGCGGAGGTGTAGACGTTGCCGTCGCGGATGTAGAGCGGCCCTACGTCAACGGCCACCGCGGGGTGGCGAGCGGCCAGTTGCTCGCCGTAACCCCAGTGTGTAGTCACCCGCCGATGGTCCAGCAGCCCGGCGGCGGCGAGCACGTAGGTGCCGGTACAGACGGAGGCGACGCGTCGACTGCGCTCGGCCAGCCGCCGGACCTGGGCCAGCAGCCGCCCGTCCGCCGCCGCGTCTTCGTACCCGGCTCCGCCGACGACGATCAACGTATCCAGCCGTCCGGTCACCGCCTCAAGCCCGCACCCCGCCCCGAGCACGATCCCGGCCGAACTGCGGGCGGCACGGCGGCCGAGGGTGCCGAGCTCGATGGCGTAGGGCGGGGTGGCGCCGTACCGGTTGGCGATGTCCAGTGCGCCGCTGGGGCAGGCGATGTCAAGTATCTGCGCGTCGTCGTAAGCCACGATGAGGATGCGCCGCTGGTTGTCCATGGGCCGATGCCATCACGCACCGCAGAACAGCGATGTGGTGCGAGCATGAAACCGCTGCTGGGCCGCTCACCTGAGCCGCGGGCGGTCCCGGGCCGGTCTCAGGACGCCCTCCTCCGGGGCGCTGCGTACCCTGGAAGCAGGACGCCCCGTACCGCCCGTGGAGGTACGCCATGACCCGCGGTCACCGCTTTCACGTCGATCAGCACGGGCACTCCGTCAGCGTCCAGCTCGGACGGCGCTCGGCCGGCATCGAGGTCCTGGTGGACGGCAAGGTGGTTGCCTACCGGCCGGGCCGCGCCAAAGGCGTCACGATCCTGGCCGCGGAGCTGCCCGAGGAGCCGCCCCGGCCCTTCCGCATCCTCGTGGAAGACATGGGCGGCACGCCGTTCTGCGTCATGGACACGGCCGGATCGACCTTCCTCATGCCACAGGTGCCCTTGACCAGCCGACACGAGTCGCCGCCGCGCCTCACGTCGTCGGATCCTGTACGCCGCCTGCGCAGGATCCTGCGGCGCATCCGAATCACACATCACGGCCCGCACGGTGCGTGAGACGCACGCACGTCAGGGCGTCCGGGGTCGCCCTACGAGTGCCTCGACTCCGTCCAGCATCCGTTCGAGCCCGAATTCGAAGAGGGTGTCGAGTTCGAGGTCGAACTCGTCCTGGTCGAAGAGGGTCGACAGCACCGGATAGGCCCCGGTCGCCTGGATCGCTTCAATCCGCGGCTCGTTGGACGCCATCCACTCCTCCGGTGTCATTCCGGTGTCCTGCCGTGCTTGCGACTCCAGCTCAATGGCCATCGCGACGCCCTGGGCGTACCCGACGAGAGTCAGGTGGACATGGACCATCTCGTACGGCGTGAGCCCCAGTCCGCGCAGAACGCTCAGGACCCGCTCGGTGTACCGCATCGCATGGGGTGAAGCCATCGGCCGGGTGAGGGCGGCCGTGGCCCGCGCCAGCCAGGGATGGCGCTCGTACAGACTCCACAACCACCGTGCCTCCAGCGCCAGTTGCGCACGCCAGCCGGACGGTCGTGGTCCCGGCGGTTCTTCGCTGAACACCGCCTCCGACATCAGCCGTACGAGCTCGCCCTTGCTCGGGACATGACGGTAGAGCGCCATGGTGGACGTGCCGAACTCGGTCGCGAGCCGGCGCATGGAGAGCGCGGTGAGCCCCTCCGCGTCGACGAGCGTGATGGCGGCGCGAATGACGCGCTCGCGGGTGAGGCCATGGCCGGGCGGGGCCGAGCGCTCCCGTCCCGGCTCGGCGACCACCGTGCCGACACCGGGCACGGCCCGCACCAGCCCCTCGCGGTTCAGCGCGGCGAGAGCTTTCGTCGCGGTCGCCATCGCGACGCCCCACTCCTTGGTGATGAGGCGTGTGGAGGGGACGAGATCACCGGGAACGAGCTCGCCCGAGGTGATGCGGCGGCGGATGTCCCCGGCGATCCGGAGGTAGGGCGGCTCGACCTTCATGCCCGTACTGTACTAGTGCACCAAAGTGGTCCGTGACGGGTGCACTAGGTATCTGTTTGCGGTGTACGCGCCGACCCGATTCCGTATCGAGCCATGGAGAACACACCCGGCCCCCGCGCGGGCCGCAAGGAATGGACCGCTCTCGGCGTCCTGATGCTGCCCCTGCTCCTCGTCTCGATGGACGTCTCAGTCCTTTACTTCGCGATCCCGTACGTCAGCCAGGACCTGGCACCGAGCGCCACCCAGCAGCTGTGGATCCTCGACATGTACGGCTTCGTACTCGCTGGACTGCTCATCACCATGGGCGCGCTCGGTGACCGCATCGGGCGGCGCACGCTGGTGCTCGTGGGAGCCGTGGTCTTCGGCGCGGCCTCGGTCGCCGCCGCGTACGCGCATTCGGCCGAACTGCTCATCGCCGTACGCGCACTGCTCGGACTCGGCGGCGCCGCCCTGATGCCGTCGACCCTCGCTCTGATCCGCAACCTCTTCCACGACGAGAAGCAGCGCGGCAAGGCGGTAACCATCTGGACGGCCGTCATGACCACGGGCATCTCCATCGGCCCAGTGGTCAGCGGCCTGCTGCTGGAACACTTCTGGTGGGGATCGGTCTTCATCGTCAACCTGCCCCCGATGGTGCTGCTGATCGCCCTGGTGCCGTTCCTGGTACCGGAGTTCAAGTCGCCGAAGCAGGGCCGCTTCGACCTGCTGAGCGCGCGGCACTCTCACTCGCTGCCCTGCTCCCGGTGATCTACGGCATCAAGGAATGGGCCCGGCACGGTTACGAGCCGCTGCCCGCCCTGTGCATCGCCTCGGGGCTCGCGCTCGGCTTCGCCTTCATAGGCCGCCAGAAGCGCCTCGCACACCCGGTGATCGACCTGAGCCTGCTGCGCCGACGTGCCTTCGGCGGCGCGGTGTTCGCCAATCTCCTCGCCATGTTCGCCACGGTGGGAATGGCCGTCTTCTTCACCCAGTATCTGCAGTCCGTCCTGGGCATGGGCCCGTTCGAGGCCGCACTGTGGAGCCTGGTGCCGGCCGTGGGCGTGGCCGTCATGGCCCCGGCCGGCGCGGCACTCGCGCAGCGCACCGACCGTGCGTATGTCATGGGCGGCGGCTTCCTCGTCTCCGCCTGCGGATTCCTCTGGCTGGCCCAGGTGCGTACCGACTCGCCCCTCTGGTTCACCCTCGTCGGCGGCTCCGTCTATGCGGGCGGTTTGGTCGCGGCCATGACCCTCGCCAATGAACTCGCTCTCGGCGCCGCCCCGCCGGAGCGCGCGGGCTCGGCCGCGGCCGTGCTCGAATCGGGCCAGGAGCTGGGAGGCGCCCTGGGCATGGCGATACTCGGCTCCGTGGGAGCGGCGGTCTACAGCCGCGACATGGCCGACGCCCTGCCGGCCGACGTGGCACACGCCGACGCCGTACGCGAAACGCTGGGCGGCGCGGCTGCGGTGGCGGCGCACTTGCCGACAAGGACGGCAGAGACCGTGCTGGCGGCCGCGCGCGACGCCTTCACCCACGGGATGGGCTTCGCTGCGGTCGGCGCGGCCGCTGCCATGGCCGGAGCGGGCGTCTTCTCGCTCGTACTGCTCAGGGGCGCAGGCAGGACGAAGCCGACATCCGCCGAACCGGAGCGTGCCGTGCGGGGCTAGCTGCTCTTCTTCCCGTCGGCGCCGACGTTCGGGTGATAAGTGGCCTCGCATGCAACTGAACGCCACCTGACGGGACTCCTGTTGGTCAGTGACGACACGCAGGAGGTTCCGATGAACACCACACAGGTTTCTGCACTTCCCCGGAGGGCGCCGCGGAGGACGCCGCGGTGGGCGCTCGACCCGTACCGCCCGCTGCCGGCCGACAAGCACCGACTGGATCTCCACGCGGCCCTGACCACGACAGGAATCGCGCCGCTCCCCGGCGACCTGGACGCCATCAAGGTCCTCAGCACGCTGGACGACGCCACTGTCAGGACCGTTCTGCGATGGATCACCAACCGTTGACCCGTACGCGCAAGTTACCTCCAGGTATGTAGTGACTTCACAGGCAAGCGGCAGTAGAACCTGTTTCCACTCCATTGAGAGTGAGGAACCTCACATGAATGATCCTGCCGTACGTGGTACGGGTTCCAAGGACTTCTCGCGCCGAGGATTCATCGCTGGAACTGGTTCTATTCTGGGTGGCGTCGCCCTCGCCGGTTACGCCACCGCAGCCCAGCCGAAAGCCGCTTCCGTGGCCGCTCCGATCGAAGCCGGGGCCCACGTCCCGGCCCTCGTGATAGGCACCGGATACGGCGGCTCCGTCGCCGCCCTGCGTCTCGCTCAGGCCGGCGTCGACGTACACATGATCGAGATGGGCATGTCCTGGGACACGCCCGGCACGGACGGCAAGATCTTCGCCAACACCACCAAGCCGGACTACCGGTCCTTCTGGCTCCGCACCAGGACCAAGCAGCCCCTCAGCAACTTCCTCGGCTTTCCGCTCGACAAGGACGTCTCCCGCTACACCGGGATCCTGGACGCCGAGGAATTCAGCGGCATCACGGTCTACCAGGGCCGCGGCGTCGGCGGCGGATCCCTGGTCAACGGCGGCATGGCGGTCACCCCCAAGCGCGAGAGATTCAGCGCCGTCCTCCCGTCGGTGAACGCCGACGAGATGTACGGCACCTACTACCCGCGCGCCAACGCCGGGCTCGGGGTCAGCCACGTCGACCCGGCCTGGTGGGAGAGCGCGGCCTGCTACCAGTACGCCAGGGTCGGCCGTAAGCACGCCCAGCGTTCCGGCTTCCCGTTCGTCTTCGTGCCCAACGTGTACGACTGGGACTACATGAAGCAGGAGGCCGCCGGAGCCGTCCCCAAGTCGGCCCTGGAGGGCGAGGTCCTCTACGGCAACAACTACGGCAAGAAGTCACTGCAGAAGAACTACATCGCCCAGGCGAAGGCGACCGGCAGGGTCACCATCTCGCCGCTGCACAAGGCCACATCGGTCGCCCCGGCGGCCGGTGGTGGCTACACCGTCCTCATCGACCGGATCAGCACCAGCGGTGACACCACGGTCACCAAGGCCGTGACCGCGGACAGAGTGTTCTTCGCGGCCGGCAGCGTCGGCACCAGCAAGCTCCTGACCAAGCTGAAGGCCACCGGCCTGCTGCCCGGCCTGAACAACGAGATCGGCAAGGGCTGGGGCGACAACGGCAACGTCATGTGCGGCCGCGCCAACCACATGTGGGACGCCACCGGCAGGCTCCAGGCGTCCATGCCCACGGCCGGCATCGACAACTGGGACGCCGGTGGCGCGTTCGCCGAGGTGGCACCGCTGCCCACGGGGATCGAGACGTACGCCTCGTTCTACCTGTCCATCACCAAGAACCCGAACCGCGCCGAGTTCTCCTGGAACGCCGCCACGGGCAAGGTCGACCTGAACTGGCAGACGGCCTGGAAGCAGCCGTCCATCGACGCCGCCAAGACGATCTTCGACAAGATCAACGCGAAGGAGGGGACGATCTACCGGACCGACCTCTTCGGGTCGTACAAGATCTGGGGCGATCACCTCACGTACCACCCGCTCGGCGGCGCGGTGCTGAACAAGGCCACCGACAACTACGGCCGCCTCCACGGCTACTCCGGCCTGTACGTCATCGACGGCTCGCTGATCCCCGGCAACACCAGCGTCAACCCCTTCGTCACCATCACAGCACTCGCCGAACGGAACATCGAAAGGATCATCGCCACCGACCTGTGACGGTGGCCGGGTGAGCCCTGGGGGAGCCGGGCGCACCGGGCGGCCCCCCGACCACCTCAGTGCCCGGGCAGCACGCACACAGTGTCGAGGCCCAGCACACGATTGAGCCGGCCGAACGCCAGCCAGGAGCCGATGCTCATGCTCAGCTCCACGATTTCGAGCCGGCTGTAGTACGCGGTCATCCGCGTCCAGAATTCGTCGTCGAGGCCGTGGTGATCCAGGGCGTACCGCTCGGCGTACTCGGCGGCCAGCCGCGTCCGGTCGTCGAAAGCGCCGGTGGTACGCCACTGGGCCACCGCGTCGGTGAACTCCTCCTCGACCTTCTGCCCGTCCCGTTCGGTCCGCCAGTCGAGGCAGAAGGCGCACCCGTTGATCTGCGCGATCCGCAGCCGCGCGGCCTCGAACTCGCGCAGCCCCAGGGTCGTGTGGGCGTACACCGACAGCGAGAAGTTCGAGGCGGCGATCCCGATGCCGGGGACCATCTCGCCCCACACGTACTCGATCGCGTTCTTGCCCTCGGGGATGTCGATGTTCATCGCTTACTCCTTCCGAGCTTGCCGACTGCGGGGCGCAGTGGCACGTCGAGCGCGTCGTAGAGCCCGGGTTCCGCGTCCACGAGCCAGTCGATGGCGCCCACCAGCCGGCCGACGGCGGTGGCGTTCCCGCCCGCCGAACGGTTCTCGCCTTCGTCGGTGGCCTCGACCGTGACCTCGATGCGCGGGCAGCCCTCGATGATCACCCGGTGTGCCCCGTCGCCGTTGGGCGGCGCAGGCCAGTCCGGTGCGCAGGACGGGTGGATGCGGGTGACGTGCTCGATGACGATGCGGGGTTCGCCCTCGACGATGCCCTGCACCTCGAACCGCACCGCGCCCTGGGTGCCCGCCTCGAACGAGCCCATCGTCCGGGTGCTCACTGTGGCGTCGAGCGGGCGCCGGTCCATGGTCTCGCGTATCTCGTCGAGTTCGACGTCCAGTGCCCTGGCCATCAGCCGTATCTGCCCGCCCCACACCATGGTCGGGACGGTAGGCGCGAGCATCAGCGGCTCGTAGTCCATCGGCCGGCCCATGCCGACCAGGTACCGGACCGAGTCGGGCTGGTCGTAGGTGGAGTAGTCGAAGATCTCCTGGCAGCGGATCACGTCCACGGTGGTGCCGAGTCCGCTGATCAGCAGGGGCAGTACGTCGTTGCCCCAGCCGGGGTCGACACCGGAGACGAACAGCGAGCCGCCGCCGTCCGCGATCGCGGCCAGCACCGGCTCGCGCAACTCCGGCGGGGCGCCCTCCTGGTCGTACAGCGCGTACACCGAAGGGGTGACGACCACGGCTCCGGCGCGGATCGCCCTGACGCTGTCGGCGAGTGCATCGTCAGGGCGGATGTCACCGGAAGCGGCGTACACCACGGCCTGGGGGCGGGCGGCCAGCACCGCGTCGATGTCGTCGGTCGCCGCGACGCCCAGATCATGGTTGAGCCCACCGAGACCGCCTGCGTCTCGGCCCACCTTGTCGGGGTTGTGGACGAGTACGTTCGTGAGCTTCAGCGCCGGATTGGCCTCGACGGCACGGATCGCCAAGCGGCCGACGTTCCCGGTACCCCAGACAACCGTGGAAATCATGCGGCGGAGGGTAGCGCGAGGACCCAACGGTTCCTAGGCACGCGACGACCCCAAACCGTAAGGGAGTTGGGATCAGTGCGCGCCATGCCTGCGGAGGTTCTCCGTCAGCATCGTCGTGGCCTCGCCGACACCAATGCTGCCGCTGTCCTGGTCGGCCACGGGCAGGCGTCCGTCCGTGGATTTGAGCTCGGTCATGGCCTCTTCCATCGCACGGTGCGACGCCCACCGCGAGCGGATCTGAGGCGACAGGGGACAGGCCCCCGTTCAGCTCCCCTGGTTGGTTGTCCCAGCGAGCTCGCGGAGGGCCTTCGTGGTGAACTCGTCGAGAGGATAGAAGAGCTCGATGGCCAGTTCCGACAGCGTTACGTCGGCCGGGGCGCCGAATGTCGCCATGGTGCTGAACATCGACAGTTCCCCCTGCGGGGTGCGGATTCTCAGCGGCACCTGTATCGGGCTCGGCGGGCTCGGCCTCGATGCCGGGGCGTCGGCCCCGGCCTGCTCCTGGTCGGCGAGGACTGGGTACTGGCTCACCTCTTCGTACAGCGCGCGTAGTTCCGCGTCTCCGGTGGCGTTGACCTGGCGGAGCAGCCGTTCGAGGAAGAGGCCTCGGACCTCACCGAGATTGGACAGTCGCGAGGCCAGCCCCTCGGGGTGCAGAGCCAACCGGAACACGTTCGGCTGCGGCTCCAGCAGATGAGGCGGTATGCCGTCCATGAGCACGGCCATGGCCCGGTTGCCGGTCAGTACATTCCAGCAGCGGTCGACCACAACGGCGGGATACGGCTCGTGCGCCGTCAACATGGTGTCGAGCGCGGAACGGACCGACGCCATGTATTGGTCGTCGAGGCTGCTCTCCCGGTACGCCGGCGCGTAGTCGGCGGCCAGTAGCAAGGTGTTGCGCTCGCGCAAGGGGATGTCGAGGGCGGCAGACAGGCGGAGCAGCATCGTACGGCTCGGGCGTGCGCGGCCGGTCTCCACGCAGGACAGGTGGCGCGCGGAGGTGTCTGCCAGGAGAGCGAGGTCGAGTTGGCTGAACCTGCGGCGCCGGCGCCAGTCCCTCAGCAACGCGCCGACCCGGGACGGCTGTTCCACATCCATGCCCAGGAGGATAACTGCCACTGGATCAGGGAGGCCATGACCTCAGAGGTCATTGAGTCCATGACGCTTGCGATGCCACCGTCTCCCCAGGCCGGGCATGTTCAGGTCCCGGCCCTCAGACCAAGGAGACCTGTATGACCCTCACGGCCATGACCGCCCAGCGCCCGGCGGCCGGCAGCGCCGCGTCGGACCTGCTGCGTACCAGCCTGCGCATCGACGCCTGGAGTACCGCCGTCTTCGGCGTTGTCATGCTCGTCGCCAGCGAGTGGCTCAGCGGCCCGCTCGGGCTGCCGACCGCTTGGTCCGTACCGTTCGGGATCGCCATGCTGGGCGGGGCCGCCGCGCTCGCCCTCATCGCCGGCTATCCCCGGATCCCGTCGCACCTCGCCGCGATCGTCGTCGTGGGCAACACACTCTCCTGCGCGGCGATGCTCGTGCTGGCGTTCACGAGCGTCATACCGCTCACCGGCCTGGGTACGGCCTTCATGGTCGTCGGAGCGCTGGTGGTCGCGGTCTTCGCCGAACTGGAGTTCATCGGCCTTCGGCGCTCCAGGAGTGCCGTTCCCACGTCATGACGTGTGTTCGGCTGCCGTATACGTGACGGCCCTCAGCGCGGCGGGATGTGCGGGCCCGCCGGCGCGGGTCCCAGAGTCGTTGTGCCCCGGGCCGCCCGGTGCCCCAGCCCCGTGCGGTATACGTCCAGGGCCGCCTCAGTGCGGCCGCCGCGGCGCAGCAGGTCGCCCAGCAGGCGGCACAGGTCGGCGAGGTCGCCGCTGGCCCCGCTGCGCTCCAGCAGGGCCAGGGCCAGGACGTAGTGCTCCTCGGCCGCCTCTGCCTCCCCTCTCTCCTCTGCGATCAACCCGAGCAGCCGGTGCGCGCCCCCCGCGTGCACCGCACCGTGCCGGTCGCCCAGTTCCAGCAGTGCCGAGAGGAGATCGGCCGCCTCGTCGTGCCGCCCGAGCCGCCGCAGTACATCGGCCAGCTCCACCTCGACCTGGGCGGTGTAGAGCGCGGCGCGCTTGGCGGCGAGCATGTCTCGGGCGGTACGCAACTCCTGCTCCGCGAGCGCCAGTTCGCCGCTCTGCGCCTGGACGTAGCCGCGCATCCAGTGGCAGTGCGCGAGATCGGTGCGCAGCCTCAGCTGCCGGTAGATCGCCTGGGCCTTGGCGAGCGAGGCGTCGGCGTCGGCCGTGCGCCCTTCGGTGAGGAACGTACGGGCCACCTGCCGATGCATGCCTGCCACCAGCGCGGGGTCGTTGACCTGCGGCGCCAGGGCAAGGGCGAGCTCGGCGGCGTGCGCGGCGCGGGCGTGGGCGCCCATGTCGATGTACGGGCCGATGACGGCGGCGTACAGCAGGACCAGCGCCTCGGGATCGGCCAGGCCGCTCGCGGCGAGCTCGTCGATGGTGGACTCAAGGAGATAGCAGGCGTAGCGCAGCTCCCCGGCGAGGAGGTGCGCGACGGCGCGGCCCCGGATCGCACGGGCGCGGCGAGGGAGTGGTTCACCGGCCAGGAGTCGTTCCGCGGCTTCGAAGTGCCGCCCTGCGTCGGCCAGTTCGCCGGTCTCCAGCGCGCATTCGCCGAGTCCCAGCAGCGCCTCGGCCTGCTCGGGCGCGAGGTCGAGGTGTTCCGCGTCGGTGAGCAGCCGGCGGTAGCCAACAGCAGCCTCGTCGGCGGCGCCGGTGGTGAGTTCTCGCTGGGCATCGGTGAGAGCGAGCCGCAGCTCGGTGGCCAGATGAGCGGGACGTCCGGTGGCCAGCTCCTCGTACGACGTGCCGAGCTGCTCCGCCAGGAAGCGCAGTGCGGTCTCGGAGGGGCGGAGCTTGCCGGACTCAAGTGTCGAGATGTACGCGGGAGTGTACGAGGGGGCGGCCAACTGCCGTTGTGTCAGACCGCGTTGTGTACGCAGTCGCTGCACCCGGCGGCCGATCTCGGCCGGTTCGTCCATGAGAACCCCCCTGGTTGCTCCAACTCCCCAGTATTCATGGGCAGTAGACCATTGCGCGCATCCTGCGCCTCCGCCTAGTTTAAGCGCCGAGTTCATTGTGCTTACTCATTCGCTTAACTTCCGTATCAGGGGGAGGACTTCATGCGTTCAGCACGGCGCAGAGCCATGGCGGCGACCATCATGGCCGCTGCCCTTACGGCCGTACTGGCCGCCGCACCCGGCAGCGCGGCCGTCGATCCGGGGACGCCCGGCGGGGCGGGTGCCGGGAGCGAGGTCGAGGTCGAGATACCCGGGCCGGAACACGGCACAGCCGCCGGAGCCGGCCACGCACAGGTATCGCCCGTATCGCCGGACGGCCGGACGCAGCCGCAGCGCGGGCTCTCGGGAGCCGAGCGAGCCGCCGACGGCGAGGTCACCAAGCTGATAGACAACGGCTCCACCGCCGACCGGCTGGACGTCGTCGTCATAGGGGACGGCTACACCGTTGCCGAGCTGGCTCGGTTCCACACCGAGGCCAAGCAGAAGTGGGCCGAGGTGGCGGCCGTCGAGCCGTATACGACGTACCAGAATCTCTTCAACGTCTGGGCGGTCGATGCCGTATCGAACCAGTCCGGCGTTTCCGGCGACCCCGGTCCGGCCACCGTCCGCGACACGGCCCTCGGCTCGTACTTCTGGTGCGACGACATCGAGCGGCTGCTGTGCATCGACCAGGACAAGGTCGACGGGTACGTGGCGCAGGCGCCGGAGGCCGACCTGGTGATCGTCCTCGCCAACAGCACGAAGTACGGCGGCGCGGGCTACAACGAGCCAAGCGCGACTTTCGGTTACGAGGGGATCGCGACCGCATCGGCGGGCAACGAGAAGTCCGGCCAGGTCGCCATCCACGAGACCGGCCACTCGCTGGGCAAGCTCGCCGACGAGTACTTCTACCCCGACTACCCGGGCTACGAAAAGTACGAGGGCTCCGAGCCGGCCGACTCCAACATCTCCACCCTGACGGCCGAGGACATGGCCCGACGGCACGCCAAGTGGTACCGCTGGCTCGGCGAGGAGTCACCGGACGGCGGGACGGTCGGCGCGTACGAAGGCGGCGGCTACTACGTCACAGGGCTGAACCGGCCCACCGGCAACTCCCTGATGCGTTCCCTCGGAAAGCCCTTCAACCTGCCTGGTGTCGAAGCGATGATCGCCGGCTTCTACCGCCACGCGCGGATCGTCACCGCGATCACCCCCACCGGCAGCACTCTCCGGCCGGGAGACACCGCGCAGGCCGCCGTACCGCGACTGACGGGCCCGGACGGACGTCAGCTCAAGGTCCGCTGGTATCTGGACGGCAGGGAGTTGAAGCCCTTCGCGGGCCGTGCCGAGGTGCGGGTGTCGGACCTGGGCCTACGGCCTCTCGACCTGCGCACGCACAGGCTGTCGGTCACCGTGGAGGACCGTACGCCGGCAGTGCGAGACCCGAAGGTCGCGGGAGCACTGAAATCCACCATCGGCTGGAAGATCCGGCCGGGCGCCGTCAAGCCCGGCGGCCGCGCCATCGCCGGCTCGTAGCGCAAGGACTGCCGGTCACGGCTGGGGTCGGGTCAAGTACGCCGCGATACGTTCCCCCCATGTACGCATGTCCGCGCGTGTCCGGGAGACATGCAGGTCGGCGTGCGGCAGCAGATGAGCCAGCGTTTCCGCGGTCGACAACGGGTGGCCCGGGTCGTCCACCCAGGCCAGGATCAAGGCCCGCTGGTGCAGCGCGGCGATTTCCGTGGGGGAGGGCAGGTCGGACCGCGCCAGGCCGCGCAGGATGGACGGCAGTACGTGCTCGGCGGGCGTCGGTTCGAACGGGGGAACGTCGGCTACGACGGCCGGGCGAGGCTGTTTCCTCTTGGCGGCGAGCCAGGCGTCGGCACCTTCGCGTTCGATGGTGTCCGCGGATTCACGGTTGGCCCGCGCATACGCCTCCCGCGTCGTCCAGGCCGTCGGCGGGATGAGCAGAACCAGTCGGAAGAACCGGTCGGGCGCCTGGACAGCGGCGTGCAGCACGCTGCCGCATCCCATCGACGCGCCCATGGCGTCGATGGGATCGGCGGAGCCCAAGTGATCGAGCAGGCCCAGCAGGTCACCTGCGAGCGAGGGATAGGTGAAGTCGCTGTCCACGGCCTCGCCGGTGGACCGGCCGTGGGCCCGGGCGTCATTGCGGACCAGGCGCACGCCCGCGTCCAGGACCGGTGCCCAGTCGAACAGGCCCATCCGGCCCTCGGCGGCCTGACTGACGAACCCGCCGTGCGCGTACACGGCAAGAGGTCCCTCACCGGCGTCGTCGTAGACCAGCTCGGCCCCGCGATGCCAAAAGCGGCCTTCCGTGAGCGGTGCCTTCCTCAACGCGTGATTTCGCTGCCGTGCGGCGCGTACAGGTCCAGGAGCCGGACCCGGGCCGCCTGCAGCCGGTGGGAGAGCACCCGCCCGACCCAGTGATTGATCGACGAGGCGAACACGGGGTCGGAGTCCATCATCCTCTGTACGGTCGCCGCGTCGAACTCATTCGTACGTACAGGAGTCATGGCCTCGGCGCCGAGCTGCCAGCGGTACGGCGGGAACAGCCAGGACCATCCGACCAGTTCGCCCTGCCCCAGGCTGTCGATCACGACCGAACGACCACCCGGCACCTTGATGTCGAGAGTGACCGCACCGGAGCGGACTATCCAGAAGCGGTCCGCGGGAGCGCCTTCGGTGAATAGACGTGCCCCCTCGGGAAAGTGCACCTCGTGTGCCAGCGCCATGAGGCGTGACCGGTGCTCCGCCGACAAGGAGGCGGCGATCCGGGTGGGGGAAAGCATGCTCATGGCTGCCCTCCGGTTCTGAGTCCCCTTCCAGTGTCACCCCGGGTGGCCGGACGCACGACAGGAGCGGTCCTCCCGGATCGACGCCCACCCCCGTCGCGAGGGGTGAAGTCGTCGCCGCACTCGGGCATGACGATCCCGGAGGTATGGAGGAAGACCGAACGGGTACTGGCGCTCACGGGCGAACCCGGGAGGCTGCGATGGAGTGCGTGGAGGAGCGTCCCTACCGCTTCCGGATCGATCAGCAGCGGGAGATGCGAGTGCCCGGCGTGGTGTTCGCGTCCAGGGAGCTGTTGCACGATGCCGAGAAATCGCTGGAGCAGGTCGTCAATGTGGCGACGCTGCCAGGCATCGTGACTGCCTCGTACGCCATGCCGGACATCCACTGGGGCTACGGCTTCCCCATCGGCGGAGTGGCCGCCACCGACATCGACGCGGGCGGCGTGGTCTCGCCCGGCGGCGTCGGCTTCGACATCTCCTGCGGGGTCCGGCTGCTGGCCGCCGACTGCGACCTGCGGGCGCTGGAGCCGGCGCTGCCCGGGCTCATGGACGGCCTGGGCCGGGTGATCCCGCGCGGCGCCGGACCGGGCGGTGTCTGGCGCCTGGACGGCCACCGTGAGCTGGAACGGGTCCTGGAGGGCGGATCCCGGTACGCCGTGGAGCAGGGCCACGGCGAAGAGCGCGACCTGCGGCGCTGCGAAGACAGCGGAGCGGTCGCCGGCGCCGACCCGGGCCAGGTGAACGAGCGTGCGCGTGAGCGCGGGCTCGGCCAGGTCGGCAGCCTCGGCTCCGGGAACCATTTCCTGGAGGTCCAGCAGGTCGACGAGATCTACGACGAGCCGGTCGCCGCAGCGTTCGGGCTCGCCGCCGACCAGATGTGCGTGATGATCCACTGCGGTTCCCGCGGGCTCGGGCACCAGATCTGCTCCGACCACGTACGGGCGATGGACCGGGCCATGGCCCGGTACGGGATCGCCGTGCCGGACCGGCAGCTGGCCTGCACCCCGGTCGATTCGCCGGAGGGCAGCGCGTACCTCGGAGCGATGGCCGCGGCCGCCAATTACGGACGGGCGAATCGCCAGTTGCTGGCCGAGGCGGCCCGCCGTGTCTTCCGCCGCGAGGCGGGCGCCCGGCTCACGCTCGTGTACGACGTGTCCCACAACCTCGCCAAGATCGAGACGCACCTGGTGGACGGCGAGCCGCGTCGGCTGTGCGTGCACCGCAAGGGCGCCACCCGGGCGTTCCCGCCCGGCCACTCCGAGCTGCCCGGAGAACTGCGCGGCGTCGGCCAGCCGGTGCTCATCCCCGGCACCATGGGCACCGCCTCGTACGTCCTGACCGGCGTCAGCGGAGGCGACGCCTTCCACTCCACCTGCCACGGCGCCGGCCGCGTCATGAGCCGACACAAGGCGGCACGCACGATCGGTGGCAAGGAGCTGAGGGCCCGGCTGGAGGCGGACGGCATCGCGGTGCGCCCGCTTTCCTGGCGGGGCCTGGCGGAGGAGACCCCGGAGGCGTACAAGGACGTCACCGCGGTGGTGGAGGCGAGCGAGGGCGCGGGGCTGTGCCGCAAGGTGGCCCGGCTCGTCCCGATCGGTGTGGTCAAGGGATAGCGGCGTTACGCAAGGCTGTTACGCAGGGGCCGATACACAGGGCGGCGGCCTGCACCACGTCGCCCGCACCACAACCTCAGACGTCGACCGTCACCGCGCAGGACCATCCGTACGGATCCGGCGCCAGGTGCAACTCGTTCCAGGACACGGCCTTCGGCACAGCACCGGTGATCGGCACCGATCGCACGTCGGTCACCGCCATCCGCATGTCCAGCCCGCCGTCATCCGTCTCCGCCTCGACGTCCACCGGCACCTCGCCGTGCACCTCCAGCCGGAAGATGACCTCGTCCAGCAGCGCGGCCAGCAGGTCGTCGTCGCTGCCCTCGTCCACCCGCATCTGCCGCACAGCGCTCGCCCGTACGCCGGAGAGGTCGGCGAAGCACTCCACCATCCCCAGCACCGCCTCCACCAGGCACTGCTCGCGGCTCGCCCCCCAGGCCTCGATGCGCAGGTCGGCCGTGTGCGGGACGGCCCGATGCCCACACTCCCCGGGACGTCGCACCTGCCTGTCGTTGTCCATGTCACCGGCCATGCCGAGCATGTGCCCGCTCACCCCGCGCCGATGCGTGACGAGTGCCGGCGGTTCTCCGAACAGCCACCACGTGCGCGCCGTCCCCCTGCACGTTCTGCGCGTGCTCTGATGTCGCACCGGTGGGAGAGTCGGAGAGCGAGCCCGTTCAACCCGGAGGTGCTGCTCATGGACACTGTCCTGATCACCGGTGGGACCGGCCATCTCGGGCGTGACGTGGTCGCTGCACTGAAGTCCCGGTACCGGGTGCGCGTGCTGGCCCGGTCGCGCGGGCAGGACCCCGACGTGGAGTGGATCAAGGGTGATCTCGCCACTGGCGCCGGAGTACAGGACTCCGTTTCGGGGGCGCAGATCGTGATTCATGCGGCGACACTCTCCCCGGCCGCCCGGCGCGGTTACCTTCTTCCGTCGGACTTCTGGCGCAGTCCTCCGCAGGTCGATGTCGACGGCACCAGTCGACTGTTGGAGGAGGCCCGGAAGGCTGGCGTCGCCCATTTCGCGTACATCTCGATCGTCGGCGTCGACCGCTCCCGTATCCCGTACATGCTGGTGAAGCGCGCCGCCGAGGAACTGGTGCGGGCCGGTGGAGTGCCCTGGTCCGTCCTGCGGGCCACGCAGTTCCACTGGCTGGCCGACCGCATGCTCGGCAAGGCATCGAGGATGCCGTTGCTGGCGGTACCCGGCGCCCTGGTGACTCATCCGGTGGACTCGCGCGACTTCGCGGCGTACGTGGCCGACCGCGTCCAGGACGGGCCGGGCGGGGACTGCGAGGAATTCGGCGGCCCCGAGGTGCTGGAGCTGCGTGATCTCGTCAGGCAGTGGCAGCAGGCCCGCCGCCGGAGATTCCGGGTGCTGAACGCACCCGCGCCCGCACGTCTCCAGCGAGCGGCCCGCGACATGACCGCCCCGAACGGCCGCCTCGGCGAGACCACCTGGTCGGACTGGCTGCGCACCCACCAGCCCGAATAGACGCGATGACCCACCCCGGCCCGGACCCCACCCCTGAAGCCCTGGTGAGGGCTGCTCGCGCCGCCGGTGTGACGGATGAGCGACTGCTGCACGCCATGCGCGTCGTCCCGCGCTCGGCATTCGTACCCGCCTCGCACCGCGCATCGGCGTACACGGACGCGCCGATCCCCATCAGCCACAGTCAGGTGACGACGCAGCCCTCCCTAGTCGCCATGATGATCGATGCGCTCGGCCTCACCGGGAGCGAGCGCGTCCTGGAAATCGGTACCGGCTACGGCTTCCAGACCGCGCTGCTGGCACGCCTCGCGACATACGTCGTGAGCGTCGAACGATGGCCGGACATGGCGGAGGAGGCCCGGGTCAACCTCGCCGACGAAGGCGTGCAGAACGTCGAGATCGTCGTCGGCGACGGCACCCTCGGCATGGCCGCCCGTGCCCCCTACGACGCTGTCATCGTCTGCGCCGCCTTTCCGCAAGTGCCGCCCCCACTGGTCGGACAACTGCGGATCGGCGGCCGTCTTGTCCAGCCGATCGGCCCGGGCGGCCAGGAGGAAGTCGAGCTGTACGAACGGACCGCCCACGGCCTTGAGCACCGCGGGAACGTCGTACGGGCTCGCTTCGTCCGCCTGTTCGGGGCCTACGGCTACCCCCCGAGGACGCCGTTCGGCGATGCTGGGTGACATGGTGGCGGTCCTGGGCGTCGACGCGTGCACGGCGGGGTGGGTGGCGGTCGAGCTGCGGGACGCCCGATTCGCTGGGGCACGCCTGGCCACCGACCTTCGCTCCCTGCTGCGCGAGGCGGAGGAGGCCCGGATCGGCGGCGGTGGCGTCGAAGTCGTGGCCGTGGACATGCCGCTGGGTCTCCTCGACACGGGATGGCGGCGCGCGGACGCGGAGGCGGCCGCCCTGCTGGGCCGGCTCAGGGGCAGCGTCTTCCGGGTGCCGCCCAGCGAGGTGTGGCAGGAGGAGTATTACGAGGACGCGAACCGCCGGTGCCGGGAACTCACCGGAGCCGGGCTGAGCCGCCAGAGCTGGGGCCTCGCCGTCAAACTCCGCGAGGCGAACGGCTGCTTGGCGGATGCCGGGGCCGACCGACTCTTCGAAGTGCATCCCGAGGTGTCGTTCTGGGCACTGGCGGGAAAGACACCGCTTGCGCACCGCAAGAAGAGCTGGGCGGGGCAGATGGCCCGGCGCTCGCTCCTGGAGGCCGCCGGCGTCGTCCTCCCCGACGAGCTGGGTGACGTGGGGCGCGTGCCGCCGGACGACGTACTGGACGCGGCTGCCGCAGCATGGAGTGCCCAACGGATCGCCCAGGGCCGCGCGCGCCCCCTCCCGGATCCGCCGCAATACGACAGCCGGGGCAGGGCTGTCGCGATCTGGTACTGACCGGCGCGCGCCGGCTCAGGTATGGCGGGTGCTCTTCGCGGCGGCGTCCACGGGAGGCGCTTACAACTCCGGTGGCTATGGAGCCTACGGCCGCCTGGCGGCATGGCAGTCGCTTGCCGGGCTGTCGGGAGCAGCTGAAGGGGCATCGGCCGCCGAGGTGGAGGCGGGTACGGGGGGTGCGACTGGTACAGCTTCGGGGCTGCCACGGAGTGGTTCGAGCACAAAACCCACTGAGCCCCACGCCCAAGTCGCTTGTCGGCAACGTGATTTCTGGGAATCCGTACGCGCCCTACCGGCCGGATCACCGCCGGTACGACGCTGAACCACATGACGACTCCAGGGAGAATCCACCGCTGAGGCGGTCGCCGAGAGACGTTGTCCTACTGGAATTCTATTAACCCCAAAGGGTGGCGGGAATTCAGATTTTCGGCGGTGGCCCACAAGAATACGAATCTCTTCCCGCTGCTGGAGGTGCCGTTGTCCCGTCCCGCCTCGTCCCCGTCGTCCCCGTCGACCATGATGACGCTCGGGTGCGCGTTGTTCGCCACCCGCTGGCTCCAAGCACCTCTGTATTTCGGCCTGGTGGCCGCTCAAGGGGTCTACGTCTACAAATTCTTCAACGAGTTGTGGCATCTCATCGACCACGTCGTGAGCGGGAGGGCGGACGAGACCCACGTCATGCTCGCCGTCCTCAAGCTGGTAGATGTCGTGATGATCGCCAATCTGCTGATCATGGTGATCGTCGGCGGGTACGAGACCTTCGTCTCCCGGATCGGACTCCAGGGCCACCGCGACCAGCCGGAGTGGCTCTCGCACGTCAACTCCAATGTGCTGAAGGTGAAGCTGGCCACCGCCATTGTCGGGATCTCGTCGGTGCACCTGCTGCAGATGTTCGTGGACGTGCACCACACGCCCCAGCACGACCTGCTCTGGGGGACGGTGATCCACATGGCGTTCATCGCCTCGGCGGCGATCCTCGCGTACATGTCCGGCCCCATGGCTTCGCACGAGAGCAGGGGAGACTCCGCACACGGGCCGCAGTCGCAGCAGTCGCCGGGCCTGCCGCGGCAGCGGGACGGCGGGGCCGAGGAGCCGGGCTCCGCGGCGGAGGAGCGGATCGAGGCGGCCGGGTTCCCCGCGCGCAAGGTCCTGGAGATGTTCGACGACAGTCACCTGCGGTCGCCCGACCCGCAGACCCTCGCCCGGCTGAGCAAGGTCGACTTCGTCGGCCGCAAGGGCAATGTGGTGTTTCTCGGCGCTCCGGGCACCGGCAAGACGCACTTGGCCGTCGCGCTGGGTGTACGGGCGTGCCAGGCCGGCCACCGGGTGCTGTTCGCCACCGCGGCCGAGTGGGCCGCCCGCCTCGGCGACGCGAAGGCCGCGGGACGGCTGACGAAGGAGCTCGCGCGGCTTGACGACTATTCGCTGCTGATCGTGGACGAGCTGGGTTACGTACCTCTGGAAGGAGAGGCGCCCCACCTCCTCTTCCAGCTCATCTCGCGCCGTTACGAGCGGGCCTCGATGATCGTCACCAGTGACCGGCCGTTCGGCCGCTGGGAGGAGGTGTTCGGCGACACCGGGGTCGCCTCGGCGGCGGTCGACCGCCTCGCCCATCACGCGGAGGTGGTCACCCTCGACGCCGACAGCTATCGGACGCGGGGACTCGGGCCCGCCGAGGTCGCGGGGCGGGGAGCGCCCGGCTTCTGACGGGCAGACGTCCGGTACGGCCATCGGAGCGGACTGCTGGTCACGTGGGTGACATGGGGCGTGTCCAGGGGTAGTGGTGCGGTGGGCCGCTGAGGCTGGTGGCCTGGAGGTGCCTTCCCATGAGCGATCCGTTCGGTGGCGTCGTCGGACTGCTGCATGCCGCGGCGGCGTCGTCCGACGTGCCGTCCGTCGCGGTGCTCGTGGACCTGGTCAGGACGCCCTCCTCGGGCGGCCAGATCAAATGCTGGGAGCACTTCGCCGAGGCCGCTGCGGGCATGAGCCCGGCGGCGCTGGGAGTCGATCTGACCGTCTACACGCTGGGTGAGGCACACCGCGTGGAGCGCCTCTCGCCGGCCGTACGGTTCGTCTCCGTGCCACCTCTGCTGAGTACGGCGCCGTTGGTCCGGAAGGCCGGCGCCGACGTCTGCGACCTCTCGCCCCACCACCCCGCGCTGAACCGGCTGCTGCCCCTGCACAGCGTCTGGCATCTGACGCACATGTTCTCCCTCGCCAATACCGCGGTCCGCCTGCGCCGGACGCGACAACGGGCGGGGCCGGCGAACCGGCCGGGACTCGTGGCTTCCGTGCACACCGACGTGCCTGCGCTCACCTCCTCCTATGTCCAGGAACTGCTCGGCAGAGCACCTGCCCGCCTGATGCCGCGCGCCGCCCCCGCGCGACTCGGTGAACTGAGCGCCCGGCTCGCGCGACACCGCCGAGACCGGCTGCTGCGGGCCTGCGACCTCGTACTGGTCGCCACCCCGCAGGAGCGAACCGACATGACCGCCGTGGTGGGTGAGGAGCGGGTGTCCCTCCTCGGCCGTGGAGTCGACCATCGCCTCTTCCGCCCCGACGCGTCGGCGCGCGCGGAACTGACACGGAGTCACGGTGTCCCGGCCGACCGTACGGTGGTGCTCTTCGCCGGCAGGGCCGATGCCTCCAAGCGGGTGACGCTGCTCGCCGAAGCCGTCCGGCGGCTTCGCGACGAGGGACGGTCGGTGCACCTGGTTGTGGCGGGCACGGGCCACGAGACGGAACAGGTGTCGCGGCTCCTGGGCCTCGACGCGACGCTGCTCGGCACCGTGAGCCAGGACCGGCTCGGCCGCGTGTACGCGGGATGTGACGTCTTCGCTCTGCCGTCCCTCACAGAGACGATCGGCAATGTCGTCGGCGAGGCGATGGCCTGCGGACTACCGGTCGTCCTGCCCGCCGGTGCCCGCACCACGCGGTGGCTCGCGTCGCCGGGCGATGACGGACTCGTCGTCGCGGACGACAGTGTGGCGGGCTGGGCCCGCGCGCTGGCCGCTCTGGTGGACGACCCCGCCGCGCGCGCCGCGATGGGACGTCGGGCGGCGGCCACTGCCCGCGCCACGCAGCGGACATGGGCGCAGGTGCTGACGGAGGACCTGGTGCCGGTGTGGCGTGAGGTGGCGCCGCTGCGCTCTCCCAGGGCCGGCTGACGCGTGCTCGTCGCAGTGTGCGCCGCGCTCGCCGCCGCAGCGTGTTTCGCCGTGGCCGGTGTGCTCCAGCAGCGCGCCGCCGCCCGCCGCCCCGATCACGAATCGCTGACTTTCGCTCTTCTGCGGCAGTTGGTACGCCAGCGGCTGTGGCTGGGCGGCATCGCACTGGCGTTCCTGGCCTACGTATTTCAGGCACTGGCCCTTGCCTCTGGTCCGCTCAGCCTCGTACAGCCGATCATCGTCAGCGAACTGCTCTTCGCCATTCCCCTGGCGGCACGGTTGGGCCGTACGCGCCTTCGAGCGCGCGACTGGCTCGGCACCGCCGCGGTGACCGGCGGCCTGGCGAGTGCGCTCTTCGCCGCCCGCCCCCACGGAGGCAGTTCGGTGGCGAGTCCGGAGGGGTGGCTGATCACGCTGGCGGCCGTCGGTGGTCTGGCGGCCGCGTCCCTCGCCGGCAGCCGTCTTGTCGCGGGGCCGGTGAAGGCGTCGTTGATGGCTCTCGCGGGCGGACTGGTCATGGGCCTGCAGTCCGTACTCCTGGCCTCGACCGTCAACAGGTTCGACGAAGGCGCCGTGGCGCTCGCCACCGCCTGGCAGACGTATTTGCTCGTGGCGGCGAGCATCGGGGGACTGCTCCTGATCCAGAGCGCCTTCCAGTCCGGCCCGTTGGCCGCGAGCATGCCGGTGATCGACGCCACCGAACCGGCGGTGGCCATCGCGGTCGGTACGGCGTTGTTCGGCGAGAGCGTGCGCCTCGGCTGGCCCATGGGCGCTCTGGCCGCTGCCGGTGCGGCGCTGACTCTGACGGGGATCTTCCTGCTGGATACGTCGCCGACCCTCGGGGCGCCGGGTCGTACAGAAGGGGACTCCTGAGCCCAGAAGACTCAGCCGGGCTCGGGCTCGGGCTCGGGGTCCGCCTGCCGGCGGGAGTGGGTGGCCGCCTTGGTGTGGATGTACAGGTCCTGCCGGCCCGGAGGGGCTTCGCGGCGCGGCGGCAGGGGCAATTCGTACTGCACATGCCGACGGTGATCGGCGAGCTGGCGTTCGACGTTGTAGACACTGCCGAACTTCCAGAGCATACGGGCGAAGTTGGTCTGGCCGTGCATGAGGTTGCGGCCGAGTACCCCCAGTGCTCCGAAGGCGGTCCGCAGGCCGAGGTGCTTGCGGTTGATGACGGCCTGGGTGCGTACCAGCTCCCGGTAGAAGACGTCGAGCGGAAGCTTGGTGGGAACGACGGCGTGCTGGATGTCGAAGAGCCGGTAGTCACGCGTAGTCAGCTGGCGTGCTTCCGTGTGCCAGATCTCCGTGCCCGGGTACGGCGTCATCACGGTGAGGTGCACGATCTCCGGTACGGCCAGCGCGAATTCGCGTACTACGCGGAACCGTTCCTCGTCCCAGGCCGGGTCGACGATCAGGTTGATGGCCACGTCGATGCCCAGGCGCCGTGCGACCTCCAGGGCACGGAAGTTGTCGTCCGGGGTCACGCGCTTGCGGTAGAGGTCCAGCCCTTCGGCGTCGATCGCCTCCATGCCGAGAAACATGTACGCCAGCCCGAGCCGGGCCCACCGTTCGAAGACCTCGGTGTTCCGCAACAGGACATCGCTGCGGGTCTCCAGGTAGTAGCGCTTCCGGATTCTGCGACGCTCCAGCTCGGCGGCGATGCCGTGGCCGTGCTCGGGCCGGATGAACGCCACGTCGTCGACGATGAAGACGTTGGGCTCCCGGATCGACGCCATCTCGGCGCCCGCGGCCTGCGCGGACGCCTTGCGGTAACTGCGGCCGTAGAACGTCCACGCCGAGCAGAACGAACAGTCCCACGGGCATCCGCGGGTGAATTCGATCGAGGCGCACGGATCGAGCTCACCGATGAAGTAACGCTTGCGCTTTCGCATGAGGTCGCGTGCCGGCAGGGGCTCGTCCAGGCTGTCCAGCAACCGTGGGGCCGGCCCTCGGCCGTCGGCGCAGACGACACCCGGGACCGTCTTCAGACCGCCGTCCCGTGCGGCCTCCAGCAAGGGCGCGACGGCGGGTTCGCCTTCGCCCCGTACGATCGCGTCGACCGCGCCGTCGGCCTGTGCGAGGACGTGCTCGGCGATGAACGAGATGCTGTGCCCGCCGAAGAAGACGAAACACTCCGGGAGCATTGCCTTGGCCTGGCGGGCGATCTCGATCGCTTCCGGAACATTCGCCAGATAGTTCAGCGAGATGCCCAGCGCCTCCGGCGCGAATTCGGCCATCTCCCGGTCGAGCAGCGAGCGGGAGAGCACCTGCAGGTCCACGACCCGCACCTCGTGGCCGGCGTCGCGGGCCGCCGCGGCCACACGTTCCAGACCCAGCGGCTCCAGCCGCAAAAAGATCTCCGAGTACATCAGCGCACTCGGGTGAACGAGCATCACGCGCATCTCAGTCTCCAGCCGACGGCAACAGAATCGTCCTTCCGGGACATTTCATCCCTGTTTGTCCATCCTGTTCCGAGCGGCACGCCGCAGCGGGCGGCAGAGGAGGCGTGGTGCGTCGCGCCGTTATCCGAACCGTGCCGCCAGACGGCGGTACAGAGCCGGTGCCGCACCTCGCACGCGCCCCGGGATGCGCACCCATCCGGGTACGTAGACCTCGACGCGGTCCCGCTCGATCGCTTTCCAGACGGCGGAGGCGACCCGGTGGGCCGGTACCGGCCGCGGATGGGAACGGTTGTACGGGGCCCCTCGCCGGTCGAAGAACGGGGTGTCGACCACGCCGGGCACCACCACCGTGATGCTCACTCCGGTCCCGCGCAGCTCGTAGCGCAGGGAATCCGCGAAGGTCTGCAGCCCGGCCTTGGCGGCGGAGTAGACCGCCTCGCCGCGAACGCCGACGGAGCCCGCAATGGAACCGACCAGGACGATGCGGCCATGCCCGGCCGCCACCATGTCCGGCAGCAGGAGCCGCACCAGATGAATGACGGCAACCAGGTCCACGGACAGCACCTGGTCGATGTCGGGCAGCGGCATGTCCTTGAAGGAACCGGCCCAGCCGATCCCCGCCCCCGCCACGAGAAGATCCACGCGCCCCGCGGCCCGCAGCGCCTCACGCACCAGTGCCTGGCTGCCCTCCAGCGTGACCAGGTCGGCCGGGAGGGCGGTGGCCGAGGTTCTGCGGGCCACGTCGTCCAGCCGGTGCAGGTCGCGCCCGTTCAGCAGCAGCCGCCAGCCACCCTCAGCGGCAAGCCGCTCGGCGACGGCAGCGCCGATGCCCGAGGACGCGCCGGTCACCAGCGCCACTCCGGCCCCCCGCGCACCACCGCCGGAACTGGTACCCGCAGGCTGGACGGCCCGGCCGGCCTCGCTTCGGCCGGTGGAGCCGGCGACGGCGCTGAGACCGGCGAATGAACGCGCCACGACAGTCCTCTCAGAAGACCACAAAGCCGACTTTTCGATGGCAAGCATTCACTATGCTCGTTCCTGAGCCGAACCGCTGCACGTTCCACACGCGTCCGCCTGGCCGTACGTGGCGGGGCTCGGCGGGACTCGGCACCAAGCGCGCTCAGCGCTCAGCGATCAGCGTCCAAGATTGATGCGGGCGGCGGTCGGCAGGTGGTCGCTGCCGGTGGCGGGCAGAGACCAGACGCCGGTGACGGTCGCCGAGCGGGTCATGATGTGGTCGATCCGGGACACGGGGAAAGCCGCAGGCCAGCTGAAGGCGAAGCCCCGACCTGCCGAATCCATCCGCGAGGTGACCGGCGCCAGCCCACGGTCGTCCACCGTGCTGTTGAGGTCACCCAGCAGGATCACCTTGTCCTGCTTCTCGGCGGCGATGGCCGCGCCCAGCAGGCCGGCGCTCTCGTCCCGCCAACCGGAGCTGAAACCGTTCAGCCGGACGCGGACCGAGGGCAGGTGGGCGACGTACGCCGCGATCTCACCCGATGGCGTACGTACGCTGGACCGCAACCCACGGCTCCAGCCCTCCCCGATCCCCTCCGGCTTGATGTCCAACGGCCGGACGTCTGCCAGCGGGTACCTCGACCAGAGTCCGACGCTGCCCTCAACCGCGTGGTACGGGTAGTCCGCTGCCAGGGCCCTCTCGTAGACCGGCAACGCGGAGGGCGTCAGCTCTTCCAGAGCGACCAGGTCCGGTGCGGACTCGATCAGGGCAGCCGCGGTGCCCGCGGGGTCGGTGTTCTCGTCACTGACGTTGTGCTGGAGCGCGATGATGTCGTGCGTGCCGCGGCCCGCCGTCGGGTCCTCGGCGAGAAGCAGCCCGCCGAAGAGGTTCGCCCAGACGGCTGCGGGCACCAGCAGGGTCACCAGCGCGGTTGCCGAGCGGCGCAGCAGTGCCAGGCCGAGCAGTACCGGAATGGCCAGGCCGAGCCAGGGCAGAAACGTCTCCAGCAGGCTGCCGAGGCGGCCCACGGTGTTGGGTACGGCGGAGTGGAAGGCCAGCAGGCCGGCGGTCAGCACGGCAAGCGACACGAGAACACGACCATGCGCCCAGGGCGACCGGCCTCTCGCATCCTCGCCCCAATGCCACGGGCCGATGCGCCGCAACCACCGCCGGAGCGCTGAAGTCCTCGGCCCCAGCGCCACACACCTGCTCGCCCTCTCCATCACGTGCCACCCATCTGCCTCGGACCTGTCTTCGCCCGCCCCGCAGCGATGAGCACGACGTGCCTGTTACGACGCATACGCCGCTGATCAGGTTCCGGACCGTGAAGTCGGCTTGCGGGTGGCAGCTTGCTGCCACCCGGAGGCGCTCCGAAGGCCGTCTGACCAGACTCCGGTCATGACCTCAGAGACGATCACCGCGGCGGCCGCGGGCACATGGGAACTCGGCGACCTGACAGTCAACCGGATCGGTTTCGGCGCGATGCGCCTGACACAGCGCGGCGAGGCGTTCGGGGCCGGCGCCACGCCGCGCGATCGCGGCCGGGCGATCAGCGTGCTGCGCCGCGCGGTCGAGCTCGGTGTGAACCACATCGACACCGCCGCGTTCTACTTCTCACCACTGCGTTCCGCCAATGAACTGATCAACCAAGCACTGGCCCCCTACCCGGATGATCTCGTCATCACCACCAAGGTCGGGCCGGGCCGGGACCCGTCGGGGGAGTGGGTGCCCCATGCCACCCCCGAGCAGCTGCGCGGCCAGGTCGAGGAGAATCTCCGTCAGCTCGGCCGTGATCACCTCGACGTGGTGAACCTGCGCATCGTCGGAACCGATTCGATCGCCGAGCGCTTCGGCGCACTGGCCGAACTGCGCGACGCCGGGCTCATCCGCCACCTGGGCATCTCCAACGTCCGCCCCGAACACCTCCCGGAGGCCCAGGCCATCGCGCCGGTGGTCTGTGTACAGAACCAGTACGGCATCGGCGCGCGACCCGAGCAGGACGAGTTCCTCCGTACCTGCGGTGAGCAGGGTGTCGCGTTCGTGCCGTTCTACGCGATCGTCGGCGCCGGACGGGAGGCGGGCGCGAGTGGCGCCGACAGCGACGAGGTACGCGCCGTCGCCCGCGCACACGGCGCGACGCCCGCGCAGGTCCGGCTGGCGTGGACACTGCACCGCGGGCCGCATGTGCTGGCCATCCCGGGCACCGGCAACCCGGACCACCTCGTCGAGAACGTGGCCGCGAGTGCGCTGCGGCTCTCCGCGGACGAACTGGCCCGCCTCGACTCGCTCCACACAGGCGGAGAGTGAGCCAAGTACTGGTATCCGTGGTACGGCGGAAGGGC
The DNA here is from genome assembly GCF_028807635.1 of Streptomyces spiramyceticus. Lineage (NCBI taxonomy): Bacteria > Bacillati > Actinomycetota > Actinomycetes > Kitasatosporales > Streptomycetaceae > Streptomyces > Streptomyces spiramyceticus. Next base: position 1,556,819 of record NZ_JARBAX010000002.1, read on the forward strand.
GCCGCCGAGGACCTTGACGCCGCGGGCGTGGGCCTCGCGGACAGGTCGCCGCTCCCGCGGGCACCGGCTTGTGTACGGTACGGACAACGCGTGCGAAGGGTGCGGTCGTGAGCAGCACACACCGGATCGAAGTGAGCCGGGAACAGGTACTGGCCCACCGGGTCGCGGCCCACGGGTTCGACCGCTCCTCGCCCGCACCGGACGTACTCGTCATGGGAGCGCAGGACACGCCGAACGGATCGGCCCGGCAGGCGCTGGCCGCGCGGGGCGCGTCACTTGACGGGCTAGAGCTCCTCTGGTCGTTCCGCGGCGCTCCCCATCTGCACCGGCGTGCGGACCTGCCGGCGCTCGCCGCAGCCCTCTGGCCGCTGGACGACGCCGATGCAACGGCGCGGATCGACACTGCGGTGATCAGGGACGGGGCGCGGCTCGGGGGCGAGGCATTCCGGGTCACCGCCGAGGCGTTTCGCGAGGTCGTGACCGCGCCGATGCCCAAGGGTGAGGTCAGTACCGCGGTCAGTGCGTCCGTACCGGAGTCGCTGACGTACTGGTGTGCGCGGTGCGGTGCGCAGCACATCTCCGGGCTGCTGTTCCAACAGGCCGGGATTTTCGGAGGGATCGGGGTCCGGTCGGAAGGGGGCAAGACCATCTTGGCCCCGCTGGGCGAGAGGTTTCCCGTACCGGCAAAGGCGTCAGGGACCACCGAGCTGGTGCGCGCCTATCTGCGCTTCCTCGGCCCCGCCACGCCCGCCGAGGTGGCGAAGTACCTCGGCACCAAACCGGCTGTCGTCAAGGCGGTGTGGCCGGACGACCTGGTGGAGGTGTGGCTGCGCGGCAAGAAGGCATGGCTGCCTGCCTCCGACCTGGACGCACTGCTGTCGGCGAAGAGCCGGGGATTCGTACGGCTGCTTCCGCCGGGCGATCCGTTCCTGCAGGCACGCGACCGGGGACTGGTCGTGCCGGACAAGAGCAGAGAGAAGGAGATCTGGCGAGCGATCGGTGGTCCGGGCGTGCTGCTGATCGGCTCGGAGATCGCCGGTATCTGGCGTGCCAAGGCCGCCGGTCGCAAGCTCGACCTGACGGTCACCCCTTTCGGACCGCTGTCCTCCGCCGTCCGCAGGGAACTGGAGGTCGAAGCCGCCACTGTGGCCTCGGCGCGCGGCGCGGCGGAGACCCGGCTGCACATCGCTCGATCGGATGGTTGAGCTGGGAATACGCTCCTGACTCACGCCCAGTTGTGGAACCCTCGCGCCCGAATGTGAACCCGAATGTGAACCAGCGAGAGAATTGGGCAGGGCGCGTCATGCCGCAGCCTTTTCGGCTTCCCGAGTTCTACCGGCCGTGGCCCGCGCGTCTGAATCCGCATCTCGGGTCCGCGCGCGAGCACAGCAAAGCGTGGGCGCGCGAGATGGGGATGCTGGACCACGCGGGCCCCGACGGCAGTCCGGTCTGGGACGAGGCCCGGTTCGACTCCATGGACTACGCCCTGATGAACGCCTACGTCCACCCTGATGCGAGCGCCGAGGAACTCGCTCTGCTGACCGACTGGTACGTGTGGGTCTTCTTCTTCGACGACCACTTCCTCCAGGTGTTCAAGCGCACCAGGGACTACGACGGCGCCAGAGCGCACCTGGCCCGGTTGGCCCTGTTCACGCCTCTGGACGGGGTCGCGCCCACTCAGGCGAACCCGGACGAGCGAGCGCTGTCGGACCTGTGGCCGCGCACCGTCCCCGCCAGGTCGGCCGAATGGCGCCGCCGCTTCGCCACCAGTACGCAGAACCTCATCCAGGACTGCCTGCGCGAGCTGTCCAACATGAAGGCCGACCGGGTGCCCAACCCGATCGAGTACCTCGCGCTGCGCCGCACTTCGGGTGGAGCACCCTGGTCGGCGGACCTGGTGGAGCACGCGGTCGGCGCGGAGGTCCCCGCCGCTGTCGTCGGCACCCGGCAGCTGCGCGTGCTGCGGGACACTTTCTCCGACGGTGTGCATCTGCTCAATGACGTCTTCTCCTACGAACGGGAGACAGGGGAGGAGGGCGAGCTCAACAACGGTGTACTGGTGGTCGAGCGGTTCCTCGGCTGTGATCCGCAGGGCGCCGCCGACCGCGTCAACGACCTGCGTACCTCCCGGCTGCACCAGTTCGAGAACACGGCCGCCACGGAGCTGCCGCTGCTTCTGGAGGAGCACGGCCTCGATCCCGAGGCCCGGCTGGATGTGGCTCGGTACGTCAAGGGCCTGCAGGACTGGCAGGCGGGCGGCCTCGAGTGGCACCTGCGCTCAAGCCGTTACATGAACTCCCAGCCACCTCAGGCCCCCTCGGGGTTCCGGCCGTTGATCAGCCACACCGGGCTGGGTGCCTCAGCCCTGCGGATCACGCGCCCGCGCGAGCCCGGTCACACGAGCAACACCCCCGGGTACCCGTTCGTCCTGCCGTCCTTCACCCTGCCGTGGCCCGCGCGGCTCAACCCGCACGTGGACTCCGCGCGGCGCCACGCCAAGGACTGGGCTCGCCGGATGGGCCTGCTCGACCCACTGGAGTCGCCGCCCGGCCCCGCGATCTGGGACGAGTACACCTTCGACTCCGACGACTGGCCGCTGTTCGCGGCCCTGACCCACCCGGATGCCACCGAGGAGCAACTCCAGCGGGTGGCCCTCTGGGACGTCTGCCTGCTCTCCCTCGACGACTACTTCGTCACCGCGTACAAGAACCCGCGCGATCTGGCTGGGGCCAAAGCATCCGTCGACCGGCTGCCGCGGTTCATGCCGCTGGACGGCTCGGCCGCCCCGAAGCCTGCCAATCAGGTGGAGCGCGGCCTGGCCGATGTGTGGGCGCTGAGCGCGCCGGCCATGCCGCGGGAGCTGCGGAGCCGGTTCCCCGGCCATGTGATGGACTTCGTCGGCTCCAACCTGTGGGAGCTGTTCAACATCATCGAGGACCGGGTGCCCGACCCGGTCGACTACCTGGAGATGCGCCGCACCACGGCCGGGACGGACCTGTCGACAGGCCTCACCGTCCACGCTCCCGGCCGCGAACTCCCGCCCGAAGTCCTTGAGTCCGCACCGATGCAGACCTTGGTGAACGCCTTCGCCGACACCGTCGGCATTCGCAACGACATCTACTCATACCGCAAGGAGATCGACTCGGAGCAGGAGGTCAACAACGGCGTCCTGACCATCCAGCGGTTCCTCGACTGCGGTCTGCAGCAGGCTGTGGACATCGCGTACGACCTGTTCACCGCCCGCATCCGCGAGTTCGAGGAGACCGCCGCCACCGACCTGCCTCAACTCCTTGTGGACCTGGGCCCGGACGTATCCGAGAACGTCCTCGCGTACGTCAGGACGCTCCAGGACTGGATGGCCGGCGACAACCAGTGGTACCGCCGGACAGGCCGCTACACCCGACGGCCCATTGAGCGCCTCCTCCACGGCCCCACCGGCCCCGGTACCTCCGCCGCCAGGATCGGTGAGCGGTCGTCGGCAGCGTCACACACCGCACCGGCAATGGGTGGACCTGGCACCGATACTTGACCATGACACCGTGTGAGGCCATGCACTGAGGGACGTCATGTTCACCATCGGAGACTTCGCCCGGCACGGCCGCGTGTCAGTCCGCATGCTGCGTCACTACGACGCGATCGGGCTCCTGCGTCCTGCCCATGTCGACCCGGTCAGCGGTTATCGCTTCTACGAAGCGGGCCAGCTCGCCCGGCTCAACCGCGTCATCGCCCTGAAGGATCTCGGATTCACACTCCAGCAGGTGCAGTTGATCCTCGACGAGCAGGTAAGTCCTGAGCAGTTGCGCGGGATGCTGCGGCTGCGACGGGCAGAGCTCGAAGAGGCTGTGGCAGCCGCAGCGGCACGGCTGACCCAAGTCGAGGCGAGGCTCCGGACGATTGAGAGTGAGGGACGTATGAGTACCCATGACGTGGTGGTCAAGCGCATTCCAGCTGTCAGGGTCGCCGAGCTCAGCGGCACAGCCGCCAGCTACGAGCCGGAACACATCGGCCCGGTCATCGGGCCGCTCTTCGACGAGCTGTGCCGAAGGCTGGACCAGGTGGGCGTGGTGTCGGCGGGGCCGGGCATCGCCTACTACGAGGACTCCCCGGACGGCGGCGACGCGATCCTCGTGCATGCCGCACTTCCGGTCGGGACGAGCCCGAAGGACGGCCACGACTTCTCCATCGTGGACCTGCCTGCGATCGAAAGCTCCGCCACCGTCGTGCACCGCGGCTCCATGGACAACATCATGCCCACGGCCCAGACGCTGGCCCGCTGGATCGACAGCAACGGTTACCGCTCCGCCGGCTACGCCCGAGAGCTCTACCTCGAATGCCCCGACGATCCCGGCCAATGGGTAACCGAGATCCAGGAGCCGATCACCTCGCGCTGACCCCGGCCTCTGAGATGACACCCCGTGCCCGGGCGAGAAGCCACGCCCAGGCACGGGGGACGTCAGACGTCCCTCGACACCCCACAACCGTTACTTTCTCGGCCGGGGCTGGGGAACCGGCTGGTCCGTCGAGCTCACGCCGACAGCGCCTGCTCATCCCAGTCGCCGTCCTGAGCGCAGGCGGCAGCCAGGTGAGCACGGGGCCAAGAGTGGCCTTCTCCGTGGTCGGCGGTGCGGTGAGCTTGGCTTGGATCCGGGCGATCCTGGCGTCCATCGGTTCTTCTTCTCATGCCGAAGCGAGTTCGAACTGGGAGCGTAGCCCACGGTCCGGGCTACCAGGCCGGCCTGCCGAGCCGGCCCTCGACGGCGCCCCCTGTGGTGAACGACAGGTGGCGGGAGGGCGTACAACCGTTTGCGCTTGGTGCGGGTCTTGGTGGCTACGGATCTTGCGATTCGTCTGAGGCAACAGTCGGCCACAACATGGGGGTTGGTTTGTCTTCCCGCAGTTTCCGCAGTACGTCCGTTGCGATTGCCGTCGTGCTGGCCTGTGCCGGTACGGGCCTGATCCTGGCGGCATCGGCTGCCGTGGCGGTCCCTACCGCAGGCCCCGCCCTGCACGACGACTTCAACGGCGACGGATACGCCGACCTGGCGATCGGCGCACCCAAGTCGAACAACGGCGGGGGCGCGGTCAGCGTGCTCCACGGGTCCGCCGGAGGGTTCTCCACCCAGCGCAAGCAGGTTGTGGCGCTGCCGGACCCGGAGGGGTCGGACACGCGGACGACCGCGTTCGGCACCGCCTTGCAGAGCGCCGACGTCGACGGTGACGGGTACGCCGATCTCATCTCGCCGGTCCACTACTCATCCGTCGGCATGGAGCCGGGCTGGCGCATGGCGATCACCTGGGGCGGGCCGCAGGGACTTTCGGCCGAGCCGGAGAGAATCCCGTATCTGCCGCCGGGCAGCTGGAACGACGTCTTCCAGTTCAAGGGAGCCGCCGTCGGTGACCTCGACGGCGACGGCCACCCCGACCTGGCGCTGCTCGACGTGATCGGCACGGGCGACGAGACGGAACGGCACGATGTCACCATCATGCACGGGCCGTTCAGCCGCGACGAGAAGCCGGCGAGGATCTCGACGTCCGAGCTGGGCGCCGACGTCGCCGTCATCGGCCCGGCGGCCGCAGGCGATGTCAACGGCGACGGCGTGGACGATCTCGCCGTGGGCACGCAGCTCACGGGCGAGCGGGACCCGCGCGGCGTCACCCTGCTCACCGGCGGCTCCGCGGGCCTGACGGAGAGATCCGCGCTGAAGGACGCGCAGGGCAATGTCATCGGCGGCGAGGACATCGAGATCGGCGACCTCGACAACGACGGTTACGAGGACATCGTCGTCGGACACTCCATCGACCACCACGAAAGCGACGCCTGGCTGCCCACCAAGGGCGGAGCCGTGGCGGCCGTGTACGGCGGCCCCGGCGGACTGTCCACCACCCGCAAGCCGGTGTGGATCAACCAGGCCACAACGGGTGTGCCGGGTACGGCGGAGCGGGGCGACGGCATGGGGAGCGCAGTGTCCATCGGCGACACCAATGGCGACGGCTATCCCGACGTGGCCACCGGTCTGCCCGGTGAGGACCTGGACTCGGTGCTCAACGCGGGCAGCGTGCTGGTACTGAAGGGGAGCGCCTCCGGCCTGACCGGCAGCGGGGCGAAGGCCTTCAGCCAGCGGACGAGTGGTGTGCCGGGGACGGCCGAGTCACAGGACCGGTTCGCTTCGGAGACCGCCCTTGCCGACGGCGACGGCGACAAGAAGTACGGCCTGGTCGTCGGTGACCCGGACGAGAACGCGGGCAAGGGCGCGGTGTGGGTCTTCGCCGCGAACTCCACGGGGATCACCGCCACCGGCTCCTTCTCCTTCGGCGGGGCCACGCTGGGCGCTCCCTCGACAGCGGCACGGTTCGGCGCATCCCTCGCCGAGTGACCGGCGCCGCACACCCGATGTCAGGTGTTGCTGCCCGGCGATGGGCGGGTGCCGGGGCGGTGTTCTTGGTACTCGTTCGTGAGCAGTGAATCCATGGTCCTGCGGAGGTGGTTGATGAAGTCCTCGAACTGCTGTAGCTGCGCAGGGGTGTACTGCGACATCTCCGCGGCCATGCGCTCGGCGTAGGGGCCGAAGAACTCCTCGGCGCGCGGCCTGACGTTGGGGCTGCTGCGCAGCGTCACGATCCTGCGGTCGGTGTGCTCTCGGGTGCGGACGATGTGCCCGGCCGCTTCGAGGCGGTTCAACAGGATGGTCGTCGCGCCGGACGACAGGCTGGTCAGCCTCGACGAAGCTGACCACTGAAGGTGATGTCAAGGCGAGTTGTCGGAAGAGGTCCGGCTCAGTGAATGCTCCGGAAACCGAGGACGCCGCTTAAGCGAATAGTTCACACTCACCGCCTTCTCACGGCGTGATGTTGTGGTTCAGGCGGAACAGATTGCCCGGGTCGTAGCGCCGCTTGATCGCCGCCAGACGGTCGTAGTTCTGACGGTAGTTGTCCCGGACGCGGTCCTGGTCGTCGTGGTCCATGAAGTTCACATAGCCGCCCTCCGCGGAGTAGGGCTGGAGTGCCGCGAAGAAGGCGCGCGCCCAGCCGACATTGGCCTCGCAATCGGCTCGGGTCAGGAGGGTCGGGCTGAGTGCGGTCGAGAAGTCGGCGTCCCGGTAGGTGAATGCGGTCTCCTCCGGCCCCACCCGGTGGCATGCGCCGTCGATGGGGAACACGACCGTCGCGCTCTGGATGCTGGGCGTAGTGGCGCCGTACTCGACGTACGCGTCGATCGCCCCGTCGGGCAGGCCCCGGCTGAAGGTGCCCTTCCAGTAGTGGAAGAGGCCCGCGGGGAGCAGTTCGTCGAACAGCGTGTTGATCACCGGATACGGCATGCGCTCGACGTACTGCCCCACGACCGGCCCGAGTTCGGCGAGCCGGGCACGGATCTGGTCGTCTTCGCCCTCGGGGCCGGTCCAGCAGGTGATCACTCCGCAGAGCGGTCGCCCGTGCCAGCGTTCGGGCAGGAACGGTACGGGCGGACCGAGCGCGACAACGAGCAGGGCGCCGAGCTTCTCGTCCGAATCGGCGATCAGGTCCCGGTATCGCCGCATTACGTCGCCGTCGAGCGGATAGAACGTCGGCCCCCCGAGAATGTCCGCCACGGGGTGCAGCCGGTACTCGAAGGATGCGACGACGCCGAAGTTCCCGCCCCCGCCGCGCACCGCCCACAGCAGGTCGGCGTCCTGCTCTTTCGTGCAGGTCCGGAAGGACCCGTCCGCCGTGACCAGGTCGGCCGAGATCAGGTTGTCGCAGGCCAGCCCACAGCCGCGGGTCAGATATCCCATGCCTCCTCCGGTCGTCAGCCCACCGATGCCGGTACTGGACACGACCCCGCCCGTGGTGGCCAGGCCGAAGGCGTGCGTGGCGTGGTTGAAATCGGCCCAGGTGCAGCCGCCCTCGGCCCGGGCCGTACGAGCCTCGGGGTCGACCCGAATCCCGCGCATCCGCCCGAGGTCGAGTACGACGCCGCCGTCACAGGTGCCGTAGCCGGGGACGCTGTGGCTGCCGCCGCGCACCGCCAGCAGCAGATTCTGGTCCCGTGCGAAGTCGACGGTGGCGATGATGTCGCCCACGTCGGCGGCCCGGACGATGATCGCCGGCCGCTTGTCGTGCATCGCGTTGTAGACCTTGCGTGCCTCGTCGTAGTCGGGGTCGCCTGGCTGGATGATCTCGCCTCGTACGGCTCCCTGGAGCCGCTCCAGCAGCTTGTGGTCGAGGGCTGGTGTGTAGGTGGTCATGGCCGCCACCGGCTTTCCGCGTCTTCGGGGGAATCGGTGAATTGGAGACAGCACTGTTATAGGCACGGCGCCGGGCGACGCTCATCGCACGAACCGCTCATCTCGCCGAGGCGGGCATGGGCAGAACAGCCCATGTGCCACCGGTTCACGTACGTGGGATTAAGCGAGGCCGTGTGTGTACGCGTACGCCGTGGCGGCTGCCCTGGAGGACACATCGAGCTTGGCGAAGATGTTGTTCAGGTGGCGGGCGACAGTGTGCTCGCTGATCACCAGCTCGGAGGCGATGGACCGGTTGGTCCTGCCCGCGGCGACGAGGCGCAGAACTTGTGCCTCACGCTCGGTGAGATCGCCGCGCCGATGTTGCACAGTGCTGAGCAGGGCCGCCGCCCGCCGCGCGTCGGGCTCCGCGCCCAGCCGTTCGAAGGCCGCATGCGCGGCTCGCAGTTCCAGCCGTGCGCCTTCGTCGTCCCCCGCGGCCCGGTCGGCGGCAGCGAGTGTCATGCGTACTTGCGCAGCCTCGTACGGGACTCCCAGCTCCAGCCACAGCGACAGCGCCCGGCGCAGCAGGCGCAGAGCGCGTTCGAGGTCACGGTCGGCGAAGGCCACGGCACCGCCCGCCGCCGCTGCGGTCGCATGCAGCACGGTGGTCTCGGACTTGCGCCGCTGCTGCCACTCGCGCGCGGACGATTCCAGTTCGTCCGCCGCCGTACGGGCCTGGTCGAGCTGTCCGAGGGCGAGCGAGACCTCGACCTGGGCCGCGAGCAGCCGGCAGCGCCCGAGGCGGTCGGGCCCACCGCCGCCGTCCTCGCCCGCCAGTGCGAGCCGCAGGGCGGCAGCGGAGTAGTCGGCCTTGCCCTGGGCCAGGCGCAGCAGCGCGAGGCCTGGCTGCGGGTCGCGGCCGAGCTCGTGCGCACGGTCGTACGACGCCTCGGCCGCAGCCAGGTCGCCGCGCCGGCGCTGAATGCCTGCGATCAGGTAGATCGCCTCCGCAGCCATCCGGGCCTCGTAGGGGAGCAGCTCCCGGCAGGTCACGGCGGCCTCGGTCTCGGCCCGGGGCCAGTCACCACACAGCTCGAGCACCTCGACGCGGTGCACCCGGCACAGCCCCCGGAAGTTGTTCTCCTCGGGCATCGACGCACACCAGGTCATGGCGGCGTCGGTCCACTCGACGGCTCGTTCGAGGTCGGCGGATGCCATGCACTGCTGAAGGCCCAGGCAGTAGATCCACCCGGTGAAGAACGAGCTGAGTTCGCCCGCAATGGCCGAGCACATGGCGTCGTCGAGCAGTGCGAGCCCGTCGGCGACCCGCCCCTGCGCCAGCAGCACACTCGCCTGCGCCTGGGTGCTCATGGCGAGGAGATCCCGGCTGCCGCAACGCCGCGCGATGCCTGCCATGCGGCGGGCACTGGCCATCGCCTCGTCGAACGCACCACGCTGCTGTGCCTCCTCTGCCTCGACCCAGACGAGATAACACTGCTCGGCGCACTCGGGCTCGCTGCCGAGGTGCTGCCGCGCCCGACGCAGCCAGCCGGCGGCAGCGGCCGTACGTCCTGCCAGCTGGTACTCGTAGAAAAGCATCCAGGCGGAGAACCCTGCCTGGCGGGCGGCGCCCGCGCGCACGTACCCGGAATACGCCCTTGTCCGCGCAACGATGGATTCCTCGATGCGGCTGGTCCACCAAGCGGCATCGGCGAGCGCGGCGAGGTCCTCGGGGGCCATACGGCCGGGGTCGAGGTCGTGCAGGACGGCGTACGCATCGGCCCAGGCCTCGCGGGCGGCAGCGCCCCTCGCCTGCTCGATCGCCTCTTCGGTACTGGTGATCCGCTCAGCCACCGCGGCTCCTCTTCTCGCTCTCAGTGAGCCGGAACACCCCTCACCAGGATAGGAGCGGACGCCTCCTGAGGGCTGAGCGAAAAAGCACCTCAACCTTCCCATCAAGACCGTCAGCCGCCCCCGGACTCCTCCGGCCGAGACCTTGATCACCCGGGCCGTTACTCAGTCCAGGCGGGCGAGGGCTCGCTCAGTGGCTGCGGCGAGGGCCTCCGGGGCCTCCTCGGGCGCGAAATGGCCCGCATCGTCGAGCACCTCCAGCTCGGCGTCCGCGGTGAACACCCGCTGCCAGCCCCGTGTATTCCCCCTGTATCCCGTCGGACTCTCCTGACTCTCCGTCACACGTTTGTGGTGCTGGTCGCCGCGAGTCAGCTTTCAGTACGGCCTGAGAAGCGATCGGCGGAAGGGTGCAAGAACCGACTGTCGGGCCGCTTGGCCGCGCCGGCTGCTGGACCATCACCCGGAACCCGGCATGCGCATTCCACGGAAGGAACGTCCGGCCGTCTAGGCGCGTCCTCCTGGGCATGATCGAACTCTTCGACCCCTCCAGCCCTGACGAAATCGACCCCTCCGACCCTGACGAACACGAAGAGGCCGTGCGGCCAGGCCCGCTTTGGCGTCATGCCTTGTGGGTGGCCGGCATCACCGTCCTCGGGGTGGGCCTGGGTTGGGCGACCGCCTTGTTCCGTATCGGCCCCGAGGAATACGGGCTGCCGTCCGCCGCTCTGGGGGCAGTCTGGCCGTACCTGGTCGCCTGGACTGCGACCGGCCTGGCGGTGGCAGCCGCACTGCGGGCCGCCGCCGCCAGGGTGCCGGTCTACGCCGCGGGGCGGATCGCAGTCGTGCTCACCGCCCTGGGCACCCGGCTCTCGCTGGGCTGGCGGCCGGAGGCACCAGTACTGGGTGCGATGGCTGCGGCTGCACTGACGGCGGCGGCCATATGGTGCGCCCTTGCGCTGCGCACCACCTCCCGGACATGAGCTGGTGCTCGTCCAGCCTGTGTCGGCCGCCCCACGGGGTGGCCGACACAGGGCGGTTCGCGCGACTACCTGGGCTCTGCCGCTACGGCGGAGAACTCGACGTTCGGCGTCGTACAGGCCTGGACTGGACGTGACACACAACTGCTTCTGGGCGGGCAGCACTTGGAGGAACTCGCCGCGCATTCGACTTCAAAAGCAGGTTCTGAAAGAGCGTTTTGTCCCGGCGAGGTTGTTTGGTGAGGCTTCAAAGGGCGAGTCGATGAGGGCTGATGGGGCAGAGGTGCTCCATGTGACGGATGGGACAGGTGCTTTCCTTCGGTAGCCCGTTTCCTTCGGTTCGCTCCTGTCTGATCCCAAGGCGCCCCCGCTTGGCGCCATTTGCGCCCTGGAGAGACGGACTGCCCGACGGTACTACCGAAACATGACGCGACAACGCCCGTATCCCAGTGACCTCTCGGATGCACGCTGGGAACTGATCGGGCCCACATTCACCACCTGGCGGGCCGAGCGCAGAGGCAAGGGCCTGGACATCGGCCGGCCGCCCGAGCACGACCTGCGTCGGATCATGGACGCGATCCTCTACGTCGACCGGACCGGGATCCCCTGGCGCTACCTGCCCCACGACTTCGCGCCGTGGGAAACGGTCTACGGCTACTTCGCCGCCTGGCAGAAAGAAGGCGTCTTCGACCGGCTCAACGGTCTCCTTCGTCGTCTGGTGCGAGAGACCGAAGGCCGCGACAGCGAGCCAACCGCCTGCGTACTGGACGCGCAGAGTGTGAAGACCTCCGCGAACGTACCCGCGGTGGGCCAGGGCATCGACGCCGGCAAGAAAATCGCAGGCCGCAAGCGCCACATCGGGGTCGACACCCTCGGCCTGCTCCTAGCCGTCTGGGTCACCGCGGCGAGCGTTTCCGACAACGTCGGCGGCATGCACCTGATGTCACACATCGCCGCCACCCACCCCCGCGTGACCAAAGCATGGGCCGACACCGGCTACCGCACCAAAGCCATCGACCACGGCGCACGTCTGGGCATCGACGTCGAGGTCGTACAACGCGACCCAGGCGTCAAAGGATTCAAAGTCATCCCCCGACGCTGGGTTGTCGAGCGGACCTTCGGCTGGCTAATGCACCACCGCCGACTCGCCCGCGACTACGAAACCCACCCCCACCGCTCCGAAGCCATAATCCACGTCGCGATGATCGACCTCATAAGCCGCAGACTCACCCGCGAATCCACCCCCAACTGGCGCGACACCTGAACCTCGAACCAAACAACCTCGCCGGGACAAAACGCTCTTTGAGAATGCGCACGCAGCCCACCACGGGTAACTCGTCCCGCACCAGCCGCTCAATCAGATCCGTCATGCCCGTTCACGCCCGACAAGCCCCATAAGAGAGGCGGCGTCTATAACCGCGGTCGCGCGGGCGTCAATTCGCATCGTGGGCGTCTCTTGAAGGGCTTCGCGCGGGATCACTTCCACCAGTCGGTGCATTTGACTGCACGGCCGTAGTCATGGATGTCCTGGCATGCCTGGTACTTGATCCACTTGCCGTTGACGTAGCGCGGAACAGCGATGGTGGCCCCGTCTCTTCCGTGCAGTCTGCGGAAGGGATCTCGCCGGCCTGTGGGCGCCCGGCGAGCGGTGGGGAGGTGTCTGGTGTTTTGGAGGGAGCGGGTAGGCCGGAGGCTGGTGCGGAGTCGTCGCACCGACCCGACCTGCCCCGATCTGATCTGATCGCCGGCCTGCCGCGGCCGGATGGGCCTGTCCGGTGAGTCGAGTGTTCTGAGCACCGCGGAGAGTCGCTTGTCGCCGGGGGTCTGCAGCCCCCCGGCGGTGTGAGCCGTCGGTCAGCTCAGCCGGGCATCGGCGTAGAGGACCATCGCGTCGCGCTGGTAGACGGCCAGCCCGTCGGCGATCTTGTCGTAGTTCGCACGGAACTGTGGGTCGTCGACGTAGGTCTGGCCCAGTCCCTTGTACGCGGCCGCGTTCGGGGTCCAGAACCGGCAGACGCCCTGGTAGTGGGCGTCCACTTCGGCCTGCACCGCAGGATCGGCAACCGGTGTGCCGGCCACCATGAACTCCGCAATACGGATCATCTGTGCCGTCACCTCACGCTGCCACTGCTCCTGGTCCTCGGCGGTCATCGTCTCGATGGCCTGCCGGGACTGCTCCCACGCCTTCGGCCACCGCTCGCGCACCTCGGCCTCGGCGGCGGGGGAGTGCTCGAATCCCTCGAACAGGTTCTCCGGCCTGTTGATTTTTGCCATGTCGTTGTTGTCCTTGCCTTCCTCCAGTTCGGCGATGGTCCGCCCGACCGTTCGGACGAGTGTCTCCAGCCGGTCACGCTCCCTGAGCAGCCGCCGGTGGTGCTCGCGCAGCACGGTCACCTGATCGACCTGGCTGTCCAGAACCGCCTGGACCTCGCGCAGTCCCAGGTCCAACTCCCGCATCAGCAGGATCTGCTGCAGCCGCAGCAGATCGGCCTCTTCGTAGTAGCGGTGCCCGTTACTTCCGATCCACGCAGGCGGCAGCAGACCGACCTCGTCGTAATGCCGCAGTGTCCGGGACGTCACCCCGGACATCCGGGCCACATCCGAGATCGACCAGGCCATTGCTGTGCCTCCCATCGCCAGGCCGGTCTCTCCGGCCACACAGACGACCGTAGGAGTTGACGCAGCGGAAACCGCAAGCCGGAACCGGCGTCCGGATGGCGCCACACCTGATTGCGGGGTGGGAACCCACCTTGGGGGCAGGTGGTCAATGCCGTCTGTCACTCGAGGAGGCGTCACCTGCGCCGACTTGTTCGCCGGCTTCTTCGGCGAGCCGGTCAATGAGCACCATCGCCACATCGTCCGCCAGGCGGCCATCGGTGTGGCGGATCAGTCCCTGGTGCAGTTGTTCCAGGAACTCGTGAGGAGTACGGGTATGCAGCGCCTCCATGGCCTCGGGCAGGGGGAAGAAGTCGTTGTCGCGATTGCGTGCTTCGATCACGCCGTCGGTGTGCAGCAACAGACGGTCGCCGGGTGCGAACGGATAGCTGTCCGCCTTGCCCGGGGGACCGATGATGAGGTCTTCCAGGCCGAGTGGCGGGAATGGTGAGGTGGGCATCAGGGCCTGAACCGTGCCTTGGCGCAGCACCAGCGGAGGGGGATGGCCGCGGTTGACCAATTGGACCTCGTGGGTGTCGGGCACCTGGGCCACGAGCGCGGTGACGAAACCCTCCAGCAGAACGTCCTGATCGACCGCACCGGGCATGGCGTCCTCCCGTCGGAGCGCAGCCGCGCAATGGTTGATGACCTCCACGAGGTCATCCTCGTAGTGCACGGATTCCCGGAACGCGCCCAGCACGGCTGCGGCCGCGCGCACGGCAGGCAGTCCCTTGCCCCGGACGTCCCCCACGATCATGCGGACCCCGTACCGGGTCTGCACAGCCTCGTACAGATCACCGCCGATCTGCGCCCCCGTCTCAGCCGCGAGGTACATGCTGGCCGCCCGCACCGGGCCCAGCCGAGGTGGCACAGGCCGCAGCAGGACTTCCTGAGCTGCCACGGCGATTCTTCGGACCTGGTGGAGTTCTTTCTCTCTGAGAGTGCGAACGGCACCACTGCCCATGACAGCGGCGACGGACACCACGAAGACAGCCAGGAAATTGGTGTAGACCATCTGACTGCCCCACGCCTGGTTGTAGGTCGCGGTGGTCACGCTGACGGCCAGAGCGAAAGCCGCTGCCGAGAGGGTGCCTTTGGGGCCCATCGTCACCGCGGCCAGTGCCGGCGTCGCGGTGAGCATGGGGCCCGTATACAGAAAGTGCAAAGGCGAGAGCTCGATACCCACCACGGCCAGTGCGATGGCGAAAGGCACACACTGCGCAAGCGTGAGGGCGACCCGGCTATGGCCGCCCGCCTCTGGCCGAAGAGAGCGGAGGAGCGACCGCATGGCTACAGCCTGCCTTGCGGAAGCTCAATGTTCCACTCGGCTTGCGTGGCCTCAGGTCCATTCGGTGACCCCTGACCGATCTCCGAAAACAGCCCAGTGCGGGGTCCGGCCCACCGTGACCAGCCTCTTCGGCCAGGGTCCAGTTCTTGCGCGGTCCGGTCCGCGCCCACCGACACGGGCGACGCCTATAGGCCTTGCCCACGGGGAAGGCCCCGACCGGGGTCGGGGCCTCACTTGTACGCGTTCGGGTCAGTGCCCTGGGGTGAGCCTCAGAATTCATCGGCGCCGTTGCGCAGCTCCGGCGTCCAGTAGCCGGTCTTCGCGGCCGCGAAGACCACCGCGATGCCGCCCTTGGGCGCGGTGACGACCTTGCTGCCCTCGGCAGGGCCCTCGGCGGCGAAGAGGTTCACGTTGAAGGAGGTGACGACGCGGTTACTGCCTGCGGCGAATGAAAGTCAACGGGTAGCGCGAGGCGTGCACCGCCCTGGCGGCGGCGTACGAGTGCCCGGACGAGTACGTCGGGCCCGGCGTCCAGGCCACGCGCGTACAGCCGTACGGAGGCGATCAGGCCGCGCAGCCGGTACCGGCTGGTGACCACGGTGACGCATCTGCTCGGAACCGCGCGCATTGTCGAGTACGACGAGGAGCTGACGGTCGGCGGCAAGGGACCGGAACAGTGCGGGAGGCCGACGGCTGGTGTGTGGTGACCGGCACGGGGTGGGCCCGGAGCCAGGACTTCCTCCGCATCGTCACCGTCGCCACGCAGTGCCGCCGCGTAGGCGTCCGCCGGCTCCCGGCCCGGGTCGACCCCCAGTTCGTCGGCGAGCAGCCGCCGGGTGCGGTGGAACCAGTCGAGCGCCTCCGAGCGGCGCCCCGCACGCTGAAGTGCCCTCATGAGCGCGGCGGACAGCGATTCGTGCAGCGGATGGGCACCGGCCTCCGCGCGCAGCACGGCCGCAGCCCGGGCGTGCTCACCCAGCCGGCCGTAGGCCGCGGCCAGTGACTCCACGGAGGCCAGCCGCAGTTCCTCCAGCGCGTGCGCGGCGGCCTGCAGCGGGGGACTTGGGTACGCGCCGGTCAGCGCGGGGCCCTGCCACAGCGACAGCGCCTCCTGACACGGCGTCGGCCGGCGCACGCTGGCTGCGGGCCAACGTCACCAGCTCTTCGAAGCGGTGGGCGTCCAGCAAGGTCTCCGGCATCCGCAGGATGTACGCCGTCCCCTGGTTGACCAGTTCGACACCGAACATCTCGGCGTCCGTAGGGGCGAGCAAGACCCTCAGACGCGACACGTGGCCCTGGATGACACTGCGGGCACGCGGCGGCGGTTCGTCGTCCCACAGTGTCGCCGTCAGCTGGTCCACCGACACGGGGCGGTTGGGCCTCAGCAGCAGAGCGGCGAGAAGGCTGCGCCGCTTGGCGGGACCGAGTGTCAGGTCACCGGCCTCGGTGGCAACGGAGACCGCTCCGAGCAGCCGGAACTCCACTGGAACAACTCCTCCTGGGCAAAAAGAGCCAGATTACCGGAGGTGTTGGCGAGGGTGTGCCTGGTGCATACGGGTGACTGGTGGTGTCGTTGCCGGGCGCCGGAAGCCTGAGAGTGGTCCTCGGCGTGACCGTGGCCGTTCCGTGCCGCAGGTAACTGTAGGTAAGTGATCAGCCTCACTCCGCAATGCCGTCGCCTCACGTTTCGCCCCTGCCCCCTCCTGCCATGATCACCATTGATGCGGCGTTCGGTTGGCTCGGCATCAACCCAATTGGCAACAGAAACAGGGTATTGGCGTGAGCAGTACGTGGTCTCGGTCGGTGGCACGACGGCGTGAGGACGGCGGCGGGGATCCCACTCCCCGCAGAGGAGAGTTATCCCGCCGCCGCATATCCGTGGCCAGGCTCGTCCTTCCGGCGGCGGCCGCGGCTCTGCTGGGCCAGTTGCTCACCGGAATTCCCGCCGCAGCCTCGGCGGAGGCCTCCGCGGCATCCGCGTACCCCCTCGTCCTTGACGTGGACCTCACCCCCAATCCGGTCTGCACCGGACCGGTGCAAGGCCGTGTGCAGCTGTACGACCCCGCCGCGGCGAGGGCCGGGGCCACGGTCGAATGGCGGGTGCGCGCCGGTGGGGAGCAGCTGGCCGGCGGGCGGGTCGCCATGGGTGCGGCCGTGTCCGGAGCCGGGTTCAGCATTCCGTTCGACCGCGTGCCGACGGCCGAGACGGCCTTGCAGTTCGACGCCCGCGTGGTCCCCTCGTCCGCCGGCGAGGAGCCCGGTCCGTACGGCAAGGTCTGGCGGGACACCATCAGGCGGGGCTGCGATCCGGTCCGCGTGGCCTCCGTCGGGGACTCGGTCGTCTGGGGGCAGGGCCTGGACCATGACCAGAAGTTTCCCTACCTGACGGGCCAGTCGCTCGGGCGCGCGACCGGGCGGGGCCATCAGCACATGGATTACGCGATCTCCGGCGCGGTGCTCGACGCACCCGAGTTTCCCGCGGGCAACGACGACTCGGCCTGCCTCCAGAACCAGGAGAAGCAGGACCCCGACGGCGACGGCGAAATGGAGTTCGGCGAGGTCACGCAGCAAACACCGGACGTCTTCTGCCAGTTGGAGAAGGCGGGTGCGCAGGCACGTGCGGGCGGATACGGTCTCGACCTGGTCGTGATCAACGGATGCATCAACGACCTCGACCCCTTCTTCGGCATCGCCGTGGGTATCACCCCCGGGTCGAAGAGCCTGCCCGAGGCGGTCCGGCGCGAGTGTTCCGGCATCGGCGCGGAACCGGAGAACCCGGCAAAGAACGTGCCCTACTTCAGCGGCGCCAAGGTCGGATACGGCGGCCGCGGCATGCAGGCAGCCATCGAGAAGGCACATTCCCTGCCCGGCCGGCCGAAGGTCGTCGTGGCGGACTTCTACTACGCCCTCAGCCGTGACAGCTCCCCCATCCCGGTGAAGCACTGCACCGCACCTGGACTTGCGGGAGCTCGGTTCACCACCTGCCTGGGCGCGCTCGGCAAGGCGACCGGGCGCTACGAGCAGTACACCCAACTGGCCAACGACGCCTACCGAGAGGCGGCCGAAGCGGCCAACAATGCCTCGCCGGACGGCGCGTACGCGGTCGCGGCCGACGGGCTGTTCACTCTGGACAGCGCCGTCTACGCCCCGCACTCCACGGTCTGGGGCAATCCGTTCTCCGACCCGATGTATCCGCTGCGCAAGAGGGCCTGCCCGGAGCTCAGCTCCACCCCGGTCCAGTGTGTCTCCGCGGCCGTCGGCCATCCGGACATCGCGGGCGCCCGGCAGTACGCCGACGCCTTCCTCCTCAACCCGCGCCTGCGCCAGTGGTTCCACCTCGCATCCGGCGGGCCGTGGTTGACGCTGGACGCGCCCAAGGACGCCCATGTCGGCAGCGAGGTGCGCCTGACGGCGACCGTGGACGGCGCGCAGCCACCCGCCGGATACCGCTACCACTGGTACTTCGGCGACGGCACACGGCAGGAGACCGGCGAAGCGACCACCACGCATGCCTACGACCGGGAAGGGCCCTATCTGCCCCGGCTGGTGCTGGTCGGCGCGGACGGCCGGAAGGTGCTGACCGAGGCCACGGAGGCCGTCACTGTGAACTGACGGCTCAGTGGTGGCCTCCGGCCGCCGGTTCCAGGACGAAGACGGGGATCTCACGCTCCGTCTTCTTCTGGTAGCCGGCGTAGTCGGGGTACGCCTCGACCGCGCGCTCCCACCAGAGCGCCTTCTCCTCGCCACTCACCTCACGAGCCGTCATGTCCTGGCGCACTGGGCCGTCCTGCAGCTCCACCCGAGGGTCGGCCACCACGTTGTGGTACCAGACGGGATGTCTGGGGGCGCCGCCGAGCGACGCGACTATGGCGTACGTGCCGCTGTGCGCCACCCGCATGAGCGGGCTCTTGCGGATCTTTCCGCTCTTGGCGCCTCGGGTGGTCAGGATGATGACGGGCATGCCCCGCAGCGTCGTTCCCTTGGTGCCACCGGAACCCTCGAACAGCGCGACCTGGTCGCGCACCCACTTTTCCGGGCTCGGCTCGTACTCACCCTCAAGAGGCATGACATCTCCTGTCGTCGAAGACTGGCGCTGCCTGCTCAACGCCCCGGGGGCACGTAATCATCCCCGGGGCGTACGTAGAAGCACCGTGCGGTTGACGCGTCCCGGTGGTGCGCCGGCTGGGCGCCGGTGGCATGGGGCAGGTCTTTCTCGGTCACTCGGCGAGCGGTCGGGCCCGTAGCCGTGAAGCTGGTCCGCCCGGAGTATCGAGACTCGGTGCCCGTGACCGGTTCACACGGTGCTGGGCACGCGTCTGCGAGATTCGCGGGCCGGGACCTGAGCCGTATCCAGATGGCCTAGGGCGGACCGGTGCCCGTCGCGGCCCTCCGGCGTGCTCGGACCCGTCGATTCGTGCCCGAGCCGCGTGGCGTCGGACACTTCAGCAGGTGAGTGACCGATCATGTCCACAGACCTGCACCACTCCCCGAAGGCGGGCGTAGAGGCCGCGACCGGGGGTACGAGATCGGCACCGACCACGAGGGCTGCGGTGATGGACACGCCCGTGACGATGTTCAGCGAGAGCCCGGAGGACCCGTTCGCTCTGCGCCGGGCGGCGTCGGTGGTGCTGGACGACCGCGGGAGGGTCGTCGGCTGGAGTGAGCGGGCCGAGCAGTTGCTCGGCTTCTCGGGTCCGGAGGTGATCGGCCGGCCGGCGTTGGAGTGCATGGTGGATCCCCGCGACCGGCCCGCCGTCAGCGACGTCGTGGCGGAGTGCACCAGGGCACGCGGTTGGTTCGGGGTGCTGCCGGTCCGGCACCGCGGCGGGTACCGGGTGGAACTCGGGGTGAGGTCGCGCGTGGTCACGAGGGCCGACTCCGTCCAGGAGTGGTTCCTGGTCGGCGCACCCGCGCAGGAGGTCACCCGGTGGGAGCTGGACCGTGCGGTCCTGGACGGCATGTACCGCCGGTGCCCGATCGGTCTTGTCGTCCACAGCCCCGACTTGGAGGTTTTGCGGGTCAACCAGGCGATCGCACGGGTGAGTGAGATCCCGGTCGAGCAGCATGTGGGCCTTACCACCGCCGCGCCGCTGGTCGACGAGGATGCCGAAGTGGCGCGGAACCGGGTGCGACAGGTACTGGAGACCGGACGGCCGGTGATCTTCACCGAGCAGTCCTCCCGGCTCCGGCGAGATCCCCACCGCGAGCTGATCGTATCCGCCTCGGCGTTCCGGATGGAGGACTCCGCCGGCCGGATCATCGGCGTCGCCGAGCTGCTCGAGGACGTCACCGACCGCCACCGGGCCCGGCGCCGGCTCGCTCTGCTGAACGAGGCCAGTGCCCGCATCGGGACGACGCTGGACGTGGGGCAGACGGCTCGCGAGCTGGCCGATGTGGCCGTTCCCGGCCTGGCCGACTGTGTGTCGGTGGATCTGCTGGAGCCGGTGTCCCGGGGCGAGGAACCGCTGCAGGATACGGCCGGGCCGGTTTCCCGGACGGCCGTCCGCAGCGTGTCCGCTCGTCAGGCGCAGGCGATGCATCAGGTCGGCGAATTGATCCGCCTCCGTCCGGATGCACCGCAGGCCAGATGCCTGGCCGGGCGGCGACCGGTGCTCGAACCGGCCGCCGGCGTCTCCGCCGCGTGGTACGCGATGGAACCCCGGCCCGCCGAAGGCGCCGCCGATCCGGGTGTCCACTCGCTGATGGTGGTACCGCTCGTGGCACGTGGCCTCGTGCTGGGCGCGGTCAGTCTGTGGCGGTCGCGGCGCCCGGAACCGTTCGAGGAAGACGACCTCGTACTGGCCCAGGAGTTCGCCTCCCGCGCCGCCGTCACCATCGACAACGCCCGCCGCTACACCCAGCAGCAACAGGCCGCGCTCACCCTGCAACGCAGCCTGCTTCCGGGTGACGTACCCGAACACCCGGCCATCGAGGTGGCCCACCGCTACCTGCCGGCCAGTACGGCGTCAGGGCTCGGCGGCGACTGGTTCGACGTGATCCCCCTCTCCGGGACCCGTGTTGCCCTTGTCGTGGGCGACGTCGTCGGCCACGGCATCCACGCCGCCGCCACGATGGGCAGGCTGCGCACCGCCGTGTACACCCTGGCCAGCCTCGACCTCGAACCGGACGAGGTCCTCTCCCGCCTGGACGACTTGGTCAACCTCCTGGCCGCAGAGCAGGAAGCCACCGACGGAGACCTGCCGCCGACCGAGCAGATCGTCGGCGCGACGTGCCTGTACGCGGTATACGACCCGATCTCCCGACGCTGCTCCGTGGCGAGTGCCAGCCACCCACCGCCGGCGGTGGCGACTCCGGAGGGGCAGGTGAGCCTGCTCGACCTGCCGGTCGGCCCGCCGCTCGGTCTCGGCGGACTGCCCTTCGAGCCCTACGAGTTCGAACTCGCCGAGGGCAGCCTGCTCGCTCTCTACACCAATGGGCTCGTCCAGGCGCGGCACGGAGACATCGACGAACGGCTGGCGCGCCTGTGCGCAAGCCTCACCCACCCCGAGGAGGCACTGGAGCAGACCTGCCAGGCGGTGCTGGACTCGGTGCTGACCGGCTACCCCACCGATGACGTCGCGCTGCTCATCGCCCGTACCCGGGTACTGCCACCCGAGAAGGTCGCCACCTGGCAGCTGCCGGCGGAACCCACCTCGGCGGCCCGGGCGAGGGCGCTGACAACTGCCCAGCTGACCGAGTGGGGACTGGAGGAACTGACGTTCACCACCGAGTTGATCGCCAGTGAGCTGGTCACCAACGCCTACCGGTACGCCGGCGGACCGGTGGTGCTGCGCCTCATTCATGACGACACCCTGATCTGCGAGGTCTCCGACACGAGCAGCACGTCCCCCCACCTGCGCCGCGCTCGCAGCACCGACGAGGGTGGGCGCGGTCTGTTCCTGGTGGCCCAGTTCACCGAGCGGTGGGGCACCCGCTACGCGCGTGACGGTAAAACGGTCTGGACGGAGCAGGCACTGGGTTCAGCGCGGCCTTGGAGTTCGTAGGGAAAGGCGTTGGAAGCGCCGGTGGGTGATAAGGCATGTACCGATCAGGCGGGCGAACGTCGGATCGAAGGCCACCGGTCCGAACACGCCCGGCTCGCCCCGGGCCGTACGGCGGCCGGTCAGGGAAGCCGTACGGGCCGGGCCGACTGGTCGCTGTCAGGCCGCGGGCATCAGCACGCGGGTGGCTCCTTCCTCCTTGTTGTGCCGGTCGGCCCAGTTGGCGAGGGCCGTACTGCACGCGTGATCGAGGTGCCGCAGGTCGAGCAGGTCGAGCTCGATGTGCCGGTCCTTCGGCAGTCCTTCGAGGGTGTCGAGGATCCGGGGCAGCCGGAGGAAAGTCGCGTTGCCGGAGAGGACCACACGCAGGGGGCCGTTCCGGTCAGAGGCTTCATCCACCTGCACTTGGACGTGCGACGTCTCCCACGCCGTCTTCGCGACGGCGAGCAGCAGCCCTGCCAGCACGCCCTCGAACATGTTCGTCGCGACAATGGCGACCGCCGTCGCCACCAGGATCAACGCCTCCCCGCGATGCTCGCGCCACAGTGGCCCTAGTTCCTTCAGCGGGATGAGCTTCCAGCCGGAGAAGACCAGAATGCCGGCGAGCGAGGCGACCGGTATGAGGCCGAGCGCAGCGGGCACGAGCGCCGCGAAGAGCAGCAGCCACACGCCGTGCAGCACCCGTGACGCCTTGGTCCGGGCACCCGCTTGCACATTGGCCGCACTGCGCACGATGACCGCGGTCATCGGCAGCGCCCCGAGGGCCCCGCACAAGGCGTTGCCCGCGCCCTGCGCCATCAGCTCCTTGTCGTAGTCGGTGCCGGGTCCGCTGTGCAGCCGGTCGACGGCGGCGGCGCTGAACAGACTCTCCGCAGAGGCGATGAGCGTGATGGCGACGACCGTGCCGATCGCCCCGACCACTCCGGCATCGGTGATGCTGCCGAGGTCGTCGAGGGAGGGTGGCCGGATCGCGCCCAGCAGTCCCTGTACGTCGACCCGCTTCACGGGCAGTGCGAACAGCGCCACGACGGAGGTGGTCAGAGCCACGGCAGCCAGCGGTGCGGGGACCAGTCGGACTTTCGGCGGCACGTGTTTCCACAAGGCCATCAGTACGACGGTGACCGCGCCGAGAGCGAATGCGGTCAGCGCCTCGGGCGAGCGGGCCGTACGGATGAGCAGATCGGGCAGCCCCATCAGGTTGGCCGGGCCCGAGCCGGGCGCTTTGGCGTCGGCCATGGCGTAGAGCTGACCGGCGATCAGTACGAGGCCGATCCCGGCCAGCATCCCTTCCACCACGGCGATGGAGATGGCGCGGAACCAGCGGCCCAGCCGCAGCGCGCCCATGACCAGCTGGAGCACGCCCGCGATGAGGACGAAGACGCCCAGGGCCCCGAGTCCGAATTCGGTGACCGCTTCGAGCACGAGGACGGTCAGACCTGCGGCGGGTCCGCTGACCTGGAGGCTGCTGCCGGGGAGCAGTCCGGTGACGAGCCCGCCGACGATGCCGGTGACCAGGCCGAGTTCGGCCGGGACGCCCGAGGCCACGGCCACGCCCACGCACAGCGGCAGGGCGACCAGGAAGACGACGACGGACGCGGTGAGATCGGATCGCAGTGTCGAGGCGGAAGGTCGCTCGGTGCGGGGCGGCGCCGCCCTTCGGTGGCGTCCACGGTTCGCGCGTTCGGAGTTCCCGGGTTCGTGGTTCCCGCGTTCGCGGGTGTCGGCGGCGCTCACAGCGGAAGAAACGCGTCGTCGTGCGCCCGGTGGACGAGCACGGAACCGGTGTGTATCTCGTAGAACCAGCCGTGCAGGCTCAGTCGTCCTTGCGCGGCCCGGCGGGCGACGCACGGGTAGTCGCGCAACCGCTGGAGCTGGCACAGCACATGGTGCTGGACGGCCTCGGCGATGGCGGGGCACGAGGGGTCGGTGAAGAGGGGCGGGGGAGACGCACTCTCCAGCCAGCCGCGGACCGCGGGTACGGCGGAGAGGTCTTCGCGGCGCACCATCGCGCCGACGGCACCGCAATGGGAATGGCCGCAGACGACGATGTCCGCGACGCCGAGCACCTCGACGGCGTACTCGATGGTGGCCGCTTCGCTCGAGTGCCGGCCGGGGTCGTGTTCGGGGATGATGCTGCCCGCCGTGCGGAGTTCGAAGAGCTCGCCGGGTCGGGCGCCGGTGATGAGGGAGGGGATCACCCGCGAATCGGAGCAGGTGATGAACAGCGCCTGGGGGGACTGACCGTCCGCGAGGCGGCCGAACTCCTCGGCGCGCGCGGCGGCCCGGTGCCGGAAGGCGCGGGCATTCTTCATGAGCATGTGCATGGGGGTGTTCCTCCAGCGCGCCCAGGGCGCGAGGTGGGGAGCCGTCATGTCGGATCGCAAGTGGGGGGAGTGGACGGATCGATCAGAGGTGGAGGACCTGCAGCACGGCACGCCGTGCTGCCGGGCGCTGTCCGGTGGGACCGGGAGCCGATGCCCCGTGCACCGAGGAGGCGGCAGTGCCGCCGTCACCCGCCGGGGCCGGGGGAAGGCCGATCGCCTGTGGGCGTGGCTTGGCAGGCCGACGAGCTGTTGGGCCGGCCGCCATTGCGAGGGGGCAGCTTCCCCACGGGATCCTGATCGTCCCGCAGAGCAGCAGGACCGCGAGCGACAGGCTCCACACAGGGGCAAGTACGCCCGATGCTGCGTTTCGCCGTGCCACGGTCCCTCCCGACTTGGCCATAGAGGATTGGTCCAACTGGCCAGTAACTCCAGCCTCTTGAGTCACTGTGACACCACGACGACGTAAAAGTCAGTGATTCGTTAAACATTCGTGAGCGTCACACCCCTTGACAGTCGTCACATGGCGGAGATGCCGCGGGTCACCCCAGCTGAGGCGCTGATTGCGTCCGGCATCGCCGCAGGCGCTGAACCGCGACGCTCATCGGGCGGAGGATGCGTGAGGCAGTTCCGGACCCAAGTACCGTGCCATCGAGCCTCCGTCATCCGGTCCGGACGTGCTTCCGCGAAGCCTTCGCCCGATCCTGCTTCGGTTCGCCAGCACCGCTCCCAGGACAGACCGGGCACTGAAACGCGCAACATTGACGCAAGCCATAGAGGCGTGCTCCCGGCTGGCATCCGCTCTCCGTCGCAGGTCAAACCACATCGGACCGCAGAATTGATTTTCTTTCAATCGCAAGGGTGGTTCGGCGAAGCGACTGTTGCGAGCAGTACCGGTGTCGCCTCTACGTTGATCGCGCCCCCTCTGCATTCCGACCTGGCAGC
Organism: Streptomyces spiramyceticus; assembly: GCF_028807635.1. NCBI lineage: Bacteria > Bacillati > Actinomycetota > Actinomycetes > Kitasatosporales > Streptomycetaceae > Streptomyces > Streptomyces spiramyceticus. The sequence goes on from NZ_JARBAX010000002.1 coordinate 1,582,058, forward strand.
CCATGCCAGTTCGATCACCGCGCGCTGATTCACGGCGTGCGGCAGATCGCATCGCTGTGCCTATTTATCGCATTCAGTCATGTATGGCCATTTTCCGCTTGCATACAGCCCCCGCCGGAACCGCGGAACGGTCGTGCATGCGGAGGCCGTCACGCCATGAGGAGTCCCATGTCACGACCACGACTGTCCAGGCTGATTTCGGCGTGCGCCGTCATCTCCGCCCTGACCGCCCCCCTCACCATCTCCCTCCCGGCCGCTGCCCACGACAGCGGGTTAGGACACAGCGGGTTAGGACACAGCGCGTCAGGAAGTCATTCCGGCTCCCGGGAGAAGGAACCCGACACCGGCAAGTTCACGGTGGACAAGGCCGAGGCCGCTGTCCTCGGCCAGGAGCACGCCGAGACGCACGCCCGGGCTCGTATGCGGGCTGAGGACCTCGGCGACTACCCGCAGCCCATGCGGACGGGGCGCCTTGAGTCACTCACCAAATCGCAGGCGACGCACAACGCCAAGTTCAGCGCGCGTGAGTACGGGGCTTTCAAGGAATACTTTCCGTCCCCCGACTTCGGCGTGCATGTGGCCCAACTTCCCACCGGGAAGGTTCTGTTGTTCTCTTTCGAGAGGGTTGAGACCAACCCGACGAAGGAGACCGCCCCCACCCAAGTCGTCGGCAAGGCGAACGCGGGCCGGGCGTATCTCTGGGACCCTGCCAAGGGCAGCGGCGAAGACGCGTTCAAGAAGGTCACGCCACCCACCATCAATATGCCGGACGGCAAGAACGAAGCGCGGCCCGCGCCGTTCTTCTGCGCCGGCCACGCCTTTCTGCCCAATGGGATGCTCGGTGTCTTCGGCGGCAATCTCGGCGGCAACCACGGCTCCGGGGCCAAGCTGTCTCTCGTCTTCGACCCCTGGACCGAATCGTGGTCGCTCAACGAGCAGATGTCGGTGGGGCGTTGGTATCCCAGCGCCGTCACCGGCCCCGACGGGCGGATTCTCATCATGTCCGGCCAGTCGGAGCTCGGCTGGGGAACGCCCACGCCCATCGTGGAGCGTTTCCCGGCGCTGAACCATCCGGTCCCGACGACCAAGACCGACGTTCCCAGGAACGTACCGGTGGACGTCTTCAAGGCGGACGCCCCGTTCAAGCACGACTATCCGCATCTGTTCTCCCTGCGTGACGGCATGATCTATGGGCTCGGCCGGGATCACGACCAGCAGTGGCTGTTCGATCCCGTCGCGGAGACCCGTACCAACCTGGCTGCGCGGCCCGACAAGTTCATGCGCAACTACGGCTCCGCGGTGCCGCTGCCCGCCGGTTTCAAGGGCCCCAACTCCGTTCTGGTGCTCGGCGGCAACCGGGACGACCCGAACACGTACCAGCTCGCCGGCGGCAAGTGGAAGACGAAGGAGGCACGGGCCTTCGGCCGTACGCAGGACGACACGCTGATCCTGCCGGACGGCAACCTCCTCACCGTCAACGGTGCTTATGACATCCGCGACTACGGCAACGGTCAGTACAACCCCAACGCCGACCTGAAGTACCGGCAGACCGAGATGCGCGACGAGGGCGGCGACTGGAAGCTCGGGCCCGCCCAGCGGCTGCCGCGCGGCTACCACTCCAACGCCGTGGTCCTGCCCGACGGCCGCATCATGGTCACCGGCGACGAGGCCCAGCAGATCGCCAACGACCCCGACATCAGCGACGACATGGACGGCAGCATCGAGATCTACGAGCCTGCCTACCTGCACAACGGCGAACGCCCCGACCTCACGGCCGTGCCCCGGCGCACGCTCGGCTACGACTCCCGGTTCAGGGTGCTCACCTCAGCCCCGGAGGACGTCAAGCGCGCTGTCCTGCTGGCGCCCACGACGGCGACCCACTCCGTGAACTTCAGCCAGCGCCATCTCGAAGTCCGTATCAAGAGCCGCGGCGACGGAGCACTCGAACTGCAGGCGCCGCCCTCGGCGGAAGCTGCGCCTCCGGGCTACTACATGCTCTTCCTCCTCAACGAGGAAGGTGTGCCCAGCACGGCGAAGTTCGTGTCGTTCGGTCCGCCCGCCGCCAGGTGACGGTCGCCATACCAAGGAACCCGAAGGACAGGAGGCGGAATGACCGATCTGACGCTGCGGGAGAGCACCGAAATCCAGGGCGATGTGCTCGCCGGCTTCAAGAAAGACCACGTACAGCTGCTGTTCCTGAAGTTCGACGACGCGATGCGGGCGCGCACCTGGCTGCGGCGCCTGAAGCCGCGTATCGCCACGACCAGGCAGGTCGCAGCGTTCAACGCCGCCTTCAGCGAGGCGCGCAGAAACACCGGGGGTGACGACCCCAGGGCTCTCACCGCCGTATGGCGCAGTGTCAGCTTCACTTACGGCGGCATGCGGACGCTGACGGGCAAGGAGCCCTTCCCCGAGACTTCGGACGGCACGACACAGCACGCGTTCAAGCAGGGCTCCGCCGTGCGGGCGGGAATGCTCGGGGACACCGGGGAAAGCTCCCCGGAGAACTGGCTCTTCGGAGACAGCAACGCGCAGCCCGTCCACGCGGTACTCACCATCGCGGCCGACAAGGTCGAGGAGCTGCGGTCTGCCCTCGCCCAGGAGCGGCAGGAAGCCTCCATTCACAAGGTGGTGATCATCTTTGAGCAGGACGGGGGGACCCTGGCGGGAGACCGGCGGGGCAAGGAGCACTTCGGCTTCAAGGACGGCATCAGCGAGCCGGCCGTGAAGGGGTTCGACCCGCCCGACCCTGAGCGTCCCGAGTGGAAGAAGGGCAGCCCGGGCACCAGGATCGTCCCTGCCGGCGAATTCGTCATCGGTGAGGAGACGGTCTGCGGCACGCCCTCCGGTCTTCCGGACTGGGCGAAGAACGGCTCGTTCCACGTCGTGCGCCGGCTCAGCCAGGATGTTCCGGGCTGGTGGGCACAGATCGGGGCGCGGCTGAAAGAACTCAAGGCCTCGAAGGCCGTGCCCCCGGAGGCCACCACGGAGTGGCTGGCAGCCCGTATGGTCGGGCGCTGGCGTTCAGGCACACCCGTGGCGAAGTGTCCGCACGCCGACATGTCCTCCGATCCGGAATCGGCGAACGACAACAACATCAGCTTCGCGAACGACCTGGAAGGGGAGATCACCCCGCTGTTCTCCCACCTCCGCCTGACCAACCCCCGCGACGGCCTTGCCTTGAAGAAGGGCGACACACCCGTCCCCGAGAACGGCAAGCTCGACGCCCGGCGCATCATGCGTCGCGGCATCCCGTACGGCCTGCCCTTCGACCCTGCGGGAGCGGCCGGCCACGGCCCCGACGCCGCTCGCGGTCTGGTCTTCGTCAGTTACCAGGCCGACCTGGTCAGTCAGTTCGAGTTCATCCAGAAGGACTGGGTCAACGATACGAACTTCCCGGAGCGCCGCCCCAAGGTCGGTGCGGACCCCATGATCGGCGTGACGACCGATGTCACCTTCGTGGGCAAGCAGGTGCGCTTCGAGCAGTTCGTAAGGACCGAAGGAGCCGTGTACGCCTTCACGCCGTCGCTGTCGACCCTGGACCGTCTGGCCGACGGCAAACTGTCGGACGACGCCCCGAGGATCAAAGACATTGTCACGGAGAACGGCAACCACGAAGTCTCCGCCGTCTCCACCTTCTGTATCGGTGACGTCGTCGATGCGGGCAAGGCGAAGCTGACGCTCCAGGACGACGGCAGGCTCGTCGTCTTCGACGAGAACGAGGACCCTTGCTGGGCCTCGAAGAACCCCGCCACGAAGGGCGCTCGCGCCGTCTTCCAGGAGGACGGCAACCTCGTGATCTACACGACGGACAACCAGCCGGTGTGGGCCTCGGTGACCCATGGCCACCCGGGCGCCAAGCTCGTGGTCCAGGCCGACGGCAACGTGGTGATCTACGACCGGAGTGGCACCCCCATCTGGAACACCAAGACGCAGCACTGACACAGCACTGCCCACCCGAACAGAACAGCCCGCCGGAGGACCGGCGGGCTGTTCTGCGCCGGCGAAGGGGCGTGCCCGTTCTGGAAGAACAGGTACGGGGCGACGCCTTCGGCATGTGTTCGGCCTCTTCGGCATCAACTGGCTGTCGACTTCAGCGAGCAGCAGGCCTGATCAAGACCTGTGAGCAGGGGTTTCAGCTGACGGCGCCGTCGCCATGTGCCAGCGGCCACTCGCGGTGCAGGGCGCCCAGGGGGATGCGGTGCTGGAGGACGGGGGTGCCGAAGATGGACAGTTGGAGCTGAAGCCATCCCGTCAGATCCACGCCGCCGTAGAGCTTCCAGGCCCCGACGGTGGATGCGGGTGTGGCGACGACGGTGGCTTCCCCTCGTACGTACGGGGCGACAACGCCGGTGACGCCGACCGCACCGTACAGCCCGACACTGGCCTCCGCGCCGAGGGCGGCCTTCACCTTGCCGGCCGCGGTCAGCTTCGCCTGCACCGGGGTGCTGGTGATGTCGGAGGTGCTGACCGGCTTCCAGCCGCCGGCCTTTGTGTAGCTGCCGCCGATCCGGAAGCCGCCCTTGAGGTCCTGCTTGACGTCGACGGTGACGGCGCCGTCCGCCGCCACCTGGACGTACGCCGTGAGGTCGAGGTTCACCACGACCGGCACCGGCCCGACCTGGATCACGGGATCGGCGTGCAGTTTGGCGAAGGGGATCCGCACCGGCTTTCCGCCTGCGACGGCTTTGCCCTTCAGCGACCACTGCGAGGACCAGTCACCGGTCAGCCCGAGGAATGCGCTGTCCGGAGCGATGACGGAGGAACCGTCGTAGGAGAACTCGACCTTGGGGGCCAGCTGCACGTGGCCCGCGACCGCCGCAGCCCCCGACAACGGAGCACCCTCTGTGACCGGGAGCGGGACCGACGCCCCGACATCGATCCGCAGGCTTCCGAGGGGCACCTTCGCGCCCTCGGGGCCCACATGCACGTTTCCTGCCTTGGCCCAGGAGACCTTCACTCCCTGGACCAGCGGCTCGACGTCGAAGCTCGCCGGATCGACCGGGACCGTGCCGTTGGCCTTGTCGTCACCGAGCAGCGCGCCGAGCGTCGCCGCTTCAGTGCGGACCTCGGTGCCCTTCTCGGTCTTGCCGGCCACCTCGGTTACCTTGGCGAGCAGACCGTCGGGGGCCCCGGGCGCGGGCCCACTGGCGATGACGTCACCGACGGCTGGGGCGTTCTCGTCCGGACCGGTCGCCGAAGTAGCATTCGCCGTTTCAGATATGACCGCCCGTCGACTGTTCCGATCGTAAGACGCCACCTTCAGTGGCGACTTCTGCGCCTTCCCGTCCCCGGCTATCCGAGCGACGGCAGTCGGCTGTTCGTCGGGGGCCCCTGCCACGGGGAGTTGCCGCGAGGGGCTGGGGTAGGGACTGGGGTCCGGATGCGGGACGCTGGTGCGATGCGGTGCTTGCGCACCGTCGGCCGCCGGGGGCGGTGCCTGGGAGCCGGCCGAACAGCTGGTGGAGAGCAGGGAAATGGAGGCCAGAGTCGCTAACAGGGCGTTTCTGGCAAGGCGCTTGCGCACGTGTGAATCCTCGGGGCGTGGTGGGGGATACGCACAACAGGGATTGTGACTCGCAGATACCAACGAGTAACAACCGGCCGTACGATCCCACATGCATCACTCGCACCGCCACTCGGTCGCTCCGCCACGTCGTCGCCCCGACCTCGCCCGTCCGCCGGGCGGCCGGCCTCCGGTGGCCATGGGAGAAGCCGGCGCCACTGCACAGACTCACTCCCGCGTGGGTCCGGCGTGGGTTTCAGAACCCGCGCACGAGGGCCGCATCCCCAGCCAGCGCACTGAATCTTTCCTTCCAGGCCCCCGGACGCCCCCCGGCTCGAAAAGACCGACCCGGCAGAAGGGCACAGCCAGCCCAACTTCTCGTAGCTTGATCAGTGCTCTGCCCATGCACTCCGCCACCGAGGACCCGTCAGCCCGCATTCCACCAGGCAGAGGTCCGCCGCTGGCAGCGAACGTCATATAACAGGCTGAGCTCTTCGTTTACGCCTGGGGTCGAACGGCGCCTCGAACTAGACCCCCGTTTCGTGCAGTTCAACGGACATGAGGGCGGCCTTCGCCAGATCCTGTGCCCTGCGCCCCTTGCCCTTTCAAGGTATTGGGGGACCTCTGCGTCGAGCCCTCGCGCGGTGACGTATCGACCGTGGTAGTCGACAAGCATGCGAATGAACAGTGCCGCAGGCCCTTCTTCTCTCTTCGCACGGCTACGCCGTGTGATCAGCCGTTCACCAGTCGGACGCGGATGGAGGCGGAGCAGCGATCTCGACCTGTGGCAGCGTTCGCTGGGCTTCGCCGCGCTCGGGATCCTGACGCTGGTGCCCCTGCTGATCATTGTCTCCTCGGCCGACCCGGAGCATGGGCGGGGGTTCGCGCAGTGGCTGGGGGAGGGGCTCGGCGTGTCGACGGCTGCCAGAGAACAGGTGGAGCAGCTGTTCACCCCGCCCGGCCAGGCCTTGCGGACTACGACCGCGTTCGGCATTGTCGCGCTTGCCGTCTTTGGCCTGACCTTCGGGGCAGCAGTGCAGACGGGCTACGAGGTGGTCTGGGATCTTCCCCCGGGGCGCTGGTGGGCCAGGTGGCGGCATGTGGTGTGGCTCGCCATGCTCACCGGCTACCTCTTCGTCTCCGCGACCACCACGCTGCGGCGCGAGTCCCCGGCGGGCGCCTTCGCAGCATCGCTGAGCGCCGTCCTGTTCTTCTGGTGGTCGCAGCGGATGTTGCTCGGTGGGCGGGTCAGGTGGCGTGCCCTGTTGCCCGGCGCGGTGGCCACCGTGATCGGGCTGCTCGGTCTCAGGGTCTTCTCCCTGCTCGTCTTCTCGCCGTTGATCGCGTCCAACGCGGTCACCTACGGTTCCTTCGGAACCGTCCTGGTCCTCCAGTCCTGGCTGGTCGGTGTGGGCGTCGTCGTTTTCGGCGGTGCGATGGTCGGCCGTCTGTTGCACGAGGAGCTCCCACGCGTGGCACATGCGATGAGACGGAGAGGATGAGTTGCGGCCCAGAAGACAGATGGCACGCTCAGTCCCCATGTCGTCAGTTGGGCCAGCAGAACCTTCGTTCAGCAGACATCGTCGTCCGCCCGCACTCAGTACTTCCTGAAGTGCTCGATCAGACGCGAGTAGCTGTCATTGGCATGGCCGCCTTCCACGGCCTTGTTTACGAGGCCGAGTGTGTAGCCGGGGAATTCGGCGTCAATGTTCCGTGCCGTGCTCTCGCGGACCAGGTCCTCGACCGAGGGCCGGTGGTGCTGGAGCGCTCCGTACTGCGTCGCGTACTCACTGCGGTCGACTTCGTCGGCGATCATCGGGAGGGACGTCAGGAGTGCGGCAACGGATGGGCCGGCGTCGTCCAAGAATCGCTTCACCTCGATGCCCTCGCTGGACAACAGGGCGGCTGCGTGCAGGAATCCGTTGAGCGTGCCCCACATGGTGCCGTGCACGGCCATCCCGTACAGGGCCGGTACACCGGCGTCGGCCGAGATCAGGCTTCCCCGGCCACCGATGAGCTGGAGGGTTGGCCGATAGCCGCCGTACACGGCGTCGGAGCCGCCGTAGAAGATCACCGTATCGGCGCCCCCGATGCCCGGAGCGATCGTCATGATCTGCCCGTGGAGGTACTGCGCGCCTTGGTTGTTGACCCACTCGGCCATGGCCCTGGCCTCTGTTGATGTCCCATCCGTGAGGTTGAGCACGGCGCGCCCGGAAAGTGTGTCACCCGACGATTCCAGAACATCGCGGGCCGTGGCATTGCCCTTCACGCTGACGACCACAAGAGGACTTGCGGCAACGGCGTCGCGGACGGTTGCCGCCCGCTCGGCCCCCCTGGCGACCAGGGTGTCGGCTTTCTCCGGCGTACGGTTCCAGACCGTGGTCGGGTGCCCGCCATCCAGGAAGGCGTCGGCGAGTGCGAAGCCCATCTCGCCTAAACCGATCACGGTCACGGCCGGCTGGGCATCGGTTCGTTCTGAGGCAGTGTTCATCAAAGTCGCTCTCTCCGAGGTTGCAGTGGTCAAGCCCGTCCAGGGCCGCCACTGGTGATGCGCGCGCAACGTCACGCTAGAACCTGAACCGCAATTGAGGTCAAGGGACACCTCTGGAAGGTCCGCAGGCACGCAGTCGTACGGCGAGAAGGGGTTTCGGTACACGGGCCCGGCACGGGCTGCGACGGCCCATGTCCAGGGCCGCCGAACTGCGTTTCCTGACCGACTGCACCGGTCCACCGCCGAAGCGTGAGCTGCCCGGGCGGACCGCGGTCGATGCGCACCTCGACGATCGAGCGGATCTTGAGTCACCGGGGCGGCGCCAACAGCGCTCCCCAGAACCTGGAGATCCTGGGGAACACGGATCCGTTCTTGCACGCGCATGTGCGGGCCCGGTGATGTTGGTGGAGCACTTCATCCGAGGCACCGTGGGTGCGCAGGCGGGCGCGTGGTGGTCCGGCCAGGCGTGCAGGAAATCGTGCGGCGCTCAGCGGCACATCCGTGCCACGAGCTCCAGCTCGTCCGCCCATACGGCCACATCCCGCGGACCGATGTGCGGGGCGGCAAGCGACCGTACGCGGAAGCGGTTGTGCGGCGTCGTCTCGTCCGCCTCGCGGATCATCAGGTCCTGCAGCGTCGGCGGGATCGAACGGTCTTTGGTGAAACGCAGATACGTACGCGGCACCCGACCCCACTTGGCCGGCAGCCCCCGGGCGTCGCTGGCCCCGATCGCCGCAGACTCGTCCGGCTCCAGAATGTTGAGGAGCGCTCGCACCTCGGCGTCCGGCCAGTCACTGGCCAGCGCTGCCTTCGCCGCCGCGAAGAAGGCGGGGTCACCCGAGCGCCAGTTGACCCGGCTGACACCGAGTTCCGGCGGCGTCTTGACGCTGGGTATCCAGTACAGGGCGCTGGAGGACGCCTCCGGGGTCGTCATCAGCTGCAGCACCGAAGTGTGCTGCGTCGGGCAGAAAGCGGAGGCGTACACCAAGTGGGAAATCAGCTCGGGCACTTGGTTGGCGACTGCGTTCACCGTCGCCCCACCCAGGCTCTGGCCGACCAGGATCACGGGGCCGTTTCGGTACGCGGCGCGCACGACGCCCACGACATGCGCCGCGAAGTCCGCCAGCGTCACCTTGGCGATCGGCGACGGCTCGGTGCGCAGCCGTTCCAGGTCCTGAGGGGCCTGGTAGGAGACCGGGAAGTATGCGCCGGGCCCGTGCCCGGGCAGGTCGACCGCGATCGCCCGGTGCCCGCGCAGGCCCAGCTCGCCCAAGACCGCAGACCAGCCGTAGGAGTTGCTCCCGGAGCCGTGGACGAGGACGAAGGTGGGCGCGCCGCGCCGCCGTCCGTCCGCGTGCGCGACGGAGGCTCCCGCCCCCACCGCAGCGACCGCCCCCGCCCCGGCCACGGCCGCCTTCAGGACCCCGCGACGCGACCGCCCGCCGGCGCCGACGCTGTCGCTCGTATCGCTTCTGCCGCGCATGTCACTGTCACTCATTCTTTCGACTCTAGGAGTGGCGCACACATGATCGGCTGAATTCGGCCAGCCCCTCTCGATCAGCCCTCCAGAGCCGAGACGCGATGAGGTGCGCCACACCTCAGAGTCGAAACCGGACGGGCCTCGCCGTGGCGGCCACGTCGCAGGCCCCAACTCGCCGCCCAGCAGCACCAGAACACCACCCCTCGCTGCGGGCATGGGCTACCCCTTCGTTGTCTGAGCCGTGCCGGCCTGCCAGTCCCGTTCGATCCCGCGCAACATCGACGGGAACACGACCAGGTGCCGCAGTGGCGCGATCGCGGCCATGTACGCCTTCCCGATCAGACCGTTGGGTTTCACCAGCACGGCCATCTGGCCGCGGTAGCCGCCGGTCTCGTCCTGGACCCAGCCCATGTGGATCACCGCGTGCACGGTCCGGTTGGCCGCCTCCGCCGCCCACTCGTCGTCGGTCAGGTAAAGCGAGGTGAACGGGACACCGCGGAATTCGGGTCCGGGTGGCGCGTCACGGAGGTCCGCCGGCAACCGGTCGCGCAGCGTCGGCACCCGGGAGCCGAGGCCGGCGTCAGGGGCGTCCCAGCCGAGGAGTTTCCCGAGTTTCTAACGGATTGCGAAGAGTGTGCGCGCGACGAGGGAGGGATTGTCCGACGTGTCGCCCGACACGAACTGTTGCACCAGCCGTGGGAAGTCGTCCGGGCCGCCGGGCGTCGACAACGCCCAGACGTCCTCAAGTTGGAAGTCGTGCGTGATCTCGTGGATACGCCAGGGGTGGGAGGTGTGTGCGGTGGCCTGGAGTTTCATGTCGTGGTCCTCCGTGGTCAATGACGTGTGACGGTAAGGGGATCGAGTCCGAGTACGCCGGCGGCGGTGCGGGCCGCGAGCAGCTCGTCATGCCGTACCTGCCCTGCCAGCGCGATCACGGTGCCCTCAAGTGCGCCGACGAAGGCGAGTGCGACGGTTCTGGCCGGCGGGCCGGACGGGATCGTTGCCGCCTTGCGCCCGGCTTTGACCAGGCGCTCGCAGAGCGTGATGAGTGTTGCGTAGCCCTCCTCCACCGAGCGCCCCACCGGGTGGTCCTGCCCGGAGAACTCAAGCCGCAGCGCGATCGCCACCCGCGCGATGTCGCGACGGCAGAAGACGGCGTGACCGCGGGCAAGGGTGAGCAGCGCCGCGACGGGATCCTGCTCCTGCTCGACGAACTGGCCCACCTCCTGGTCCCAGGTTTCGTAGACCCACTCGGTCACGGCCAGGGTCAGGTCCTGTTTGTCCTTGAACTGGTGATAGAGCGCGCCGCGCGTGTACCCGGCGTCCTTGGCCACCTGCTCGAGCACGAGGTTGCCGTAGCCGTAGCGGGACAGGCCCCGCGCGGCCGATTCGAGCAGCGCGGTGCGGGTGCGCAGGCGGCGATCGGCCTGGGTCAACCTCTCCCGTGTCTCGTCACCCATGCCTTGCTCCGTTCACTTGGCCGAAATCTTGCTCGTGATCAACTGCCGTGCCGCCCGCCGATGACCGATGCCGACGACCGCCCAGATGAGTCGAGCAAGCACCGGCCGCTGGTAGTGGAGAACGCTGGTGAACATTCTGAGAGTCGGCTCGACCCGACGCCCCACGAGCACGACGCGCATCAGCGGCAGGGTTGTCTCAAGATGGACCACCTCGGGGCCGGACTCGATGACCCGGAAATCGCCGACCTGCTCTGCCGACTCCGCGGGGGCGCTGCGCATTCCCAGCAGTCTCGCGATCCGGTCCACCCACTTCGGGGTGGAGTCAAGACCCGCCCGGACCCAGGTTTCGGGGGAGTGCGGATCCGGTTCGGACAGACGAAGTTCGAAGGCGTCGGCGTAGTCGTACCGCTGAGCCGTGGCGATCGGGTCGGTCGCTTCGACTTGACGTACTTGTTGCGCCAGTTGGTTCTTCATCTGGCATTCCTCCCTCGGGTTCCAGTCCTTCGCATCATACATACGTACATGCATGTACGTATGTGATTGCGGGGCGAGGGTGTCCTGCCTCAGGCTGAGCGGGTGGCGGTGCCGAGGATGTGGAAGGGTGACGAACCGTGGGAGCGCCTGGTGTCCCGTCTCGTCCGATCTCGCCTACGGCCAACGCTGTGACCTGCGCGGAGGGAGTTTGCGTCGAGACGATGCCGGGCGGTGGCCCTACCTGATACTGCCGGGCATCGAGATCTGGCGCGTCGCAGCGGCTGTAACTCGGATGTCGGAGATTCCTGCTCTCATTGAGAGCAGGAGGTCGCCATGGTTGATACGAAAGTCGTCGTCGAGCGGCGGATCGCCGCGTCTGCCGAGCGGGTGTGGGAGGCGCTCACCGATCTCGACGGCATGCCGTCGGTGCTCAGTGGTGTGGACCGGGTCGAGGTCCTCACCGAGGGCCCGTTCGCCGTGGGCACACGCTGGCGCGAGACCCGGCGGATGTTCGGCAAGCAAGCGACCGAGGAGATGCGCGTCACGGCGTGCGAACCGCCCTCCCGCTACGTGGTCGAGGCCGATTCGCAGGGTACTCACTACATCTCGGAGTTCGCTCTGTCCCCTGGCGAGCCGCGTGCCACCACGGTGCGGATGACCTTTGCCGCAGTACCACCCGGAGGCTTCGCCGGTCTGCTCGCCAAGCTCCTCGGCCCCCTGGGAGCCAAGGCGGTGGCCAAGGCCGTGGCGAAGGACCTCAGCGACGTCGCTGCCGCCGTGGAGCACTCCGCACCCTGAACCGGTCGCGATCTCGCGCGATCGATGGTGCTGCCCGCCCCAGAGCCCCCGCCCGGAAGGGGTGCAATCGCCCATGTGAACCTGCGTACTTCTGAGGAACCTGGGAGGGGGCAGGCGAGGCCGTCAAGGAATCGGACCGGAGGGTTCAAACCTTGTGTCCGTCCGTCCCGCGCGTGAGGTCGCAGAGCCCCTGCGCTGCCTCATCGAGTGGCGGTCGAGACCAGGCTGGGCGAGTACGCGCCGCGGGCGACGAGATCCGGCTCGCCGGTGCCGTCAGCAGGAACGGACCAGACGTCCGAGGAACCCTTCGCAGCGGCCGGAAGGGCATAGGCGACCGTCCAGTCGTCCAGCCACGCCGCCTGGTCGTCGACGCTGCGGGTCTCGGCCAGCGGGGTCTCGCGCATCGTCTTCAAGTCGAGGACATGCAGCTGCCACGGATCCTGGGCGCCCGCACGGACGCGCTTCTTGTAGGCGATGCGGGTGCCGTCGGGGGACTGCACCATTCATCTGTTCGGGGTCCAGGAGTGCCCCGATCCGGCCTGGCAGTACCGGTCCGCGATCGTCAGGAGCAGTTCCCCCAGTTCTCGGAGCGCTTGCTGTGGCTCGCTGTCCAGCCGTGCCTCCGCATTGCGCAGGACTGCGACGACCTGACGCTCGTGCGCCCGGAGCGCCTTGCGGCGGTGCGACAACCGAGGCACGGAGCTGCGGTGTCTGTGGGCGGCCCGTAGTCCCTGAGTGACGGCCCCGAGGCGCCGGGAGGCCCGGCGCAGCGCAGGGCCCTGCTGCTCGCCGCCCGCCGCGTAGGCAGCGGCGCACGCCGAGATTGCCTGGGCGAAAGAGATCCACAGCGACCGCAGGTAAGACATGGTGAGTTGGTCGTTGTGCCGACCATGGGGAGCGGGTGCTGGACCGTGCTGGGCCCCAAGACCGCGTCTTCAGAAGAAATCCCGCGGGTGAGTGAACCTGGCCCGCTCTTTTTCCGTCTGAGAGACGGAGTGAGTAATGCGCAAGCCGGCGGAATGGCAGCCTTCAACCGTGGAATTGAGCTCGCATCTTTGACGTGCTCACACGGGTGCTTCTAATGTGAGTCGGCGTCACAACACCTGGTGTGCGCAAGCTCATTGACGAGCCCCGCCGGCTCATCGATTAGGCATGCGTGCTGCCGCGGTGTCATTTCACGAATCGGAGACACCCCCCATGCGAATACCCTTCTTGCGCCTCCAGTCGAGGCAGATAACCGCCGCCGGTATGGCGGCGGGCGTGGCTCTCAGCCTTTCCATATCGGCCGCAGGTACGGCCCAGGCGGCCCCGGCGGCGAAGGACGGGGGCCGGCCCGGCGCCTACATCATCGGTGGCGTTGAGAAGCCCAACGGTTCCTACCCGTTCATGACCGCGCTGCTGAACAAGGGCAACGGCAGCCCGGTGGACCGGCAGTTCTGCGGCGGCAGCCTGTTGTCCCAGGATGTCGTGATGACTGCCGCGCACTGCGTCGAAGGCACCAAGGCCAAGACCATCGAGCTGACGGTCGGCCGTACCCTGCTGTCGAACAAAAGGCAGGGTTCCCTGCGCAACGTGTCCGACATCGTCGTGCACCCCCGCTACGCCAAGGGCCAAGAGGCGTACGACATGGCGTTGCTGGTGCTGGACAAGCCGGTCAGGGGCACCGCTCCGGTAGTGCTGCCGACCCAGGGCACCGACGCTCTGATCCGCCCCGGTGCCTCGGCCACGGTCGCCGGCTGGGGCAACACCAACACCGAGATCCCGTCGTTCCCGGACCGGCTGCGCGCGGTGAACGTGCCGGTGCTCTCGCACATCGAATACAAGGCGAGCTATCCCGGCTACGACAAGCGGGTCAATGTCTGCGCGGGTGTCGAGGGCAAGGACTCGTGCCAGGGCGACAGCGGCGGTCCGCTGTTCCGTAAACTTCCCGGCCGTCAGGGCGTCTATCAGATTGGCATCGTGTCGTACGGAGACGGCTGCGCGGAGCAGGGGGCTCCGGGCGTCTACACCTACACCGGCTCAGCCAAACTGTGGAACACGCTGGATGAGTCCGCCAAGGGCAAGAAGGTAAAGCGGCTGCTCGGGCGCTGACCCACTGATCATTGGTTGCCTGGCTCTGCTGCTGCAGGGCCAGGCAACTGGCGTACGTGGCCGCAGCCCGCGGCACGCCTGTTGATACGAAAGCGGCTGCCGCAGCGTTCATCTGTTCCGGGATGTGCGCCCGAACCGATTCTTCTGATCCGCCCGTGACACCGCTGCAGTACAGGCCCTCACCAGCGAGGTCACCAGCGAGTGTTCCGTCTCCTCCAGCTCCCGTACGGCCGGCTCGAAACACGTAGGTGCGATCTTTCAGCGCTCGAGACCGAACAAGACGGCTGCCGCGCACGTACTGGACGTACAAGCAAGCCGGTACGGACGAGATGACGGATGAAGGACGGACGAGATGACCGCAATCACCAGAAGCGTGTGGACTTGGCGGAGTCGCGGGAGCGTCGCTCTGCTCGTCTGTGGTGCGTTGGCCGGCGGGGGACTCGCAGCTGCCGGCGTGGCCGTGCTGGAGCCGCAGACGGCGACCGCCTCCAGCCACCGGGAGGCCCCCCTGATCTCGGGGCAGCCCCAGTTCGACAATACGGACGTGTACGCGTTCGTCAGCCCGGACCATGACGACACGACGACTCTGGTGGCGAACTGGCTGCCGTTCCAGGAGCCGGCGGGCGGCCCGAACTTCTACACCTTCGCCAACGACGCGCGCTACGACATACACATCGACAGCGACGGTGACGCCCAGGACGACCTGCTGTACCGGTTCACGTTCAAGGACCACCGCAAGAACCAAAACACCTTCCTCTACAACACGGGGGCGGTGGAGAGCCTGGACGACCCGGACCTCAACTTCACACAGACGTACGACATCGAACTGCTGCGGCTCGAGCACGAGAAGGTCGTCTCACGGCACAAGGTCGCGAAGAACCTTCCGGTCGCCCCGTCGAACGTCGGCAAGGCGTCGATGCCCGACTACCAGAAGCTGCGCGACCAGGCGGTGCAGAAGGTCCCCGGTGGGCTGAAGGCTTTTGCCGGTCAGGCCGACGACCCGTTCTTCCTCGATCTGCGGGTCTTCGACCTGCTGTACGGCGGTGATCTGTCGGAGGTCGGGAACGACACACTCAAGGGCTACAACGTCAACACGATCGCCCTGCAGGTGCCGAACACGTACATTCGCGAGTCGGAGAAACAGCCGGTCGTCGGCATCTATGCGACGACGGAGCGCAAGAGCGCCTCCGGCGGCTGGACGCGGGTGTCGCGGCTCGGTATGCCGCTGGTCAACGAGGTCGTCAACCCGGTGAAGGACAAGGACAAGTTCAACGCGTCCTCGCCCGAGAACGACGGGGATTTCCTGAAGAACGTCACCGAACCGGAGCTGCCCAAACTCATCGAGGGCATCTACAAAATCAAGGCTCCGGCCGAGCCGCGCAATGACCTCGTCTCGGTGTTCCTGACCGGTGTCAAGGACGTCAACCAGCCGCCGAATGTCACACCGTCGGAGATGCTGCGCCTCAACACCTCCATCAAGCCGGTCGCAGAGCCCAAGCGGCTGGGTGTACTGGACGGCGACAACGCGGGCTTCCCGAACGGGCGACGTCTGACGGACGACGTGCTGGACATCGCGCTGCAAGCCGTCGAGGGCGAGCTCGTCGGTTCGAAGAACGACCTGGGTGACGCCGTCGACGCCAACGACAAGGAGTTCGGCCGTAGCTTCCCGTACGTCGCCCTGCCCACCTCCGGTTCCGACGGCAAGAAGGCGGCGGAGGCAGACACCAAGACGGATGCCACGGGCCTGACCGGCGGACTGTCTCCCATCACTGCGTCGTGGGACGACAACACGGTGATGCTCGTCTCGGCGCTGTCGGGGGCTGTGAGCGTGCTGCTGATCGGCCTCGGCATGGCGTACGTGCGCTCTCGGCGTCAGCCCGCACGCCGGTCCTGGCTCGGCTGACGTCCGGCCATGGAGCGCGCATCCGGCGGCTCGGCCCTCTCCTGACGGACGAGCAGCGTAGTCCGTCAGCCCCACGGCGCGGCCGGGCCACCCCACAGAGAAGACCCGTGAAAACCGAGGAAGGCGAGACCGATGCTCGTACGGAAGCCGCAGTTCATGCGATGGCATGAGCGAGGGCATGGGCCGCGACGGCGGCGGATCGCGGCAGTCGTGGCGGTGGCAGTGGGGCTCACCGCCACCTCGGTCGCGATCGGGGCCGACGGCGGCTCGGGCCGGTCCGGGCGGGCCGCGCCCACTCTCGCGGCGGACGCGTCCGCCGAGCGGCTGACGGCCGGAGACCTCGTGCAGGGCATCGACGCCCTGCACGAGCACCTCCAGGGGCAGCCCAAGGACGCGACAGGCTGGGCGACGCTGGGCGCGGCGTATGTCGAGCAGGCGCGGACCAGCGGTGATCCGACGCGGTATCCGCAGGCGGAGAAGGCGTTCGGGCGGTCTCTGAAGCTGCGCCCGCCCGGCGAGAACGATGCGGCGCTCGCCGGCCGGGCGGCGCTCGCCGCCGCCCGGCACGACTTCGAGGCGGCCCTGCGTCAGTCGGACCGGGCGCTGCGCGTGAACCCGTACAGCGAGCGGGCGCTGTGCAGCCGGGTCGACGCCCTGGTGGAACTCGGTCGCTACGACGAGGCGTTGCGAGCGGTTGAGCTCGCCGACCGGCGCCGGCCCGGCATTCCGGTCTTCACCCGGTACGCGTACGTGCTGGAGCTGCGCGGCGACGCGAAGGGGGCACGCCAAGTGCTGCTGCGTGCGCTGGACTCCGCGTTCACTCCCGCCGATGTGGCGTACGTCGCCACGTCGCTCGGCCAACTGGCTTGGTCGCAGGGGCAGTACAGGCGAGCACAGGGCCATTACGCGACGGCGGTGCGCGCCGATCCGCAGTACGTGCCGGCGCTGGAGGGCCGCGGGCGTGCGTATGCCGCACAGGGGGAGACGAAGCGAGCCCTGAGTGATCTCCAAGAGGTCGTACGGCGATATCCGCTGCCGGGTCAGCTCGCCGCACTCGGTGAATTGCATGAGGCGGCCGGGCAACGCAAGCAGGCCGAGGAGCAGTACCGACTTGTCGGTACGTGGACACGGCTGGCCCGCGCCAACGGCGTCGCCACCGATCTGGAATCCGCTCTCATCGAGGCAGACCACGGCGACGCCGCTCAGGCGTTGAAGTCGGCGCGCGCCGAATGGTCCCGCCGGGAGACTGTCCACACGGCGGACGCGCTCGCCTGGGCGCTCCACGCGAACGGCAAGGATCAGGACGCCCTGACGTACGCGAAGAAAGCGACGGCCGGGACCCCCGGCTATCGGAACGCTGTGTTCAGCTTCCACCGGGGCATGATCGAGCACGCCCTCGGCGACGACACGGCGGCACGCCGGTATCTGCGCGCCGCGCTGGACCTGAACCCGGGCTTCTCGCCGACTGCGGCGCGCGAGGCGAAGTCCGTGCTGTCCGAGCTTCGGGGGGAGTCATGAAACGCCGTACCACCACCGTTTCCGCTCTCGCCACGCTGGTGGCCGGAGCGGCCTTGGCCCTGCTCCCCGCCCATGCGGCGCAGGCACACCCCCTGGGGAACTTCACCGTCAATCAGTACGACGGTCTCCTCGTCGCTCCGGGGAAGCTGAACGTGGACCATGTCGAGGACCTGGCGGAAATTCCGGCCGCCCAGGAACAGAACCGCATCGACGCCGACGGAGACGATCGGCTGGCGTCGGCCGAACTGTCGGCATGGGCCCGGACGCGGTGCGACGCCGCGGCGCAGGGCGCCCAGCTGGTGATCGCCGGCGGGGCGTCACAGCGTGGGAAGACCGCCCCCGTCTCGGCGGGAAGCGCGAAGGCGCAAGTACGGCCGGGGCAGGCCGGGTTGCAGACGCTGCGCGTAATCTGCGAGCTGACGGCGCCGCTGCCCCGTGCCGAACGAATGCGACTGGCGTACCGGCCGGCGAGTGTCACGACCGGAGCGGGGTGGCGGGAGATCACCGCGCGAGGCGACCGGATGACGCTCTCGGGCACGGACGTGCCGGGGGACTCCGTCTCGCGGCGGCTGACCGTGTACCCCGGCGATCCGCTCTTCACACCGCCTGACGTGCGGTCGGGCGCCTTCACCGTCCGTCCCGGCGGGCCGGCACTCGCCGGGAGTCAGGACGAGAAGAGCGGTTCCCCGACCGCCGGCGTGCTGCCGCGCGGGGCGGACCGCTGGGCCCAGACGCTGACCGGTCTGGTGGCCCGGCACGAACTGACCGTAGGTTTCGCGGCACTCGCGCTCGGCGCGTCTCTGCTGCTGGGCGCGCTCCACGCGCTCGCCCCGGGGCACGGCAAGACGATGATGGCGGCCGCCGCCACGGCCGGTGGCCGAAGTTCTCTGCGTGACGTGCTGGCCCTCGGGATTTCGGTGACCATGACCCACACCCTGGGCGTCTTCGCGCTGGGTGCTCTGATCGCCGCGGGATCGGCGGCCGCGCCCACCGTCGTCTCCTGGCTGGGTGTTGCGAGCGGCACGTTGGTCGCGGGCGCCGGCGCGCTGCTGCTCCGGAAGGCGTGGCGACAGCGTCATCGCCCCCACGGGCACAGCCATGGCCATACGCACGGCCATACGCACGGGCATGCCCATGAGTACGACCGGACCCTCGCGGACCACCGTCATGAGCACGGCACGGCGAGTACTCACTCCCACAGCGAGGACCACGGGCACGGCCACTCACACTCCCACGTCCCTCCCGCTCCCGGCCTCCGCGGGGTCATCCTCCTCGGCTTTGCAGGCGGACTGGTCCCGAGCCCGTCCGCCGTCCTCGTCCTGGTGGGCGCGGCCGCGCTCGGCCAGGCCTGGTTCGGCTTTCTGCTGGTCCTGGCGTACGGAGCCGGGCTGGCGCTCACACTGACGGGGGCCGGGTTCGCGGCAGTGCGGTTGAGTGAGACCACAACACGCAGGCTGACGCTTCGGCCGCGAGGCCGGTTCTTTTCGATTGCCCAACGCGCGGCCCCACTCGGCACGGCCGCCGTTGTATTCGCGCTGGGGTGTGGATTGTTGCTCAGAGGGGCTGCGACAGCGCTCAGTTGAGGCATCGTGGACAGGCGGGGACGGCGGGGACGGCGGGGACGGCGGGGACGCGCCGTGGGCACGGCGGCCGGGAGACGGAGCGCCGACCGCCGTAGGCATCGACCTGTCACCGCCGCCCGGCTTCAGCCCCAGACTTGGGAGTACTGCCTGCGATAGCTTCTGCGGTCATGAGCTGACCGGATCCAACGGGTGGCCATCAGACCGAGAAGACTTACAGCGACAACCAGCAGTCCCGGCATGAGAGTCCGCAGGGTGACAATTCCGTCAGGCAGTGTCACACCCTCTACCACCCCCGGTACGGAGGTTCCGGCGGCAGCCGGTGGCGAGGCTGCGCCGCTACCCTCTTCGGCCGCTGTGGTGGCGCCGGCCACGCTCACTCCGAGGGCTGCCATCGCCGTGGTCGTCGGCTGGAAGTAGGTGAGACCACCGGTGGTGCAATCCCCGTTGCCGCCCGAGGTCACGCCGAGTGCCAACCCCTGAGCGAACAGCGGGCCACCGCTGTCGCCCGGCTCGGCGCAGACCGTCGTTTCGATCAGGCCCGTCACCGTACCCTCGGGAAAGTTCACCGTCGCGTTCAACGCGGTCACCCGGCCTGAATGCACCCCGGTGGTACTGCCACTGCGGAAGACCTGTTGGCCGACGAACGGATCGGCGGCCGCGGTGATCCGTACCTCCCGGCCACCACCGATCCCCACTACGCTCCTGCCACTGGAGGCGTCGCCGTTCTCGTACTTGACGAGGGAGAAGTCGCTGCCGGGGAAGGTGCTGGCCGTTGTGGTACCGACCCGCCCGGAGCCCTGCGCGTCCTGGAACCAGGCGGTGCCGAGAGAACCGCAATGCCCCGCCGTCAGTATGAAGTTGTTCCGGCCGTCGGTTACGTTGAATCCTGCGGAGCAGCGCCCGCCGTCGGCGAAGACCGGGGCGCCACCACTGACCCTCGTGGTAAAGGACCCCGTGGTCCGTTGCATGTGTACGAAGCTGCCGATCTGATCGGCGAGGCCGGTCATACGTGACCAGTCCCCGGCCGAGACGGTGCTGTCGGCATGCACGACGACCTCGTTGGACGCGTAGTCCACCACCCATGCGGTGCCGGGCACCCGGGGGGCAGCTCGCAGAGCATCCGTGGCCGAGCGGAGCCGGCGCATGCTGTGGCTGACAAGCTTGGCGCGTGCTCCCGCCTGCCCGACCTCGACCGCCGCTTCCGCGTCGGTCACTGCGACGACCGGGCGCCCGTCGGAGCCGATCCAGCTACCGGCGGTACGGGATGTGCCGAGCCGTGAGACGAGACTCGCGCCCAACTCGGCGGGCTGAACGGTGACGCCCTTGTCCGCTCCACGAGCTGATGGCTCGCTCGCGATCGCGGTGGTCATCATCAGACCGCCGCAGAGCACTCCGCCGACGGCTGCCAGCCGTGCCAGCCCCTGCAGTCTGCGTCGTGCGTGCCTCATCAGTCACCCTCAAAGCCGTTTCGACACGACGTCACCGACGTCGGGAGCCGCGGGAGGCGGCCCCCTCTACATACGAGTCGTCATGAGGCCCTGTTCACTCACACCGGCCAGGTCGGCCAAGCACGTCGCTGAACGCCGCCTCACCTCCGTCCGTATACCGGGGCGGCCCCTTCGTAAAGCACGGGCCTTCGCAGGCAGGGAGGCAGTTCATGGCCGGCAGCAATGTCACCGCACTCTTCCGCGCGTCCACCGCGCACAGCCCCTCGTACTTCACCCTGAACCGGGCAGGGGCCGGCGCGGCCGGTGAGATCACCGACTTCTGCATTCCCTGCAACCCGTACTTCCCCACCCCCGCGATGTTCGACGAACTCGGCAGTCGGCTCCGCGAGATTCTGACGTACTACCCGAGCAGTGCGGAAACCATCACCGCCGAGTTGTGCCAGGTGCTCGGACTCAACCCGCAGACCGTCGCGATGGGGAACGGCTCCACAGAACTCATCACCTGGATCGACCACTTGCTCGTCCACGAGTCGCTGGCCGTGCCTGTCCCCACCTTCGGCCGGTGGACCGACCAGCCGATGGAAACCGGCAAGCGAGTCGACATGCTCCTGCTACCGGAAGCGCACGGCTTCGGCCTGGATACGGAATCGTTTGTACGGTTCATCCGAACGCGTGGTTCACGCGCAGCAGTGATCTGCAACCCCAACAACCCCGACGGCGGCTTCCTGCCCAAGCATCAGGTCCTCGCGCTCCTCGACGCACTCCAGGACCTGGATCTGGTGGTCGTCGACGAATCCTTCCTGGAATTCGCCGACGCCGAACCCGAACCGAGCGTTGCCGCCGAGGCGGTACTGCGGACAAATGTGATCGTGCTGCGCAGTCTCGGCAAGAACTTCGGACTGCACGGTGTGCGCTTCGGCTATCTGGTGTCGAATCCCGGGCTTGCGGGGAAGGTGCGCGCCGCTCTGCCGAAGTGGAACCTCAACTCCTTCGCGGAAACAGTGGTGTTCATGCTCAAGGGGCACCGCCAGGAGTACGCGGACAGCATTCAGCACTCGCGCCGCGACAGGGAGGAGATGACCTGGCGCCTCTCCCAACTGCCGGGCCTGACCGTCTATCCCTCACAGGGCAACTTCGTCTACGTACGGCTGCCGGCAGGTGCGGACGGGACGGTTCTGCGCGACCGACTGCTCTCCGAGCAGGGAGTGCTGGTGCGTGACTGCGCCAACAAGGTCGGCAGTTCCAGCCGTTTCCTACGACTTGTCGTGCGCCCTCAGCAGGATGTGTCCCGGCTGATCTCAGCACTGGAGCAGGTTCTGTACGGGCAGCTTATGCAGACACCCGAGGCAGCATGGACGTCACGACCACAGAGGTTCGCACAGGTACCCACGTCGGCGGCGCAGTCGCTTCCCCCAGAGAACCTGCGGCATGCCCCCGCAGCGATGCTCGCTCGGGACAGTCAGCAGACGGTTTCACCCCACGGCCTCGATCCGGTGCCGGCACAGGGCCGGCGTCCGAATACCGCGCTGCCCGGGGCGATGGCGAGGGGATACACCTCGGGAACCGCAGCGGTGGACCGCCTCGTCAGCGGGGCGTGACGAGCTCGTGCATGGTGGGCGGTGGCCACCGAGACGGAGGTGAGCTCATCTAGCTCGAAGGGGTGCGTGGGCCGAGCAGCACAGCTCCCTCGGATACGGCGGAAACCGGGGCAGCGTCGCTGACGTCATGCCGGAACGCTACCCCTGCCCCCGTTACACCGACCTCATCGGACGGGCCATCACCTACAGCAACAGTGCGTCTATGGCCAGCTGGCAGTGTCGGCCCATCCTCTGACCGGTCCAACCTGCGGTAGTCCGGTCAGCGCCTCGGCCGCATGTCGCCGCCATACGCGGTGCGGTAATCCGGGACGACGATCCGGCTGGCCGGAGACTCCCGGTGGACCTGGGCGATGAATGCGTCCAGGTCCACCGCCGGGTCGCGGCGCAGGGGCTCGCTGAGCGGCTCCTCGAAGTTGTCCCAGTGGACGGGCACGACAACCCCGGGTTTGCCCAGTGCCCGCAGCAGTCGAGGCACATAGTGGGATGTGGAGGTGCTGGACGGGACCGCGACCATCGCAAGATCGGGGCGTAGTCCCTCAGCGTCCCGCTCGGAGAAGTCGCTGGCGCCCATCAGGAACGCCGACGGGCCCCTGTTGGGGGCCGTCACCTGGAAGGCGAGTGTGTCGCCCTCCGGCAGGTCGGAGATGGTCCTCGGGGCCGCCGCGGGCGGTGCGTTCAGCGTGCCTGGGGCGAAATAGGAGTGGCGCTTGTTGCGACTGTGCCGGCTCGCCACGACCTCGACGGTGAGCCCGCCGAAGTCCAGCACCTCGCCGCCCTTCACCACCGAGATCTGGTGCGGGTCGACACCGAACGCGACCAGCACATGGAATGTGGTCTCGGTGCCGACGATCCGAGCGCCGGTGGACTTGGCGATGTAGGGCACATCGGCAAGGTGATCCCAGTGGCAGTGGCTGACCAGGACGATTTCGGGGCGGCCGATGTAATCCCGTACCAGCTTGGGATCGCACTTCAGTGCCGTGTCCGGTTTGAAGGCGCCAGAGAACAGTCCGGTCTTGAATCGGGTGATGTACGGGTCGAAGAGCACGGTCCGGCCGTCGACGTCGATGCGCCAGCCGGAGGTGCCCAGCCAGCGGAGGGACGCCGAACCGGCCACCGGGGCCCCGCGGGTGGCCGCCTCGGACGCGGCGGCCGTGGAGGTAAGGAGCGGGGCCGCCGCGCCGAGGGCGGCGCCGCGCAGCACCGTACGTCGGCCGAATCTCAGTATGCGCTGTGCGTCTGTGTCGTCGCTCATGGCGTCAGGAGATCAGGTACCGACCACCTTCGTCCAAGATCAAAATTCTGCCGTCCCTATATGCAAACGCATATGACAGCAGGTCACGCGCCTGTGGTCTTCAGGAAGTCGACGGCGATCCTGGCCGCGGCGCCGATCGCGGCGTCCACCGCCGGCCGTGAGGCGTTCAGCTCCCGCGTACGGGCGAAGACGGAGACCGCGTAGCAGCTGCCGTCGGGGTACCGAACGACCCCAGCCTCCATGTGGAGCCCCGGCAGGGTGCCGGTCTTCGCCGCGACGGTCACCTCGTCGGGAAAGCCCGAAACCAGCCGGTGCCGGAAGACTTGACGGCTCATCAAATCCCGTACTTGTGCGCAGGCTTCCGGCGGGCCCGCTTCGTCACGCCAGATGAGACGCAGCAGCTGGGTGATCTCGCGGGGCGTGCTGGAGTTGGTCCGCCGGGGATCCAACACGCTCAGCCGTCTCTTGCGGTCATCCGGCAGAGCCGGGTAACGGACGGCGAACTCTGCCTCGTTGCGTGCCCCGACCTCGGCCAGCATCGACTCCAGTACGTCACGAGGGCCGCCCACGATCACGGTTCTGTCGAGCCCGAGTTCCCCGGCGAGAAGCCGTACCGTGTCCAGGCCGACTCGCGCCAGCAGCAGATCCGCCGCTGAATTGTCGCTGACCGACATCGCGAAGAGGGCCAGATCGCGCAGCGACAGCTCGACGTCGTCCATACAGCCGGCCGTGCCCCAGCCGCCGAGCCGGTCGGCCGCCGTCACCCGTATCCGCTCGCGGGCATCGAGCTGGCCGGCGGCGGCCTGCCGGGCAAACTCCAGAACCAGCAGCACCTTGAAAATCGAAGCGATCACAACGGACTCGTCCGCGCCGACCGTCACCTCCTCGGCACCCGGCTCCATGCCGACAGGGATCGCATGCAGCAATCCCTCGGCGCCCGCCCCCGCGAAGACCTCGCGGATCCGTTCCTCGACCACCGGTTCCCCCTCTCACGTAGGGTCCTGAGTGTGGACCTCTTGCGCCACCTGCGCATTTTCATCACCGTCGCCGACGAGCTGCACTTCAGCCGTGCCGCCGACCAACTGGGCATGGCTCAGCCGCCGCTCAGCCAGGCGGTACGCAGACTGGAGAAGGACCTCGGCGCCGAACTGTTCGACCGATCACACCGCCAGATACGACTGACCGCCGCCGGGATGGTCCTGCTGGACGAGGCACGCGAACTCCTCGCCCGCGAGGAACGGTTGCGGACGCTGGCCCGGCGCGCCGGGGACGGCGGCCTGGGCACACTGCGCGCAGGCGTACCCCCCGACACCACAGCCGCGATGCTGTCCACGCTGCTCGCCGCCTGCGCGGAGCACTCCCCGGGCCTGTCCGTCGATCTGCAGGAGGTCACTACCGAGGAACAACTGCGGCTGCTCGCCTCCGGTGGACTCGACGTCGGCCTCGTCCACCAGCCCGTGGACGCCACCGAGCTTCGCCTCGGCCCGGAGGTCTCCGTGGAACTCGGAGTTGTTCTGCCCCGCAGCTCACCGCTGGCCAGGCTCCCCGAGGTCGCGCTCGGGGAGCTGTCCGGCCACGATCTGGTGCTCTTCCCGCGTGCCCATGCCCCCGGTTGGTACGACCGGATCCTCGACACCTGTCGCGCCGAGGGCTTCGTGCCCGGCCGCCTCCGGCACGCCTCCAACTCTGAGTTCCTGCTGGCCCTGGTCACCGCTGGACAGGGAATCGCCTTCGACCAGGGGCCGGTGGCCCGAAAGGAACCCCGCGTCGCCTGGCGGCCCCTGGCAGGCCGCCCCCTGACCCAGCGGATCACCGGCGCCTGGTCGGCCGACCGGTCTGCCCACCCGGCCGCCCCCCACTTCGCGGAGCTCGCAGCCGACGTGCTCGCCCGCGACCGTACGGCGGCCCTACGCCGCGACGACGGCCGGCGCTCGCAGGGCGGGGCGCCCCGCCCGTGGTCGGTGGTGTACGACTAGATGAGTGGGTCCGACGTCTGTGCCGCATCGCTGGGAGACCGTCAAAACGCTCCCACTTGGCCAGGCCGTTGCTTTCGGATCAGTCAGTGGACCAGGCATGAGGTGAGAGGGACGGACCAGGGCCGGAATGACCGGAATCAGCGGGGGAACTTCTTAGCGGTTCCGGGCGTCTGATCATGAGAAGGCGATCACGGGGCGTATACGGGGGAGCGGGTATGGCGATCACACTGGCCGAGGAGATCATGCTGCTGTCTCTGGACGATGAGTCCGGGTCGGCGAAGCAGCGGCAAGCCGCTGGGTGGGCGGTGTCGGGAGGGATCCTGCTCGAACTGGTCCTGGCCGGGCGGGTGTCCGTTGCAGGCAAGCACCTCGAACTGACAGACACGACGCCGACCGGGGACCAGTTGCTCGACAGCCGGACGGCACTGATTGAGGCATGGCTGCGCGGACGCAAGAAGCGACGTGTGACGGAATGGCTGACGAAGGACCAGGCCAAGGCCGTTCGTGCGGCTCTGGAGAGTCTGTGCAAGCGCGGAGTGGTCGTGGAGGAGAAGCACAAGGCACTCGGCGTGTTCCCGATACGCCGCTATCCCGAGGCCGACGGCGCCGTCGAGGCTGAGTTGCGGGAACGGCTGCGCACCGTCGTACTGGACGACGCCGAGCCGGACACACGGACGGCGGGCCTCATCGCGCTGATCCACTCCGCCAAGCTGCACCGCCTGGCCTTTCCCGACAGCCCGCGCAAGCAGGTCGCCGCGCGGATGGCGGAGGTGGCCGCCGGGCAATGGGCGGCAGAGAGTGTCCGCGCCGCCATCCGCGACATGCAGGCGGCTATGGTCGCAGTCACCGTAGTCACGGCCGCCACGGCCGGGAGTTAGACCATTCCTTTCGGATCATCGGCGGACCGGATGAAGATGCCTGCGATGTGGAGTCCGGCGAGGTGGATGGCTGCGGTCTTCTCGTAGCGGGTGGCGATGCGCGCAATTGCTTCAAGCGGTTGATGCACCGCTCGACGGCGTTGCGCTGCTTGTACGTCTCGCGGTCGAAGGCCGGTGGCCGACCGCCTCGGTTGCCTCGCCGTAGACGGTGGGCCCGCTGGCTGGCCGGGACGGGGATGACCGGGCGGATACCGCGCTTGCCCAGGTGCTCGCGGATGGTGCGCGAGGAATAGGCCTTGTCGGCCGGGACCACGGTCGGGCCGGGTACGAGGCCGCTTCGTGGCCACCTCTGGCTGTACGTGGCGCCCGCCAGTCGGATGACCGTGCTGGCAGACGTCTCGTCTGTCGACGTTCACGCAGTGGAGCCGGGAGCGGGTCCGGGCGTAGCTCCACAGCGCGGACATGAGCAGATTCCCGGACGGCCCTCGACAGATCGACCAGGCCCCGGTCGGCCAGAAGGACGTACCCGCGCCGTCGGCAACAACGGCCGCGCAAGATCCCGCAGACCATCCGGCACAATCCATCCCCACCGCTCAGTCCCCATGACGAACCCAATGGCCAACTCGCCGTGCAGGGCGCGGTCTATGCGCGCGGGCGGCGTCGTCTCACTCGTTCGGGACTGGCCGCTGCGCCGATTGCCGTGCCTGCCCGATGCGCGTGGCGCAGTCATCACGCAGCGTGGAGGGGGGGCGGGGCGGAGGGACCGCCACCGCCGTACCGCCACGTGAGGCCGAGGCCATGCAGAATGCACGTTTGATCGCAGGTTCGGCGGACGGCGTCCCGCTCGGGGCGCGCGAGGACGGGCACCCGCCCGGCGCCGGGGCGGCCGCGCGCCCGCTGCCCTGGCTGGCGGCTGTCGCCGCCGCCTTCACGTTCGCGCAGCTCGTCCTGGTCGTGCCCGGCCTCGGGCTCGGCTGGGACGAGACGGTGTACGTCAGCCAGGTCAGCCCGCAGGCCCCGGCGGCGTTCTTCAGCGCGCCCCGAGCGCGGGGCATCAGTTACCTCGTGGCGCCCGTCGCGGCGCTGACCACCTCCGTGGAGGCGCTCCGCGTCTATCTGGCTCTGCTGTCGGGCTGCGGCCTGTTCCTCGGGCTATGGGTGTGGCGGCGGCTGCTGCCCGTTCCCGTACTCGCGATCGCCGGGGCGCTGTTCGCGACCCTGTGGGTCACGATGTTCTATGGCCCGCAGGCGATGCCCAACCTGTGGGTCGCCTACGGAGCGCTCGCCGCGGTCGGCTGCTTCCTGCGCGGCGCCCGGGACCCCGGCGACCGGTGGGCGCTGCCAGGTCTGGGCGCCGGGGTGGCGCTCGCCGCTGTCATGCGTCCGTCCGACGCGGTGTGGCTGGTCCTGCCGCTCGCGGTGGCGGCGCTGCTCATGCGGCCGGCACGCCGCCGGCCTCTGGTGGTGGTGACCGTGCTCGCTGGGGGGCTGCTGCTCGGTGGAGCCCAGTGGGTCGTCGAAGCGTACGCACACTACGGCGGCCTGTTCACGCGGCTGCGGCGGTCCAGCGAGATCCAAGGGCACCTGGGCTGGTACTTCGCCGTCGACGACCATGTGCGCGCACTGGGCGGGCGGACGCTGTGCCGCCCGTGCGACGTGCCCTGGCGGTACCCGCTCTCCGCCGTCTGGTTCCTCACGCTGCCCCTGTTCGTTGCGGGCGGCGTGTGGGCCGCGGCCCGTACTCGCCACCGCACCGCGGTCATCCTGGCAACCGTGAGCGGACTGGCGCTGGCCGCGCCCTACCTGTTCGCCGTCGGCTACGCCGCTCCGCGCTTCCTGCTGCCCGCGTACGCCCTGCTGGCCCTGCCCGTCGCTCAGTGCCTTGTCCGGGTGGCTCGCCGCACCCGGCCGCGGGGGCGCCGGACAGCTGTCGTCCTGGTCGCCGTGGCGGTCACCGCGCACCTGGCGGTGCAGTACCAGGTGCTCGACTCGGTGGCGGACCGAGTACGCCGCAACAGCGTCGCCCTTGGCCACATCGCCGCCGAGCTGCACGCGCAGGGCGTCCGCCCGCCCTGTGTGGTCAGCGGCGAGGATGCGATCCGGGTGGCGTTTCGCGCCGGGTGCGCCTCGCGTCAGCCCTCGGGACACGACGGCAGCATCACACCTCAGGGCCTCACGGCCACGGGCACGCGCCTGCCGGTGGCGGTCCTGGTCTCCGACGAGGGCGGCATCCCGTCGCACGCGCGCCGATGGCGCGTTCACCGGCTCCCGGACCTGGGACACAGAACCGGCCTGCGCGCCTATCTGTCGTCCGCAGCCACACCAGCAGGCGAGAAGCCGATGTACGGAAGCCGTACGGTGACGGCGATTCCCACCCACAGGCCCTGAACTGGCGCAAGCAGCGGTGGCTGGAGTGGAAGTCGACGCCTGACCGGCAGGCTGCGGGCGGTGCGAATGCTCAGCACAGCGCTGCGAGGGCTGCGTCCATGAGCCGACCACAAAAGCCCCAGGTGGTCTCGCCGTTGTACGGGAGCGCCGAGTGAGCCCCGGTAGCGGACAGACTGAAGCCCCCTTCTCGAACTCTTTGACGAGGCGTCTCGCTTCGAGATCTGATGTACCGGACCGATGCTGGAAGGGCGCTGAGGCAGCCAGCATCACGCCGCTCCCTAAGGAGGACTTTCCGATGTGGTCCAGCATCATTGCCGTGGCCGGCACACTGCTCGGCGGCGCGCTCACCGGACTGCTTCAGTTCAGGGGTGAGCGGGCCGCCCGCGCTGACCGGAGGGCGGAAGCGCTGCGCCTGGCGCTGGGCGAATTGGTGGCCGCCTTGGGTGACCATCGGCGGGCCATGTGGCACCGCGAAGACCTTCGCCTGAACGGCGCGAGCCAGGAAGCCGTCGAGGCAGCCCGTTCAACCTCCCATGCCACTCGCTCCGCCGTCACTGCCCCCTTGGTCGCGGTCTCTGTCCTCGAACCGTCCCTTGCTGAACCGGCCCGCGAGGCCGCCCTGGCCGCGTTCGACATACGCGACGTCGCCGACCACACCATCCTGGCCGCCCGCCGCGAGGCCGCCATCGCAGCGAGCGACGACCTGGTTGCCGCTGCAGGGCGTGCCATGGCCTGATCACAGGCACTCAGACCATTGAGCCAGACCACCGCGACGCCTGGTAGATCCCTGATCCCTGATCCCAGATCTCCAGAAGCGGCGAACGGCAGCCACCCGCGCGCCTACGATGGTGGGCACGGCCGCCCGCGGCCGCGCCCACCCCGGGGAGGCCGCTGTGACATCACCTCAGGACTTCGAGGAGGGGCATCGCCCTGACTACCCGCCCCGGACGCCTCCTCCGCCCAAGAAGCCAGTCGAGCCGCCACGCCCGGAGAACCAGGCCGACGCAGAGACCGCGTTGATCGTCCAGCCCAGACTGCGGGCGCGGATTTCGAACCGCCGCGCCGCGAACTGGACTTACGAGGCAGCCAAGTGGTCCGCCCCGAAGGCGGGCGGGAACACCGTCGACAAGCTGCGGTCATGGGGTTACCGGATCGGCGAGGAGCACACTGCGGGAGAGCTCGCGGCCCGGCTGGTCACCGCAGCTCTTGAAGACGGAGGAAGCCGCATCAGTCTCCACCTCGCCGACCAGGACAACAAAGCCCTCATTCTTGTCCTGAGCCATCAGCCCGGGCACGCGCCTCTCGACGACATGCTTCTTGCGGAACTCGCGGCGTTGGGCGTGGTCTCATGCGGAGTGGACACCGACCAGGAGGACGGCGGCCGCCGCCGTTGGGCCCTCATTGACGTGTAAGGCCTCCCAATGGAGAAGTCGAGCCTTGGGGTCTGTGCTGCGTGCCGAGCAACGTGTGGACCGCGCCCCGGTGGGACTGACGTCGATCAGCGCGTCGGGAAGGAAGCCAGAGCAAGGTCCCACTGGCCAGCTGCGTAAAGCAGCGCAGCATGTCCGCCCCCGCGGGCCTGCGTTGTGAGGGCCCTGCTCCTCAGGCCCTCCTTGCAGCTACGCCGCGTCCACTTGCGCGCGGCGTCACCTCACGGTCCAAGAGGCGGCGTCACACCGGCCCAGGCCGCCGCCCGCCCTTGACTCGTCAGCCTGACCGTGGGCATTTATGCCATCCCGCTGGTGACGCCCCCAGGGCGGGCGCTTGTGACGACGGAGCGGTACAGGTGCCCACTGCGCTGCCTCAGTTGGCAGCTCTGCCATGACCTGCTCGGCCCCTCCCTTGGGGGGGGGAGGCTGGGAGGGGCCACGTTGCCCCGGCCACGTGGCAGGACACGGGCGGGGGCCAGGGTGGGGATCTCCGGGGGAAGGAGGATCACCGCCGTCACAGCATCGCACTGGTTTCAGCCATGCGACAGGGTTGTGACTGGAATACGTTGCGGTGGAACCCGACCTGGCTGCCGCCTGGGTCAGAAGCCGAGCCCCACGCCCTGCTGAGGGCGGGAGACGGAGGGGCTGCAGAGCGGAAGGTGTCAGAGCACGTCGACGTAGTCGCCCGCGGCCTTCGCCGCCGGAGTGGTAGAGGTGCCGGCGAAGTTCCAGCTGCTGGGGGCGGCGGCGATTTACATCGCCCGACTGGCCCGCCGGTAGGCGCTCAGGAGGCCCCGACCGAGCGCCAGTTGCAGAGCCTGAGGGTCCCATGCCCAAGTCCCGTACGGCCCAGCCCCGTCATCTTAAGTCGGAGTGACCGATGCCGGTTCTGCGTGGCCCGACCTACCGTCGATGACGTCCCCGCTTCCGTTGCGGAGCGGGCAGCGGCGGTCATCGGCCGTCGCTTCGTCATCAATCTGTCGAAAGCGGCCTCTGCATGCGCAAGCTCACTTACTACATCGGTTCCAGCATCGACGGCTTCATCGCAGGTCCGGAGGGGCAGTTCGACTTCTTCGCTTTCGAGGGAGATCTTGCGGCCGTGATTCTCGCTGAATATCCCGAGACCATGCCGGTCCAGGCACGCGAGTTGCTGGGCGTCGCTGGTACGGCGAACAAGAAATTCGACACGGTCCTGATGGGTCGCGGCACTTATGGGCCCGGTCTGGCGATCGGCGTCACCAGCCCCTACCCGCACCTCACGCAGTATGTGTTTTCCCGCACGCTGACCCAGCTCGACCCCCAGGTGGAGATCGTCTCCGGTGACCCTGTGGAGTTTGTCCGCCGGCTCAAGCGGCAGGAGGGGATGGACATCTGGCTGTGTGGCGGCGCCACGCTGGCCGGGCAGTTGATGGGCGAGATCGACGAGCTGGTCATCAAGCGCTACCCGGTGGTCATCGGTTCCGGTATCCCTCTGTTCCACGCTTCCTTCGACCTGACCACGTTCTCGCCGACCGACTACCGGGTCTTCAACACCGGCGCGACGATCACGACTTACGTCAAGAACTGAGGAGACCCCCATGTTGTTTCGTTCCATGACCGAGGCCGACCTCGATCGCGTGACCGCCGTGACGGTCGACGAACCCATCAGCTGGATCCCCGCCGACCGCTATCTCGATGAACTGGCGCAGGGGATGTACCGGCCCGAGTGGACCTGGATCGCCGAAGACGGCGGCCGGGTGGTGGCCCGGGCCCTGTGGTGGGGACAGTCGCGCAGTGAGCACCCAATCGCGTTGGACTGTCTGTACGTCGATGCCTGCGTCGCCGACCGTGCGGCGGTCGCGGCCGAGCTGCTGACCACGAGTCTGAAGGCCTTCGCCGAGCAGGGCGCGAGCAAACTGCCGCTCTACAACCTGACATTGCCGTATGGCTGGCGCGAGGACCCGGCCGTCGCGGCAGCCCTGGCCTGGCGGCGCGATGCCGCGCTGGCGGCCGGGCTCACCGAGGAGGTGGAGCGGCTGCGTCTGGAGTGGACACCCGACGCCGGCGTCCCGGCCGCCGACGGCCGGCTCACCTTCGCCGAAGCCTCGGACGAGGAGTTCCTCCAGGTGTTCCAGCGGATCGCCGTGGGCAGCCTGGACCGCGAGACCCGCAGGAACCTGGCCGCCAAGGGTGCCGAGGCCACGGCACGGGAAGAGATGGACTTCTACCTCGGCTGCCCGGGCAAGCGCGAGTGGTGGCGCCTGGCCCGCACTCCTGCAGGGCAGGTCGCGGGGCTGGCGATCCCGTCGGCGACACCGTACAACCGCAACGTCGGCTACCTGGGCGTCGTCCCCGAGTTGCGCGGCCGCGGTTACGTCGACGACGTACTCGCCGAGATCACCCGTGTCCACGCGGAGTCGGGCGCCGAGCTGATCACGGCCACCACGGACACGGGCAACGCGCCGATGGCCGCGGCCTTCGCCCGAGCCGGCTACCGGACCGCCCAGATCCGGATGATCTACTCGGCGCCCGAGTCATGAGCCCAGTAGCGCGGCGAGTTCATTGCGGGACGTGATGCCCAGCTTGGGGAAGGCGCGGTACAGGTGGTGCCCGACCGTGCGGTGACTCAGAAACAGCTGCGTGGCGATCTCACGGTTGGTTGCGCCGGTGGCGGCCAGCCGTACGACCTCGCGCTCCTGCGGGCTCAACCGGCTGATCCGTCCGTCCGCAAGACCGGTCGGAGCAGCGCTCTCGCCTGCGGCCCGCAGTTCCGCCCGAGCCCGGTCGGCCCAAGGCCGGGCGCCGAGCTTCTCGAAGGTCTCCAGCGCCTCACGCAGGTGGTCGCGGGCATCGATCTTGCGCCGCAGGCGGCGCAGCCACTCCCCGTAAAGCAGCTCGGTGCGGGCCCGTTCGAAGTCGCTGCCGCCCTCGTGGAGGCGCACGGCTGTCGCGAAGTGCGGTTCGGCCTCCTCATCCGCACTGGTCAGGGCCAGACAGCGGCGGGTCAGGGCAGTGAGGGCCGACTGATGTGCGGCGGTCGCCCATTCCCCCAGTAGACGCGTTGGTTCCATCGCCCGCTCGGGACGGCCGGCACGCACTGCCGCCTCGACAAGATCGGGCAGCAGGAACAGGGCCAACAGCGGATGGCCCACTTCCTTCTGCGCCGATTCCAGCAGCTCCAGAGCCGCATCCGCCCGCCCGAGGCCGAGCTCAAGCAATCCCAGCGCCCACAGGGCGTCCGCCGTACCCCGTCCGACGTCGCGCGGACGCGTGTATTCCAGGGCTTCCTCCGCCAGCTTGCGGCACTGCTCATCCAATCCCTGGACGGCGGCCGGCGTCGCCAGGGCGGCCCGCAGGTGGGAGGCTCGGTGCGCCAGATCGTAGTACTCGGCAAGCCGCAGTCCCTCGGTGGCATGCGCGTACGCCTCATCGTGTCGGCCGAGCGCAAGCTCCGCCTGGGCGAGCAGGTGCAGCGTCGTGGGCAGCCACCCGCCGATGCCTTGCTCCCGGCACTGGGCGACCGACGCGACGGCGACCTCGTACGCCGCCGCATGGTCCGCGACCAGTTGGAAGTAAATGCCAGTCATCAGCCGGTCCATGAACGCGGCATCGGGATAACGGCTGATTCGCACGAGGTCATGAAGGGCGTCGAGCGAGCCGGGTACGTCTCCGGCGAACAGACGAGCGGGTACGGCGAGTACGGCCAGGTCCGGGGCGTGGGCCCCGACCTCGGCGATCAGGTCGGCGTTGCCTG
This sequence comes from Streptomyces spiramyceticus, assembly GCF_028807635.1. Taxonomy (NCBI): domain Bacteria; kingdom Bacillati; phylum Actinomycetota; class Actinomycetes; order Kitasatosporales; family Streptomycetaceae; genus Streptomyces; species Streptomyces spiramyceticus. The sequence continues at coordinate 1,616,065 of NZ_JARBAX010000002.1, forward strand.
AGGACAAGGCCGCGTGGATCGCGTCGACCAGAAGAGAGGCAAGTTCGCCGGGGCTGCTGGGGCCGATGAGGTCTGCGCATTCGACCAAGATGCGACCGGCGGTTTCCGGCCTGCCGTAACCCAGCTCGACGACTGCCCGTACGCGGGCGAAGCTCGCTGTCAGGCCCGGATCGTGGAGAGGAAGCGTCACCTGGTCGGCCAGGGCGCCGCACCGCTCGTCCTGACCGGCTTCACTGGCCTTCTGAGCAGCGCAGATGAGGCGGCGCGCGCGCCTTTGCGGGTCCGCCGTGAGCTGGGCGGCACGTTCATAGGCGGCGGACGCGGACGCCATCGCCTGTCTGCTGCCGGCCCACTCGGCAACTCTCTCGAGTTCGTCGGCGACCCGTTCGTCCGGACCCGTCGACGCAGCAGCCAGGTGCCAGGCCCGCCGGTGCGCGTCCTTGACGGTATCCAGCACCTCCGCCAGCGCCTTGTGAGCGGCGATGCGCCTGACGAGCGGGGCCTCCTGATAGGCGGCGTATCGGACCAGCGGGTGCCGGAAGCGCACCCCCGCCCCGGACAGGAATACGAGCCCGGAGCGTTCGGCGGGTTCCAGGTCCTCAATTGCGGCGCCGAACCGGTCGACGGCCCTCAGCACCAGGGTGAGATCTCCGGTGTCATCCGCGGCGGCCACGAGCAGCATCAACTGGGTGGCTTCGGGAAGGCGGCCGATCTGCTCCAGAAAGGCGTCCTGAATCCGGCTCGCCGGCGGGGACGACGCCTCGGGCAGCGCCAGCGGGCCCAGATGCCCGGCGCGCTGCGCCGGGGTGAGCACGGCGGACAGTTCGATGAGGGCCAGCGGGTTGCCCTGCGCCTCCTCGATGATCCTTTCCATGACGTAGGGAGGAAGATCCCGGACGAGCGTTGCGGCTGCCGCCCGGTCAAGGCCTTCGATGAGCAGCCCAGGAAGTCCGTTCACGACGGCGCCGCCGGCACCGTCGCGGACAGCGAAGATCATTACGATGCCCTCGGCCCTCAGCCTGCGAGCGGCGAAGGTCAACACATCCACCGACGGCTGGTCGATCCACTGCGCATCATCGACCAGGCAGAGGAGCGGGCCCTCGCCAGCGACCTCCGACAGCGTGGTGAGCACGGCGAGGCCGAGGGTGAAGCGATCACGCACCACGTCCTCGGTGAGCCCGAAGACAGCCTTCATGGCCGTGGCCTGCGGTCCCGGCAGCATGTCGAGGACGTCCATCACTGGAAGGAACAGCTGGTGCAGCCCTCCGAAGGCGAGCTCCATCTCTGACTCGATGCCCTCGACGCGCAGCACGCGCATGCCCTCCGCCCGCTCGGCTGCGTAGTCGAGCAGCGAGGTCTTGCCGATCCCCGCCTCACCGTGGATCAGCAGGGCGCTGCTTGTTCCCCGACGAGCGCCCACGAGCATCTGGTCTATCCGGTCTCGCTCCACGGTTCGCCCTTGCAGCATTGCCCCCTGCTTTCACGCTTCGGTTACTCCGCCTCAGGTCCGGCGAGACCGTGCAACGGCAAGCCGGTGAGGAACTCAATGATCTCCTCCTCGGACATGTGAATGGCTCCTGGGCGGCGGTCCTAGGCGGTGCGGTGCAACGGGCCGCGACGTGACCGCTTGCGTGTGTGTGCTGAGCAGGTTGCCCAGCAGGGCCGCGAGAGATACGGCTTCGGCGCCGGCCGCGATCCGAGTGTGCGCACCTGAATCACGCACCCGTCGTGGAGCCGGGGCGGACGATCATCAGGACGACAACCACCGCCCAGAGGACGTTGAAGATGCCCGTGAGCATCGTCAGGCGGGCCGCCGTGGGACGCGCCGCTTCCCGGTTGGGCAAGTCCTGAGCCACGGCGAGCAGGCGCTGCTGGCCGGGCAGGATGGCCAAGGCGAGGAGGGCCGCGGCGATCGCGGTCAGTGCGAGCGATGCGATCAGCCAGGCATCGGTGAGCACGCCGAGCTGGGCGCCGGTGGCTATCCCGAACACCGGCACGGCGAGACCGGCGACAGCGTAGCCGCGGCAGATTCGGTGCAGGAGTGCGGCGATCCCGGCGGATCGGACGCGGTGCGAGGGCACCTGGATGGACTGTTGCTGGCCGTGCTGGAGTCGGGCCCGCTCCACGGTTACGCGATCATCGCTGCGGTCCAGCGCCGCAGCGGGGGCGTACTCGAACTGCGCACGGGCACGATCTACCCGGCCCTGAACCGGCTGGAGCGGCTCGGACTGCTCACCAGCAGCTGGCAAGCCGACGGCGAACGGCGTCGTCGCTGTTACGAGCTCACCGATGCCGGACGGCGCACCCTGGCAGGCGAGCGAACGGCGTGGAGCGAGTTCACCACAGCGATCGGCTCAGTCCTGAACCCCGCTGCACCGCCCGGGCTGACCACGTGAACGCCACCGGTCGGCAAACCGACCTCATCGGGGAGTACGTGGCGGCCCTGACAGCCGCCCTGCACGGACCGGCCCGGGCCAAGGCCCGGATGATCGAGGAGATACGCGACGGCCTCACGGACGCGACTGCCGCCCACACCGGCGAAGGAATGCCCTACGAACGCGCCGCCCACCAAGCAGTGCGCGATTTCGGGACTGTCGACGAGCTTGTACCGAGCTGCCAACGCGAACTGACCATCGCCCAGGCCCGCCACACTGCCCGGGCCGTCGCGCTCACCGCCCCCTTCCTGATCGCCTGCTGGTACCTGGCCTGGACTACCGACCAAGATCAGGCCTGGCAGCTGCCGCGCACGGCTCAGCTGCTGGCCGTTCATCTGGCAGGAGTCGCGACCGTCGCCGCGCTGCTCGCCGCAACGACGCTGGCCGCTACCGGTGCCCTCGCCCGCCGGCTGCCCACGCCGCACCGGCTGCCACTCGTGGTCGCCTGGACCGGTACCACCGCCAGCGCTGCCATGGCGGTCACGACGCTCGCGCTCGCCACCGCCTCCGCCCTGGCCACCAACTGGCCACTGCTCGCGTTCGCCGGCGTGCTCGCGGCTGCCTCGCACGCGGCAGTGGCAGCTTCGGCCCGCGCCTGCCGTCACTGCGCCCACCTGCCCACCACGCAACCCGCCGTCTCCTGGCTGCGCGGCTGACGTCGTCGCATCCGTCCCTCAGCCGACGTGACCGGATGCGTCGGTCCCGTACCGGCTGCGCCGAAACCGTCAAATATCCATGACAAGAGGCGGCGTTGCCTGGTGCAGCACCTCGCCGCGGAAGAAGTCCGGGCTGTGACGCCGTATCAGTAGCATGATCACGGCGCCGAGGAGCAGCAGGCCGACTCCGATGACGAAGACGCTGCCGATGCCGGCGACTGAGCTGCCGCTGCCGTAGGACGGTTCCCAGGTGTCCCTCAGCGTCTGGACGAACACGCCGGTGAGCATCAGGCCGCCGAGGCCCGGCAGAAGCCCCTTGATCAGCAGGTTGCCCGACGAGTGCCGCAGTTCGCGGCGGAAGAACCAGACGCAGGCGAAGGCCGTGATCCCGTAGTAGAAGCTGATCATGAGGCCGAGTGCGAAGACAGTATCCAGCAGGACGTTTTCGCTGATCAGGGTCATCAGGGTGTAGAAGGAGCCGGTGAGGACGGCCGCCGCGACGGTGGCGCGGGCGGGGGTCCTGAAGCGCGGATGGACGGCGGCGAACATCGTCGGCAGGGCCTTGTAGGTGCTCATCGCGAGGGCGGTGCGGGCCACCGGGATGAAGGTGGTCTGCAGGCTCGCGGCGGCGCTGGTCAGGACCGCGACGAAGAGCAGCACCCCAATGCCGGAGCCCATGACCGGATAGGCGAGTGCGGCGAAGACGTTGTCGGCGGTTTCCGGGTTGCCGAGACCGGTGCCCTTGGTGCCGATGCCCGCGTACATCTGGGCGGCGACGGCGATGAGCAGGTAGGTACAGACGATGACGACGATGGAGAGCAGTGCGGCGCGGCCGGGCGTCCGTTCGCTGCCGATGCTCTCCTCATTGACCGTCAGACAGGTGTCCCAGCCCCAGTAAATGAACATCGACAGGGTGACGCCGGCGGTGAAGGCGGTAAAGGACTCGACGCCGAACGGGTCCAGCCAGGACCAGGAGAAGTCGAGTGACCCCTCGGCCTCGCCGGATGTGGAGATCGCCATGACGACGAACAGGGCGAGTACGACCAGTTGCAGGCCGACCAGCACGGACTGCAGCCACTCGGTGAGGGTGATGCCGCGGTAGCTGATCAAGGTGGCGACGGTGATGAAGGCCAGGGTGGTCAGGATGTGGACGGCCTTGTTGTCGTTGAGTCCGGTGACGTCGGGGCTGTCGGTCACCTCCCCCAGGAAGAGGTAGAAGAACTCCGTGGCCACCCCGGCGAGGTTGGAGAGCACCACGACGGACGCCATCAGCAGGCCCCAGCCGCACATCCAGCCGGTGCTCGGGCCGAAGGCCTTGACCGACCAGGCGAAGGAGGTGCCGCAGTCGGGCAGCACCTTGTTGAGCTCGCGGTAGGCGAAGGCCACCAGCAGCATCGGCACGAACCCGGCCAGGAAGATGCCGGGCATCCGCAGTCCGGCCTCGCTGACGGTCGGTCCGAGGGTGGCGGTGAGGCTGTAGGCGGGGGCGACGGTGGAAATACCGATCACCGTGCCGCCGAGCAGGCCGACGCTGTTCCGGCTGAGGCCCTTGGCCTTGAGGTCCTCGCGATCCTCGGGGTGCGCGGCTCCTTGCTCCATCGCACCAGTCTGGTTGATATCGACGGGAGAATCCTGAACGTCCCGTATTTCGTCGAGCGGTGGCGTTCAGCCCGCAGTGCTCACCGTCTGTGTGTTGCGCCCGGAGGCATCGCTGCGGCGCTCGTCCGTAACTGCCGACTCACGAGACGAAGCGGCGTAGTACAGGGCAGATGATGCCCTCCACGAACGCGTAGCCTTGAAGGAGGAGAGACTCCCCGGGCTGGAATGCGTGCCGGCGGAGAGGAATCCATCATGGAATCTCTCACACCCCACGGTTTCCCTGCGCTGGTCAGCAGCACGTCGCGCGTCGCCGCCGCTGCAATGGTCAGACACGGCTACGCAGCGCATCTCAAACCCGCTCCACCGACCGAACGTTCCCCACCGGGTGCTCCCGATGCCAGCGTCGTCCGCACCGGCGGACGGCGGCCATCGCCCAGGAATGAGGAGCAGAGTCATGACATGGAGTATCTCCGGCAACTACTTGGCTGGTTGCTCATGCGCAGTGGTCTGCGGGTGCCCCGTCGACGCGAAGCCGCACGACGCGCAAGGACGTGAGGAATGCCTTGGGTGCATCGCCTTCCACGTGGCCGAAGGCAGCTTGGACGACGTGAATCTGTCCGGCGTGGACTTCGCCCTCTACAACCACTTCCCCTCCAACCTGACCGCCGGTAACTGGAAGGTCGGCGTGGTCGTCGACGCGGAGGCCAGTGACGAGCAGGCCGACGCGCTCGAGCGCATCGTGTCCGGGCGCGAAGGCGGCGCGTTCGGCGAGCTCTCGCAGTTCTTCGGGGAGTACCTCGGCCTGGAGCGGGCGAGCATCTCCATCACGGACGGCGAAAAGCCCCGACTTCGGGTCGGCGGGAAGACCGAACTCGAATTCGAGCCCCTTCGAGGGCCCGATGGTGGACCCACCACGATGAAGAACGCGATGTTCGGATTCGCACCGGAATTCACGCTGGGCCGCACCACCGGCAGCTCGACAGCCTTCGGCTTGACGTTCGAGCCTGCGTACGGCGAGAAGTCCGACTACGTCTTCTCCAGCGAGCAGCCCGAGGGCACGCCCACAGGGCGCTAGATGTGCAGGGCACCGGCCCGCCGGATTCGTCGGACACGGGAGGAGGACAGGGATGCCTCCTCCCGCGCAGGTGCCACCGCGGCTGCTGCCGACCGTGTTCTCGCGCGCGTCACTGTCCCGATGCATACCGATCGCGATTCTTGTCGGCGTCGTATTGTCCCTGGTCAACCAGGGTTCCGTCATCGCCGCGGGCGAAGCCGGGGCAGCCACCGCCGTACGCATCGCCGTCAACTTCGTAGTGCCGTTCTGTGTCTCAAGCGCGGGATTCTTCAGCTGCCGGCGGGCCGCATGGCGCGGCGGCAGGCAGGCTCTCAGAACATCCGGCCCGCCATCTGATCCATCTCCATCTGATCCATCGCCATCTGGTCCATCGACGGATCGGACATCTCCAGGCCAGGCAGCAGCCAGTCCTGGAACGGAGCGAGTGCGGCCAGGACGAGGAAGGCGAGACCGACCGCCCAGGTGAGCCAGGGGCCTCCCCGCCACAGCTTCTCCATGAAGATCACCGCCGCCAGGCCCGCCATCGCCGCCACGTTCATGAAGCCGAGCGGGATGAGGACGATCATCAGGCCCCAGCAGCAGCCGACGCAGTAGAGCCCGTGATGCGCGCCAACCCGCAGATCCTTGGCCCACGGCCGGAAGCGTGAGTACCGGAGCAGTTGGAACATCGGGTTGCGGCAGTGTCGCAGGCAGACCCGCTTCAGCGGCCCGAACTGATGCAGTCCCGCGAGCAGGAACGCGGCGGCGCCGATCCAGCGCCCAGCCCCGGGGTTGCCGTCCACCAGACGGCCGGTCGCCGCCAGAGCGCCGTACGCGAGCAGACCGAACCCGGTCCAGGCCAGCAGATAGCCGCTGACGAATTCCGTGATCCGCACCGCGCGGACCGGGCCTGCGGACTGGCGCCCGATCGCCCACACCCAGGTGATGGCCACGGGCGCCACCGACGGCAGCATCATCGCCACCATCATGACCACCCACAGCAGCAGGAAGAGCGGGAACGCCAGGCCCATGGTGCCGGGCTCCATCCCCATATCGCGGGACTGGCCGACCGTAAGCACCCAGGCCAGAGCTGCGAGCAGCACCATCAGAGTCCAGGCGACCGCCAGATCGCGCGTCGGCAGCAGGACTCCCGGCCGGGTCGGGGCCGGTGCGGCGAGGCGGACGTGCGGCATGGCACTTCTCCCAAGTACGCGCGCTGCCGAGAGCCCGGCGGCGGCCCGAGCCGTATCGACGGCGGCACGTCACGGAGAGCGACGAGCAACGTTGAAGACACTTCCAGCAGATCACAGAACCGGATGGCACAAAACCGGGGGAAAGACGTTGCTTCCGGAGGGCAGCCGCGCCCGCCCCGAACGTCCAGAAGGGCATGCCCAGGCTGTGAAGCGGCGATGCAGGGGCCGGAAGCGGCGCAGCCGCAGCTCGGGATCGACCTCTGCGATGACCTTCCCGATGCCGACCTCGGCCGCCACCGCGTGGGCCGCGGCGGTGTTGTCGCCGGTCAGCAGGACCGGGGTCAGGCCGAGCCGTTTGAGGTCGGCGACCGCCTCGGCGCTGGTCGCCTTGACGGTGTCGGTGACCACCAGCGCGCCCCGGATCTGCGAGTCCCAGGCAGTGAAGACGACCGTACGGCCCTCGGCCTCGGCCTCCTTCTGTGCGCGGCCGAGCTCGTCGGGCAGCACCTGGCCCTGCTCCTCCAGCCACGCGGCCCGCCCCGCACGGAGCGTACGTCCCTCGACCTGCCCGGTCACGCCCCGGCCCTGGGTGCTGTGCGAGAGCCGACGATGGCCGGGATGTCGAACATCGCGAGCTCGGCCAGGAAGAAACGCACCGTGTGGAGGTGAGGGGTACTGGTGCCCGGAGGCAGAGTACGTCTGCGTGGGGGAGAGGGTCAGGTAAGCGGTACGGCCAGGGCACGAGGTCACAGTGCGTCCAAGGCATTGGTTGGTGGCCGAGCCCCAGGTACGGCTATGCTCCCGGCCATGGTTGCGGCCCGGCCGATCCTCAAAGTGCTGCGGTCCCGCTCTCACGCAGCGGGCCCGTGGCGGACGTGGGCACTGGTCGTACTACTCCTCGCACTGGCGTACACACACGGTGTCAGCGCGGAGAGCGCCGCAGGCCATGCCCACCCCGGGACGTCCAGCTCGGTGGCCCTGGCCATCCAGGACGCCAGTGCGACTGAACACAGCCACGACGGGATCGGCTCACACTCCGACCAGCGGCACGGCGACCACGACGATGCACCGGAATCCGAACACGCGGCTCACCAGTGTGTGTCCGGCCAGCCCGAGCAGGGTGCTGCGCTAGCCGCGCCGTGCGAGGCTCCGGTCGTTCGGCCTCCGCACGCGTATGTACACACCGTCGGTCGACCTGCCGCTGCCCTCTGGGCGTCTCCCCCTTTGCCGGACTCAGCGGTCCTACGGATCTAAATCTTCGCGCCTTCCGATCGTCGACGACTCGTTGGGCACACCCGCGCTGCCCATCCCTGCCTGTCGACAGCGGATCCGCCATGCCGCCCAGTGCCCTTCTGCTGTCCCCGAGTGTCCCCGAGCGAACAGCGGCGCGGAGCCGTGGGCCGGCCTCAGGTTTCGCTGTTCCCAGGCAACCGGCCTTCGGCCTCGCACTGCACATCCTCATGTCGCGTTGAGAGCCCCCAAGGCGATCAGCCCCCATGCCACCGAACCCACCCTTGAAAGGCCAGCAGCTCTTGTCCTCCTCCGGTCTCGCCACAACCCCGCCCCCAGCCCCGCCGCAGCTGCCCCCCAGCCACCGCCGTTCCGCCAGGAAGAGGGAAGGCGCCTCCCTCCCGTGGCGCTACCTCGGTTACGTCGGCTACTACGTGGGTGCCGGACTCATCAGCGGCGCGGTCGTGCATCACCCCATGGATCCGGCCCGCTACTCGATGATCGCTGGATCCGGCGTGCTGGTCTTCCTGATCGCAACGGTCCTCAACGACATCATCCTCGCGACCGAGAAGCCCGCCCTGTCACGCATGCTGCGGGTGCTCGGCACGTCGACGATGCTTTCGTTCGGTCTCGGCATGCTCAGCGGCGGCATGCAGCATTTCGCTGACCTCCCGGACCGCTGTGCCGTACTGATACCGCTGGGCATCGTCCTGTCCTTCGTCGCCTACTTCCTGAAGGAGGACAAGAGGCCGTGGAGGCGCATCTTCGGTCTCATGGGTCTGGCAGTCCTCGTCGTCGCAGCCCTCACCTTTGCGGGCCTGCGTCACATTGCCCCCGCCATGGCCGAGGGAGCCGGCGGGGGACACAGCCACAGTGACGCCGAGACCAAGAAGGACAACGACGAAGGACATGACGGTGACCACGGCAGCGGCACCGCCGATCCGACCTCCGACCCCACCACGCCCACGAAGGACACTCACCCCAGCGAGGAGCCCGGGCACGAAGACGGCCACAGCCATTGAGCCGAGCCCTGTCGGTGAACGACTCTCGCCGCTGCTGATGGTGGGGGCCGTCCTACCGGTTCACCTCCCACCGCTGGCCGTCGGCCGCCGGCCGGACCGGCCGGGGACGTGCAGGAGAAGGTGGAGCACATCCACGACCTGGCCGGCGAGAGACCTGCACCCTGAGTTGGCCTACGGCGAACCCCCATCCTGAGCAGGGATCATCGCGGGAGGATCGCTCAGGCCGGGTCACCGAGATCAGGGGTCGGCATACGATCGCCGCAGCCCTTCCGGCGTCCACTGCCTTGGGGCGTGCCCCACGAATGTCACGCTGCAGCGGCCGGATCGCCTGAGCTGCTCCCACGTTATGCCGATGGCCTTCCCTGATGTCGCATGGGGAAGGCCATCGCGCCGCGTTCGGTCGCGGACGATTGCAGCCAGAGCGGGAACTGCGCGCTGATCAACGATGGGGAACGCGTCGCGTTCCGCCTCGAGGAGGAATGCTCGTACAAGGGGCCGCGCCGGTTGTAGCCGATAAGGCCGGCCTGGAGCAGCCGGGCCGCTTGGACACGTCCTGCCCCAGGGAGCTGTTCACCGGGCGGAGTTGGCAGCTTGCGCCGGAAGTGCACAGGCATGATCACCCGGGCGGGAACATCCGTTCGTACCGTTGATAGCCTGCCCGCCCCCGCTCTGCGGTGTCCTGTCCCGCGGGCGGTTCTCTCTGATCCCGTACAACGCAAGAGGTAGGCATGAACTCAGGCAGACCTGGCACGGTGGCCGCGCTCGTGGGGGCCTTGACCCTGACGGCGCTCACCGCCCCTACGGCGCAGGCCGCGTCCACCGGCATCACCGTGTCGGACATCGTGGTCAACGGCGGCAAGTCCATCGTGGTGGGGACCACGGACGTGAAGGAGCCGTCCGTCTCCTTCCGCATTTCGCTGCCGGCCGGCTACAGCACCGCCGATCCGTCCCGCTACGACGCGAACCCCTTCCTCTACCACGACACAACGCCCGCCAACGGAGCCGACAGCGGCGGCCTCTACATGGGGTCGTACATCTGCTACGAGGAGAGTGACCGGGTTGCGCGTTGCGAGGGGAACCTCTACATCGACCCGCGCTACCGCCTCGACTCCAACAACGACGCCACCACTTGGAAGATCGGCGTCACCAAGCGTCTCTTCAATGCCAACGGAAGCCTCAAGGCCGAGGAGTTCACGACGGCCCCCGGCAGCGTCCCTGTGAAGCGCTGGGCGAAGGTCACCGTCAACGCCTCGCCAGAGCCGGTGACGAAGGGCACGGCGATCACCGTGACCGGCAGCCTCACTCGCGCTGACTGGGTGAAGCACCAGTACACCGGCTACGGCAGCCAGCCGGTCAAGCTCCAGTTCCGCATGAAGGACAGTTCGGCCTACACCACCGTCAAGACCGTGACGTCCTCCTCCAACGGGGCACTGAAGACCACGGTCACGGCGTCCGCCGACGGCTACTGGCGCTACACCTTCGGCGGCACATCCACCACGGGCACCGCCACCGCGGCGGGCGATTTCGTCGACGTCCGCTGACGGCACGCTGCTGCCGGACCGTACCGGCAGCAGCACGCGGATCGCCAGGCGCGCGCCAGTACCCGCGCGGGTTCACGCCAGAGTGCGGCGACTTTCTCGGCGTCAGGAGCGAAGGCCAATGCGTCCAGCAGCCGCCAGTAGAGATGGGCAGCGCGATCTTCGGTCATAGGGGCACGGATCACGTTGGCCGGTCGGGGGATTCGGCGAACTCGACTAACCATACGGGTCGTCCCGTATGGTTAGTCGTATGACGCATCCCAGCGCCCCGCGTGGGCGTCCCCGAGACATTCGTGCTCATCAGGCGATCCTCACCAGCACGATTGAGTTGGTGACCGAACTCGGCTACGCCGCCACCTCAGTTGGGGCAGTAGCGGCCCGGGCCGGCGTCGGCAAGGACACCATCTACCGCCGTTGGTCCGGCAAGGCCGAGTTGGTGTACGAGGCGGTCTTCACCGAGACCGAGGCGGCTCCGGTGCCGGATACCGGCAGCCTGACCGGTGATCTGACGGCACTACTGGAGTCCCTCATCCACGAGTTCACCGCCCCGGCCGCCGCTGCCGCCCTGCCTGGCCTGCTGGCCGACTTCGCCGCCGGCCCGGAGTTGCAGGCCCGCATCCGATCCCAGTTCCTGGCCCCGGCCAAGGAGTCTCTGGTGGCGGTGTTCGAGCGCGCCGTCCGGAGGGGGGAGACCGACCCCAGCGTGCCGGTCGACCTGGTCCTGGACACGCTGGCTGGAGCCGTCTTCTTCCATGTCGGGCTGGTGGGCGAGCGCCCGACGCGGCAGCTCGCCACGCAACTGGCCGCCATCGTTGGCCGCGGAATCGAGGCCCGATGAACGGCTGGTTCCTCACCGCCGGCACAACCGCCGCCGCGGTCGCCGTCGTCCACATCGTCGCGGGCGGTCGTGACGTCGTTCGACCGCTGCTGGCCGGCAACCTCCCGGACGAGCCACGGCGTGTTCTGCACACCGTCTGGCACATGGTCACGGCCGACCTGGTGCTGGCAGCCGCCGCGCTGATCTGGCTGTCTCTGCGCGAACGCCCCGGCGGCGATACCATCGCCTGGCTCCTGGCCGGCCATTTCGTCGCCTACTCGGTGGTGTTTCTGATGGTGACCTTGGCGGCCGACTGGTCGAAGCCGTTGCTGCGGCTGCCGCAGTGGATGTTGCTGCTGCCTGTGGCGGTACTGGCCGGAATCGGCACATTGTGAGGCCCGAAGTGGACACCGCCGAGGCAGCTGGATCCGGGCCGATGGCGGGGGCCTCCGTGCAAGGCAATCCCGGCGGTCCCCGGAACGTCTGCGCCCAGGTGTGGGGAACGACAGCTGAGGCGGCAGGGATCAGGCGGCTTCACGGTAGAGGTCGGCGAGCAGGGCGACGGCGGCGTGGGTGGCCGGGTGGGGATCGTGTCGGCGCCAGATGAGGTGGACGGGGATGGGGTCGGCGTCGCGTAGGGGACGGTAGGCGATGCCGTCGCGGCGGTACTGGGTGGCGGTGGCCTGCGGGGTGACGCCGACGCAGCGGCCGGTGGCGATGGCGGCGAGCCAGTCGTCGATGTCGTGGGTGTACTCCACGGCGGGGCGGGCGCCTTCGGGCCACAGGTCCAAGGTGGTGGTGCCGGTGCGGCGGTCCACCACCAGGGTGCGTTCACAGATCTCCTCCAGACGGACGCTGCGGCGCTTGGCCCACGCGTCGTCCGAGGCGAGGGCGAGGTAGCGGCGCTCGTGGCCGACCACGGCGTGGGCGTAGCGGCGGGTGTCGATTGCGTTGCGGAGGACGGCCAGGTCGCACAGTCCCTCGGCGAGGCCGCCGGTGGGGGTGTTGTGGCGGATCAGGTGGAGTTCGACATCGGGGTAGCGGTCGTGCCAGCGGCGCTGGAACTCGGCCGTGTGGCGGCCCAGCGCGGACCAGGCGTGGCCGATGCGCAGCCGGGTGTGGCCGGTAGTGGCCTGGCGGACCAGTTCGTCGGCCTCGGCGAGCAGGTGGCGGGCGCGGGCGAGGACCTGCACGCCCGCGGTGGTGGGGGTGAGGGTGCGGCTGGTGCGGTGCAGCAGTCGCACGCCGAGGATCCGCTCCAGCGCGAGCAGTGTGCGGGAGACCGCGGCCTGGGAGACGCCGAGCTCGATCCCGGCGTCGGTGAAACTGCCGGTGTCGACGATCGCGACCAGGCAGCGCAGATGCCGCAGCTCCAGCTCCGTACGACGGTCCATGCGTCCAGGGTATAGGTGGGGCCTCGGATGCATTTTGCGTATCCCTCGCCGTGGCGGAGTTTCGAGCCATGGCAATCGACGCTCGCGTACAGACAACAGCGGCCGCCCCATCGCATGCGGCGTCGCCCCGGTGGTCCGGGATGGCGCTGATGGTGGGCAGCGGCCTGTCCAACCAGGTCGGGGCATCGGTCGCTGCGCTCGCGTTCCCGGTCCTAGGGCCTGTCTCTCCGATCACGAGAGTTGGGCCGGGCCGGGGTTGGCTGGCCCCAGCCGTGCTCAACCGACTGGCGGCATCGGGCGGGTTCGTCTCCTGCGCCGGTGAACAGTGCGGTCAGCATGGGTGCGCCGTGAGCAAGGGTCTGGTGCGGCAGGGGGCCTGTGGCGACGAGGGATGCGAGTCCGTGGCCGATAGTCCAGCTCTGTGTTGCCAGTTCCAGCGGGTCGACCTCGTCGCGGAAGCGGCCGCTCGCCTTGGCCCGCTCGATGGCCTCGACGAGACGGTGCAGGGTTTCGTCCGCGGCGCCGGAGTCTTCGAGGTCGAAGCCCGCGTCGAACATGACGCGGTAGAGGTCAGGGTTTTCCAGGGCGTTGGCCAGGTAGGCGGCGCCCAGGGCGGCGAGGTCTCGTACCGGGTCCGCGGACATCTTGACGGCTGCGAGTTGGGTGGCCAGGCGTGTGAAGCCTTCTTGTCGCAGTGCCTTCCAGAGGCCGTCCATGCCGCCGAAGTAGGTGTAGACGGCCATCGTTGATACGCCGGTTCCGGCGACCAGGGTGCGCAGTGTGACCGGTTGCCTCGTCCGCAGCATCTGTGCGGCCCGCTCGAGGAGCAGGGAGCGGACCGCTGGATCTTTCGTCCTTGCCATGGTTTCACAATACATAGCGTCGTTATGCTTTGATGGGTGCTGATCTTGCTGCTCCTGACGCCACGAGGAAGAGGTCGTTCATGTCTGTGACGCTGCTCAATCCCGAGGGATTGCCGAAGCCCGAGGTCTACCGGCAGCTGTCGGTCGCCACCGGATCGAAGCTGGTGTTCCTCGCGGGGCAGGTCGCCCGCGACGCCGACGGCCAGCCCGTGGGCCAAGGGGACTTCGCCGCTCAGGTCGAGCAGTGCTATCTCAACATCGGCACCGCTCTGGCCGCGATCGGCGGCTCCTTCGATGACGTGGCGAAGCTGACCATCTACGTCGTCGACTGGAGTCCCGAGAAGATGCCGCTGCTGGGTGAGGGTGTGGGCCGGGCGGCAGCGAAACTGGGCGTCGATCCGGTCAAGCCGATCACCCTGCTGGGCGTCGCGGCGCTGGGGGAACCGGACCTCCTGGTCGAGGTCGAAGCCACCGCGGTCATCGAATAGCCGTAGCACTGCGAGCAGGGAGACTCTGGGGCTGACCATGCTGAGTCGGGGGGATCTGACGGACGGCGAGTGGGCGCTGCTGGAGCCGCTTTTGCCGGTGGGCAACAACCGGTGCGGCCGTTGGCGCGATCACCGGCAGGTGATCAACGGGATCATCCACCGGCTGGGCACCGGGGTGCAGTGGCGGGAACTGCCCGAACGCTTCGGCCCGTGGAAGACCGTCCACAAGCGGCACTTGCTGTGGTCGGCCGACGGCACCTGGGAGAGGCTCCTGCGGCACGTTCAGTCGGAAGCCGACGCCGAAGGCGGCATCGACTGGAACATCAACGTCGACTCCACCGTCGCGCGTGCTCACCAGCACGCCGCAGGAGCACCTCGGACTCCGCCGCCCCCGCCGAGCCCTTCAAAAGGGGGACGCCGAAGGCCAGTGCGGCGGCTGTCGCCCATGGTGATGCCGCACGGCCTCCTGGAGGGGGCGGCGCCCCGGGCGAAGCTCTCGGCCGGTCCCGCGGCGGCCTGACCACCAAGATTCACATCGCCGCGGAGGGCCACTGCCGCCCGCTGTCTCTACTGATCACGCCGGGACAACGGGCGGACTGCACACAGTTCGAGCGGGTCATGGACAAGATCCATGTCCCGCGCGCGGGACGAGGCCGTCCCCGCCGCACGCCGGACAGCGTGAGCGCCGACAAGGCATACAGCAATCGCAAGATCCGC
This sequence comes from Streptomyces spiramyceticus, assembly GCF_028807635.1. NCBI lineage: Bacteria > Bacillati > Actinomycetota > Actinomycetes > Kitasatosporales > Streptomycetaceae > Streptomyces > Streptomyces spiramyceticus. Next base: position 1,631,071 of record NZ_JARBAX010000002.1, read on the forward strand.
GCCTACCTCCGCAAACGCGGTATCCGGCACGCGATCCCGGAGAAGAGGGACCACAAGGCCGCCCGCCTGCGCAGGGGTTCACGCGGCGGACGGCCCCCGGGCTTCGACAAAGACCGGTACAGAGATCGCAACACGGTCGAGCGGGCAATCAACAAGCTGAAACAGTTCCGGGCCGTAGCTACCCGCTATGACAAGCGCGGATATGTCTATCTCGGCACTGTCACCGCTGCCGCACTCCTCATCTGGCTCCGATCATGATCGGAGAGACAGGACCTAGGGCCGGTGGGAGTGGTGGCGGTGCGCCAGTGGGTGGCCGCCGTGGTGCTGCTGATCGCCGGCCGGCCGAAGCTTCGCTCGTTCACGGCTGCGCAGTGGCGGCCGGTGCTGGCGCTGGCCGTTGTCTTCGCGACCATGAACCTGACGCTGTATACGGCGATCGACCGGATCGGTCTCGGTCTTGCGGTCACCCTTGAGTTCCTCGGTCCACTCACCGTGGCGCTGGCGAGCTCCCGCCGCCGTATCGATCTGGCCTGCGCTCTTGCCGCCGCGGCGGCCGTGGTGGTCCTCGCGCGTCCCCGGCCCAGCACGGACTACCTCGGCATCGGCCTGGCCCTCGTCGCCGCCGTCTGCTGGGGCAGCTACATCCTGCTGAACCGTACCGTGGGAGAGCGCCTGCCCGGGCTGCAGGGATCGGCCGCCGCCGCGGCCGTCTCCGGCCTGCTCTACTTGCCCGTCGGCGCGGCTGCCCTGTGGCTCCACCAGCCCACCGCCGGCGCCCTGTTGTGCGCGCTGGCCGCAGGCGTGTTGTCCTCGGCCGTGCCGTTTCTCGCCGACCTGCTCGCGCTGCGCCGGGTGCCGGCCCGCTTCTTCGGGATCTTCATGAGCGTCAACCCGGTATTCGCCGCGCTGATCGGCATGTTCGTCCTCGGCCAGCACCTCGCCACGGCATCGTGGCTGGCCGTTGCCGTGATCGTCACCACGAACGCTGTGGCCGTGGGCACCGCCGCGAGCCACTCCCGGGAGAAGACCGCCCGGTGAAGGTACTCATCGTCCACGCCCGCCTGTTGTTCCATCAGACTGAGCGGTGGCCACACGCCGGCGCTTCGCCGCTCCGGCGACTCCAAGTGAGTCCACACTTTCACCAATGGCATGCGAATGCCGGAATCGGTTCCGGTACTCCGTCGGTGTCGTGTTGAGTTTTCGGCGGAACGCACGGATGAGGGTGTCGGTCGTGTTGAAGCCGCAGGTGGATGCGACACGTTCGAGCGTTGCATCCGTGGATTCAAGTTGATTGCGCGCCACCTCTACGCGGGCTGACTCGATGTAGGCGGCCGGGGTCATTCCAAGTTCAGTCTTGAAGATTCGGGTGAGCTGACGTTCGCTCACGTGGGCGTGACTGGCGAGGTCGGCGACCGTGAGCTGCTCGGCGATGTTTCGCGTGATGTAGTGGCGGAGATCCTCGATGCGTCGCGTTGTCGAGACGGGTTCGAGCGGGACGCTGAATTGGCTTTGCCCGCTTGGCCGTTTCAGGTACATCACGAGCTGCCGAGCGACGCGAAGCGCGGTGGATTCGCCGAAGTCGTCGGCAACGAGGGCGAGCGACAGGTCGAGGCAGGCGCTGATTCCCGCGCCGGTCCACACATCGTGATCGCGAATGAAGATCGGATCGGCGTCGACCTCGACCGAGGGGTGATCGGCGGCGAGTTGCTGCGCGGTCGACCAGTGGGTCGTGGCGCGCTTGCCGTCCAGCAGCCCCGCCTCCGCGAGAATATGTGCCCCCACGCAGACGGATGCGACGCGCCGTGTCTTGCCTGCGAGTGCCTTCACCCAGGCGACCACCGTGGGGTCGGTGATGGCGTGAACCCGGCGTTGGCGGTCGACTTCGACCGCGCCGGGCACCAGGAGGGTGTCGATGCGCCTCATGGACACCTCCTCGAAGGTGGTGTCGGGAAGGACACGAACCCCCGCGGAGGTGGTTACGGGGTCCATGGTTTCGGCGGCCAGTACGACGTAGTAGCCCGTCGCGTCGTCCACCTCGCGTTGCAGCAGGGAGAACACTTCTGGGGGTCCGGTGACGTCCAGCAGGTCGACGCCGTCGAAGAGGATGACGACAACGAGTCGTTTGACGGTGCTCATTTGGTCTCCGTTCGGTCGGCACCGGCGGTTTGCCACCGCACGTGATGTCTGTATCTGCATGTTAGGTGACATTGCCGACACACTTGGTGAGTCGTAGCGTTCCAGGCACCAGCCACCGCGTGGTGGCCCGGACCTTTCAACACGACGCCCGAGGAGGGCACTTCAATGGCTACGACAACCCTGCGTGAGCTCAACGGCTTCGACCAGACCCCTGCATCATTGGCCGATGCGACACTGATCCTGGTCGACTACCAGAACACCTACACCACTGGTGTGATGGAGCTGACGGGGTGGGAGCTCGCCCTCGACTCTGCCGCCGCATTGCTGGCCAGGGCACGGAACGCCGGAACGAAGGTCATCCATGTCGTGAACGACGGCGGCGAAGGAAGCCCGTACGACATCCGGACCGAAATCGGCCAGATCCACTCCCGTGTGGCTCCCATCGAGGGCGAACCTGTCGTAGTCAAGACGGCCGCTGCCAACGCGTTCGTCGGCACCGACCTGGGCGAACACATAGACGCCGCCGGCAACAAGAACGTCATTATCGTCGGGTTCATGACCCACATGTGCGTGACCTTCACCGCAGAAGGCGCGTTCCTGCGCGGCAACCAGCCCACAGTGGTCGCCGACGCCTGCGCGACCCGGCCTCTACAGACGGTGGTTTCCGGCCTGTCTGCGGAACAGATCCACCACAGTGCACTCGCAACCATCGCTGATCTTTACGGAATCGTCGTCCCGTCCGGCTCGTCTTTGAGTTGAGCGCCGAACGACCGCGCTCACGTGAGGAACACCTTGCGAGCGGCCGCAACCGCAACCGCACGCCAAAGGGCCGGATCGCGCGCGTCCTCGCGCGATCCGGCCCTTTGCCCGGTGCGGCCTCCCGTGCCGCAGGCGGCGGCAGAGGAGCCTCCGGAGTCCGAAAGTGCGGCTCAGGAGTACGCGGGCCTCCCCGGAGCCGGGACGTTGCGGAAGCGGAACGGCTCCGGGGCGCGGCCTGCCTGGATGAGCCAGCATTCCCCGGCGCCGTCGCCGGTGACGATGCGCAGCACCGTGTCGGCGACGACCTCCGCCGGGATGACCGGCGTGCCCTGCTCGGAGAGCATGCCGCGCAACGGGTCGATGATCCGCGACTCGGCGAAGCCCGGGCAGACCGCGTTGAACCGGATGCCGTCGGGCGCCAGCGCCGGTCCCAGTGAACGTGCGAGACCGACCACGGCATGCTTGTTGGCCCCGTACAGGGGGTCGAGCGGTACCGAGGCCAGGCCGGCCAGGGACGCGGTCGCCACGATCGACCCACCGCCGCGGGCCCGCAGCGCCGGCAGGACCGCATGGGTGCCGAAGACAACGCCGTCAAGGTTGGCGCCCATGGCGCGGCGATACCGCGCCAGGTCGAAGTCGTCGCCGACGCCGCAACCCGTCGACACACCCGCGTTCAGGAAGGCGATGTCGACACCGCCGCAGCGCTCAACGGCGAAGTCCACCAGAGCACGGTTCGCATCGAGGTCGGAGACGTCGCACGCCCGGAAGTGACCGCCGACGATGTCGGCCACCTCCCGGCCGCCCTCCGCGTCGAGGTCGGCGACGACCACTTCGGCGCCCGCCTCAGCCAGCGCCAGCGCCGTGGCCCGGCCCAACCCGCTGGCACCGCCCGTGACGATCGCGGCCTTGCCGCGCAGCGGTGCCGATCCTTGCGCGCTCGGGGCGGCCTGGCCCGGCTGCGGGGTGTTCGTCCCGGTCGCCTCGGCGGTCATGCCAGCTCCAGCACGAGCTTGCCGACGTTATCGCCGCGGAAGAGCATCTGCAGCGTCTCGGGGAAGTCGTCCACCGTCCCCTTCACCACATGCTCCTTGACCTTGAGCCGGCCGTCGCCGATCCAGCCGGCGATCTCCTGTGCGGCCTGCGCGTAGCGCTTGGCGTAGTCGAAGACCACGAAGCCCTCCATGCGGGCACGGCGCACGAGAAGGGACATGTAGTTCGACGGGCCCTTGACCGGCGTCGCGTTGTTGTACTGGCTGATCGCGCCGCAGACCACCACGCGAGCGTGCATGGCCAGCCGGGTGAGCGCAGCGTCGAGGATGTCTCCTCCGACGTTGTCGAAGTAGACGTCGATGCCGTCAGGAGTCTGCTCGCGCAGCGCACGCTTGACGTCGCCGGCCCGGTAGTCGATCGCCGCGTCGAATCCCAGCTCGTCGGTGAGCAGCGCGCACTTCTCGGGCCCTCCGGCGATGCCGATGACGCGGCAGCCCTTCACCTTGGCGATCTGGCCGACCATGGTGCCGACCGCACCCGCCGCGCCGGAGACGACGACGGTCTCGCCGTCCTTGAGGGCACCGACGTCCAGCAGTCCGAAGTACGCGGTCATGCCGGGCATGCCGAGTGCGCCGAGGTAGGTCGATGGCGGCGCGAGCGAGGTGTCGATCTTCAGGGCGCCCTTGCCGTCGGACACGACGTGCTCCTGGACGCCGAAAGTGCCCACGACGTGATCGCCGGGCTGGAAGCCGGGGTGGTTGGAGGCGGTCACCTCGATGACCGATCCCGCGCGCATCACCTCACCGAGCCCGACGGGCGGGAGATAGGAGGGGCGGTCGTCGAGCCAGCCGCGCATCGCGGGGTCCAGCGATATGACGCGCGTCCTGCCCGCGAACTGGCCGGGGCCGGGTGCCTCGGCGGGTGCGGAGACGTGTTCCCAGTCCTCGCGTTTGACGTCACCCACGGGGCGGGCTGCCAGACGTATCTGGCGGTTGGTCGCAGACATGAAGCCTCCTGTCGTCCATGAACCACTCGACCATACCGACTAGTAGGTACGCCTGTGACTGTGAGGTGCGCCACGTCCTGACCGGGCCGCCGGGGTTCCGCTGCTCGATCGCCGAGGAATTGAAACCGGGTGTACGCCGCACGCCCGGGGCCTTCTGAGCTCAGCTGAGCCACTCCCTGCCTCCGGCGTCACGCGGTAGCCTTCGCGCCGAAGCAGGGGAGGGAAGGGGAGTATGCGAGCTGATGGGTGGGGGACGCTCGGGTGGGCCGCATTGACGGCGGCTCTCCTCGGCGTCGGCGCTGTGGCGTTCTGGCTCATGGCCGACCCCTTCGACGGCCGCGGAGTCCGGGTCACGGGGGAGATCGCCGGTGTGCGACCCCTACCGATCCCCGCGCGTGGCGCTGACGGGAGTGTCGACTCGGAGACCATCAACCGTCCGGTGGTCTTGTTCACGACCGCGGACGGGCGCTCGGTCGAGGCGTCCACCCACGTGGACTGCACTCAGAACAACGAACTTCCGCCGGGTACCTCGGTTTCGGTCGTCTACGACGAGGCGGACCCGGGCAGGGTCTGCCTCGCGACGAGCATGCGCACCTTTCGGCTGGTCAGTACAGGCTTCGCACTTGCGGCTCCGCTCGCCGCCGCTGCCGTCCTCTTCTTCGGGAGAGCCAACTTCCGAAACTGATCCACGGGTGGATTTACTCACCAATCGTGACGGCGGTCGTTCGCGGGTTCGGGGTCGTTTTCCGGCTCGTCGACGTACGTGCAGAACGGGCTCGGGGCGCATGGAAGGCGGCGCCGAGCCGGACTTCGGGCGCATCTCTGTGCCGGCGGACCGGTACGGGGTCCGCTTCACCATGGACTGGGTGCCCGCGCGTACCGACCCACGAACATCGACCGCCCCACCCGTAGCGGCTCGTCCGCGTCCGCGCCGGACGCCGACTGCGGCGGCGCCACACGGGGTCGGCGACAGCTGAAGGGCTCAGGCACCCAGGTGCCGAAGTAGGCGTCGTGCGTGTGCGCGTGGGCCTTTTCCGCCGCAAGTTGTGGCCGCTCGGCGGGGACGGTGATGCGGGCGCCCGGGCCGTTATTGCGGTACTCGGCGAAGCGCTGGTCCTGCCACGGGTGGGCGCCGCGCATGTCGCCGTACGGAGCTGTGGAGTCGATGCCGGGACCCATCCAGGTGTCACGTACGACCCGGCGCGTGACCAGCGTCGGGACGACTCGCGAGACGTCGACGCGGGTGCGCAGGACCGGAGTCCAGCCCGCGCCCTCACGCAGTGGGTTGCCGGGGTTCGCGGCATTGTGCGCGGCCAGCAGATCCACCGGAGCGCCGTTGACGTAGTTGCTCTCGGCGGTGACCGGCGCGTACCCGAGGAACGGGTGCAGCTGACCGTCGGCCTGTACGCCCACATCCGCGCCGGTGCCCTGCGCTCGGTCACCGGAGACGTGGAGAAGGTGCTGGGCCGCCCGCCCCGGGACTTCGCCGACTACACTCGCACCGCCGCCGCCCAGGGCGCCTGGGAGAACTGACCCACACCACGGAGCAGGCTCGGGAATCGCGCACCTGCCGCCAGGCATCCTTTGCCTCGCGTACGGCCGGTGATCAGCCGCTGATCCTGAGCTGGAGTCGGGTCGGGTGCGGACGTACCGGCAGGCGGCCGAGGTCTTCGGGGTCTCCCAGCGGTCGGTGGCCCACCTGGTGGCGTAACTACCAGGCCGCGCGGCTGGAGGCGCTCTTGCCGGTCAAGTTCCGGTCCAGCCTAGTGATTTGATCAGTGCCGAGGGCCGTGCGGTGCTGTCCCAGGCGATGGCTGACACGGCCCGAAGAGCGGCTGATCGGGGGACCGCTGTGGACCCCCTCCCTGGTGGCCGAGCTGATCCGGATGGTCGTCGGGGGGCACCACGACCGAGCAGGGCGTGGGGGAATGGCCAGCACCAGGCGCAGAACACCGCATCCAGGAACACCACGACCAACGCAGAATCCAACGCGGCATTGCAGATGGAGCCGGCAGCCTGGTCTACAACATCGGGTTCACGGTTGGGGTCGCAGGAGAAGTTCTCCGGCCAGGTGCATGGCTTCGCGTTTGGTGCGTCCGGGGTGGTCTGCGGCGATGAAGTGGCGGCCGATCGCGAGCGCGAAGGCCAGAGTGCTTCGTGCCTCGACTTCGTCGGCGTCTGCGATGAAGCTGCCGAACATTGTGCGAAGGAAGTCCATCCGGGCGTTGTCGATCCGCCGCAGCCGCGCCGCGACCGATGGGTCATGGCGAGCCCACTCACGGACCGCGAGATCAATCCGGTGCAGATCGTCCGAGAAGGTCAGTTGGCCGGCACGCCGGACCCTCTCGGCAGGGTCTCCGCCTTCGGACTCGACCTGCTTGAGGATGTTGTTGGTGCAACGGCGTTCCCACTCGTCGAGCATCTCGGCGAGCAACGCGGGGCGACCGTCGAAGTATCCGTAGAAGCCGCCCTTCGTCACCCCGATTTCGGCGGCCAAAGCCTCTACTCGGACAGCGTCCGGTCCGCCCCGGGCGAAGGCGTCAAGTCCCGCTTCGATCCAGCGACTTCGTGGCGTACGAGCGATGGGAGGCACCTGCTCACCTGCTCTCAAGGGGTGTTGTGTCGCGAGGATGTACGGTACCGTACAGATCAAGGTATACGGCGGCGTACAGAACGAGAGGTCGAAGCGTGGCACGACTCGCGAAGTCCACCTACACCGAGCGTCCGTGGCGCATCCACGAACTCACATCTGACTTCGGAGTCGAGGACGTATGGGCGTTCCGCACCCCGGGAGCCGGGCCTGACGACTTCCCAACGATGCTGGCAGCGATGCGGACGTCCGGCGGGCCCGCGAGACAGACCTGGCCGGTGCGGTTCTTGTTCGCCGTCCGGTGGAAGCTCGGCGCACTCCTCGGCTGGGACAACCCGACGGCGGGTGTCGGTGCGCGAGTTGGCTCGCTCCGCGACCGCCTGCCCAGCGACCTCCGCGATGCTCACCCGGGCCAGGACAACGACAACATGCCCCTCAAAGCGGTCTACGAGACCGCCAGGGAGTCCGCTCGCGAACTGGCGAACAAGACCGTGCACACCGTGATGCACCTCAGCTGGGTGCAGGGAGCGAACGGCGACTACGAGCTGCGGATGGCCGTCCTCGTCAAGCCCAACGGATGGTTCGGGCGGCTCTACATGGCCGCCATCGCGCCCTTCCGATACGTCATCGTCTATCCAGCCCTGACCCGGCAGTGGGAACGAGCCTGGCGGGACCGCAACGATCCTGCGGCGCAGCATGGTGGACGGGGCCGACGATGAACGCCAGTAAGCAACTGCTGCGCTGGGCGAGCGGCATCATGCTCGTGCTGGGCACAGGTCACCTGTTGTTGCTGACTCTTTTCGCCTGGGAAGACATCACCGGCTGGGTGGATCGGGGGGTGTGGGCAGCCGTCCCGCTCGCGCTGACGGACAGCGGCGCCGATCAGACAGTGGAGATCTTTCAGAATCAAGTCACCTTCTGGGCCGGTCCGGGAAGCTTCGCCGTGCCCCTCATTCTCCTGGGTTGCCTGACATGGCACCTCGCTGGACGCGGGGTGGCCGTGCCCGCCGGGATCGGCTGGGGCCTCGCGGCGTGGTGTTTCATCGGTGGAGTCCTGCTTGTGCCGTCTCCGTACTTCGCAGGCATCATCTCTGGCGCACTCATCATCCTGGCGGCGCGGAAAGAAGATCGGTCGCGAGCACCCCGCGACCGGGAGAACGACCTGGTGTGATTCGCGCCCGCCCGCGAGGAACGGTGCGGTTGAGAGGCCGGCGAGCGGACCGGAAACGTCACCCGGGACCGGAAAGTCACCTGGGCCGGTGGCCATGGCCGGAGCCACAGCCGGATCGCGGCAACGGTGACCGTGCGTTAAGGACGTAGGCACGCTTGCTGCCATGGCGAGTGGCCGCGCGGTGACCCGGCCGACGGACGATTGCAACCTCGCGTTGATCACTCATAGCGCCAGGATCACACGACCCGCACCAGACGCCGAACGAGCCCCTTGATTCACTTTCCCAACAGACCCTTGGTCCCAATCGTGGTCATCCTGGGCTCGTTGAGCGGCCGCCCGCCTGCGCAGCGTCTCACGAGGCGAACGGCCGTCCGGCTTCGACGAAGAGCGGTACAAGAAGCGCAACAACGTAAAACGAGCGAGCGCGGGTTACGTCTGCCTCGGCACCGCCACGGCAGCAACCCTCGTCATCTGGCTCCAGCCATGATCGGCCGGACAAGTCCTAGTCGCGCTGGGACGGCAGATGGTCCAGTGCCGCCTCGGTGTCGGCGATGAGCTCGTCGAGGTAGGCGCGGGCGCCGCGCGGCCGGGTGAGCGCTGCCGCTTGGCCTGACCAGAGGTTGACGTAGTCGGCCAGACCGCGTTCCGCGGCCGCTGTGCGCAGCGGGCGGGTGAGTGTGTACTGGATGGGATAGGGCGCCAGTTCGCTCTCGTACGCCAGCGCCTCACGCGTGAAACGGTTTGGGATTGCTCGCGCGAGCCGCCCGGAGAAGGCTCGGGTCAGTACGGTCGTACGCGCGTCGGGGCCGTGCAGCGCGGCCCGGTGGATGGCACTCGCCCCGGACTCCTCGGTGGCCAGGAAGCCGGTGCCGATCTGCACTCCGTGCGCCCCGAGGGTCAGCGCGGCGGCGATTCCCCGGCCGTCGGCGATGCCGCCGGCGGCCACGACGGGGATCGACACCGCCTGCGCAACCTGTGGGACGAGGGAGAAGGTCCCGACGAGAGACTCGTTCACGGGGCGCAGGAACGAGCCGCGATGCCCTCCCGCGTCGCTGCCCGAAGCGACGACGGCGTCCATGCCCGCCGCCTCGATCGCGAGGGCCTCCTCGACGGTGGTCGCGGTGCCCACGGTCCGGATGCCCCGGCGCCGGGCCTCGTCGAGCACCCGGCTCTCGGGGATGCCCATCACGAAGCTGATCACCGGCGGCTCCGCCGCGAGCAGCGCGTCTATCTGCTCCGCGAAGCCCGGGGCGGGCGGCGGCTCCTCCAACTGGCCTGCCGACAGACCGAGTTCCTCGAACCAGGGGCGCAGCAGCCCGGCGTACCGGGCCATCCGGTCGCGGTCCGGCGGTGCCGCGGCTTCGTCGGGGTGCGGGACCCAGAGGTTGACCGCGAAGGGCCGGGCGGTGGCCTTCCGCAGCTCGCTCACGAGCGTGCCGATTCCGTCCGGGGTGAGGATGTGTCCTCCGTACGAGCCGAGCCCGCCGCCCTCGGAGACAGTGGAGGCGAGCGCCACGGACGACAGTCCGCCGCCGAACGGGCCTTGCACGATGGGGACTTCGAGGTCCAGCAGCTCGGTGAGGCGGCCATGGGCCCAGGAACGCTTTCCGTCGGTCATGACAGTCGTCCTTGGAGTTGAGTAGTTGAGGGAGGTCTGGGGGTGAGGGGGTTCACCGCGCGAGGGTGAGCGCCATACGGCCCGACACCTGCTCGAGTGCGGTCTCCGCCACCCGGCGCCCGAGGTGCTCGGCGGTCCGCAGATCTGCCCCGGACGGGGCCTCGTCGGGGCCGAGGTCGGACGGCGAGTGGGCCATCGCGCCAAGGAAGCCGCCGAGGCGGTTGAGGTCCTCCGGGGTTCCGGTCGTGGAGTACTCACCGCCGGGCGGCAGGCCCAGCGAGACCCAGTTCATGCCGTGCTGCGCGGCGAAGAGCGCGAGGGAGACCAGGACGTTCAGCTTGTCACCGTTGACGCCTGCGGAGTTGGTGAAGCCGGCGGCGAGCTTTCCGGCCCAGCCCTGCTCCGTCCAGACCGGGGCGCTGGCCTCGGCGAAGGCCTGGAAGACGGCGGACTGGCTGCCCATGTAGGTCGGCGTACCGAAGACGATCGCATCGGCGGCGGCCAGCGTCTCCCACAGCCGGTCGTCAACGCCGGCCACGTCGCACAGCTCGGCCTGCGTTCCGGGCACCGACCCGGCTCCGGTGGCGACCGCACGAGCCTGGCGGGCGGTGTGGCCGTAGCCGCTGTGGAAGGCGACGGCGATCGTGATGTTTTCGGGCATAGCGAAGTCCTCGCAGGTCAGGGAGGTGGCGGGCAGGTTTTCCACCACATGACGAGGACAGTAGACGACCGGTCAACTAAACGCCACCCCGAATAGTTGACCGGCCGTATACTCATCGCCATGGGACGGACGAGCACGGCACGGGAACGACTGCTGGACGCGGCCTGCGGCCTGATGCTGAGCCGCGGTTACGGCACGATCGGCGTCGCCGAGATCTGTGCCCGCGCGGACGTGAAGAAGGGCAGCTTCTACCACTTCTTCGAGTCGAAACAGGCCCTGACGATCGAGGCGATCAACGCGCACTGGGCGGCCCAGCGGCCCGGCTGGGTGGCGACCCTGCGCGGCGACGGGCCGGCGGAGGACCGGCTGGAGCAGCTCTTCCTCCACCAGGCCGCCGCCCAGCGCACGGCAAAGACGCAGGACGGCGCGGTCAACGGCTGCCTGTTCGGCAATCTGGCGCTGGAGCTGAGCAACCAGGACACGGCCGTCCAGGCCCGGCTGACGGAGATCTTCGAGGAGCAGATCGACCTGGTCCACGCGGCGCTGACGGATGCGGCGGAGCAGGGCACGATCCCCACCCCGGCCGCGACCCGCACCACCGCCCGCGCGGTTCTCGCCCAGCTGGAGGGCATGGTCATGTTCGCGAAGCTGGCGAACGATCCGGCCGTACTGGACGGGCTGTGGGCCCAGACCTCCCGGCTGCTGCGGATCTAGTGTGATGCGCCAGAAATTCTGAGGGTTAGTAAGTAGCCTGTTGGCATGTCGCATCCGGGGCCTTCCGCTGTGGAGATCACGCTGTCCGAGGACGAGCGTGCGGAGTTGCTGCGCCGGGCGGAGTCGCCGGACCGGCGTCCGGCAGAGCGGGCCCGGATCATCCTGGCGTGTGCTGAGGGGATGTCGAATGCGGGTGCCGCGCGGGCTGTTGGGGTGGCGCTCAAGACGGTGAGGAAGTGGCGCGGGGCTTTCGCCGCGGAGCGGATGGCTGGCCTTGAGGACACCGGCCCGATCGGTCGGCCGAAGGCGGATCTGGTCCTGAGTGATGTTGAGCGGGATCAGCTGACCCGGTGGGCGAGGCGGGCGAAGACCGCCCAGTACCTGGCGCTGCGGGCGAGGATCGTGCTGCGTTGCGCGGAGGGCGGGACGAACCGGCAGGCCGCGGTGGACCTCGGTGTCGATGAGTCGACTGTGGAACGCTGGCGTGCTCGGTTCATCGTCAAACGCCTCGACGGCCTGGCCGACGAACCTCGGGTGGGCCGGCCACCCTCGATCCTGCTCGACCGGGTCGAGGATGTCATCTCGGTGACGCTGGAGTCCACGCCGGGCATGGACACACACTGGTCCCGAGCCTCGATGGCCAAGCGCACCGGCCTGTCGAAATCGACGATCGGGCGGATCTGGAAGCGGTTCGATCTCAAGCCGCACCTCCAGGACGCGTTCAAGCTCTCCACCGACCCGCAGTTCGTCGCCAAGGTCGTCGACGTCGTCGGCCTGTACCACCACCCGCCCGAGAAGGCGGTGGTCCTGTGCGTTGATGAGAAGTCCCAGATCCAGGCACTGGACCGCTCTCAGCCGGTGCTGCCGATGATGCCCGGCATGCCCGAACGCCGCACCCACGACTACTACCGGCACGGCATCACCAGCCTGTTCGCCGCCTTCAACATCGCTGATGGCACCGTCATATCGGCCCTGCACCGCCGCCACCGGGCGATCGAGTTCAAGAAGTTCCTGATCCGGATCGACAAGGCGGTGCCCGCCGGCCTCGATGTGCATCTGGTCTGCGACAACTACGCCACCCACAACACCGCCGAGGTCAGGACGTGGCTCGGTAAACACCCCCGCTTCCACGTCCACTTCACCCCTACCGGCTCCTCCTGGATGAACCAGGTCGAGCGGTGGTTCGGCCTGCTGACCGACAAACTCATCCGCCGCGGCGTCCACACCTCCGTCAAAGCCCTGGAAAACGACATCACCGCGTGGATCGAACACTGGAACCAGGACCCCAGGCCGTTCACCTGGACCAAGACCGCCGACGAGATCCTCAACTCCCTTGCCGACTACCTCACCAAGGTCGGAGCCGACAACGAGGAAACAGAGCAGAACTAACCCTCAGAATTTCTGGCGCATCACACTAGTGCTGTGACCGGAAACGTTCACCGCCATCGTTGTCGGACACCAAGTGGGCCGAGTTCAAACAGATGGGAGAACGCGTCCCACGGTGTCCGCGAAGGCCTCGGTCAGGTGCCGACGTAGGCCGCTAGGTGCTCGCCGGTGAGGGTGGAGCGGGCGGTGACCAGGTCGGCGGGTGTGCCCTCGAAGACAATGCGGCCGCCGTCGTGGCCCGCGCCGGGGCCGAGGTCGATGATCCAGTCGGCGTGCGCCATGACCGCCTGGTGGTGCTCGATGACGATGACCGACTTGCCGGAGTCGACGAGGCGGTCGAGCAGGCCGAGCAACTGCTCGACGTCGGCGAGGTGGAGGCCGGTGGTCGGCTCGTCGAGTACGTAGACAAGCCGGTCGCCGCCCTTCTCACCCATGCGGCTGGCCAGCTTGAGCCGCTGCCGCTCGCCGCCGGACAGCGTGGTGAGCGGCTGGCCGAGGGTGAGGTAGCCGAGCCCGACGTCTGCGAGCCGGTCGAGGATTTTGTGCGCGGCCATGGGGTATCCCCTGCTCGAAGAGCTTGGGGAAGTTTGCGCCTCGTCGGCACCGAAGAACTCCTCGGCTTCGGTCACCGACATCGCGAGCACCTCGCTGATGTCGCGGCCGCCGAGGGTGTATTCGAGGACCGATGCCTGGAACCGCTTCCCCTCGCAGTCCTCGCAGGTGGTTTCGACGCCGGCCATCATTGCCAGGTCGGTGTAGACGACGCCGGCGCCATTGCAATTGGGGCAGGCGCCCTCGGAGTTGGCGCTGAAGAGCGCCGGCTTCACGCCGTTGGCCTTCGCGAACGCCTTGCGGATCGGGTCGAGCAGTCCGGTGTACGTCGCCGGGTTGCTCCGTCGCGAGCCGCGGATGGGCGCCTGGTCGACCGACACCACGCCCGCCGAGGCGGGGACGGAGCCATGGATCAGTGAGCTCTTGCCGGAGCCGGCGACACCGGTGACGACGCACAGCACGCCGAGCGGGATGTCGACGTCGACGCCCTGCAGGTTGTGGCGGGTCGCGCCGCGGATCTCCAGCGTGCCGGTGGGCTTGCGCACCGTCTCCTTGAGGGCGGCTCGGTCATCGAGGTGGCGGCCGGTGACGGTACCGCTGGCCCGCAGCCCCTCGATGGTGCCCTCGAAGCAGACTGCGCCGCCCGCCGTTCCGGCGCCGGGGCCGAGGTCGACGACGTGGTCGGCGATCGCGATGGCCTCGGGCTTGTGCTCGACGACCAGCACCGTGTTGCCCTTGTCCCGCAGCCGAAGCAGCAGGCCGTTCATTCGCTGGATGTCGTGGGGGTGCAGTCCGATGGTGGGCTCGTCGAAGACGTAGGTGACGTCGGTGAGCGAGGAGCCGAGGTGGCGGATCATCTTGACGCGCTGCGCCTCGCCGCCCGACAGCGTGCCCGACGGACGGTCGAGCGCGAGGTAGCCGAGGCCGATCTCCACGAACGAGTCGAGGGTCTGCTGCAGCGCGGTGAGCAGCGGCGCCACCGACGGCTCGTCGAGGCCGCGGACCCATTCGGCCAGGTCGCGGATCTCCATCGTGCACGCGTCGGCGATGCTGATTCGCTTGATCTTCGACGACCGGGCACCCTCGCTGAGCCGGGTGCCGTCGCACTCGGGGCAGGTGGTGAAGGTGACCGCGCGCTCCACGAAGGCGCGGATGTGCGGCTGCATCGCTTCCTTGTCCTTGGACAGGAACGACTTCTGGATCTTGGGGATCAGGCCTTCGTAGGTGAGGTTGACACCGTTGACCTTGACCTTGGTCGGCTCTCCGTAGAGGAAGTCCCGCAGCTCCTTCTTGGTGTACTTGCGGATCGGCTTGTCCGGGTCGACGAAGCCGGACTGGGCGTAGACCTGCACGGTCCACTGGCTGTCCGACTTCCAGCCGGGGATGGTGAACGCGCCCTCGGCGAGCGACTTGGAGTCGTCGTAGAGCTGGGTGAGATCGATGTCGGTGACCGTGCCGCGGCCCTCGCAGCGCGTACACATGCCGCCGGTGCGGTTGAAGGTCGCCTTCACGGTCTTGGTCTTGGCGGAGCCGCGTTCGACGGTGATCCCGCCGCTCGCCCGGACCGAGGCGGTGTTGAAGGAGTACGCGCTGGGCGGGCCGATGTGCGGCTTCCCGAGCCGGCTGAAGAGGATGCGCAGCATCGCGTTGGCGTCGGTGGCGGTGCCGACGGTGGAGCGGGGGTCGGCACCCATCCGCTGCTGGTCGACGATGATCGCGGTCGTCAGCCCTTCGAGTACGTCGACCTCCGGCCGCGTCAGTGTCGGCATGAAGCCCTGCACGAAGGCGCTGTAGGTTTCGTTGATCATCCGCTGCGACTCCGCGGCGATCGTGCTGAACACCAGCGAGCTCTTGCCCGAACCCGAGACGCCGGTGAACACCGTCAGGCGGCGCTTGGGGATCTCGATGCTGACGTCCTTGAGATTGTTCACGCGCGCGCCGTGCACGCGGATCAGATCGTGGCTGTCGGCAGCGTGCAGCGCAGGCGACTGCGTGTCCGTCCTCGTGGCCATGCTTGTCGTGTCTCCATCTGTTAGCGGGGCCGCCTTCGCGGTCTCCGTCGGCGTCGCCCGGCTCGATCTGATCAGCTTCGAGCGGCACCACTGGTTCTACTTCGTCGGCGCGGTCGCGGCAACGGTCGCTGCCCACCTGATCGACGGTTGCGGCCGGGGTGGCGCGATCCCGTCCGGCCGACGCCGTCCGGGATCGCGCTCGGTCCAAGAACCAAGGCATCCACGCCCCTTCGGCCCGTGGAGCCTCTGGGCCCCCGGCCAACGCGGTGCGCCCGGCCGAGGTGTCAGACCAGCCGGCGGCCAATGCGCATCGGCTCGCGGTCGGGACTTTCGCTCAGCTCGCGCCAAGCCTGGATGCGGCGTGGGGTTCGCCGGCAGGGCAGCGCCCGGTTCGCGGGACCAGAACTCACTGCTTGCGAGGCTGGTTGAAGCGCAGCATGTTGCCGGAGGGATCGCGGAAGGCGCAGTCGCGGACGCCGTACGGCTGGTCCATCGGCTCCTGGAGCACCTCGGCACCGGCGGAACGGATGCGCTCGAAGGTGGCGTCGACGTCGTCGGTGCGGAAGATGACGCCGCGCAGCAGGCCCTTCGCCAGCAGTTCGGCCATGGCCTGCCGGTCGGCGGGCGAGGCGTTCGGGTCCGCGAGGGGCGGTTCGAGGACGATCTCCACATCGGGCTGCGCGGGCGAGCCGACCGTCACCCAGCGCATCCCCTCGAACCCGACGTCGTTGCGTACCTCCAGGCCGAGCGCGTCCCGGTAGAAAGCGAGTGCCTTGTCGTGGTCGTCGACGGCGATGAAGCACTGTGAAAGGTTGATTTCCATGCGTTTCACGCTACGGGCGGGCGCCGGGTTTCGCTTCTCCATTCCTGACCGGTCGCGTGTGGATCTTCGCGACGCAGGCCGGGATGGCGGCGCCGTCCTCATGGGGCCGGGCCCGGTACGCGCTCGGGCTCTCGCCGACCAGCTCGGTGAACCGCGAGCTGAACGACCCCAGCGAGGTACAGCCAACCTCGAAGCAGACCTCCGTCACCGTAAGGTCACCCCGCCGCAGCAGCGCCTTGGCCCGCTCGATCCGGCGCGTCATCAGGTGGCTGTACGGCGTCTCCCCGAAGGCGGCGCGGAAACTGCGGGAGAAATGGCCCGGCGACATGTGGGCGAAGCGCGCCAGCGCAGGAACGTCGAGCGGCTTCGCGTACTCGCGGTCCATCAGGTCACGGGCCCGGCGCAGCCGGACGAGGTCCTCCAACGTCACGCGACCACCATCCCACAGCACCGGGCGCAGGCTGCTGGTGCAGTCGTAAGCGCTCCACGAAGTCAGGGCGCGGGTTGATCACCGTGATCTCGGCAGCCTTCACCTTCTTGGCCAGCCGGTTCGCCGCGACGCCGACCGAGCGGGCGGTGTGCGTGCTGCGCGAGGTTTTCGATCTCGGGTACGACGCGATCGCGGAAGCCGTCGACGAGAGCCCCGCCGCGGTCCGCCAGGTCGCCCACCGGGCGCGGGCACACGTCGTCGCGCGCCGACCGCGCGGGCTCATTTCTCCGGCCAAGGCCCGAGCTGCGCTCGGGGCCGTCCAACGAGCGGTCGAAAAAACAGCGACCTGCAGATCAGTCCCTTGTCCCAGGCGTGGACGAACACCGGCCGGCCGGTGGGGACCGAGCCGTTCATCGACACATGGGGGACATGGGGGTCTTCCGTGCCGTGACCGGCTCTGACCTCAGGTGAAGCCGCCTTCACCCGGCTGCAGCATGCTTCGGGCGCGGTGCCCTCGCCCCGCCCTCCCCATGGGGCAGGGTCGATGCGGCGCAGACGACCTGGAGGAAATCGTGATCCGGACAGCACGGCATCGTGGCCTCGCACTGGCTGTCACGACACTACTCGTGACCGCAACGGCGACCGGGTGCGGCAACGACGGCGGGGGCGGCCGGGCCACCCCCGCCGCCGCACTCTCTCCGACGGCGTCAAAAGCGCCGGCCGTGAACCCCGCCGACTTCGTGACGACGATCGACAATCCGTACATGCCGCTCGTCCCCGGCACGAAGCTCCGCTACGAGGGGACCACCGAGGACGGCACGGAGACGGTCGCGGTCGAGGTGACCCGCCGGACGAAGAAGATCCTGGGCGTCACTGCGGTCGTCGTACGAGACACCGTCACCGAGGACGGTCAAGTCGTCGAGGACACCTTCGACTGGTTCGCCCAGGACCGCGAAGGCAACGTCTGGTACTTCGGCGAGGACTCGAAGGAAATCGAGGACGGCAAGGTCGTCAGCACCGAAGGCTCTTGGGAAGCGGGCAAGGACGGCGCCGAGCCGGGGATCGTGATGAAGGCGAAGCCGAAGGTCGGCGACAAGTACCGCCAGGAGTACTACAAGGGCGTCGCCGAGGACAGGGGCGAGGTCTTGAGCACGACCGAGAAGGTCACAGTGCCGTACGGCTCGTACGACAACGTCCTCAAGACCAAGGACGACTCCCCGCTCGAACCCGATGTGGTCGAGCACAAGTACTACGCCAAGGACGTCGGCCTTATCCGCGAAATGCAGGTGGAGGGAGGTGATGACCGGCTCGAACTCATCAGCGTCGACAAGGCCTGACGGACCGCGTACGGCTCGCGAGCTGAACCGATCGGCTCCTTGAGGACCCGGACGCCGGGCTCGGCCTCGCCGCAGCCCTCACCTGCTGCAAACGTCTTCTCAAACTCACCGCGTGAGACACGGCCTTCGAGCGTCCACGGAGACCAGGCAACCGCCGTCAGCTACGACTCGATGGACGGCGACGTCGTCAAGGAGGCGACACTCGTCGTGCGTACGGGCAACGCCGTGGTCGAACTCCACCACAGCGGCGCGGGCTTCGCCGGCGCGGCCACCCCCCGACGCCGCGACGATCATGAGGGGGGCGACGACGGCGGCTGAGGAGGCCGTGGAGTCGGTCGCCAACGCCAACAAGTAGAGTTGTCCACTTTGGTCTGGGACATAGCGGGTCCTGGGACACAGCGGGCGCTCGGCGTTGCCGTCGCTGGAGCGGATCGGCGAAGTTCTCCCGCGCCCCTGGAGTCTCGCCCGCGCTGACGGCATAGGCCGCCGCCCGACCGGCTGCGTCGCGCCGTCGACGCCACGGCCCGCATTCCGTACGGACGGGGTCGACGCAACGGCACCGTGGACTTACCGCCCGCTCCGGATTACCACCGACCTTGCCATCCAGTCCGTGGAATGCCTCTTACGCCATCACGCTACCGATGAGTAACATGCGCGCACCAGCCGGCACCACCCGCCCGCCTCCCCCGCGGCGGCAAGGAGCAAGTCGATGTCGCACCACCGCCCCTTCCCGAACCCACCACCCTCCCGCCACGCCTGGGACGCGGCCGCGCGCTCCTGGGAAGCGCCGCCGCAGCATGAAGACCACCGCGAGGCGCACAGCCCTCACGGCGACCTCGACGCGCTCCGCTCCGGCTACCGCAAGCTGCGCCGCGTCTCGACGTTCACCGCACTCGGGTATTTCGTCCTCTTCCTCTTCCTCTCGGCCTTCACGCCCGGGCTGATGACCAGCGAGATCACCGGTGGCCTCAACGTCGCCCTGATGCTCGGGCTCTGCCAGCTGCCGGTGGCCCTCGCGGCGATCGCCCTCTACGAACGCATCGCCCGCGACCGCGTCGACCCGCTGTCGGCGACCATCCGGGAGAAGACCCTGCAAGCGGCAAGAGAGACGGGCGGCCCCCGGGTCCGCCGCGGCTCCCGGGCGGATGTCCCTGCGTACCCCGTTGGCCAAGGGCAGTGGCAGTGGCCCGACGAGACCATGGGTGGTGGCCGGTCATGACCGAGTTCAGCTCCGACGCCCAGACCATGTCGCTGGTCGCGTTCATCGCGGTCATCACAGTCACACTGCTGGTGTGTGTGATGACCGGGCCCGATCACGAGGACCTGGGCGAGTTCTACACCGGCTACCGCTCGTTGTCGCCCATACAGAGCGGCCTCGCCATCGCCGGTGACTACATCTCGGCCGGAACCGTGCTCGGCACCATCGGCATCATCGCGCTCCTCGGCTTCGACGGCATCACGCTCACCCTGAGCACCGTGCTCTCGCTGGTCCTGATGATGTTTCTGCTCGCCGAACCCCTGCGCAACGCCAGCCGGTTCACGATGGGCGACGTCTTCACCCACCGTGCACCCGGCCCCTTCGTGCGGATCATCGCAGCCATGGTCACACTGGCCGCGCTGCTGCCGCTGGTGATCTTCCAGCTCGCGGGCGCGGGTGACCTGCTCGCCGTCGTCCTCGGTTTCCACGCCGACGGTTTCAAGACCGGGGCGATCGTGTTCCTCGGTCTGCTGATGATCGCGTACGCGGCGATCGGCGGGATGAAGGGCACCGCGTTCATCCAGGTCGTCAAGACGGTCGTCCTGCTCGGCGCAGCCACCGCCATAGCGGTGCTCGTCCTCAATCGGTTCGACTTCAGCCTGCCCGTGCTGCTGGAAGCCGCCAAGCAGGGGAGCGGGGCGGGAGACGCGTATCTCGCCTCCGGACTGCAGTTCGCGGGCGACGATTTCGACATGATCGGCACACAGTTGACGGTCGTACTGGGCGCGGCGGTGCTGCCGCACATCACGATGCGCATGTTCAGCTCGCGCAGTGCGACTGCCGTGCGGCGCTCGCTGTCCTGGGCCGTTTCGACCGTCGTCGTGACCTGCCTGCTGCTCGCCGTGATCGGCTTCGGTGCGGCCGCGATCGTCGGGCACGAGGGTCTCGTCGCCGGTGACCCGCAGGGCCAGACGGCGTTCCTGATGGTCAGCCAGGCCCTCATGGGCACGGATCCGAGCACCGTCGAGACACTGCTGTTCACGGCGGTGGCCACGGCGATCTTCCTCACCCTGCTCGCCTCGGTCGCCGGGATCACCCTCGCCTGCGCAAACACACTGGCGCACGACCTCATCGCGCACGGGCTGCGCAGGGCCGCCCTGAAGCACTCCACGGAGATGGCCATCGCCCGGGCCGCCGCGGCGGGCGTCGGGCTCGTCGCGATCGCGTTCGCGGCCAGTGCCCGGAACCTGAACCTTCAGGCGCTGCTGACCCTGTCCTTCTCCGTCGGCGCTTCCGCGATCGCCCCGGCGCTCGTCTACAGCCTCTTCTGGCGCCGCTACACCCGCACGGGACTGCTCGCCACCCTCATCGTGGGCACCACCGCCAGCCTCATCCTTATGATCGGCAGCAACCTGGTGTCCGGATCACCGCAGTCCATCTTCCCCGACGAGGACTTCAACTGGTTCCCGTTCACGACGAGCGGCATCGTCTCCATCCCGCTCGGCTTCCTGGCGGGATGGCTCGCTTCGGTCCTCCACCACCGGGACGCGGCCGACCAGCGCCGCCGCTACGAAGAGATGGAACCGACGATCCTGGCCGGCACACCGGCGACGGTGGGCGGCAACGCTTCCTGACCCGGCTTCCCGACGTAGGAAAGGGCGCCCGGCCGGTAGCAGGCCGGGCGCCCTTTTCGTTGTCCTCATCGACGCGCTTCACGCCGGCGGCCCGGCTGCCCAGGGTCGCAGCGAGTACGCTCGCTCGATCTCACCCACATATTGTCCCAGGTGGAAGCGGACCTCCTCGATTGGCCTGTGGCCGAGGTCCGGATACATCAGCTCGCTCCATACGACCGTCTCACCACGTAGTCGTACTCGGATGTGGAGCCCCAAGGAGCCCAACTCGCACTGTTCCTGAGACGTCAGGTCTACGCTGCGGGCGGCATCCGTCGGGTAGAGCGGTCCGCCGGGCCGGAGAAGCTGCTCCGGACGCATACCCATGGCGCTGCTGTTGCTGCGCGTGATCAAGTCGAGGCCGTCGACAAAAAGGTACGTATGCACGGCAGTACATACAGGTGGACCAGGGCAAGTGTTGATGAGTAACGTGCTGATCCGACTGCGGCTTTGGCGATCGGGCGGCCTGATCCGAAGCGGATGCGGGGACCTACGCGGCATTGGCCTTTCGTGGCGTCATGCGCCGATCATACTGTTGCGGGTTCCGTCCGGCACCAAATCCTTCCCGACCACGGACCTGTGCGGGTAAGGCGCATGAGGCTCAGTACGTACAAGAAGAAGCATCTGTACGTCCTCATGGCGGCTGTGCGCTCTCGTGCTCCACGGGCGTGCTTCCATGTGCCCTCAAATACAAAGACCCGGCTTCCTTTTGGCATTGCCGTCTTCTTCGCACGGCGGTGAGGTATGCGCATACAGGACCCGTGCACCCGCTCAAGAAATCTATTGACAGGTGGTCATGGAGATTATGTGCAGTGCCACGGAAATGGCCCTTCAGGCATCACCGCTGCCGGAGCAGCCCCGATGACGGCGCGGGCCGGGAACCACGCGGTTGTCCTGGGCGGTGGTTTTCGGGCCTGGTCGCGGCACGTGTCCTCGCCGACCGGTTCCGCTCGGTCACCGTCTTGGAGCAGGACCCCGTCGCCGCGCACGCCCCGCACCGCAAGGGGACTCCGCAGAGCCGCCCCCCCCATGCGCTGCTGGCCCGAGGAGCCCAGGTACTGGAACAGCTCTTCCCCGGTCTGCGCGACGAGCTGACCGAACGGGGCGCCCCGGTTTCGGACTTCGGACGCTTTCCGATGCTCTATCCCACGGGCTGGTCACCCCCGGTCTCGACGGACCTGGTCCTGCAGACGTTCAGCCGTCCCGTGCTGGAGACAGCGTTACGTCGGCGGGTCCTGGCGCATCACGCGTTTCACTCCTCGACAGGACCCGTGCGACGGGGTTGGCCACCGACGCCGCTCGCCGTCGTGTCACGGGGTTCCGGACTGAGGGGGACGCCACGTACCTCGCCGACCTCGTCGTTGTGGCCACGGGACGGCATTCCCGTCTTCGCTCCTGGCTCAGCGCTCAGCGCTCAGGGCATGGCCGGGCCGGAAGTACTCAGTGTGGACGGAAAGCTGTCGTACGCCTCCCGCCTCTACAAGCGCTCAGCGGACTGCACGCGAAGCCGGCAGGCATCCCTGCAGGCCACCCTCGCACCCACGGGGAACCGTGGCGGCACGGTCCTGGCGATCGAGGACGAGCAGTGGCTGGTCTGTCTCTTCGGCGCGGACGGCCAGCTGGCCCCGACCGACCCGGAGGGCTTCGGCGCGTACACGGCATCGCTGATGAATCCGCACATCCACGAGATCACCGCGTCGCCGACTCGGTGTCGATGGCGGCGCTGCTGCTGCTGGTGCGGGCGCGGCGGCATATGGAGGCCGGGCGGCCGCGCTTCGAAGCGGTCCGCAAAGAGCGGGAGGAACTGGCGTCGCGGTTCTTCGACGCCCTGCGCGAAGGCGACGTCGCCGGCCTGCAGGAACTGCTCGCCGCCGACGTATCGATGGTCGGCGACGGCGGCGGCAAGGCCCCGCAGCTGGCCAGGGCCGTCATCGGCGCAGAAAACGTGGCCCGGCTGCTTGCCTCCGTCTTCCCCCTGCTGGCCCGGATCGACGTGACGTTCGAGCCGCACGAGGTCAACGGCCAGCCGGGCGCGATCTTCCGGGACCGGGACGGCAAGGTGCTCCACACCCTGGCGCTCGATGTACTCGACGGGCAGATCCAGACGATCTGCTCGGTGATCAACCCCGACAAGCTCGGGCACGTGGGCCCAGTAGCGGACGCCTGGGCAATCCACCGCGAAGTTAGACAGGCACGCCGGCCCACGGAATAGCCGCAACACACGACCGCACCTCGAACCCCCTACAAGCAGCTCAACACCTTCACCGGCAGGAGCACCCAGCGAGCAGATGAGCCTGCCCAGCGGTGAGGCCGCGTTGGTGTGCCTTTCGAGCCATGGAGCCAGACAGGACGTCGGCTCACTGGGGCGGCGGCTGCAGGCTGAGGGTGGGGTTGGGGGTCAGGACCCGGCGCAGGACGGCTTCGATGTGGGTTCGGTCGGGGGCATGCGTGCCGGCCAGGCCGCTGAGGGTGAGCCCGTTCATGGTGGCGGCGGCCGCAGCGGCGGTGACGGGGTCGGTGTAGTGGGCCAGGGCTTCGACGGTGTGCTCGGTGTACTGGTCTGCGATCGGGCGCAGTGCGGGGCGGCGCAGGGCGGCGACGTAGAGCTCGAATTCGGTGACCTGCTGGTCGCGCTGGGGCCCGAAGCAGCCGAGCAGCACGTCGGTGAGCAGGATGACGAGATGGTCGGTGCTCAGCTCGGGCCGTTGGGCGACCCAGTCGCGGAGGTAAGCGGCGTAGCGGTCGACGGCCCGGCTCAGGGCAGCGGTGATCAGATCGTCCTTCGTGGCGAAGTGGTAGGTCGTCGCTCCCAGGGGGACGCCGGCCGCTTCGGCGACTGCGCGGTGGGTCAGGCCTTCGACGCCCCGCTCCGCGATGACCCTCTCGGTGGCCTCGGCGATCTCTTCGATCCGCCGCTGCGGGTCGCGCCGGCGCCGCGCGGGCTTGTCGACAGTCATGAGACCGCCCCTCTCCCTCTTCATAGGGTCGTGTAGTACGAAGGTACTGTACTGATGCCGGTCGGTGCTGCTCAAAGTGTGTTGCCCTGGTCAGGTGCACCCAAAGGGCTCCGATGCAGCGGAAGGGTTCAAGAAGAGAGGGGCGCAATGTCCGTATTGCACCCCTGGGGATCCTGCGGTACAGTACAAATGTACTGCTTGAACGCGGAGCCCCGGCACTCGTCGGCTCTCGCCGGTCGGCCGATACACCCCCCGCACCGCAAAGCCCACACGCAAGGAGTGATCCCCATGAAGGCTCCCGCCCTCTCTCCCTGTCTCGGCGTCCCCGACACCCAGGCCGCCGTCGACTTCTACGAGAAGATCGGCTTTACGGCCCTCCCCGCCGGCGACGACCCCAACGACGACCTGCGCATCCTGCTCTTCGAGGGCGAGTTCGCCCTGATGGTCTACCGCGAGGATCAGCTGCGCAGCTGGCTGCCGAACCTCAAGGAGACCCCTGTCGGCGCGTTCGGCATGTTCTACCTGGCCGTCGACGACTTCGACTCCTACGTCGAGCGCATCCGCCCCTTGGTCACCGTCCAGAAGGACGTGCTTGAGCACCACGGGCAGAAGCTCTTCTACTTCACCGATCCCAACGGGTACGTCATCGCCGCTGCCCAGAAGCAGACCTGGTGACCCGCCCCAAGAAGACGTCGCAGGGCGCCGCGAGGGTGAACACCCGCCCCGGCCGCCAGCCCGGCGGCGTCCACTGGACCGTCCTGCTCGATCCTTCCGGCCAGCCCTTCTGTATCAGTTCCACCCGCTAGCCGGCCGCTGCCCGTTCCCCACCCCATCGTTGCCTCTTCAGTCCACCTCCCGGAGCGAGCCATGACGTCCTTCCACCGCCGCGTCACCCCGACCGAGCGCCGCGCCCGCCTCGGGCGTCGGCACCTGCTGGCAGGCTCGGCGCGGGTACGGACGCCGGAGGAGGTCGCCGGCGCCCTGATCGGACTGCACGCGACCGACCCGGCCACCGTGTTCCTGTCCGCCGCAGCGCGCATGGCCGAGCCGGAAGTCGCAGCGGTGGAACGGGCGTTGTACGAGGAGCGGACTCTGGCGCGAATACGGTGCATGCGCCGCACCATGTTCGTCCTCCCGGCCGCCCTCGCCCCGGAGACCCAGGCCGCCGTAGGCCGGTACGCCTACATGGACCGTGGCAAGGCCCTGGACCGGTTGCGTGAGGCGGCCGGCTGGGACGAGCTCCGCTACACCGCGGCGGAGCAGGACGCCTTGGCACTCCTTGCCGAACGTGATGAGGCCACCGCCGCAGAGTTCGCCGACGCCGTACCCGCTTTGCGGGAGCAGATCGTCACCTTCCCCGGCAAGTCGTACGAGTCCCGCCAGCGCGTCGCCTCCACGGTCCTTGGCGTCCTCGCCGCCGAAGGCCGTATCCGCCGCGCCCGCCCGGCCGGGAACTGGACCTCCGCCCAGTTCCGCTGGGCCCTGGCCGAACCCCTCCCCGAGCTGCCCGCATCCGAGTCGAAGACCGCCCTCGCCCGGCGCTACATCTCAGCTTTCGGCCCCGTCACCGAGGCCGACCTGAAGTGGTGGACCGGCTGGACCTTGGCTGCCACCCGCAAGGCGATCGCCGCCAGCGGGGCCCAAGCGGTGAGCCTCGACGAAGGCACCGGCTACCTCCTGCCAGAGGACCTTGAGCCGGTCTCGTACCCCGAACCCTGGCTGGCACTGCTGCCCAGCCTCGACGCCACCCCCATGGGATGGCGCCAACGGGACTGGTACCTCGACGCCGACCACACCCCCGCGCTCTTCGACCGCAACGGAAACATCGGCCCCACCATCTGGGCAGACGGCCGCATCATCGGCGCCTGGGCTCAGCGTCCCGACGGCAGCATCAACCACCGCCTCTTCACGGACCCCGGCCGCGAGACACGCAACGCCCTCGACGGCGAGACCGCCCGCATGACCGCCTTCCTCAGGGGCGCCCGCGTCACCCCCTGCTACCGCACCCCCCTCGAACGCGAACTCTCCGCATAACCGTCAGCGGATCCTCCCCAAGCCGTAGTCATCACGGAAGCGCGGTCACAACCGGCGCGAGCCGTCGGTGGCTTGTGCGCACCCGACCGGACCGGGCACAGGATGTCGGGTCCGGCAGGGTGGGTCCTTCCTGACGTGAGTGAACGAAAGGGAAGGAGGCCGCGGTGCTGGAGCGGATGAACCAGGCCATGGAGCACATCGTGTGCCAACTTGATCAGCGGATCGAGGTGTCCGACCTGGCGCGGATCGTGGTGACGTCGGAGTACCACTTCCGGCGGCTGTTCTCCGCGCTGGCGGGGATTCCTCTCTCGGAGTACGTCCGGCGCAGGCGGCTCACGGTTGCGGGTGCCGAGGTGCTGGCCGGCAATCGGACGCTGTTGGAGGTCGCGGTGCGATACGGCTACACCTCGGGTGAGGCGTTCGCGCGTGCGTTCCGCGTCATGCACGGCGTCGGTCCGGGCGAGGCCAGGTGGTCCGGTGCGAGCCTGCAGTCCCAGCCGCGGTTGTCCTTCCGCCTCACCGTCGAAGGGAGTAGCAGCATGCGATACGTTCCGTGTGGTCGGCAGGAAAGCGCGTGTCCCGCTCGTGCACGAGGGGGTGAACCCTGCTATCGCAGCCTTCATCCGGGACATCGGCCAGGAGACGCTGCAACGCATCGAGAGCCTGTCCGATCAGGAGCCGGAGGGGATCGTCTCGGTGAGTGACCAACTGAACGGCAGCCGCGCCGAGGGAACCGAACTCGATTACTACCACGGCGCGGTGACCCGGGCCGCCGTGCCCGAGCACATGGACGCTCTCACCGCCCCGGCCGGAACGTGGGCCGTCTTCGAGAGCTCCGGGCCGTTCCCGCAGACGCTCCAGTACCCTGTGGCGGGACGTGTACACGCAATGGCTCCCGTCCAATCCCTACCGGAGCCGACCGAACCCGAGATCCTGCGGACACAGCTGTCGCAGGACGCGGCGCAGGCGGACGCGGAACCAGCTTGCCTCAGTTGGCTGGGAGGGGATCGCTCAGTCCCGCCAACTGCGCCGCCCATCCGTAAAAGTGAAGGGCTCAGTCAGATCGATGGGAGCGAACGGTCGTGCAGTGCCGCGTCTCTTCGGGCGTGCCGGCATCGGAGAACAGGCAACCCGTTCGACGCTGACCCGCATGGTGGGGCACGGCCTGCTGCGGCGGCAGCGTGAGGGGCGTCGCATGTACTTCGGGCTGACGGAGCGCTCGGAGGCGGTGCTGCGCGACGGCAGGCGCAGGATCTAGGAGACCGGCGCGGTCAACCGGCAGTGGGACGGCACGTGGACCCTGCTCGGCTTCTCGCTGCCCGAGTCCTGGCGGCGGCAGCGGCACGATCTGCGCTCGCAGCTGACCTGGAGTGGCTTCGGTCCGCTGTTCGGCGGGCTGTGGATCGCGCCGGGCGAGGTCGACGTTTCCTCACGAGCAGAGCGACCGGCTTACCCGCGCGCTGGGAACCTGACCCCCTTGACGGCACGGACACCAGCGCACAACCGAGCCGGAAGTAAACACAGCGGAACTGCACACTCCAGCCCGCGGCCAGATCGCGAGCCGACGGCGCACCCTCGCCTTTGACCTGAACGTTGTGGGTGGTCCTGCTGCGATACGAGAGGGGAGACGCACGTCACATTCGTTCGTGTCACATCTTGCCGAGTTGTTCCGTCAGGGAGGTGTAACCACCAGCAACGGCAAGGAGTTCACCATGGATACTCGCTTGAACCTCTTCGGCAACCCCCTCGCAGCCAAGTTCCTGAGGCACATCAACTCGGCGGGCAAGGTGGTCACGGACTCGACGCTGCCGGCCGCGACACAGGAACTGGTGAAGATCCGCGCCAGTCAGATCAACGGCTGCGGTTTCTGCACCGACATGCACACCAAAGACGCCGCGCACGCCGGGGAGACCTCGACGCGCCTCAACCTGATCGCGGCCTGGCGAGAGGCCAAGGTGTTCACCGACGCCGAGCGCGCTGCCCTGGAGCTGACGGAGCAGGGCACCCGCATCGCCGACGCGGCCGGTGGTGTCACCGACGAGGCATGGGCGAATGCCGCCAAGCACTACGACGAGGACCAGCTCGCCGCCCTGGTGTCCCTCATCGCCCTCATCAACGCCTACAACCGCGTGAACGTCATCGTCCAGCAGCCCGCCGGCGGCTACCAGCCCGGCCAGTTCGGATAACAAGGACTACCTCGCCGGCCCGGGGCGTTGTTCTGGTCCGCCCGGCGGTCCCACTGATCCGAACGAGTCAGCCGGGGCGGCTTCGTGTGGGTCACCGGGTGGGCCAGAGGAAGACGCCTGCGAAGGAGCCATGGGGGGTGGCAAACCGAGGAGTTCGGGTCGTCCCACGTGCGCAGGGCGGGGAGTCCTGCCATCTGATCATCGAAGCGCACGGCATCCCGCCGGCGGTCTCGCTGACCGGCGGCAACCGCAACAACGTCACCCAGCTCATGCCTCTGGTCCAGGAGCAGAGCTGCGCGCTGCTGCACTGGTTCCGCCGGTTACGCATCCGCTGTGGGATCCGCGACGACATCCACGAAGCCTTCCGCAGCCTGGCCAGCAGCATGATCTGCCGGCGACGACTAAGGAAGTTCTCACTTTGTCAGGAGCTCTAAGACGGCGTGCGGCGCATGGGAGATCCTCCTGGGCCGGCGCTGCCGCTTCGCGAGGAGGTTGTCCGTCCACAGCGGACGACAAAGGGCAAGGGGGAGTACCCACTCCTTGCCACTCTCAACATATAGCGCACCGGGGGGCTTGCGGCAAGACCCCGGTCGTAGCGCAGAATCGCCGACCTAAGCCAGAATTTGCGGAACTTGGGAGTCGCGAAGTGCGTGTGTTGTTGTCGACGTATGGGTCGCGCGGGGACGTCCAACCGATGGCGGGACTCGCAGTGGAGTTGCGGGCACTTGGCGCGGAGGTGCGGGTGTGCGCGCCGCCGGACGAGGAGTTCGCGAAGCTGCTGGCCGGTGTCGGCGTGGAGCTGGTGCCGGCCGCCGAGCCGGTACGCACGCTGGTGACCGGGACGACCCCGACGCCGGAGGGCCTGCCCCAGCGCGCGGCCGCTTTGGTCGCCGCGCAGTACGAGGCGGTCGCCGCGGCGGCCGAGGGATGTGACGCGGTGGTGGCGACCGGCCTGGTCCCGGCCGTGGCCGCGGCGCGGTCGGTGGCCGAGAAGCTGGGCATCCACTTCGTATACGTGAGCTACTTCCCGACCATGCTGCCGTCGCCGCACCACGAGCCGCTCCCGTTGCCGCTGTGGCCGTTCCCACCGGACATGACCGACAACCGGGCGCTGTGGGACCTGAACGCTCAGAGCTTCAACGCGCTGTACGGCCCGGGAATCAACGCTCACCGGGAGTCGATCGGCCAGCCGCCGGTGGACGACGTCCGCAGCCACGTCTTCACCGACCGGCCGTGGCTGGCGGCCGACGCGGTCCTGGGGCCGTGGCAGGATTCGGCGGACCTCGACGTCGTGCAGACCGGCGCATGGATCCTGCCGGACGAACGCCCGCTGTCGGGCGAGTTGGTGGCGTTCCTGGACGCCGGCGAATCGCCGGTGTACGTGGGCTTCGGCAGCATGCCCATGGGCGCCTCGGAGGACGTCGCCCGAGTGGCCATCGAGGCGGTCCGCGCGCAGGGCCGCCGCGTACTCGTCTCCCGCGGCTGGGCCGACCTGGGCCTGATCGACGACCTCGCCGACTGCTTCGCCGCCGGCGAGGTCAACCATCAGGCACTGTTCCGCCGGGTGGCCGCCGTCGTGCACCACGGCGGCGCGGGCACGACGACGGCAGCCGCCCGGGCCGGCGCGCCTCAGGTGGTGGTACCCCAGTTCGTGGACCAGCCGTACTGGGCCGGCCGGGTGGCCGAGTTGGGCATCGGCGCGGCACACGACGGTCCGACTCCGACCTTCGAGTCCCTGTCGGTCGCGCTCAAGACGGCCCTGACCCCTGAGACCCGCGCACGAGCGACCGCCGTGGCCGACACGATCCGGACCGACGGGGCGACGGTGGCCGCGAAGCTGCTGCTCGACGCGGTCGGCGAAGAAAGGCCGCCCACGTCCGCGTGAACCACGCGGGGATCATCGAGCCAGAGCCCAGAGCCCAGAGCCCAGAGCCCAGAGCCCAGAGCCCAGAGCCCAGAGCCCAGAACACGAGAACCTGCAAACCCTGCGACCTGAACCGACAACGGTCACGGGGTCCACGTCAAGACGGAGCGTTGCCCGTCATGGCCACCAGGTTCGTCACGCCGGTCCAGACGCCTTGCTGCGCCCATGGTTGCAAGCGACCTCACATCGGAGCCAATTACTTGAACCCCCTGACCACCAGCGCCTTTTATCTTCCCGACCACCTCTCGCCCAAGGCCGACCCGACGCTGATCGCCGACGACGAGCAGCACTTCGCGGCCATCGCGAAGAGTCTCGAGCAGACGATCGCCGAACTGTCCGAGCGCCTCGATGCCGCGCTCAAGGCGCCCGGCGGCGTTGGCCGCGAGGCGATGGAGCGGGACATGGAGATCCACCGGCTGAACGGTCGTCTGCGAGCCCTGCGTCGCTTCGGTTTGGACTTGTGCCTCGGACACATCGTCAGCGCGGACGACCCCGAGCCCGTGTACATCGGACGACTTGGCCTCACTGACAGCACGGGTCGTCGGCTACTGATCGACTGGCGCTCTCCCGCGGCTGAGCCGTTCTTCGCGGCGACCCACGCCAACCCGATGGGGCTGGCAAGCCGCCGCAGGTATCGCTGGACCCGCGGCCGGATCAGCGACTACTGGGACGAGGTGTTCACCTCGGACGGGTTCGTCGGGCACGCCGCGCTCGACGACCAGTCCGCCTTCATCGCCAGCCTGGGCAGCGACCGGTCGGCCCGGATGCGAGACGTGCTCGGCACCATCCAGGCCGACCAGGACGCCATCATCCGGGCGGGATCCCGCGGCGCTCTCGTCGTCGACGGCGGTCCGGGTACGGGGAAGACGGTCGTCGCTCTGCACCGCTCCGCCCACCTCCTCTACTCCGATCCGCGCCTCGGTCACCGGCGGGGCGGCGTGCTGTTCGTCGGTCCGCACCAGCCTTACCTGGCCTACGTCGAGGACGTCCTGCCCAGCCTCGGAGAGGAGGGTGTGCAGACGTGCACCCTGCGGGACCTCGTCCCCGAGGGAACCGGAGCGGCGACCGAGACCGACCCGGACGTTGCCCTCCTGAAGTCGTCCGCGAACATGGTGAAGGCGATCGAGAAGGCCGTACGGTTCTACGAAGAGCCGCCCTCCCAGGGGATGACGGTCACGGCCTCCGGGTCCGACATCTGGCTGAGCGCCGACGATTGGGCCGAGGCGTTCGAAGCGCCAGGACCAGGTGCTCCGCACAACGAAGCGCGCGACCAGATCTGGGAGGAGCTGGTCACGATCCTGCTGGACAAGCACGACGGCGATGTCTCGCCCGACCTGTTCCGCAAAGCGCTCCTGCACGACGAAGAGCTGGTCACGACCCTCGACCGCGCGTGGCCGCTGCTCGCAGCGGCCGACCTTGTCGGCGACCTGTGGTCGGTACCCGCATTCCTGCGGATGTGCGCTCCCTGGCTCAGCCCCGATGACGTTCGGAAGCTGCAGCGCGCGGACGCCCAGGCCTGGACGGTGTCCGACCTGCCGCTCCTGGACGCGGCACGGCAGCGGCTCGGCGACCCGGAGGCGTCACGGCGCAAGCGTCGGCGCGATTCCGCTGTCGCCGCCGAACGCGAGCGCATGGTCGGCGTCATCGACGACGTGCTCGCTGCCGATGTCGACGGTGAAGGCGCGGTGACGATGCTGCGCGGAAAGGACCTGCAGGACAGCCTGGTCGACGAGACCGCGCTGCCTGGCACCGACCGGGATCTGCTGGCCGGCCCGTTCGCGCACATCGTCGTGGACGAGGCTCAGGAACTGACCGACGCGGAGTGGCAGATGTTGCTGCTCCGGTGCCCGTCCCGGAGCTTCACCATCGTCGGTGACCGCGCCCAGGCCAGGCACGGGTTCACGGAGTCGTGGCAGGAGCGGCTCGAGCGGATCGGGCTCGACCGGATCAACCTGGCCTCTCTGAGCATCAACTACCGGACGCCGGAAGAAGTGATGGCGGAAGCTGAGCCAGTCATCCGGGCCGTGCTCCCGGACGCCAACGTGCCGACCTCCATCCGCAGCAGCGGCGTCCCTGTCGTACACGGGTCTGCTTCGGATCTGAGCTCGATCCTCGACACCTGGCTCGCCGCACATGCCGACGGGATCGCCTGCGTCATCGGCGGTCCCACATTCCGGACGACGTCCCGCGTCCGGTCGCTGACCCCGGAGCTGTCGAGGGGGCTCGAGTTCGACCTGGTCGTCCTCATCGACCCAGACGCGTTCGGCAAGGGCATCGAAGGAGCGGTCGACCGCTATGTCGCGATGACCCGAGCGACCCAGCAACTCGTCATCCTCACGAGCTCCTGACGTCGGCCGGACGAACGCCCGCTGTCGGCCGGGTCGGTGGCGTTCCTGGACGTCGGCAACCCGCCGGTGTACGTGGGCTTCGGCAGCATGGTCATGGGCGCCTCGAAGGACGCGCGTGTTAACCACGCCTGCGGGCCACATGGACGGCGACTTCGGACTGCACCTTGATGATCGAGATCTGGTGGGTGAGCGAATCGTGCAGCTCTCGCGCGATACGGAGTCGCTCCTCGTCGGCGCGGTGCCGCGCGGTCTCCTCCCGGGTGCGCTCGGCTTCGTCCGCCCGCCGCTCGGCCTGCCGCAGCGCTTCCCCCGCAGCCCCGGTGGCAATCAGCCAGGCCAGCTCGAGGGAGGTCGAGGTTCGTGGCGGAGTGCTGCCCGGACAGCCCGGTGACCAGCAGCGCCGTCGCCACGCCGACGGCGATCACCCAGTCTCTGACACCGGCCCGGACATCGAACCGTCCTGTGCTCATGCGCGCACCCTAGCCGGATGCTGCCGCGGGGGAGTCCCTCTCGCGGACGAGCGGCTGCCTACCGCACACGCAGTACCTTCGCGGCGTCTGCCGCGCCTGCAGCAGCCGGGTGCGCCATCGGCAGCAGCGCAAAGTGCCTGCGTCCACAGGACGACCGGTGGTGGGCGAGCGGACATGATCAGGCGACGTCCAGTCGTAGAACGAGAAGGAGCCCCTCATGTCAGTCCGTCACCTGCTTGCCGCAGCAACAGCTGGCCTGCTCGGGGCGTTCGGGCTTGCCACACCGGCGGCCGCGCACGCCTCGGTCCAGTCGGCCGCCGCCGACGTTTACACCATGAGCGCCGGGCGACGCGGGGCCGTCGTGGCCGCGCTGCTGGCGCTGACCGGCGTGGTCATCGGCGGGCTGGCTCTGGCCCGCTCCACCGGCCGTATCGGCACCGGCCCCGGGCGACGCGGGGCCGTCCTGGCCCTGGTGGCGGGGCTGATCGGCATGACCCTCGGCGGGCTGGTTGCGGCCACCGCCTCCGGTGGTCTCGGCACCGGCAACGGGCTGGGCGGGGCCGTCGTGGCCATGGTGGTGGGGCTGATCGGCATGGCCCTCGGCGGGGTATCTCTGACCCGCTCCCGCCGCACCGGCTGATCGCAGCGAATACGAGGGCGCGTTCGGGTCTGCCTGACCCAGACGTCGTACTCACCGGCGAGCAACAGCACCGGATTCCAAGATCATCGCGTATGGAAATCCAGACCTGATGAAGCCCGGCCTGCTCGATGGGCCGTCGCAGACGCAGCAGTTGCGGATAGCAGTGACGCCCCAGCGCCGGGGATCCAGGTCGGTGAGATCGAGACCTTCGACGGATTCCAGGGAGGGCTGGAACCGCGCGGTTGGCGTCCGTATATAACGGGGCCATGATCTACCACGTTGTGACGCTCGGTGATTGGAACGCCCTTCCCGACCACGCATACGAACCCGCTTCCCTCGCGGAAGATGGTTTCGTCCATTGCGCCCCGGACGAGGCGACTACTTTGGCCATCGTCAACGCCTTCTATCGGACTGCGCCGAGGCCATTGTTGGTGCTGCTCCTCGACGAGGGCCGCCTCACCTCCAGAGTGGAATGGGAGGAGGCGGTTCCCGCCCCACCGCCCGGGGCTGCCGAGGTCACCTTGTTCCCGCATGTGTTCGGGCCCATCAACCGCGATGCCGTCGAGCGAATCCTGGAGATCCAGTGGGATGAGGACGGCCGCGCGACAGGGCTAAAGGACGCGAGCTGACCAATCGCCGCCGCTTGGCACCGTCAGTTCGACCAGGCAACCTGACACGCGGCGCCCAGCGCAACGCTGCCTGGGGGCGAGGACGACGGTGGCGGGCCAGTTCGCTGTCGTCGGGCAAGGGGCCAGTGGGCGTGCACAAAGGGCCAGCAGGGCAGGCCAGTTGAGGCGCGTCATCTCCTCGTGCACCGCGGCCCGTTGGCTGGCAGGGCGGCGATCCTGGTGGATGCGGAGGAGCTGCTGCCAGGAAGCCCGCCGGATGGGTGGCGAACGGCGCGTCACGGTGGCACACCGAGCACGGCGCACAGGTCCATCGGGGGAAGAATTCATGAGCGCCCCTATAAAGAAGACGGGGTGCATAACGGTGGAGTGGGCCAAGGAAGACTCTTCGTTTGTTACCAGCTGAAGAACTGAACCGGCCGCTTTAGTTGGTAACCGAATGGAGCATCTTCCGAGGGTTGGAACATCGCCGTACGGTGGATGAGTTCCGCGTTTTGTGAGCACCCATGACACCCATGACACCGATGTCCCCTTGTATCCCGTCATGTCGAATCGGCCGCTCCTTCCGTTCCTCGCCACCGCCTTTGTCGTCCTAGCCCTGGTGCTGGGGGTGGCTTGCGGGGAACGACGACACCACCAGGCCAACTGCCCCAACGAAACCGACCAGCCGAGCGTCAACGATCGACTGAACCTGCCACTCCCGCAAGAGAGCCGGTAACCAAATAGTGGCGCGGCGAGTAGACTCCTTTTCACAGATAAGGAAAGGGCCTACTTCCATGGTTCAGCGCACTGTAACAATCTATACCGATGACCTCACCGGGGCCGAAGGTGAAGACATCGCCACTCACGCTTTTAGCCTGGACGGAATCAAGTACGAGGTCGACCTGGGGCCGGATAACTACCAGAAGCTGTTGGACGCTCTGGGGCCGTTTATGGGAGCTGGCCGCAAAGTCGGGGGCAGCGCTCGTCGGACGGCCAAGCGCGGGCAGTCCGGCGGGCCGGACGCGGCCAAGATCCGCGAGTGGGCCAAGACCCAGGGCATTGAGGTCAGCAGCCGCGGCCGCATCCCGGCTGACCTGCTGGAGAGGTACCAAGCCGCCCACTGAAACAGTGCGGCGATGACAGCCCCCGGACACGCGAGTCGCGTACCGGGGGCTACGGCTTGCTCAGGCGCAAGCGGCAGCTGTTGTGGAGATCTGCATGACACGCAGGCGCGTTGCAGCTCACCTCAGACAGTTTCCGCCGGTTAGGGTTCCATGCCTGACGCAACTCTCGCCGAACCGGCGAATGGGACAGATGAATTCCGCTCTGTCTAACGAAGTTCAGCTACATGCCGGAAACCTGGGTTAGGTTGATCGGCAACCCAGAAGACTGCGGAAGGGCCGCTCAAGCGAGGCGACGGGCTGCGAGCCTTTCAATTCCTCCGGTCCCACATCGACGACCGCGCCGCACTCATATACATGCGTGACGTCCCTCGTAGAACTCGCCCGGCCTGGCGCGCAGCGCGGACGACCGTTTGCAGGGAACCGCCACAAGGCCGTCGAGCGAGAGAGCGAAGTGGCCTGACAGCTGGGGAGGTTCATCTGTACGCGAGGGGAGCCAAGTCCGTACGCCGACACCTCGACGCAATCGCCGTGGGGTCCGAGGGCCAGGCCGTGAAGGGACCCCGCCAACACTTGGAGCAGCCCGATGGCGATGTCGCCGCCCCACGCGCTGTGGGCGCATTGTTGCCTGATCGGGGTTCGAGTGGGGCGACGCCCGTGGCATGCGAAAGTTCCCGTGGCCGGATCTGACAGAAACTGGTCATTGCGGCCGCAGTGACAGGCGGGGAACCATGGCGGCATGCCCGCATCACGCAGAATCGTCATCGTCGCCTTTCCCGGCGTGGAACTCCTGGATGTCACCGGTCCGGCCGAGGTCTTCTCCGTCGCCTCGGGCATCGCCGGGGCAGACCGTCCCGGCTACCGGGTGGAGATCGCGGCGGCCCGGGCCGGCGAACTGCCGACTTCCAGCGGGGTCCGGCTGGTGGCTGACGTGGCCCTGGACGACGTGGGCGGGCAGGTGGACACCCTGCTCGTGTCGGGTGCGATCAACCTGGTCGACAATGGCGTCGAACCGGTGATCGACGCCACTGTCGTCGAGTGGCTGCGTACGGCGGCTCCCCAGGCCCGCAGGACCGCCTCGG
The DNA here is from genome assembly GCF_028807635.1 of Streptomyces spiramyceticus. Lineage (NCBI taxonomy): Bacteria > Bacillati > Actinomycetota > Actinomycetes > Kitasatosporales > Streptomycetaceae > Streptomyces > Streptomyces spiramyceticus. The sequence continues at coordinate 1,667,494 of NZ_JARBAX010000002.1, forward strand.
TCTGCGCGGGTGCGCATGTGCTGGCCGCGGCAGGGCTCCTTGACGGACTGTCTGCCACCACCCACTGGCTCACCGCCGAGCGGCTCGCCGCCGATCACCCGCAGATCGCCGTCGACCCGGATCCGATTTTCATCCGGGCCGGGCAGGTGTGGACCTGCGCGGGTGTCACCTCCGGCATGGACATGGCGCTGGCCATGGTCGCCGAGGACCACGGCCAGGCCCTGGCGCTCGCCACCGCCCGCATGATGGTCATGTACGTGAAACGTCCCGGCGGGCAGAGCCAGTTCAGCGTGCCGCTGTCGATCTACGCACCCTCGGACGACCGGATCGATGAGCTACGCCTGTGGATCGCCGACCGTCTCGCCGACGAACTGTCGATCGAGACACTTGCCGAGCGGATGCACCTGAGCGTGCGCCACCTCGCCCGGCTGTTCCGGCAGCGCACCGGCAGCACGCCCGCCTCGTACATCGAAGCGGCCCGGGTCGAGGCCGCGCGCCGCATCCTGGAAGAGACCGACCGCAGTCTGCCCGAGGTGGCAACCGCGAGCGGCTTGGGCTCCGTGGAGACCCTGCACCGGGCCTTCCGGCGGCGGCTCGTCACCACTCCGGCCGAATACCGGCGCCGCTTCCGGTACCCGCCCGCCGCCGACGCCGCCGGCGCGTTCCCCGAAGGCCCTGTCCCCCTGCCCGAGCAGATCCCGGCACCATGACCCGCAGAGAGAGTCCCATGCCGCTGTCCTCGTTCCCCGACTCGCCGCTCGCCCGCGCCGCCGACCAGATGCTGTGCGCCGCGAGCCCCCCGACGCTGGTGGCCCACTGCCACCGCACCTACCGTTTCGGTTCGGCTTTCCTGGAGGGACAGCGGCGTGCGTTCGACGCCGAGGCGCTGTTCATCGCCTCCGCCCTGCACGACCTGGCACTCACCGAGGCGTATGACGATCCCCAGACCCCCTTCGAGGTGCACGGAGCCCGGCTGGCCGAGCAGGAGTTGCACTCCCGCGGAGCCCGGCCCGATCTGGCCGGGCTGGTCCGGGACGCGATCGCCCTGCACATGGAGATCACCACTGCCGACGACCCCCGGCCGGAGGTGGCTGCGGTCCACCTGGGCGCCGCGGCGGACGTCATGGGGTTGCGCCTGGACCAGCTGCCGCCCGGCCTCCTCGCCGATGTGCTCGAACTCCACCCCCGACAGGGGTTCGCCGCTTTCGTGACCGAGGCGGTACGCCGACAGGCGGCTGCCAAGCCGGACTCGCGGATCGCCCTGCTGATCCGGCACGCCGGTTTCCTGGACCTGATCGCTGCCGCACCGTTCGAGGACTGAACGCACCACAGGCGACTGACGGATCACTCCGTCGATCCTCGACACGACCGGGCCGTCCTGAGTGCCGGATCCGGGCGGCACGCCGGACTTCGGCGTGCCGCGACCCGCAGAAGCCACGCCCGAGCCGAGGCGGAGGCACTTTGGAGGAACCATGTCCCATACGAAGATCATTGCCATGCCAGTCCTGGGAAAGCACGCGATAAATACGTACCTGGTGCTGGGCCGACGCGCTGTCATCGTCGACGCGGGGACGCCGGGAAGCGGCCGCAGGATCTACGAGCAGGTTGCTCGGCACGGAGTGGATCCCCAGGACATCGCTCTGATCGTTCTGACGCACGGTCACATCGACCACTTCGGCTCCGCGACCGAACTGCACCGGCTCACCGGTGCGCCGGTCGCGGGCCATGTCGCCGACCTCGGCCCGTACAACACCGGCCGTTCCCGCCGGCCGTACCTGCCGACCGGGACGATGGGACGCCTGATGAACAGAAGCAAAGCCATGCACGTCACCGTGGAACGAGTCGAACCCGATGTGCTCGTCCGGGGAGAGATGAGTCTGTCCGACTACGGAGTCGAAGCTCGCATCATGCCCACTCCGGGGCACACCGCCGGCTCGGTCTCCGTCCTCACGGATGGAGGCGACCTCGTCGCCGGCGACCTGGTGGCCAACTCCTTCATGGGGCTCATCACCGGCAGGCCGGCCAACCCGCCCTTCCATGACGACCCGCTGCGCAACCTGGCCAGCCTGCGCGAGATGCTCGCGCTGAAGCCGACCAGACTGCACGTGGGTCACGGCACTGCACTCGATCCCGACCGGGTGCGCCAGTGGGCGGACAGAGAAGAACACCGACTGCGCAAACTGGCGGCGAAGGGCCGCCTGCCTCGGCGAACAGAGCCTGCGAGTTCCCACACGGAGCCCACGACCGGAGCACGATGAGGCCGCCCGGGCCCTCGCCGAACACGAGAAGACGCAGGCGTACCCCGAGACCATCGAGGCGGCCACGCCGACTTCGCGCTCCTCGGGCCGCTGCCGACGTCCCGCGGCCCCGCGCAACCCGCATCCTCACACCGGCCGACGAGCCGTAACGAGCCGCCCAGACTCCAAGATCATCCTGTGGCCGGCCGAGTACGGCTCGTACGCTTGGTAGGCGGTGGAATGAGCTGCCCCACTGCCCTACTGCCCCACTGCCACTCGGCCGTGGAGGTTCCGGGGGTCCTTGGCCGCGAATTCGACCGCGTGGCTATGCTTCCGTGAGTTTGCAGATCACCTGCGGAGAACAACGCATCACGGCCCGAGAGGTGTACCGCCCCGAGGGCGTCTTTGACTGGCGCACGAAACACACTCCTGGGCGTACAACCTTCCGCCTGCCTGAGATGTCTTGAGCGTCAGCGGGCGCGCTGACCACGCTGTCTGTGCTGTTGCACCGTTATTCAACGCAAGGAGAGAGCGTGTCAGGACGCGTACTTCGCAGGACCGCAGTCACGGCCACGGTGGTGGTGTCTGCAGCGTTGCTGACGCCCGCCGCGCACGCCGCGACATCCGCTGCGAGCACCCTGAGGCTGCAGGACGACTTCAACGGTGACGGCTACCGCGACGTGGTGACCACCGCGCCGACGGCCACAGTCAGTGGAAAGTCCGGGGCCGGCTACGTCGCAGTGCTCTACGGCTCCTCCACGGGACTGAACACCAGCCGCAAGAAAGTCATCAGCCAGGACACCACTGGTATCCCCGGCACCGCCGAGAGCGGTGACAACTACGGAAGCGCGGTCTCCAGCGCCGACCTGGACAACGATGGCTACGCCGACCTGATCGTCGGCGCATCGGGTGAGGACGTGGGCACCGTGCAGGGCGCCGGCGCGCTGGCCGTCATCTGGGGCAGCGCGAGCGGGCTGTCCTCCGGGAGCACCCTGCTCAACAACACCAACGCGAGCCAGTACCTGGGCGCGGGCGTCGCCGCCGGCGACTTCGACGGCGACGGCCACAAAGACGTCGTCACGGAGGCTACAACCGGCGGAGGGCTGCAGTTGCTGAGCGGCCCGTTCCACCGCGACGGATCAGCCGCAAGAAAATCGACGTTCCCAGACAACTTGCCGGAGGGCGGCCTGAGCCCGGGCCGGCTGGCGGCCGGGGACGTCGACGGCGACGGCATCACCGACGTGGTGGGCTCCGCACATGTCAACAGCGACTCCGGCAGTGGACCTCCGATCGCGGTGTACTGGCGTGGCACCACCTCCGGCTTCGCCGAACACGTCTTCCTGGGAGTCGAAGCCGACGAAGTGGCCCTCGGCGATCTGGACCATGACGGGTACGCCGACCTGGTCGCCGGACAATGGTCGACGGGATACGACCAGGACATGGATCCGATGAGCAAGGGCGGCATGATCACCGTCTTCTACGGCAGCGCCACCGGCCCCGACGTCGGCGGCCGGGTGAAGTACAACCAGGACAGTCCTGGCATCCCCGGGGCCGCCGAGGCCTTCGACAGCTTCGGCAGGGGCATCAGCGTCGGCGACATCAACGGCGACGGCTACGCCGACGCCACCATCGGGGTGCCCGGAGAGGACTTCAACGGCAAGACCGACGCCGGTGCCCTGGTAGCCCTGTTCGGTTCCGCGTCCGGCCTGACCACCAGCGGTGCCAAGGCCTACAACCAGGGAACGTCGGGCATCCCCGGCACCGCTGAATCGGCCGACACTTTCGGCACGGCTACGAAGCTCGTCGATGCCAACAAGGACGGCAAGGCCGACCTCCTGGTCGGCGCTCCGGGCGAGAACAGCCGCGAGGGCGGCGTATGGGTCCTGCGAGGCACCTCCACCGGCATCACCACCTCCGGCTCTTGGTCCTTCAGCCCCGGCACCCTCGGGACCACCAGGGCAAACGCCCGACTCGGCAGCGACTTCAACCACTTCTAGGTTCTGTCGCTCCGGTCAGCTGCGGGACCAGATGAGGATTGCAGCTCAGGCCGCCGCGAGAACGTCCGAGGCACGGTCATTCGGTTCGCTGGCCGGGGCCCCCTTTTAGGGGCCTCGGCCGCGTGCTGATGCGCATGCACGATCGTGGAGTCGACAGCGACGACCCGTCAAGGATCGTCCTCGGTTTCGGCCCTGGGAGAGCAGCGTAGTGAACACCTGCTCCCACGCGCCGTCGATGGCCCTCCAGTTGCCGTACTTCTCGGGCAGGTGGACCCACTGCGATCCGGTCGGGAACTTCCACGCGATCGCATCGATCACCTCACGGCGGTCGCCATCGACCACCCCGCCTGGGCGTCTGGTCCGGCAACAACGGCTCAGTCCGCGCCCACTGCATGTCAGTCAACGGCACACCCGGACCAACGATCAGATGATCCAAACGAAACAGCCTAGCGGGTCAACGAGAAGGTCACGGGCTCGACGGTTCCGGCCGCGCTGCAGGGCACGCTTTCCAGTCTTGAGGACTGTGTCTACCCGGGTGGGGCGACCATGGTGTCGGATTGATTCGCGCGTCGAAGAGCGTCGGCAACGAATCCGCTGGCTTTCAGCTCCTCGACGACGTCCCTGAGGAACTCGACGGTCTCGGGGCGTCGGGTCGTGGTCGTGCCCACCGCCTGCTGTATCTGCATGAACCGGCCCTCGATCAGTCGGACTTCGGAATGCGTCGCGACGAACTCGGTCATCGGCTGCCTGATGCCGGCCGCGACCTCCAGGCCCTGAGCGCGGAACTCGTCGACTCCTTCCTCTCCGCGCACGACGCTCGCGTGCTGAAGGGTGCGGGAGAGAAAGAGGTCGTAGGCGGACCCACGCTTCACGCCGATACGCACGCCTGCACGGTCGACGTCAGCGGCCGTGGTGAAGGCTGAGTCGCTGGGCACGACGTAAACCCCCTCGATCACGACATACGGTGCGGTGAAGGCAACCTCAGCCTCACGCGCGGGCTCGATGGCCAGGAAGCAGATGTCGGCCTGGCCCGCAGTCATCGCCTCGTACGACTTACGTGCCGCATCGAAGCAGACCAGTTCCACCGGCACTTTCAGCCTCGCACCGACCTCACGCGCAATGTCGACCGTAACGCCGGTCGGCGCCGTCGGCGTGCCCTGGGTCAGGACCGGGTTACCCAGATTGATTGAGGCTCGCAGCGCGCCATTCGGCGCCAGATCCCTGGTGATAGCAGCAGTCAAGATCGTCATGGACCGGAGTGTAAGGGCACCTTGCGACTGGATATCGGACTGCTCTTCCACCAACAGACCGCCACCCTGACGGCCAATTGCCACAAGTGAACACCGGACGGAACGAAGCTCCTCGACGTCCCCCCAACCATGCACGAGGTCGTCGGGCGTAGACCGTGAGTTTCCGACGGGATCCCGGCCGGGCGCCAGGAGCGACGGGTGTTGCTCACAGCCCCGTCAACCGGAGCCGTCTGCTGGGTGCGGCCGTGGCGTGTTGCCGATGCGGGCGGTGAGCAGGGCGATGTCGTCGTCGGCGGATGCCGGGACCAGGCGGGTGATCAGCAGGTCGCACAGGTGGTCGAGCGGTCGTTGGGGTTCGGTGAGCAGGCGAGTGAGGTCGCCGAGGCGTTCGTCGATGTCGCGGCCGCGAGCCTCGATCAGGCCGTCGGTGTAGAGCACGAGGACACTGCCGGGGGGCAGGGTGATGCCGGTGGTGGTGAAGTCGATGCCGCCGACGCCGAGAGGCGCGCCGGGCGGGGTCTTGATCAGGTGGACCGTGCCGTCCGGCTCTGCCACGGCAGGCGGTGGATGCCCGGCACGGGTGATGGTGCAGCGGCCGGTGGTGGGGTCGCAGACGACGTACAGGAAGGTGGCGAGCATCGGCTCGGCGAGGTCGGCGAGGGCGGCTTCCAGCTGGTGCAGCAGTTCGGTCGGGGACATGTCGAGGCGGGCCAGGGCCCTGACGCTGGCGGAGAGTCGTCCCATGACCGCGGCGGCGGCGATGCCATGGCCCATGACGTCGCCGATGAGGAGAGCTGCTTTGCCGCCGGGGAGGTGCAGTACGTCGTACCAGTCGCCACCGACTTCGTTGACATCGCTCGCGGGCAGGTAGCGGTGGGCGATGTCGATGCCGGGTGGCGGGGTGACGTGCTGCGGCAGCATGCTGCGCTGGAGGACGACCGCGGTCTCGTGTTCACGTAGGTAGAGGCGCGCGTTGTCGATGCTGACTGCGGCGCGGGCGGCGAGTTCGCCGGCGAGGGTGACGTCGTCGGATCCGTAGGGGCCGACAGGTCGGGTGCGGTAGAAGGTGGCGATGCCGAGTACCAGGTCCCGGGCGACGAGCGGGACCATCATGAACGAGTGCACGCCCGCCTTGAGGAGTTGGGCCGGTGCGGTGGAGTGGCGGGCCGCGGGGGAGATGGCCCGTTCGTCGAGGTGGGCGATCAGGAAGGGCTGGCGGGCGGCGAGAGCCTGGATGTAGGGGGCGGCGGCGGGGAAGGCGAGGGTTCTGCCGAGCGGGGCGAGAATGCCGGTGATGGTGGAGCCGGTGAGCGGGGCTTTGCCCAGGCGCCGCAGCGCCACGCCCCCGGCCAGCCCGGCCCCCGGCTCGTCGCCGCACGCAAGGGTGTCCAGGATGTCGACGCTGACGGCGTCGGCGAGCTCCGGAACGGCAAGGTCGGCCAGCTCCTGAGCGGTGCGCTCCAGCTCCAGGCTGGCGCCCATGCGGACGCTGGCCTCGCTGAGCAGGGCGAGCCTGCGGCGGCCCGCCTCCGCCTCGGTGTGGGCCCGCTGCTGCTCGGTGACGTCGAGCAGGGAGGCGATCACGCCGATCGGCCGGCCGCCGGGATCTTCCACCCGCACATACGAGCACGACCACACCCGGTCGTGCTCCGGATCGGCCGGCGTTCGCCCAGTGCGTCGCCGGTCAAGGACCGGCTCCCCGGTGTCCAGCACCTGCCGCATCGCCTCCTCCATCTCGGCAGCGTTCACCTCAGGCAGCAATTCGGCCAGACGACGGCCCACGTGTGCGGATTCCGGGAGGCCGTTCATCGCTTCGAGCGCCGGGTTGACCTGCAGGAACCGCAGCTGCGTGTCGAGGACGGCGATCCCGACCGGTGATCGGGAGAACAGCCCGTCCCACACGGCTGACGAGCCCCGGATGCGGCGTGCCGCATGGGCGTCGGCGGCGAAGACGAGCACCGCCGACGCTCCGTGCCGCCCACCGTGTACCGGACAGGCCCAGATCTCCAGCTCCAGCGGGTGGCCGTCGCGGTGCCAGGCGGTCACCGTGCCCATCACCCCGCGACCCGTGGCGGCGGTCTCCCAGAGAGACCGGCCGAGGCTTCTGTCGGCTCCAGGATGCAGAAGGTCGGCGATGTGCCGCCCCACCACCTCCGGCGGGGTGTGGCCGAGCAGTTCCTGCGCGGCATGGTTCCACCGCACGATCGTCCCGTCAGAGCTGGTGGCCACCTGCGCCACCGACAGAGCCCCCAGCCACCCTCCGGCATCCTGGGCGGCACCGCTGATCAGCTCCCCGATCGGCATCTGCTCATCCATCCGCAACCCGCCCCCTCTCGGTCCGACAGCGGGCGTTCCGGCGCGGGCACGCACCCTCGCCCGGTAGTGCGTACGCGGGAGGGGGCTTCGGCTGCGAACCGCTCCAGCAGAACCTGCCGGCCGGGCGCCTCCTGAGGAGCTGCCGCACCTTGCCGCTGGGCACGAACCGGAAGGGCGCCGCGCTCAGCCACTTCAGCTGCCCAGCAAGATCGATCTTCAGTCGCCCTTCCTCCACACACCCCATCCTGACTCTGTCGGTCCGGGATTGCCCCCCGACACCGACACGGACAGTTACGGGCGTAGCCGCCGCCGTGTTGGCGGCCCGTAAATGTGACCCTGCACGTGATTGCACTCATGCCTCAGCGGAACAACGCCCGCTGGTCGTCACGCTTCCCCTCGCCGCCAGAGGCTCCGACGACCTGGGACTGCGGCCACTGTTCCCAGAGGGATGGGGAAGTGCCCGCACCGCGCATGGCCGCGTCTGTCCAGCCCTTCCAGCTTCTTCATACGTATGAAGGCGTGCTCTGAAGACGTGCTCGGCTCGTGCGCATGCCCTGGCCGCCGTCGGCCAGAGGCGGGGAGTTGCGGCAAACACGGTCGACGCCCGCGGGCCTGCGGTGACAAGGCTGGGAAGGGAGAGCGGGGCAGGCGCCTGGCCCACCGCTGCCGCTTCGGTGCGTCGACAACTGGGCCGGATACATGCGGAATTGCCGCCCCTGCAGCGCGGAAGCCAATGCCTACCGATCGCCGGCCCGCCCCCGTCTCCGGTCCAGTCCGCGGAGCGCGGCCCGATCTCCGACGTCGGCCGCCAGCCGGGCCAGGCGTTCGGCATCCTGGTGGTCCCCCGCGCGCTCCCGCATCTCGGTCAAGCTACGCAGTGCGTCCGTATTTCCGGAGCCGACGGCCAGTCGGGCCAGGCGCTCGGCCCCGTGCCGGTCTCCGGTGCGCTCCCGCAGCTCGGCGAGTTCGCGGAGGGCATGGCGATCTCCCGCGTCGGCGGCCAGTCGGGCCAGGCGCTCGGCCCCGTGCCGGTCTCCGGTGCGCTCCCGCAGCTCGGCGAGTTCGCGGAGGGCATGGCGATCTCCCGCGTCGGCGGCGAGCCGGGCCAGGCGCTCGGCATCCTGCCGGTCTCCGGCCCGCTCCCGCATCCACGCCAACGCGGCGCAGCAGCGCGGGTCTCCGCCGTCGGCGGCCAGTCGGGCCAGGCGCTCGGCCCCGTGCCGGTCACCGGCCCGCTCCCGTATCTCGGCCAGCATGGCGTAGGCGCCGGAGCTGCCGGCACGGGCGGCCAGCCCGGCCAGTCGCTCGGCGTCGTGGCACAGGCCCCTCGCCTCGGCTTCCCGACTCAGCCGGGCAAGATGGCCCGCCTCCTTGGCGTGGTCGGCTGCGGCAGTCCAGAACGACTGTGGGGGAGTGGCATGTTCCCGGATGGCGCGGCCGTGGGCGTCGAGGTAGTCGGCCAGGCGCGAGACACCTCGCTGCGCACCCATACCCCCTGGCCGAGCGACGGGTTCCAGGGCCGCGGCAACGCGCTGTACCCGGGCTCGGGCGTCGGCAATGGCGGACACGAACCAGCGGGGGCCTGCCGCCGTGCGCTGCTCGTCCGTGAGGTACCCGGGGGCCGCGTCGCGCAGGAAGCCGTCGGGCAGGGGTGCGTCCCAACCCAGCCGGTAGGCGTCCATGGCGGCAGTGATCAGAGCACGCGTGTAGCAGGCAGGGGGTTCGTGGGCGGATTCGTAGCGGTCCACGAGCTGAAGGCCGGCGGCGAGGGTCTGGGTGATCTTCCCGTCCCGGGACGAGCGTCTGGCGGCCGTCAACGCGGGATCCCCGTCGAGGCTGTCCAGCGCCCGCAGGTCCTGCGCACCGAAGACGGGCGGGACGCGCACGATGGCGGTGGCACCGGTCAGGAGTGCACGGGCATGGCGGTGCGGGTCCGCGCCGGCGACGGCGCCTTCACACGGGGGCGCGGTCAAGTCGGTGAAGGCGGCGTCCCACAAGGTGGCCACGACGATCACAGGGCCTGGCTGGGCGAGACGGGAGAGCAGGCCGGCGGCTAGGGCTTCGCCCTCGCTCCCGGACAGAAGCTGGTGAGCGTCGTCGAGCCACAAGACAGTGCGCGGGACGAGCGCGCGGACGCCCATCACCTCCAGCGCACTTGACGCGGTACGAGGGAAGATGAGGTCCCACCCGTCCAGACCACCAACGTGCCGGACGGCTTCGTACGCGGCACGGGTCTTGCCCGTGCACGAGCTCCCACGCACCACCACCAGCACCGCCTCCGCGCCCTCGGCCGCCGTACGCAGCACCTCTCGCAACTTCTGGTCGTGGGCGCGCTCGACGTACGCGGGCAGCACGAACCCGGGAGCGTGCAAAGCCCATGCCTGAGATGGACGGATGGACACGCAACCGAGCTGCCGTCCAGCGGTCCAAGCGCTGGGGCGGGTCGGTCAGGGCACCGGAGCGGGCCCGGGCCTCGGCGCCGGCCAGGTCGGCGGCTGCCTGCCGGCCACGCCGCGCCTGTTCGGCCTCCCGTACCCTCGCCCGGTTGACTGCGGCATGCCGCTCCCGCCACCGTCGGGGATCGAGCAGCACCCCATGGTTGCCGACGCCGCCACGGGCGGCTGCCTGCCCGATCAGGGCTATCACGTCGGCCAAGACGCCCACGTCAGCCGGGAACGCCTTGCCGCTCAGCCAGTTGTCGATGGTGTTGTGCGAGCGCTGCGCGCGGGTCGCCACGTCGCGCAAGGAGGGACGCACCCCCACCGGTAACTCTCGCCGCAGGTCTTCCACACGCCTGAGATCCTCGAAGAATTCTTCCTCGAGCGCGGCCGCGCTGCTGTCCTCGGTCATGGCGCTACGGCCCGCCCTCTCCAGCCGTCCAACGCGTCCACCGCGAGCGCATCGGGAGACTGCCAGCCTAGGGCTGCCACCTGCGGTCCGGAACACCGCCCGTCCAACCTGCGGTGGGGAGGTCGATGGACATACCGATGGACCGGCGCCCTGCGAGAGTCCCGTACCACCGCACCTCCATCGGAGTCAGCGATGACCACTTCCCGCCTGCTGCTCGGCCTGCTGACGACACATGCGGTCGCCGTGCTGTTCAGCTGCACGGTGACCGCCGCAACGGTCCTTGTGATTACGCGTCAGGCCCTGCGGGGCACCCGGCCCCAGCACCGCGCCGCCATTCTCAGCTCGGTTGCCGAGATCGCCCGATCACTGCGCAGACGGCAGTAGGTGAGGAGTGTCGCTTCGGAGGAATCAGGCGTCGGGAACGGTGAGATGCAGTTGACTGAGGCAGCGGAGTCGATTGCTGATCCGGGTTGCCTTGCCAGCCAGGTCGTCGTCGAACTCGACGCATCCGCAGCTCCGCGATCGTCTCGTCTTCGAGCTCGACCGCCGGAGGGTATGCGGCATGACGCGGGCCGCGTCCGCGATGACGAACCTCTCCGTGCCGGACCGGCCTGCGCCAAGCATGGCTGGCGGCCATGGGCGGTCGAGCTCATGCCGCAGGAGTGGCTTCTACTGATTGGCCGCCCGGTGCGCCGCGGCGACTCGGCCACTGATTGGGATGGGCGCGACAAGATCGCTTGGTAAGGACTCGCCGGCGAGGTCGTCTACCGGGACAAGTACAGGAACGACTTCGGAGGTGGAGCCGTGCCCGAACTGCGGGCTGGTACGGCCGCGGGGAAAGCCGAGCATTTACTTCCCCGCCCTGGAGCGGGCAGTGCTGTCCGCATGGGCTGAGGTGACCACAGCCAGTCACGAACCAGGCTTGGCAAGCACATTGGGAATCATTGGGAATCAGTAGCCGGAAAAGCGTTTGACGCCCGTCGGCGTCCGGCGATCGGATGGCGGCCTGTGAGCACAGGACAGATGCATCCCGGCCTGCACCCCATCGACGACGGCCTCGTACGGCGGCTGATCGCCGGGCAGTTCCCCCAGTGGGCAGGGCTGGCGGTGGAGCGGTTTCCGTCCGGCGGCACGGTCAACGCCATGTATCGGCTGGGCGCCGGCATGGTCGTACGGCTGCCGCTGGTGAAAGGCGGAGCCAAGGACGTATTGATGGAGCGAGATTGGCTGCCTCGCCTCGCGTCCCGGCTGCCCACGGCCATCCCCGAGGTGCTCGGGGCCGGGGAGCCCGCCGAGGGGTATCCGTGGCCGTGGTCGGTGTACCGGTGGCTGCCGGGGGAGAACCCCGAGGCGGGGGCGCTGAGCGAGCCCGTGCTGCTGGCCAAGGATCTGGCCGAGTTCGTGACGACGATACGGAACATCACTCTGCCGGGGGCGCCGGAGGCCCACCGTGGCGGGCCGCTCGCCTCGCTCGACGCGTCGACCCGGGCGGCGATCGAGGAACTGCGCGAGATCCCGCAGGAGAGCGTCGACTGCGACGCCGCGGCCGCCGTATGGGAGGACGCGCTGCGGGCCCCGGCCTGGGACGGGCCGCCGGTGTGGCTGCATGCCGATCTGATGCCGGGCAATCTGCTGGTGGACGGTGGCAGGCTGACCTCGGTGATCGACTTCGGGTGCATGGGGGTGGGTGATCCGGCCTGCGATCTGTTCCCGGCGTGGAATCTGCTGCCGACCGATGCAAGGGAGGTCTTGCGCGAGGCGCTCGGCGTGGACGACGCGACCTGGAACCGCGGCCGGGGGCGGACGCTCTCGCAGGCGCTGATTGCGCTGCCGTACTACCGGAGGACGAACCCGGCGATGGCGCACAACGCCCGGCACGTGATCCGGGCGGTGCTGGGAGAGGACTGAGGGCGTATCACAGCTTCAGCGGCTCCCGTCACATCTGAGTCCCACCGCCACATAAGTCGGTGTCGGCCCGCGCTCGTTGGTGGGCGCGGTCCCGTCATGCCCGCCCGAGGCGGAACATGGAGGGGGATGGCCTTGTCTTGTCCGCCCCACAGTCCGTACGACGCATCGAGGCCGTACTCGACCTCGCCGAAGGGCGACGCGATCTCAGCGTGCAGCACAGTGCCCGTGCGGTGGAACGATCGAGGTCTACGGCGGGGTCGGCGCCGCCCCACGCACCCATTGCTAGAACTGCTGCGCTCTGTGGACCGAACACCGGCGTCATCGCCGCATCACGGCCGCCTCGCTCGTCGGTCAACTCGCAGCTATTCCGGGGCGGTGTTCTCTTCGGGCTCGTTACGCGACAGCGTAAAAAAGCTCACGACAGGCATCCCCCACAAAACGGCAAAGGGCAACGCAGCGAGGCTTCCCTGCAAGGGCCCCCCGAGGTCCCAGACCGCCCAGACCATTAAGGCGCTCCAGACGAACAGCACCAGGAAGGTCGCCCCAGACACGACAATCATTAGCCAAGAAAAGCAGCCAGACAGCATGCATCCCCCCTGGTAGTACCTGGCTTCAGGATCGGGGGCAGCCTGCACCTGCTCTACCTTGCTGACTCAGTCAGCGGCGAAAATCCGGCGGTTGCATCACGTGCGCTCCAGCAAGCTCCGTAGGCGCATGAGAGCGTCGATGGCATCCGGCGTGAAACGCAGCTGCGTTGTGGCGAATGGGGAGCGATTGGGGCCCGCCCGGCCATGAGCGGCTCCTTCTCGTGTCAGCGGGACTGCTGACAGTGACGCGCTCACCGACCGCCGGGGGGGCAGGGGTGTGTGGCCGGGCGCGGACTCCAGGGTGAGGTGTTCGTCGATGCGGTGGATGCCGTCCCACAACGTGGAGATCGGCCCCCGTGATGATGCTCGGTGCTGCGCCGCGGGAAGGGGCAGTCAGTAGCGTCTGACGCAGGTGATTGGGCCGTATCGTGCCCCTGTACGGGTCTCAGGCGGCGCCGGCATGTGGGCGCGTGGACGGCGTGTGGAGGTCGGGACGCCTGTTTGCCCGCCCGCTGCGAGCGCGGCACGCGCCGCCCTGCATCCGGGGTGGCACAGCCTACCGGCTTTCGCCCTAGCGGGTGTGGCCGGCGCCAGACGGATGCCGAGCGCGTAAACCGTAGTGGGGCCGAAAACCTGTTGGCCGAGGCTGTTTGTCATGCCAAGCTGATCAACATCAAAGGGGTGTAGCTCAGAGGCCAGAGCGCCGGTCTCCAAAACCGGATGCCGCAGGTTCGATTCCTGTCACCCCTGCCACCTGCCGCCACTATTGCGGCATCATCAGGTCCGCCGAGCGAGCCTTCGCTCCACCCCCAACCTCTGGGGTTGATCATCGATGGCGTGACCGACCCGTGGGGTGTCAAGGTCACCCTGGTCGAGGTCAAGGACGTCGAGCTGCACGAGACCATGCGCCGGGCCATGGCCCGGCAGGCCGAGTCCGAGCGAGACCAGCACGCCAAGGTCATCCACGCCAAGGGCGAATTCGAGGCCGCCGAGACGTTGGCAAGCTGCGGTGCGGCTGGAGGGTCACCCGGCTGCTCTTCACCTGAGGATCCTTTCCACCATTCCACCATTCCACCATTCCACCATTCCGCGATTCCGAGATGGCGGAGCTCTCCAGCGACCGGAAGTCCACTCGCATCTTCCCGCTGCCCATGGAGATTCTCCGCCTCGTCGACATGCTCCGAACATAGGAAAGCCACGCTCCCGGCCACCGGCCCCGGAGAGCGAGACTGGCAGTGGGCGGACATCCCGCTGGTCCGGTCCCGGGGAGGCCCCCAGGGCGTACCGGTTCGGGTGGAGGGCCGCCTGCTTCGGTCCTCGGGAGACGGTTATGAACAGCTCGGTACGGATCGGACGAGTCCAGGGGGTGCCGCTGCGCATTCATTGGACCGTGCCCCTGCTCGTCGTGCTCTTCGGGTACAGCCTGGGGAGCCAGACGCTCCCAGCCTGGATTCCGGAACAGTCGAACGCCACATACACCGCCGGCGGCCTGGCTGGTGCCCTGCTGCTTCTCGGGAGCCTGCTCGCCCATGAGGCCGCCCACGCGATCACGGCCCGGAGGAAGGGCATCCCGGTTCAGAACATCACGCTCTGGGCGCTGGGCGGGATGACGCAGATGGGCAAGCCGCACGCGCCCGGTGCGGCCTTCCTCGTAGCCATCAGCGGGCCGCTCACCAGCCTGGTCGTAGGCGCAGCGGCGCTCGGGGCAGGCCTCGGGCTGGACGCCGTGTTCGGCTGGGCGGCGCCCGCGGCTGTCCTGGTGTGGCTGGGGTGGGTGAACTTTGTGCTGGGAGCGTTCAATCTCCTGCCTGCCGCGCCGCTCGACGGAGGGCGGGTGGTGCAGGCGGTGATGTGGTGGCGCACTGGAGACCGGGACCGGGCCGAACGAGCAGCCGCACGCAGTGGGCAGGTTTTCGGCTTCCTGCTGATCGCCTTCGGATGGCTTTCGGTGCTGCGCGGTGCACTGGGCGGTCTGTGGCTGATGGTCGTCGGCTTCTTCATCATGATCGTCGCCAACGCGGAGCGGCAGCACGCCGGGCTGGCCGCAGCCCTGCGCGGGATACGAGCAGTCGATGCCATGTCGAGGCCCGTGGAAACCTGCCCCGACTGGGTGAGCGTGGAACGTTGCGTCGACGAGGTTGCGGTGCGGGCCCGCCACTCGACCCTGCCCCTGATCGACTTCGAAGGACGCCCCAGCGGCATGGTCCACCTGCCGCAGCTCGCGAAGACGCCGCTGCCGCAGCGGGAGACGCTGCGCGTGCGTGACGTGGCGATCCCGCTGTCGCAGTGCAGCACGTGCGCGCCGGACGACCTCCTGGAAGACGTACTGGAAAAGGTCCACCCCGGCAGCGGCATGCGGATCCTCGTCATCGATGGCCAGCGCCTGGTGGGCATCATCACCGCGCGTGACCTCTCGCGGCTCGTTCAGCGCAACACACTCCGCGGCACGGACAGCCAGTGAGCACGTGCGTGCTGGTTGGCGACCGCTGTGCTGGTTGGCGGGCCACCGACAAGGCGATGTTAGGCGCCGATGCCACTGAGGACCCGCGGGATCGCGCTTCAGGTAGTGCATCTCGATCGCAAGATCTGCGACTGAGCCGGCGAACGCGCTCAACTCATGTTGTAGGGGAAGATGCCCCAGCGCAGCTGCTCGCGGCGGGCGGCGTCCACCCAGAGGGGCAAGTTGCCGAGCAGGCTGTCGAGGTAGGCGGGGCTGATGACGCCGCGCAGTTCCTCCTCGAGCTTGTGGGTCTTCTCGGTGAGGCGCACATAGTGGTTGACCAATTGGCCGCTGGGTTGTCGAAGTTGATGCGGTACAGGCCGAGCCCGGTGAGTGTCCGGTGGTAGAAGTCCGGCGTGGCCAGCGATCCACGCCCAAGCGGGACACGGCGGGGTGCAGTACCTCGTCAGGGGTTTTCTCGGCGGCCATCAAGTCGGTGAAGACCAGGGCCGCTTCCGGCTTGAGGACGCGTACGGCTGGCTGTAGTTCACATTTCGTGACGAACACGATGGCGGCTGGTTGGAGTGCAGCGACCACGCAGGGTCAGCTGCATGGCTGACGGGTTCGACGTGGCTGAGGCGCTGGCTCTCGGGTAACCGCCGTCGGCGATTGCCACGGGTTTCCGGACGGCAGCTTCACTCTGTCCTCGAAGGGCAAGCGCCATGGGCGGCCTCTTCGTACCGTGTCCGCCCCTTCGCGACGCAGCGTCGACACCAACTTGCCGAAGCAGCACGGTTCCAGGCCGGTGAACGGGCCTGTCCAGGACGGCTCAGATGCCGTGATCACACCAGCCACACGTTTGATGGTTCCAAGCCTGCGAATCGTGCACCGCCGAGAGTCCGGTTAGGTTCCAACGGTGAATCATGTTTTGTCCCGGTCGAGTTGGTCCCACCACCAGGCGATATGCGGCAGGGGATGCCGCTCGCCGGCTGCTGGTTGACGTGCCCAGCGCAGCGGCGCGGATGGGCCGGGGCCGTTGTAGCGGGGGACTCTGGCGCTCCATTCGAGGTTGCCGCGGATGGTGTGACCGAGGTCGGTGAGGTAGTGACGCAGCGCGGGCGGGGCGGTCGTGAGGAGCTGTTCGCGTAGCTGGAGGAAGAGGGCCATGAGGTGGTCGCGGAGCGCTACGGCTGCGTGGAGTGCCTGGGAGGGTGTGCAGTGGTCTTGGTGAGCGATCACTGTCACGAGGTTCTGGCCTGTCTGTGCGTGCTGGGCTTCCTTGCGGTAGGACATGAGGTCGTTGTCGATGCCCCCGATCGTCCAGGTCAGTTCGGTCAGGGCCCGGACCGGCGGTGTGTCGAGGGGGTCGCCGACGTTGATGCCGTTGACTATTTCGATCATCGCTGTGCAGGGGCCTGCTCCGCAGGCGTGCATCCGCATGGACAGGTAGTCGCTGACCGATGGCACGTGCTTGCGGTAGTCGTTGCTGATCTGCCAGCTGACGCCCAGGAGCCAAGCTCGCTGTGCTTCGGTCCAGCGTCTGAACTGCGTAGGCGTGGCGATCTGCTGGACGCTGTGGGCGATGGCGTACAGGGCGGCGGCGTAGCGGTCGGGTTCGGCACAGGTGCCGGTCTCCAGCAGGCGCAGGAGTCGGCTGGCCAGGTCCACGAACCGGGCGGTGTCATAGTTGGCCGGGCCTGCGTCGCATCGGGCATCGTCGAACGCGAAGCCCCAATAGCACCAGTTCACGGCTGTCTGGAGGCGATCGGTGGGCGCGGTGGGGGTGAGCCTGCCGAAGAACTCGGCCGCATTCGAGCCCAGGACCGTGGCGCGCTCGTAGGGGGTGCGGTAGAGGCTGTGCTCGGCGAGCCAGTTGTCGGCTGTCTGCTCGAGCAGGTTTACGTCGGGGTGGATGGCAGTCTCTATGGGGCAGTAGAACGCCGGTTGTTCGGGCAGGGCAGGGGCGTCCCGCATGGGGATCCTTCCGGTTTGCAGCGCGATGGGATGTGTGAGCGTGCTGGTGCCTCCTCGGTGGAGCAGGGCAGGGAGACGGGATCTTGTCATCGGCTCACGATGGCGGTCGTGTGGCCACCGCTGACTGCTGTACCCGATGAGGCGGCGCAGCGTAGATCATCCGGATAAGGACAATGCCCCACGTGCAGCTGACGGCAGCCAGGAGAATCCAGGGCCAGCTGTGGAAATAGCCGCCCAGCGTGAATGTGCTGGCGAAGTACAGCACCACCATGGCCGTGTAGGCGGTCCAGGCCAGTGGGGAGAGGGTGCTGCAGGCGTGGCGTCGCCAGAGTGTCGCTGTGATCAGCGGAAGAGGAAGGGCGATGGTCAGAGCCATGGAAATGAAGTGGAGATCGTCGTGGAGGGCGTGCATGACGACAAGCCAGTTGGCGGTGATGAACGCGGCGCCCGCCAGGATCGAGGCGGCGTAGACACGCTGGGAAAGCCATGGGGCAAGTTCGCCGCGGCCGTAGGCGATGATCTGGGCGAGAAGAACGGCGTCCAGGACAGTGGCCGGTATGAACGCGCAGCGCAGGAACATGATGAACCAGTGGCTCCCAGGGCCCGGCCACTCCATGATGCCCAGCGCGGCGGTCCCATCGTGGGCGAGCCAGAAATAGACCGCGCCAATGGGCACGCTGTACTGCCGTTCCCGGGCGGCTTTGCGGATGACGAGCCAGAACCAGGCGAACATGAACGCCGTCAAACCGCCGAAGAGGATGGCAAAGGCAACCGCGTTGGCGTCTAGGCTCTGCAGGACTGAGCTCCGGTCGTACATACATCCTCCTTTTCGCGCCGCTGTCGGCATGAGTCCTGAAGGGGTCAGCTCCCGTGGCCGTGACGGGATCGGCGCTGAATGCGTAGAAGAAGTCGGTCCGGTCGCAGGGGGCCGCGGGTTTGCGGCGTGACTCGTACTCCGGGAAGGGGGTGGAGCGTCCACTGCCCGGCGATTGCGGCGAGGGCCAGGGTGGCTTCGGTGAGACCGAAGACGTCGCCTGGGCATTTGCGGGCGCCGCCACCGAACGGTACGTAGGCGCCGCGCTGCGGGGCGGGGCCGCAGTCGGGCAGCCACCGTTCGGGGTCAAAGATTTCGGGGTCGGGAAAGATATCGGCTCGGCGCTGGATCAGATAGGGGCTGTAGACGATTGCGGTACCCGAGGGGATCACAGTGCCCGCGACTTCGGCCTGTTGGGTGGCCACCCGGGTGGACAACCATGCCGGCGGGTACAGGCGCAATGCTTCGGCCAGGATGCGCCCCGTCAGCCGGAGTTTGGGCAGGTCGTCGAACCCCGCTGTCCTGCCGTCGGTCACTGTGCCGACCTCGGCCTGAAGCCGCTCCTCGATCTCGGGGTGCTGTCCGATCAGATGCAGCGTCCAGATCAGGACTGATGCGGTGGTCTCCATTCCGGCGAGGAACAAAGTGACGACCTCGTCGCGGATCTCTGAGTCGCTCAAGGAGCCGCCGGACTCGTCACGGGCGGTCAGCAGCATGGAAAGCACATCACCATGGTCGTTGCCGCTGCGCCGGTAGGCGGCGACCATCTGATGGACGATGGCGTTGAGGCGAGTGAGCGCGGCGTCGAAGCGGCGGTTGGCCGGGGTGGGGAGTTTCTCCAGTAGGGGCAGCGGTGCCGTCATGCGCTTGAAGAGCCCGTCGAGCAGGACGGACAGGCAATGGCGGACTTCGGCGATGGTCGCGGGTCCCAGGTCGGCCGCGAACATGGTGCAGGCCGCTACCCTGGCGGTGATCTCATCCATTTCGGCGGCGGCATCGATCACCTGCCCGTCGCGCCAGGTTTCCAGCACCGCGGCGATCTGGCGGTTCATCAGGTGCGAGTAGTCCCGTAGCCGGTGAGGGTGGAAGGCCGGCTGCACCAGTTGGCGCCGCCGACGATGAGGCGCATGCGCGCAGGTCCCGATGGAGTCGCCCATGATCTGCTGGAGCTTGTCCATGAAGGGGCCGCCCTTGTCGAAGGTGCGTCCATCGGACAGGATGTGGTGCACCAGCTCGGGATGGCAGACCACGTAGGCGCGTCGGGGCCCGAACCCGATCTCGACCAGGTCGCCGTAGGCGGGCAGGGAAGCCAAGAACTCCAGGGGCCGCGTCCGCAGCTGCCAGGCGTGGCCTATCCCCGGCAGGGCGCCTGGGGCGACCCCTGTCCTCAGCGCGGGACGGTCGGCGTGCACGACTCACCTCCCGCTGCGTCCGGGTTTGCTGACGTTGCGTCACATGGATTCGTCATTCGAGTCCCTTTCCACGGCTCAGTTGCTGGGGCAGCTGGTCGGGAGATACGAGTTGGCGCCCGCGAGGTCGCCGTTGGCCGTGACGGGATCCAGCCGGTCGGCGGCGGTCATGCCGTGCGCTCCGTGGTGGTGCGGGCCAGCGCCCTCAGTGCGGTCCGGGCGGCGGGCTGAAACGGGGAGCGGTCCAATGCCCCGAGTGCTTGTCTGCGACGGCTGCGGATCATGGCTTCGACTTCTTCGCGGGCTCCTGTGGCGGTGAGGACGCCTCGCACGGCTGCGGCACCGTTCTCGTCGAGTGTGGGGTCGCCGACAAGGCGGCGGAGGACAGCGGCTTCGAAGGCGTCGGCGTTGCGCAGGGCGATGGCGAGCAGCGCGGTGTGCTTCCCGGCACGCAAGTCCTCCAGAGCGGACTTGCCGGTGAGGGCCGGATCGCCGAAGACTCCGAGGAGGTCGTCGCGTAACTGGTACGCCTCTCCGATCGGGAGGGCGTACGCGGTGCAGGCCGCGAGGGTGTCAGGGGAGGCCCCGGCGAGGGCAGCGCCGATCTGGAGCGGCCGCTCGACGGTGTACTTGGCGGTTTTGAAACGGGCGATTTGCAACGCGGACTCGACATCGCCGCCCGCCCGGCCGGCATGGCACAGGTCGAGGTACTGGCCGAGCATGACCTCTGTGCGCATGGCATCGAGGAGTGGCAGGACGGCGGCGCGCTGGACTGCGGTGAGGGCGCTGGTCTGAAGCAGATGGTCCGACCACACCAGGGCGAGGTCGCCCAGCAGGATCGCGCTGTGCCTGCCGAGCAGTTCGGCCGTGTGCGCGTCCCTGTGCCCCTCGAAGCCGGCGGCAAGCGCGCGGTGGACGCTGGGTCGACTACGCCGGGTCTCCGAGGCATCCATCATGTCGTCGTGGATGAGAGCGAAGGTGTGGAAGAGCTCCAGTGCCACCGCCACTTGGAACACCGGGGCGAACGCGCCGGATCCCGCTGCCGCGTACCAGCCACAACAGCACAGCAGGGGACGCACTCGCTTGCCTCCGGCGGCGACGAAGTCCTGCAGCACCTCGATCAACGGCGACAGGCGAGGGTTGTCCGCCGTGCGGTTCTTGCTGTGGAGGAACTCGCGCAGTGCCACGCCCACCGCCTGCCGGAGCGACGCCAGGTCGATGTCGTCCGCACTCCCCGGTGGGGGGAACTGCAGGGGAAGCGCTGCCATCCGGTCACCTTCCGGGCCCCGAGACTGACGATGTTCATCACCGGATCGCGCCCGGGCGAGGGGCAGCGCGCTGGATGACAAGCAAAGAAGTTGAGTTCACGGACGTCCGCAGGGACCGACCCGACGATGCTCGGGGCACGTCCATCAAGCTCCGACCCAACTCAACGAACTCTTCCCCGACATGAACAGCAAGAATCTGAACTGCCGCCGCGCGGTGGGGTCGCAAGGAGCAATATTCGTCCCCGCGCGCGCCCCGGCTCTCGCAGTGTGCGGGTGGCGCACTGCAGTGCCAGTCCCCCCATGGACTGTCACGGGGGACGTTTGGTTGAGGGAGTGAGCGTCCGGGCTTGGAGGTAGGACGACCAGTCGCGCTTGACGCAGGTGCTCCGGTGCACCGCGGTGGCGATGCTGACGCGGAGGATCTGGCTGAGCACCGGGGCAGGTAGGTCGCTGGCGAGGGCGAGGGCGAGGGCGAGGGTGAAGGCGGCGGTGTTGCGGGAAGGACGTACGTCGATGCTGTTGTCGGCCGTGGCCCCTCCGCATCACTTTGGACTCAGCTCCACCTCCCTCTTGGCGGCCTTAGGATCCCGGGGTTCGCCCGTGGGCGGGGTCGCCTGGGGGACGGGCAGTTCGGCAAGGGGCGTGGTGGGCGGCCCTGCCGCAGGCGTTCCTCCATCGGTCCGGGGGGCCGCGGATGCTTCTCGCGCAACTCGGCGACGGAGTTGAGGGGTTCATGAACGCCAGGAACTCGGCGTCTTCGGCTCCGGCGCGGGAAGGTGCGGCCGAGGCTGCCTCGGCCGGGCGCCGGACGCGGCCTTCGAATCGTTGCCGCCCGCTCGTTGGGCGCCGCAGGCGGCAAGGGGCCAGAGCGCACAGCGCGGTCAAGGCGGCGCTGCGCAGAGCGCGGTGGAGCCGCCGGTGGAGCGTAATGCAGGGGTGTTCGCTACGCGGTCGCTTCATGGTCGCAGTGGGAGGCCCGGGCATGCGTGCCGCTACTCAGGACCGGGAACCCTTCGTACTCACCCGAGAACCGAAGGAGCCGGGCACTGGGATGCGGTTTTGGCCGCGGTGAAGGCGCCCACGAATTCGCTCACTAGTGCGAGGATTATCATGGTCTGGATTGCCCCAGTATGTGCCCTGCCTCCAGGGGTGCAGGAAGCGTTCCCATTCCCTGCTCATTCAGCTGCGAAAGGTGGACGAGCACATGAAGCGCATACTTCTCCGATCCGGCAAGAGCCCTTTCCGCGCGGCCGAATCAGCCGAGTACCTGCACCAGGACCTGATGGCCACCAACAGCGGGAATCTGCTCTTCAGCGACTCCGCACACAAACTGCTCTCGACCCCGTGGAGCACAATCACGTCCAACGGCATCAAGACGAACCCGTCGGCCGAGCGAGCGGGGCAGATCAACGACGAGTACGATGTATTCGTCGTACCGCTCGCCAATGCCTTCCGCCCTGACTTCCGCGCCTCTTTGGACAGACTGTCCCGGCTGATCGAGCAGCTCACTATCCCGGTGGTGGTGCTGGGCGTCGGCGCCCAGGTGGGGGCAGATTACGACACCGACGCTCTGCTGCCCATGACCGACTCCGTCAGGCGGTTCGCCACCGCGGTGCTGGAGAAATCGGCCTCCATCGGAGTACGGGGCGAGTTGACCGCCTCCTACCTCAACGGCCTGGGATTCCGGGACGTGGACATCATCGGCTGCCCGTCGATGTTCCTGTACGGAGACACATTCCCCGAGCTGCGCGAGCCAGGCATGTTCGGTCCGGACTCACGAATAGCGCTGAACCTCTCCCCTGAAGCGATTCCCGTGGGAGACGTCGCCGGGATCGCGACCCATGCCCAGCAGCATTTCGAGAACCTGACGTACTACGCACAGAACTTGGTCGATGCCGAGCTGCTTTTCTGGGGCGACACCTCCAGGGAGGCCGGCCACGAGGACTCCTTCCCGCTGCAGTTGAGCCACCCGCTGTTTCGTGAGGAGAAGGTCACCGTTCCTCTCGATCCGAGAACCTGGATCGATGAACTGGCCGACTACGACTTCGCCTATGGGACCCGCATCCACGGCAACATCGCCGCCCTGCTCGCCGGAACGCCCGCCGTCGTCCTGGCGCACGACTCACGCACGCTGGAGTTGTGCCGATACTTCGACCTTCCCCACCGTATGCTGCGCGATCTGCCTGCCTGCACCGGCCCGGAAGAGCTGTACGAACAGGCGGATTTCACTTCTATGCTCAAGAGACACCGAGAGCGTTTCGCCCGCATAGCGGCGTTTCTCGACAAGAACGACCTGGAGAACACGTACGACCACGGCGACGGCGGCGCTTCGTTCGACGCCCGGATGGCCGAGCAGACCTTGCCGCCTTCACTGCGACTGTGGGACGGATACGACGACGGCAACATGCGCTACCGCATCAGCCGCCTGCGCGAACAGCACGCAGCAGCCGATCGTCGCATTGACCGCGTGATCCAAAACAACGACGCCCTGAACAAGAGGCTCGTTGCCTCCGAGAAGAAGAACGCCGAACTCGGTCAGTACCTTGGCATGCTGGAGAAGCGGCTCGCCAAAGCCGAGAGCCGCCTGACCGCTGCGGAGAAGAAGGTGACCGGCATCGACAGACGACTACTCGTCCGTATCGGCCCCGCCCTCCGCCGCCGCCTCCGCCGGTCCAGCAAGAACGTCTTTTCCCGATAACCCGGTTGCCTCAGCAACACGCAGCCGGGGAGAGCGACGGTCACTCATCATCCGACACCGTAGAAACGCGCAGGTCAGCTGCCATGTGATGGGACACCACAGCCAGGTAACCGCCGACGCAAGAGGACGGGTCGCTCCCGACCTGCGGCATTCGTCGTGACTGCCGGTGGTTTTCACAGCGAGGTCCTGCGGCCTGCTCGGTCTGCCCGACGACGTCGCGGACACTGGTGGTACTGCCACATACCGCTCGACACACGGGTAGCCGGCCATCGGCTCGGTCACCTGCGTCTGGGCCCCGCCACATGGGGGGCCCAGATGCTGCCGATCGCGTAGGGCAACTTCATGACCGCCGCGTGCGACCAGTGATCTGGTCAGCTGCAGAACAACGACTGGGCTCTCATGCGGGGTCCGCTCATCCCGCGTCGCTCTGGGTGCGCAGGCCCACCACCGACGCGGCTCTGAACCAACACGACGGCGCCGAGCCAGGCGGGGACGCTGGTGGCGAACGCGGGCCTGGTTACTGAGCGGCCAAGCCTTGCCGAGCACTCAGGGGCTGCGGGAATCACTGGTGCTGGGCGACCATGGAAGAGACCACGTCGCCCGCTGGAGAAGTGGGATCACCACCGTGCCGGCGGGTGGAAGGAGCGGCTGGCCATGGGTACGGATGGGTTCCAGGCCGATCTTGGCCCCGCTGAACGTGCAGATCTGGGGCCGTCGCAGCCGGGCGGGCTGCTCGATGTGCTGGGCGTGGCGGCGGGGGTGTTGGATACGGACGGGCGGATCGTGTTCTGGAGCCCGCAGGCCCAGGCATTGCTGGGTTACAGCGCCGAGGAGGCACTCGGCCAGTTCGCGGCCCATTTGCTGGTGGCCGATGAGCACGTCGACCGCGTGCTTCATCTGTTCGCTCAGGTGATGGAGGGCGAAGGGACCTGGGCGGGCGTCTTCCCCGTGCGGCACAAGGACGGCGGCACGCGGCTGCTGGAATTCCGCAACATGCGGCTGCAGGACGACCGCGGTGATCTCTACGCCCTGGGGCTGGCCACCGACCAGGCAACGTTGCGGCGGGTGGAGCGGGACCTGGCGCTGTCCGTGCGGCTCGTCGACCAGTCGCCGATCGGGCTGGCCGTCCTCGACACCGACCTGCGGTACGTGATGGTCAACCCGGCGCTGGAGCGGATCAACGGCCTACCTGCCGAGCAGCACCTCGGGCGGAGCGTGCGGCAAGCGCTGCCCTTCCTGGACGCCGACAGCATTGAGTCCGGGATGCGCCGGGTCCTGGCCACCGGCGTACCGCTGCTGGACCAGTACACCGTTGGCCGCACCCCGGCCGACCCCGATACCGAGCACGCCTGGTCGGTCTCCTACTACCGCCTGGAAGACCCTGGTGGAACGGTGCTGGGCGTGGGCACCTCGGCGGTCGATGTCACCGACCGGCACCGTGCGGCCCTGGATGCGGACCGGGCCCGGCATCGGCTGGCCGTGGTCGCCGATGCCTCGGTGCGCATCGGCACCACGCTGGATCTTGAGCAGACCTGCCGCGAGCTGGCTGATGTCGCCGTGCCCGAGCTGGCCGACATGGCCGCCGTGGACGTTCTCGACTCCGCCCTGGCCGGCCACCGCACCACCGTCCCTGCTCACGGACCTGCGCTGTTTCGAGCCCTGGCCGTGGCCGCCGCCTACCCCACCGACGCCACCAGCGTCGCCGACCCTCCCAGCGAAGTAGCCCGCTACGACGCCGACCGCCTGGTCACCCGGGCCGTCAACACGAGCCAGCCCGTCATGGTGGCCCACGTGGGCGAGGCCGATCTGTCCCTCATCGCCCGCGACCCTCGAGCGGCCGCCCTGCTGGCCCGGGCGGGTGTCCACTCCTATTTGGCCGTGCCGCTGATCGCGCGCGGCGAGGTCCTCGGCGCCCTGGATCTCGTACGCGCCCGCAACCCACAGCCCTTCACCGAGGACGACGCCACCTTGGCCTCCGAGCTGGCCGCCCGCGCAGCCGTCTGCATCGACAACGCCCGCTGGTACCAGCAGCAGCGCGACACCGCCCTCACCCTCCAGCGCAGCCTCCTTCCCGACCCGCCGCCGCAACTCTTCGGCCTGGAAGTCGCCTCCCGCTACGAGCCAGCCGGCACCGCCAGCGAGGTCGGCGGCGACTGGTACGACATCCTCCCCCTCCCCGGCGACAAGACCGCGCTCGTCGTCGGCGACGTCATGGGCAGCGGCATCAAGGCCGCCACCACCATGGGCCGGCTGCGCACCGCCACCCAGACGCTCGCCGGACTGGGCCTTGAACCTACCCAGGTGCTCCGCAACCTGGACAGGATCACCGCCGGGCTGGACCCGTACTTCGCCACCTGCACCTACGCGTTGTACGACCCCCACGGCGCGCAGTGCCACATCTCCACCGCCGGACACCTGCCTCCTGTCCGCATGCGGCCCGGACACGCTCCCGAACTACTCGACCTGCCCACGGGCGCCCCGCTGGGCGTCGGTGGCGTCCCCTTCCGCACCACCGCCATCGACCTGGACCCCGGCGACCAACTTGTCCTCTACACCGATGGCTTGGTCGAGACCCGCGACCAGGACATCGACACCCGCCTGGACGCCCTCGTCACTCTCCTCGACGGCCCACACCGCACCCTCGAATACACCTGCGACCACCTCCTGGCCGCGCTGCGTCATCCCGACGACCACGACGACGTCGCCCTGCTCATCGCCCGCATCCGCCGCTGACCGACGGCCCCAGCAGCGCAACGTGCCACGCGTAGAGGGGACAACTCCGCCCTCTGTGAACTGGCTATCTGCCCTTACGGCACGAGTTTCAGTGGGTCGTACGCGCCGCCGGAATCCCAGCCCAGCGTTAGGCCGCGGAGCGCTCCCAGTGGGTCGTGTCATCGCCGCTCACCAGGACACGTGTAGGGAGTCAGCGACGAGGGTGTCGTCGTGTGGATGCCACCGCCTGGTATCAGGCCGATGCCGAACTCCTCTCGGCCGAGCAGCTGTTGCTTCACCGGACCGACACCGATGTCCTCGGGCAGCTCGACCGGCTTGTCGAGGCCCTGCCCGATCTGGTGGAGGGCCGGTGGCGGGGCAGAGAGCTGGCGCCCGCCTCATATCTGCCACCCCGGTCGGAGTGGCTTACGGCTCTGGAACGCCTGGGTGCCCGTCCTGCGCCCCACCTCACCCAGCCCACCAGCGCCGTACTCAAGGACAAGACCGCGATGCGTGCGTGGTTTCGCGAGTTGGGCGGACGGGAGGCAGGATCTGGACAAGATCCCGGCCGCAGAGCGGTGGCTGGTGAGCGCCTACGTGGGCAGCACCTCGTTCAACTTCCACGGCTTGGTGTCGAGAGACGGCTCAGTCACTGTCCTGCGGCCCTCCGTCCAGCTCACCGATGTGTCAGGGCTCGGCGGGTCATTCGGGGGATACTCCGGCTGCGACTTCGGAGCAGCGGCGAGACTGGCCCCTCGGCGGCTTTGGCCCGAGGACAGGAAGCGACCGAGAGGATCGGCTGGGGACTCGCGGACCTCGGCTACATCGGTGTCTTCGGCACGGACTTCGTGGTAAGCGGTGAATCCGCGGTGGCACGGAAATCAACTGCCGAATGCAGGCATCCACCTGGCTCCTGGGCGAGGTGGAGCTCAAGGAGCAACAACTGCCCGACCATGCTGCGGCACGTCCTGGAGCTCCGCGGCCACGTTACTGCGACCAAAACCGACCTCGCACCGGTGCAGGCAGCACAACTGACCCTGGGCCACCAGGGCCCGCCCGGACGGGTTACCGGGACACCTGTCAGCGGCGTGTACCGCATGACGGACGGCGAGCTGCGGTGGCGCGGCACACGCATGGACGCCAACTGCTGGAAGGCCTGAACACACGGTTCACGGTGGAGGCGACGTAACGTCTCCGGCAGAGCAAGGTCGAGGCGTACGGGGACTGCGCGTGCACTCAGCGACCAAGATCAACCCGGACCACGATGAGATCCTGTTCATGGGCCCACTGCTGAAGGCGATACCGCCGGTACGCGGCAAACGCGGCCGGCCTCGGCGCCGCCCCACCGTGGTCCTTGGGCGAGGGTGCGGGGCATGGCGGGCTTGCAGGGGCGGCGGGGGCCACTGGCACGGTGCACGATCATGGGGTGACTTCCATACCGGCGCCGGGTTCGCCCCTGCCGCACCTGATCAGATCAAGGCCTGGTTCCGGTTCGTACCGCGAGCGGGCCGGCTCCCGTACGACACCGAGGGGCTGTGGGCCACACCGCTGACTCCCGACACCGCGCGTGTGGCCAACGTTCCCTTCCTGCAGGACGGGCTGAAGCCCGCAGCTCAATGACGCTGAGTGAGCGGTCAGGGGGGCGGCCTGATCATCGCCATCGGCAAGCGCAAGGGCCAGGCGTCCGGCGTCGTCACCATCTACCGCGCGCTCGGCCGGACTCCTGGCCGTGGGACCGCCGGCCCTCCCCGCCAGACCGAACGTCACTGGTCGCCGGAGCGGCGTAGTGCTGTCATGGGTAGGGGAGACGGTGTGGACGGGCCGGCAGGGCCGCGGAGACCGACGTGCCGCGCGTTGTCCGCCCGGGCGGTCCGACCGCGGTCGCCCCGTCGCACAGCGCTTGCAGGAGGAGGCCGATGCCATGCTGCACCGCCGCACGGTCGGTGACGTGATGACCGAGGAGGTCATCACTCTCCGCCCCGATACACCGGTCCAGGAGGTCGCTGCTCTGCTGGACGCGAACGACATCGTCGCGGCCCCGGTCGTCGACGACGACGGCGCCCCCGTCGGCGTCGTGTCGGCGTCCGACGTGCTGCGGCACGAGACCGGCATGCCCGATCCGCAGGGGCAGGACGGGAATGACGAGCGCGCTTGGGGCAAAGCCCAGGCCCGGACCGCGGGCGCGCTCATGAGCAGCCCCGTCTTCATCGCCCGCGCCGACTGGACGATCCCCCGGGCCGCGCGGGAACTCCGCACGCGGCACGTCAAGCAGCTGCCGGTGGTCGGCGACGACGGGCTCCTGACCGGAATCGTCAGCCGCAGCGACCTGCTCGACGCCTTCATCCGCTCCGACGCCGAGATCCGCGGCGAGGTCGAGCAGGACGTCCTGGGGCGCATCCTCGGCCTGGACGAGGGCACCGTCGCGGTCGAAGTCCGGGACGGTGCTGTCACTCTGCGGGGGCACGTCCCGGAACCGCGTCTCGTCCCGGTGGTCGTGGGCCTCTGCCAGGGCATCGACGGTGTTGTCGCCGTGGACGCCCACCTCGCCGCCGCCCGGGCGGGCTAATGCCTGCCCGGGCGGCACCCCCGCCACTACCCCGGGAACCGCCCTGGGCAGCGCCTCAGCGGCCGTGTCCGCATAAGTGAGCCCCATACCTCGTCGAGGTCGGGGGCTTCTCGGGGGGTGTCCTGTGCCATCGGATCTTGACTGTTTGTGTCATCGAAGCCTTGAGCGAACGAAATCGCTGGTTACAGCATCCGTACCTCGGCCTCGGGGAGCTTTGCCCACCAGTGGTGGTAACGGCTGTAGACCGCCGCCTCGCGGTCGCTCAGGAGGGCCGTCAGGGACTGGGCCTCCGCGGCGAGTCCCTCCCAGGTGGCTGGTGACAGAGGGTGGAAGGCCGTGGCCTCGATGCCGCCGTCCGCCGGGCGCCACACACCGGCGACATGGCCGTCCACCAGCAGGGTGGGCAGTACGTCGCCGTTACGCCGGATCACCAGAGGGCGGTAGCCCTGGGGTATCACCCGGCTGCGGTCGGCGTAGGCCAGCAGAATGCTGTCCCACATGGCCATGAGCCGGGGAGGTGCGGGGGTTTCGGCGGGCGGCCGGGAGGCGCCCGGGAGGTCGAAGAGCGTGCCGCCGTCCGGCCCCTGGAGCTGCTCGACGGCGCCGTCCAGAGCACGCAGCGCCGCGCGGACGGGTGCCCGCTGCACCATGGCGAACTGCGCCACGTCCGCGACCGACGCGGGCCCGAACCCCGCCAAATAGCGCAGGATCAGGGTCCGCAACGCCTGAGGATCCACTACCCGGTCCACGGGCACGGCCCCGGTTCCGGCCGCGACGAAGGACGGCCGGAGGCCGAATGACCACGGCGCATCCGTCGGGGCATGGTGCAGCGGCGCGTACGCCTTCAGCCCCCACCACGCCGCGTCTCTCTTCTCGGCGCCGAGCCGCTCCTCGGCCCACGCCTGCATCTCTGCCGAAGTCCGCGGCCGACGGGCGAAGGCCAGCAGCTCCGACACCAGCTCGTCGGCATCCGCGGGGGTCAGCCCCGCGACGGCAAAGCGGTGGCCGAGCCGGGAGGCGTACAGCGTGGGCTGCATCGCCGCGCGGAAGACCGGGTAGTCTTCGGCGTGCACGGCGTGCAGGGTGATCCGCATCAGGGTCGCCTTGACCACCGAACGCCCGGTGAAGGCGGCATCGAGCTCGGCCGGAGCGAAACTGGTGAGCCGGTTCCACAGGGCAAGGTACGGCGAGGCCGGGTGCTGCGCCTGGAGCGCGACCGCCCGCCGCACCCCGTCGGGGACGGTCAGCGGCTCACGTTCCAGCAGCAGTTGGCGGCTGAGGGTCGCCCGGTTGAGTTCGCGCGTGGTGATCATCACAGCCCAGGATTCTGCCCTGTCCCGCACCTGTCAGCGCCTCGTGCTGCCGTGATCGCCTGGGGTGGTGTCTGCCTGACCCTCCGGAACTCGGGCTGCTGGCACACGCAAAGTACGAGGGGTTCAGGCGGTGTTCACCAGCGGCGACGTCGACTGGGAGCGACCCGCTCAAGGCCGTACGGTCTTCGTGCATCTGACGAAGTGGGGCGATCCTCCCTGGGCGTAATGGCTGGCACAGCAGGCCGGCACGCGAGTGCTCGGGGCCCCGTGCCGGGGGACCCGAAACGGACACACAGCGCGGGGGACACCTCTCATGGATGCCGGCACGGATGCGACGGTCTCCGCGTGACTGGTGTGATCAGGGCGTCGGAGCCGTCCTGGACAGGCCCGTTCACCGGGATGGCAACGGCTAACACAACGAGGTGGAAGATTGGCGACGCCTCGGTTCATGACGGCCGCCCGCCGAACTGCCAGTTGTGAACCTCGATGTCGGCGTACCGGTCCGGGGTTAGGACGGCGCGTGCCGTGTCCGGGTCCGGCGCCCGCATCAGCACCGCCGTACCGAGCCACTTGGCGCCGTCGTCCGACAGCAGCGGCCCGTACGCGATCAACTCGTCCTGCTCGGGCGGCACGGCGAGGTCGGCGGCCTGCCCCGTGCCGAGGCCGAGCACGAGGTATCGGTTGCCGCCGGTCCGGCCACCGGGGAAATCCCACATAGTGCGCCCCAACGTGTTGCGCTACCGGCGCAGCAGCACGTCGCGGTACACGCCTGCCTGGTAGCCAGGCTCGCCGAAGGCGAACGCGCGGGCGGCGGCGGGATCTGGCATGTCGACGATGTGCACGCTGCCGGTGGGCGCGTCGCCGTCGCTGGTGAGGGTCGGGCCGCGGGCGATCATCTCCGTCGCGTACCGGTCCATGTAGGACCAGTGCTCCTCCAGGAGCTCTTTGCGCAGCGCCACGGAGCCGGGCCGATCGCGGTGGTAGCAGAAGAACTCCATGCCCACAGTCTTCATCAAGATGCGCAACTGTGACGACTGAGCACCGTAGTTGGCCCCACTGGCCAAGTAGAGCGCTCAGTTCTGGAATAGGGCGGGCGACGTCAGTGGAACCAGACGACGAGTCGCACGTTCTCTGCACCGTGAAACTCGCTCAGCGTGCCGCCCCTCCCTTTGACCTGTGCGATGCGCTGTGCCAGTACGGTTTGGGCGCGTTCGAGCCGGCCTTGGCTGCGGTTGAATCGGTCTGCGACGAGAGCGGGCCTGGTGCCAGGTCAGGCCCTGGTTCCGGGTGATCAGGTAGTGCGTTGTGGGGGTAACCCACTGCAGCGTCTCGGTGGCTGGAGATGAGGTCGTTGACGGGCCACAGGCAGTCCGCGGCCGCGTCGAGGACTTGTGTGAACTCGGGCCACTGCCTCACGGATGGCTTCGCGGCGCGGCGGAGGCTTCACCAGGCAGTCGCCTCGACCGGTGCCCGCAGGCACTGCTTGGCCGTCGTCCGCACCGGCAACGGCAAGGCGCGCTCCCACCACGTAGTTGCCCGGGGCGTCGGCTTCATCAGGCCGCCGGATGTTGACCCCCACTGTCAGCGGCAGGCCGGGGGAGCCGGTGCGAGGGAGGTGCGTGGACGTCCACGTCGCTGTGGCGCGAGCCATCGCGGCGACGTAGGCATCGTTGGCGCTGCCCTCGTATGGGCGGGAAGCCGCCTGTAGAAGATCAGTTCGCCAGAGTCCGGGTAACCCGGACTCGCAGGAGCCGGCGTACCCCTGCAGCATCCGGGCGTAGAGGCGGCCGTACTGGATCGAGGCTGCCACCAGTCCGTGGGGCCGACGCCTGAGGAACCAGGCGAGGGTGCGGCGGAACCGCGAGGCTGGCAATCGGCCGCGAGGGTCGGGGGGATGGAACCAGTGCGGGCCTGACGGCGGCATTCGTCGTTGGCCAGGTGACGAACGCCGCGATGTCACGGTCGATCGCGTCGTCGGTGCGGGCTTTGGCAGAGCCCTGGCCCGTGTATGGCCCGGAACCGGCCGGTCATGCCGATCTGCCGCGAGGCTTCCCCAGTACCCGTGCGGCCCGCGCCGTTGCGACGTGCCTTCCTACCGCCCAGCGGCCACCCGGGTTGCGTTGCGGTCGACACAGGCGCATTCGGATCCCACCCGCCCGCGTGCGCGCGCGGAGGAATGATCGAGCGCTTTACGGTGGGCTGATGCGACCTGTTCCCAGGTGGGCCCTGCTTTCGTCGGGGTGTGTCCCTGTCCTGTTGGTCGGAGGCTGGACGATCGCGGCACTACTGGAGGGGCCCGCCTACGATCCCGTTACTCAGACGATCAGCGTCCTGGCGGCCTACGGGGCTGCGGGATTCTGGGTGATGACCGGAGCACTCCTCGCCCTGGGCGTCTGCCACCTGCTCACCGCCTGGGGGCTGCGCGCAGCCTCGTTCGCCGGACGTGTGGCGCTGGGCGGCGGGGGAGTGGTGGCGTTGGTGGTGGCTCTGCTCCCGGTGCCGAGCAGTGGGGGGTCCCTGATCCACGGGTCAGTCGCCGCGGTCGGCTTTACTCTCCTGGCGGTGTGGCCGGTTCTGGCTGCCGATCGCGGCGGAACCGCACCATGGGGACTACGGCCCGTGCCCTCCATCGTGGTGACCGCTCTGATGGGCGTCGGTGCAGGCTGGTTCCTGATCGAAATGCACCGTCACGGTGCCGCTGGTGTTGCTGAACGCCTCGTGACATGCATTCAGTCCCTATGGCCCTTGGTAGTCGTCGCCTCCTGCCTCTGCTATCCCGCCAACGATGGACCTTCGAAGTGACCGGGGCCGGCAGTTGGATTGGCCTGGAGTACGGCTGTGGCCGGGGATGAGGGGATGAACTGCGAGGCCGTCTTCGCCCGGCCGTAGACATGGCAGAACAGCCGCTCCGGTGAGCACGGGGCGTCCGACCCAAGCCACGGCGAGACGTACACCGCCAGCACCAGGCGCCCGTCCGGGAACCGGGGCAGGCGGGAGATGGACGGGCGTACGCCGTACCGATGCCACGTTCTTCCTGGGCGTCGCGTCCTGCCGGCAAGGTCTCCCGCAGCTCCTACCCGGCGGGATGGCAGCACATCACCCCACGGGCCCCACCGCCGAAGAGCCGGCACCCGCGCCCGCAGTCTCCGACGACGACGTTGTCGGGGCTGCGCCAGGCCCAGCAGCACTTGCCCGACGTCACCCTCAACGCGCTGCGCTGGGCCCGCGCCAACGACCCGGCCTTCCCGGCATCGGCTCTCTGGCGGTGCCCAACCTGGCTGGCACGGAGCCCGTGCGCCAGGTGATCGACTACGTCGCGAAGGCCGAGGACATGCGCGAGGACCACCTGGAGCCCATCTCATGGCTACGGCGCGACGAGCCAGCCGCGGCAGTCCGGGCGTGACCGGTCAGGGCCGGCCCTTGCCCGCGCTCACCCGAGCGCTCCCAAAGCTCGGCAACGTCGATCCTCGGGATGGCCTGGGTTACGCGGGACCGGGGCACCTCCCCCGAAGCGGCACGGTCAGGACACCGGCCCTCTCCCGTCCCGCAGTCGCTCGGCGAACGCCCGCGCGGCGGCCAAGTCCCCGATGTTCGGCCGCTGCTTGTTGATACCGCCGACGAGCTTGAAGGGCGTCCAGGTGTCGAACGCCCGGCACGAGAAGCTCCCGTCCACATCGAAGCCCTTGCCTTCGAGGAGCCGGACCAGGGGGCGGGTGAAAGGCGCCAGCGGTACCTCGGGGAGCCCACTGGTGGCGAACACGAACGCCCGACCCCGCCCGTTGGGAAGTGCCTTGACGAAGTCGGTCAGGCGGGGGTGGAGCCTGCTGTAGAAAACGCCCGAGCCGAACCCCACGAGGTCGGCGTCGGCCAGCTCTCCCGGGTCGACCTCCTCGGGGGCGACAACCTTCGCGCCCAGTACCTGGGCCATGGTGTCGGCGACACGACGCGTATTGCCGTGTGACACGGAGGCGCACACGATGACGGCCTTCATCCTGACGATCCCTTCTCTCGCTTCTGTAGTAAGGACAGTGCAGCCGCGCCGGATGTGACACCACGCCAGTGTGACGGCAGCCACACCCGTACTGGAACAGCGACAAGGTCCCCTGGCCCGCGAACAGTGAAGTGTTCGGGTTACTCGGGCACCGGTGGGCCCCGGATGAGCCGCTCACTGAGTACGGTCTTGCTGAACTCGAAGACCGGATAGGCGTGAGGCTGCCGGAGGAATACTGAACCTTCCTCCTCCAGGTCGCTGCGGGCGGCGCAGGTCCCACCTACGCCTCTTTTCCTGTGCGGCGTGCGCAGGACCGGTGGCGCTGGGAGGGCGATGCTCGCCCCCGAGCGCACCGCCGGCGCCATCGTGATCTGCCGTCACGGCTGCGCCCTGCGGGAGTGGCTGATCATCAGCGGTAGCCACCGAGGCACGATCTGGTCCGTCGGCCGGGCGGAGCGTCGATGTGCGCCGTCCATGGGCCGACGCGGGGGAGGCTCGGGCTACGCAGCGGTGTCGTACGTGTAATGCCTGGTGTGATCCAGCATGTCGGCGGGCGTCACGTCGTTCCAGGGACGCATGACGTCATTGAGGTCCACCACGTTGGGCGTTCCGGCAGCAGGCAGGTAGGTCGATCCCGGGTGGCGGGCCTGCCACTGTGCCCAGAGCCGGTCTATGAACGCATGATGCAGCCAGAACACCGGGTCGTTGGGGGAGGCACCGGTGGCCATCTGGCCACCCACCCACACATGTACGCGGTTGTGAAGGTTGACGCCGCGCCAGCCTTCCAGGTGGTTGCGGAAACCGTCGGACGCGCTGTTCCAGGGCGCTGTGTCGTACGTGGGCATCGCGAGCACGGAGTCGACCTCCGCTCGAGTGGGCAACTGCTGTCCCCCGGAGCCGAGGGCGCGGCGGAGAAAGCCACGCCCGTCGACCCGTACGGACACCGGCCACTTGCCGGCGGTGACTGCGAAGGCGCCGTCGCTCACTTGCCCGTCCCTGCTTCGGCCGGTACCGCCGAGGAAGTCGGCCGCCCACAGAGAGGACGTGGGGGAGCGGTCCACCGTCCAGTCCCAGTAGGGCAGCGCGACATCCGGATCCACTGCCTGGAGGGCTTGCTCGAACTGTATGAGAAACCTGCGGTGCCAGGGCAGGAAGGACGGTGAACGGTGGCCCACACGGTCGCCGTTGTCGGTGTCGCTCATGATGAACGCGTTGTGGGTGGTGACGAACGTGTCATAACGCCCGCTGCGCTTGAGTTCGAGCAGCGCGTCGACGAAGCGACGCTTCTCGGCGGAGGTGAGGTTCGCCTGGTTCTTGCGTACGGTCATTGGGAATGCCTTCAGGTTCAGGGCTGGACGGAGTTGCTGGTCGGCGGCTGCGTCAGAGGAGGGGTTCGAGCTGCGATCCCTGAAGTTCGATCACGGCGGCGCGAGCCACGGCCCGCGGGGTGGCGAACGTCTCGTAGTGATTGACGACGCTGATCCACGTACCGTCGGCGTTCTGCATCACGTGCAGTTCATCGCCGTCGATGCGCACGGAGTAGCCGACGCCGTGGTGTCCGCCGTGGTGTGACGGTGCGCCTTGGATGCGACGCCCTTTGAAGGACTCGTCGAACGGCTGCGGCTGCGGCCGCGTGTGCCCGGAGCTGTCCGGGGAGTGGGCTTCCCGGTTGCCGTGGCCGGCGGCCGGAGGGCCGGACGGCTCGACCGTTCGCGCGAAGCCTGTCAGAGCGAGGCCGGCCAGAGCTGTGGCGGAGGCGCCCAGGGCGCGGCGCCGGGTCAGTTGAGACATGGGTGTGTTCCCCCTGGTTGATGTGAGTCGGAGCGCCCGGAGCGCCTGTCTTCGGCGTGGGGCAGGAGATTGACGGCCCCTCACCGGGGAACGTCCGGCTGGTCAGGCCGTTCGGGGCCCCGGCGGGCCGTCCGGGAGTAGGACTACAGCCTCATGCCCGGCAGGCCGAAGTCGCGGTGCAGTGGTTGGTCGCTATACGGACAAGTCCTCACGCATAGTGCAGAGCTGAACGAAGTTGATCTTCCTGTGCTGCTCGTTGCGCTGAGGCCGATCCGAAGGATTTGCAGAGGATGTGGATGTGGAGTGGAGAATTTGTTGTCGCACGCTGCAAATCGTGGCAGTCGTCACGTCCGAAGGCTGTCCGGATTTGCAGGTGGCCTTGGGCGAAGGATGCGGCAGTGCGCTTCGGCGGACTTCAGCCGCGTCCGCCGCACATGCGCATGCACCGGTTCTCACGCCGTGGTTCGGCGGAACCGCAGCTCCGGCAAGCAGGTGGAAGAATCGTTACGTAGTTCACCCCGAAGGGGTGGCGGCGCGCCGACGGGCAGGCGTGGCACCCGGCGGCGGGCACAGAGCGGTGCGAAACAGCCGCGCCCCCGCGTCCGCGCAGGCGCCAGCGCAGACGCGGGGGCGCGCACGCCCACGAGAGCCGCGCCTGCGGCAGCCACCGGAATGACCTCCTGGGCGGCGAGCATCAGCAAGGTCGCCCACGTCTGCACGTGACTCCTCCCCGCCCTGAGGACGAGGTTTCTCGCTATGTCGGGTTGGCGTGGCGACGGGCCGGCCGGCCCGTAGTACGTCGAGTGCCCCGACGGTGTCGGCGTGTGCCGACTCCCGGGCCGTGACCGCCCGCCTCGAAGCCGCGCGGAGCGCTACTGGCTTTCCTGCGGTCCAAGACGGGCAGTCACCGGCGGGCGTTGGGACTGGTGGGCGGACGGTCCGCGTGCTCCGTTGTTACGGCGCCATCTCGTACGCACCGGACAGTGCCTCGACGCGCTCCCAGACACGCGCCGAGCGGGCATCGTCGACGACCGGACGCCGGACCGCGCCCAGCGCCCACTGCTGCTGCTCTGCGGTGGCGGAGTCCTTGCCGTGCAGCTCGACCGCGTGCGCGGAGTAGTCGCGTACGAGCACTGCGAAGAGTTCGTCGAGTACGTCCTCCTCAAGGCCGGTCAGGCGTGCCTGTTCCAGGATCAGCTGGCCGTGCACGACCAGCGCGAACAGCTGGCCGACGGCGAGCAGAAGGTCGAGGTCGCGGCTCTGCTCCTCGTCGGGGGCTGCGGTGGTGACGAACTCGCACAGGGCGTCCGCCTGCTCACGGAAGCGGGCGACATTGGGCACATCGGCATACGCGTCGTAGGCGGTGCGCCAGTCGTGGAAGCGTACGGAGCCGAGACCGCGGGCCGGACCCTGCCGGAAGAGGAACGCGTCGTCGGCCGCGTCGCGGCGCGTCGGCACGGGCGCGTACTCGGCCGGGTTCAGCAGGTGGTTGCGCATGAACTTGAGGATCAGCGCGAGGTTGACGTGGACCGTACCCTCCAGCTTCGGCAACCCCCGGATTTCGACAGCGGCCTGGGCGAAGTAGGTGTCCTTCTCGAAGCCCTTGGCGGCGATGACGTCCCACATCAGGTCGATGACCTTCTCGCCCTCCGTGGTCACCTTCATCTTCGTCATGGGGTTGAAGAGGAGGTAGCGGCGGTCGTCGGGGCCGGCGGAGCGGAAGTAGTCGACAGCGCGGTCACTGAACAGCTTCATCCCGACGAGCCGGACGTACGCGTCGGTCAGTTCGCGGCGCACGTGCGGGAAGGCGGTGACGGGGCGGCCGTAGAGGATGCGGTTGTGGGCGTGGGTGACGGCCTCGTACATCGCGTGCTCGCAGATGCCGATCGAGGCGGTGCAGAGGTTGAACTTACCGACGTTGACGGTGTTGAGGGCGGCGTCGAAGGCGGCACGGCCGGTGTGCAGCACGTCGTCGGGACCGACCGGATAGCCGTCGAGGCGGAACTCGCTGACGTACTTCGAGGAGTCGACGACGTTCTTCACGAGGTGGTACGCCGGGTGGCGGCTGTCGGCGGCGAAGAAGACGTAGCCGTCGGGGCCCTCCACGTCGGTGCGGCGGCCGAAGACGGAGACGAGCCCGGCGGCGTTTCCGTTGCCGATGTAGTACTTGGAGCCGCTCGCCCGGAAGCCGCCGTCACCCTCGGGCTCCAGCAGCATGTCGGTGGAGTAGATGTCGGCTCCGTGGGCCTTCTCGGACAGGCCGAAGGCGAACACCTCGCCCTGGGAGAGGAGTTCCGCCGCGCGGGTGCGAGCAGCGGCATTGTCGCTCTGCCAGACCGGGCCGAGGCCGAGGATGGTGACCTGCCACGCGTACCAGTAGTCGAGCCCGTAAAAGCCGAAGATCTCGTTGAGGGCGGCGATGCGTGCGGTGTCCCAGCGCTTGTCGTTACGCCCGTCGGCGGAGGACGGGGTGAGGAAGGTCGCGAACAGACCCTCCTTGGCGGAGAACGCGAGGAAGTCCCCCAGCCAGGCACGGGAGCGGTAGTCCTCGATCAGCTTGCGCTTGCCTTGGCCCTCGAACCAGTCGACGGTGGCGCGCAGCAGCCTGCGGGTCTCGGGGTCGAAGTGCGCCGGGTCGTAGGTGCGCGGGTTGAACAGCAGCGGGTCGGCCATGGGTGTTCGCCTTTCCGGCTTGGGAGCTGATGGTTTGTGGGCTGGGGAGCTTCAGGTACATGAGGGTGGGAGTGGTCGGGACGTGCGGGTGGCTCGTCGGCGCCGGTTCAGCGCCCCGGACCGAGCCGGTGGAGGGTTGCGAGTACGTCGTCGAGCCAGGCGAGCATCATCCGCTCGTACGCGATGCCGCCGCGCAGCACGACATGCTGGAGCTCTCGCCCCGCATCGGGCGTTCCGGGAGGCTCGGGTCCGGTGAAGTCACGCCGCTCTCCGGCGAGATAGTGCGCGAGCCGGTCGGTGTGCGCCTGGTGGTGCCGCTCGACCTCGCGGATCAGCGCGGCCGGATCGTCGAAGGCCGCGCCCCGGATCTTCACGGCGAGATCGTGCCGGACGCTCTCGGGTTCGATCGGCTCGTGCAGCCACTGGGAGAGGGCGGTCCGGCCGAGGGCGGCTACGGAGTACTCCTTCTTGTCCGGCCGGGACTGCTGCGGCACCTCGCGGACGTCGATCCAGCCGTCGCCTTCCATCCGCTTGAGGATGCGGTAGATCTGCTGATGGGTGGCGGTCCAGAAGTAGCCGATGGACCGCTCGAACCGCCGGGCCAGCTCATACCCGGAGCCCGGCTTCTCGAGCAGAGAGACAAGGATCGCGTGTTCGAGCGCCATGCTCCGATCCTTCTATGCAACTCGTTGCATAGGCAAGCGGCGCAGTCCAGGTGAGACACGGCTCACCCGGGCGGCCGGGGCGGAGCTGCAGCGACTGCTCGCATCTGAGAGCAGGCCGTTCGAGAGCCGCGAGAGCGCCGAGACGCATGTCTTGGCGACATTACGCAAAGGACGGCTCACCACGCGTGAGCGGATCCGAGGTCGACTTCAGGGGGCCGGACCTGTCGTTCGGATCGATGCTGAACGCAGTCAAGGCCCGCGATCTGCGGCGAGACGGCCGGTGCGCGCTCCATGCCCACCCGAGCGAAGGGGTGATGCCAAAGTCTCCGGGATCGCGTTCGAGGTGACGGACCCTGAGGAGAAGAAGATCTACACGACTGGCGAAGAACCGCCAGGAGACTTCCACGCCTTCCGCCGCGATCTCCATGAGGCTGTGCTCACAGCTGTCGAGGGCAGCGAGCTTGTCGTCCGCCTCTGGCGCCCGGCCTGCCCGTGGAAACTTTCCGCCGCACGTGACCTTGTCTGCATAGATCATTTGTCCGGGCGATCACCATGATCGCCCGGACAAAACTCACTTGGGCAAGCTCACCCCAGGCAGGCATGCCGTGCCGCGGAGCATCACGCCGAACCGATCCGCATCGCGCTGATGGAGGCAGCCTCCTCGGCGCTGCCTCTCAGACGCCTGATGGGCGCATGCGAGCTGAGCGAGTACCAGACCTGCAGCGGTCTGACCGCCATGCGGGATCTGTGCGGGGAGCGGGGCTGGCCCCCGCTGATCTGGACGAGGGCCGACGGCTATCACTTCTGCGCGAGCGAGGAAGAGCTCGAAGAGTGGGAGCGCATCTGGACAGGGAGAAGCTCACCGCCTTCCGGCGGGATGATCACCGGCACGCTGGCGCCGCATCTGGCTCTGTTGTCCTTCGAGCCGGTGAGCGAACTACCTGAGCACGCAGATCAAAGCGGTCGAGGCCAGCTTGGAGACGGCGGCCTCGAAGACCCTGATTCCGGGACCCGCACGACGACCGGAAGGACCGGCTTCTGGCCGGCACCCCCAACCAGCAGGCCAGGACCCACCCTCGCGATGCGCCGACGCCGCTGTCCCTCGGACATGACGGACGCCGAATGGGCCCTGCTGGAGCCCCGAGGACGCAGCTGGCTTCGTCTCATGGCTGTGACGATCGAGGCGGCTTTCTAGCCATGGTCTGGACTTGGCTGGGCGGTGTCGTTTGAGGTTGTTTCGGGTTTCGTGTGGAGGACTTCGCGGGCCTGTTCGGCGGCGCGGGTGATGCTTTCGCTGATGAAGTCGAGGAAGCGGGCGATGTTCTCCAGGCGGGTGGCGGCGGGGGTGTGGGGGCCGAGGATGGCGACGCCTTGGCGTGCGGTTTCGACGAGCTGGTCGTTGGACCGGGCGCTGGCGATCGTTGCCTGGTAGAAGAGTTCGTCGTCGACGACGTAGCGGTCGCGGCGGCGTTCATCGCGTTCTCGGCGGACGAGGCTCTGGCTCTCCAGGAAGGCGATCGCTTTGGAGATGGACGCCGGGCTGACCTGGAGGCGCTGGGCGAGTTGGGACGCGGTGAGGCTGCCCGCGTCGGTGGTGAACAGGCAGGTCAGCACCCGGGCCGTCATCTTGGTCAGGCCCGAAGCCATGAGGACGGTGGTGAACGTCTCCTCGTACTCGGCGACGGCCTCGGCGTCGCGTCCGTGCGGCTGAGGGACTGACTCCGGCCCTCGGGAAGTGGCGGGCCTGCGCCGGTGGGCGCGGCGTTCGGTGGCGCGGTGGGCCAGGTCGGCGCGGTAGGCGGTGGGGCCGCCGTTGCGCATCACCTCACGCGTGATCGTCGAGGTCGGACGGTCGAGGCGTCGGGCGATCTCGGCGTAGGGGAGGCTGTCGGCCAGCCCCAGCGCGATCTGCTGGCGGTCCTGCTGGGTGAGCCTGCCTCCCGGCATCGCGATCTCCTTGGTGATCCTTCGTGGCGGTCCCTGATCCCCCCACTATAGCGTTCACTTCTCATCCATTGCAATGATCAGAGCAGTTGTCGTTGCGTTACCCTCAAGGTCGTTGCAATAGTTTCTCGGTCTCTACCTGCGCATATGCCAATTCTGCGCAACAGATATGTTGTCGAGTTCTGGAAAGCAACGTAGCGTTTCCGGTGTAAGAAACAACGAGCGAGCACGGGAGAGCACGATGCAGAAGTTCGACACCCCCGCCCCGATCTCCGCCGTCCTGGACATCCCCGCCGGACGCATCCAGTTCATCGCCGCAGACCGCGCCGACACCACCGTCGAGGTCCTGCCCGCCAACCCCTCCAAGAGTCGCGACACCAAGACCGCTGAGCAGACCACCGTCGCCTACGCCGACGGCGTCCTGCGGATCACGGCCTCGACCCCCAACAATCAGCTCTTCGGCCCCTCCGGATCCCTGGAGGTCACCGTCCAGCTGCCCGCCGGCTCCCGCATCGAGGCCAAGGCCGCCGGCGCCGAGCTCCGCGGAGTCGGACGCCTCGGCGACGTCGCCTTCGAAGGTGCGTACCGCCACATCAAGATCGACGAGGCCGCGAGCGTCCGCCTCACCGCGATCGACGGCGACGTCGAGGTCGGCCGGCTCAACGGCCCCGCGGAGATCAGCACCGCAAGGGGCGACATCCGGATCACCGAGGCCGTGCGCGGCACGGTCGTACTCCGCACCCAGTCCGGCGACATTTCGGTCGCCGCCGCCGCCGGCGTCTCGGCCGCCCTGGACGCCGGCACCGACTACGGCCGCGTCAGCAACGCCCTCAAGAACGATGGCACCGCCGAACTCGACATCCGCGCCACCACCTCCCACGGCGACATCACCGCCCGCAGCCTCTGCCGCAGCCTCTAAAGGAGCAGAACCAGGACTATCCGGCCGGGCCCACCGCGATCGAGATCCTTTCGGTCGTCGCCGAGGAAGCGGCCGTCCGTCCCGAGGGGCCCTGCGATCCACGTGCAGGGCCAGGAGAAGTCGTACATGACGCCTAACGCGACCAGGGGGAACAAATGACGAAGAACAGCACTTCCTCGACCATTTCGAAGTGGACCGGCATGGTGCCGGTTGACGATACGGCCCTGGCCGTCACCGACACCGGCGGTCCCGGTATCCCTGTGGTCTACCTCAATGGCCAGTTCGCCACTCAGGGGTACTGGCGGCGGGTCATCGCTGAACTGGGGACGGGGTGGCGGCACATCACCTACGACGAGCGGGCCCGCGGCAAATCGAAGCGTTCGGCGGACTATTCCTTCGAGGCAGCCGTCCGGGACGTCGATGCCGTTCTCGCGGCCAGGGGTGTGGACCGGGCGCTGGTGGTGGGCTGGTCCTACGGGGCGTTCGTCGGGGCGCACTGGGCCGGCCGGAATCCGGAGCGTGCCTTGGGCGCGGTCCTGGTCGACGGCGCGTTCCCGTACGACTGGCTCGACGAGGCCATGGAGCAGCGGATCCGGAAGCTGTTCCGGCGGATGAGCTGGTTCCTGCCGCTGCTGCGCCCGACGGGCCTGGCCCCGCGGATGACCGCCGAACAGCAGGCGAACAGCAACATCGAGCTCGGCAGGCTCTCCCGCGAGCGCGAGCTGGGCCCAGTGCTGGACAGCATCACCGTCCCGGTGCGGTATGTGGTCGCTTCGGGGACGTCCTTCGGAAGCCGCGGTGATGAGCAGGAACGAATACGCACCAGCCTCGATGCGGTGACCGCCCGCAACCCGAACATCCAGATCGGCGCGAAGGTCGCCAGCAACCACGGTGCGATCCTCAAGAACGACTTCCCGGCCATCGCCGAGTCCGTACGCGAGGTCGCCGCCCTCGACCGCGGGGGGCGCTGAAGACACGACCAGCGGACGGACGACAACTGCACTTCCTCGCCACCATCGTCATCATCGTCATCATCGTCCAGCTCGACCGCGTCCGGGTCGCGCAGGGGCCGCGGTCCTTCGCGCGGGACGGACGAGGTCTACCCGCTGCGCCGGGCCACCACGCCGCGCTGCAGCGCTGGCTCCGGGTCCGCCGCCCGAACCCCAGCGGCGGAGTGGATCTGCGTCAGACACTCGGGGTTGGAGTTGTCGTACTTGTCGGCTTCGCGGTCTGCGGACGGAGAGCCAGCAGGACACTCGCCGTGATGATCCACAGCCCCGCGAGCATGAAAGCGAAGGGTCCCACCCAGGGCACGAAGGTCAGCACGCCGATGGCGACAGCGACCCAGCCCAGCCAGCGTGGCAGGGGCTGACGGCGGCACGTACGACGGTCAGTCCGGCGGCCAGCAGCATCACGGCCACACCGGCGACAAAGGGGATGAAGAAGTCCTCACTGAGTGCGTGGAGTGCCTGAAGCGTGTCGTTGCCGGCAGCGGCCTCGTCGGCGAGGTCCACCAGGGCCAGGGCAATGCTGGAGCCCACCCAGAATCCCGCGGCGATCAGGACGCCGCCCGCGACAATCACGTGATGCAGCCAGCCGTTTCCCACGGGGCTCTGGTGCAGGGCCCGTGCCAAGAAGGCGGCGAAGAAGACGAACAACGCTCCGGCAACGACGAGCAGGAACAGCGACCACAGCCCTTGGGCCTCGTGGTCCGCGTAGAAGGTTCTGACCTCGTCGGCGGGAGCGTCGACGGATGGCGTGTCTCCGATCAGCAGGAATGCGACGACGGTGAACAACACGGCCAACAGGCCGGTCAAGGGTGCGAATCGCATGGGATGCCTCCTACCGTCTATCCCCTGCGGTGCAGTGCTCCCAATCTCTCTCCACCGTCTCAGAGGCGCCCCGGTCCGGCCATCCGGCCGAGCCCGGCAAGATCAGCCCCGCCGACCGAAATCGGGCGTTCGGATCTCGCCCTATGCTCATGATCATGATCATGATCGAGAACAGGCTTGATGCCTTGCTGGAATCCGGGTTCACCGACCGTCTGAGCGAGCGCGACAGGCTGCTGCTGGCACGTCGGGCTCTTCTCAAGTCCTGCTACGAGAAGCCCTCCCCGGTTCTCTCGGACAGCTGGTGGTACGCGGTGCCAGGCGAGCGCTACGAGGGCCTGTTCACGGCTTTGGACCTGCACGACC
This sequence comes from Streptomyces spiramyceticus, assembly GCF_028807635.1. NCBI lineage: Bacteria > Bacillati > Actinomycetota > Actinomycetes > Kitasatosporales > Streptomycetaceae > Streptomyces > Streptomyces spiramyceticus. The sequence continues at coordinate 1,712,011 of NZ_JARBAX010000002.1, forward strand.
GGTTCCCTGTGACGCTCAGCGAAGGGGCGGACGTGGTGCGGTTGCCGCACAGGCCAGGAGCGGTTCCGGTGTTCGTCACGCCGGAACTCGACGGCTGGCGGCTGATCATCGGGAACCTGGAGAGCGCGATCGGCGTCGACTGGGACGAGTGGATGAGCATGGTGGAACGGTTGAGCGCCCAGTGCGGCGAAGCCCAGATGTTCTTCGAGGACGAAGCGGGTGGATCGAACGTCTGGGTGGTCGCCGAGCAGGGACGCATCCGGCGCCGGTACACGCGCGAGGACGATCCCGAGTGGGTCGGTGAGCCACTGCCGTGGGAAGACCTGCGCGTCGACGACGAGGACTTCGACGCAGAGCATGACGAGGCCGCGCCCAACGAGGGCACAGCGGACGCCACCACTGCCTGCCGCCATCTGTCAGTGGACCCCACCCGGATCGGCGCCGACACCCAGATACGCGGCCACGGCTGGCTGGCGCTGAGCGCACCGGGAGTGGGCCACAAGGAACTGGGCAGCCTCGTCCGCGGCTGAGGCTGTGTCGCTCTCATCCGACGACGGCCGTTGCCGCCGCGACGGGCGTGCTGGTAGGTCTCGCGGTCGGGCGCGGAAGGGGCGGGCGGCGGCCGATGAGTTTTGCCGTGATCAGCAGTCAGAGATCATGGTTGGTGCGCTGCAGCCGCGAGTGTGGTCGAAGCGTGCACCGACCGAATCTGCTGAGAATCAGACACGAGACACAGAGGAACCTTTGATGCGTACCCTGATCAGCACCGCCTTCATCTCCCTCGACGGCGTCGTGGAGGCCCCGGGCGGCGAGCCCGATTACCGGAACTCTGGGTGGACCTTCAAGGACGTAGAGTTCCTCCCCGAGGCGTTCGACATCAAGGGCCGGGAGCAGAAGGAAGCCGCCGCGATGTTGATGGGCCGGGTCAGCTACGAGGCGTTCAGCCCGGTGTGGCCGGACATGGAGGATTTCGCCGACTACAAGATGATGCCGAAGTACGTCGTGTCCACCACCCTCACCGAGGACGACCTGGTTTCGAACTGGGGCGAGACCACGATCCTGCGCTCGCTCGACGAGGTCGCCGCATTGAAGGAGACCGAGGGTGGCCCGATCATCGTCCACGGCAGCGCCGCCCTGAACCAGAGCCTCTCGGACGCCGGCCTGATCGACCGTTACCACCTGCTCGTCTTCCCGCTTCTGCTCGGCGCGGGCAAGCGTCTGTTCAGCGCCACGGACAAGGACACCCAGAAGCTGAAGCTTGTCGAGCACGAGGTCTACGCCAACGGCCTGCAGAAGAACGTCTTCGACGTCGTCCGCTGACAAGGCTCCCGCACTCGCCCAGCCGTCGCGTTCCCGGACGTGGCACTCGTCGGAAGGACCTGCTCCGCGGGCGTTGGATCACCGGCTGACCAGAGGACGATGCCCGCGATGTGGAGCCCGGCCAGATAGATGGTCGCGGTCTTTTCGTAGCGGGTGACCGAGTTGGTGACAGCAAGTGAGATAGCCATGCGTCTTCGCGATCCCTGGTTTCACCAACCGGGGTTGACCGGTTGTGTGGAGGATTGACCGGTGCGCTCGCGGGGCTCGGAGCAGTTCGAGGAGACCAAGCGGAAGGGAATGCCCGCCGTCGGAGTCTGCGGTCGTGAAGGCGGTCATCCAGTGTGTCGGCTGGAGGAGGTACGCGCAGCAGCCTGGTTACGGCTTCGACACCTTCAGCTCCTGGCAGCTGACCGCCGCCTCCGCCACCGCCTCTGCGCCCGGGTCCGGCTGCGCGGCGCAGGGCGGCGGGATCCGGGCCACGTCCGCGGAGGAGCCGTGCCGAGGCGGACTGTCACCGGACGTGCCCGCTCCCGTACAGTCCGTGGTGCCGACGCTCCTTACGGCCAAGCCCAGCGGTTGACCAGGAGAAGGAAACATGGACACCGAAGCCAGTCTCGGCTCCCTTCCGTACGTTCCTGGAACGGGGCGGCCGGTCCCCGAAGCCGAGCCTGGACTCGTGGACCGGTGGCGCTCGGGAGGAGGCGAACTGGTCGAGCTGCTGTCCCAGGTGCGCGAGCGGTTCGGCGGCATCGTCGCTTTCCGCCTCGGGCCGGCCCCCACCGTTCTCGTCACCGACCCGCAGGCGGTCCAGCACGTACTCGCCCAGCACCCGGAGCGGTACGTCAAGCGCTCCCACCGCGCCCGTGTGCTGATCGGCGACGGCGTCCTCTCCGCCACCGGTGCGGCGTGGAAGCGGCAACGCCGCTTGTTGCAGTCCCAGTTCACCGGCATCGGGATGCGTCGCTACGAACAGCGGATCACTGAGGCCGCCCGGACCACCGCCGGGCGCTGGGGCGGGTACGCCCGTACCGGGCAGACCCTCGATGTCGGGCGGGAGATGCGCCGCTTCGCCCTGGACGCCATTTGGCGCTCTCTTACCGGGCACCCCCTCGATGACGGGACCGAGCGCGAACTGGCCGCCGTGGCAGCGGTGGCGGCCGCCCTTCCGACTCTGCCCGCGGATGTCACCGACGCCCAGGACGCCGTTGCCGCCGATCTCGCCCGGATCGACGCGGTCGCCCGGCACGCCATCGAGGCCGCCCGCAGTGGGGCGGCCGGCCCCGACGGCCCGGGCCTGCTGCACGTCCTGATCGACGCCGCCACCGAGCGCCCCGAGTACACCGACCGGCTGATCCGCGACGAGTTGGTCACGTTGCTCGTGGCCGGGCACGAGACCACCGCCACCACCCTGACCTGGCTCTACCTGCTCCTCGACCGGTACCCCGCCGCCCGCGAACAAGCTCTCGCCGTCGGCGGCGAAGGATCGGCGCAACGTCGCCAGGCCATCCAGGCTCTGGTCCACGAGACGCTCCGGCTCTACCCGTCCGCCTGGATCCTGCCCCGCCACGCCACCGAGGACGACACGCTTGCCGGCTACGCCGTCGAGGCGGGCACCGACATGCTGATCTGCCCGTACCTCACGCACCGCGATCCCGAACTGTGGTCAGACCCAGAGCACTTCGAACCCCGGCGCTTCATCACCCCGGACGGCCGACCTCCCCACCCGGGCGGCTACTTCCCCTTCGGTATCGGTCCCCGCGCCTGCCTCGGTCTGCAATTCGCGCTCCGCGAATCGACCGTCCTGCTCGAACATCTGCTGCCGGTCCACACCCTGGCCTTCTGCTCCACCCCCACGAAGGCGGTGTACGGCATCACCGTCCGCCCCGACGGCCCCACCCCCGCAACCTTGGCACCGCCACTCACCTGAAGCGGGCAACGCTGGGAACGGTCCGCCTTCACTGACAACGGAGTTGCGGATTCCAGAACCCGTGCAGAGTCCGTGACTCGATGCGCATTGGTGCCTGTGGGAATGCTGGAATGCGCGCTCGATGCGCACTGAGGCTTTCCACGTCACGAGCCGCCGCGTCCACGACGCTCAGTAGCCTACCGATCCATTTGTGCGGCCAGGAGGAGCTGAGGCTCGCTGGCGTCTGCGGCTCAATCCCTCGCGCGGTAGACGTCGGTGATCCTCCTGAGAGGGTCGTACACCAGCCCGTACCGGTCGTTGACCATGGATGGGGCGAGGCCGATGTCCGTGCGGAGGTCCTTGCCCGTGCGGGCGGCGAGAGTCATGGGACCGTTGGCTTCGGCGTAGACCAGGCCGTGCCACGCCGAGGTCACCTCCGGCGCGACACGGTTCGCAGCTTCGTCCGGCAGGCGCCACAGCACGCGTGCGGTTCGCACGTCCACGGCCGTGACAGTCGCGGAACCGGTTCCATCGGTACCGGAGCAGAGGGTCGTGGTCCAGCCGTCGTAGCGGCAGTTGCGTGCCCCATCTTTCATGTCCAGACTGGTCTTCCCCGTGACCGGGTCGAGAAGCAGGCTGTCGCCTGCCCCTATCCCGTTCGCCAGGGTCAGCCCGGGACCCGGATCCGCCGTCAGCGCCTCGCCGGTGATCATCGGCCGCTTCCACAATTGACGGCCGTCCGAGGTCGACTTGCCCACGAATTCGCCGTCGTCGCGTGTACCGACGACCACTGTCTTCTCCAGATCGATGCCGTCGAGGTCCCGGTCCGTCCAGATCTCCCGGCCGGTCTGCGCATCGAGCAGGACGCTCATGGCTGGTTTTTCTGAGTAGCCCTCCTCGGACACCGACACGAGTACTCTTCGGCCGTCCGCCCCGACGACCCGAGGGGTGCCCGCCCAGGTGTCGTCGTCCTTGGCGAACTCGCGTGCCCACAACTGGCTGCCTGTGGCCGCGTCGAGTGCAACGACCTTGATGGCTTCGTGTCCCGCGGAGGTTCCTTCACCATCCTTGCTCGTGGCGAAGGCCCCGACCACAGCAGTGCCCGCCATGCGCGGCGCATGTTTACGCGGCATGACCCCAAAGGAGTCGCCGTCTTGCACGGATGCGTGCCAGGCGATCTCCCCGGTGTCAAGCCGGTAGGCGGTGACGCCGACGTCCTCCTCGTCGTTGTAGGTGTATGCCAGATGGTCGCCGAGAGTCACGGTGTCGGCGAGGCTGTCGAAGTGCTCCATCAGGGCCCAGGGCATGTCGATCGATGCGATGGCTTCCGGCTCGAAGTCCTGGGGCGGGCCCTGCGGCTGCGTCCCGCTGGTGCCCGTAGTGGAGCCCGATGAAGTGCCGTACGGTGCCTTCCCCTCGACCGGCGTCTGGCCACCGCCACAGGCGGCCAAGGAGCATGCTGCGGTGGCCGCTGCTGCCCTCAGGAGTACTCGTCCCCACATCTTCCGCATCCTCCTGGGCGTGCCAACCACAGCTGCATAACGTGGACTTCGCAGCCCGACTCGTCTTTGTCCCGGATAGACATCGTAGAAACCTTGCGTGCGCGACGGGCCGGAGGCGCTACGCACGAGTGCGGGCCGATGCGTCCCGCCACGTAGCCGCCCGGGGCGGCAAGGCTTTCCGCATTGGAGGCCGCAGGAGCCGCAGCACGGGCTCCCAGGTCACGAGGTCATGTATCGAGGGCAACGGTGGGCCTCCGGTCGTTGAGCTGATCAAAGGGCACGGCGAGGGCGGGCGCGTCGTGAAGCGTGATTATTCACGCTGCTACGGGTTGTCCTGGGAAGGTTGTTCGTCCGGTGCGGCCATGACCAGACCGGAACTCACGGCGTGCTCGTCGTCGATACCGAGGCGCTGGAGGTAGGCCCAGCGGTCGAGGTGGGTGCAGGCCCATGAGGGGTCGTACGCCGCCGTGGGCAGCTGGGGTATGCGCTTGCGGCCGGTGCCGTGCAGTCGGTAAGGGACGTCGAAAGCGGTGTTCCAGCCGTCGAGGTCTGCGGCGAAGCGCTCTTCCGCTTCCGCTGGATCGTTCCCAGGTGCTGAGCGATCTCTGCCCAGGAGCCGCCTCGCTCCCGTTCGTAGATCACGGTTGAGGCCAGCGCGCGTTCGGCGAATTCGATGAGCTGGAACGCTTGGCTTACCCGGCCCCCGGGACCGGTGTCAGGGTCGTGGCGGGTGGCCACAAGGCCGCTCGCGCTGTCAGTGACGTCCACGGCGTGGTCGCAGAGGACCAGGCGTGCCAGCGCCTGGCGGGAGAAGCGGGCACGGTCGGCGTCGTAAAGGGGTTGTCTCAGTCACGCGCGCAGCCTCGCAGGGATGTGTCCGTATCGAGTACTCGATTTCGCCGGGACCGTTCCCCGCTTGACGGCTTGGCTGCATGAGGTGTCTTTCCCCGCGGCAGTCGCGGGGAAATGAGGACTGGGTCGGTGGTGCCGGGGGTGGGCGGTGGAGGCCGTACGGCGTACCCGGGTCGCGGACCGATGGACGGCGTCGTAGACAGAAGTCATGAGCGAGGAGAAGACGTCGTGGCATCCGGGCGAGATCGTGCCCGCCAGCGGGATCTACGAGTGTGACTGCGGGGAAGCCCATCACTGGAGTACGGACGTGAAGGGGCACCGCTTCCCGCCGCTGCCGTCCGGCTGTACGGGCGACTCGTGGTCGGTGAAGACCGAAGCGCACCCGGACGCCTGAGAGGGCAGAAGGACTGACGGAGGGGAGCTCTAGTGGTGCTGCGTCCGGTGCTGGAGCCGCTTCCCGCCCGGGCCCATGAGAAGGTGCGTGTCTCACCTTGGTGTGGTTTATGGAGGGCTCGCTTGCAGGGCGCGGCGCTGAGGCTCTGGGGGCCAGGCCGGTTGCGACCCTTCCCCTTGATCGTGCAACGCGCCCGCGTCGCGGTGCCGACTCTAGAAGGTCCCACTGACACCGCCCGCCCGTACGCGCGCTGCATACCGCCCGGAGTGCCTGTCAGGATCTCGCCTCGTGCCTCGTGCCTCGTGCCTCGTGCCCCGTGCCCGTGGCGCCCGGTTCATCATGGTTGAGCCCCCGCTGACCAGCTGGCCAAGCTCACCGCGGACGAGACCCACCGTCTGGACCGCGCCGTCGTCGCCATCAGCGAGCTGGCAATCTCACCCCGCCCGCGGGAGTCACCCGTCCGCTGTACCTTGTTCGATGTGGCGGGACGTCAGATGGGCTTCAGCTGCGTGCGCAAGAGACAGAACTCGTTGCCCTCGGGGTCGGCCAGGACATGCCAGCTTTCTTCTCCGGTCTGGCCGATGTCGACAGGCACGGCGCCCAGTGCGAGCAACCTGGCCAGCTCGGCGTCCTGGTCGCGGTCGGTGGCGTTGACATCGATGTGCAGCGGGAGCTTCCCGAGCCGGGGGTTGCGGCCCGCATTGAAGACGAGGGTTGGCTGTGCGCCGCCGAGTCCGACGCCGGGCGGGCCGATTTCGATGCTGCCGTCACCTTCTCGAGCCAGCTCGACGTAGCCGAGGACATCGCACCAAAATGCGGCCAGTCGGCCAGGGTCTTCCGCGTCGATGACGAGTTCGCTGATTCGGCATGCCATGCAGCGAGGATAGGTGCGCCGGCCCGGCATCGGCCCCATCCGAGCGGCACGATCCCTTGCTACCCGTCCAATGACCCGGACGAAGCTACCTTGCCCACGAGCAACTCCACCGCCCGACGGGGTTGCTCGGACCGGACTACGGCCACCGTCCACAAAGCGGGCTGACCTCCGATCGGCGCAGCCCGAGCAGTCGGTCCATACAGGAGGGTCCTCGCCGCGGTCCCTCAGCCGACACCTAATCGCCGCCCGCGCCAGGGATGATCAGGGCCGGCCGGGTGCAGGTGCCGCCCCGCCGTCCGCGCTCAGCGCCCCGATTGGCCCCAGGGCAGGGCGGGGATTGCGAGGTGGTCCGGCTCAGGGAGTGGAGAGGATCGACCGTGGTGCCGTTGCGCAGGGCGTCGTTTTCGAGAGCCAGTTGCCGGATGGCCTCTTCGTACAGGGCGAGGGTGCGGCGCAGGTCGGTGTTTTCCTGCCGCAGCCGTTTGAGGTTCGCCTCTCTTCTTTCGTCGGGCTCTGGCCGGTCCGTCGGTGCCGTGGCCTCGGTGGGCTGGGGGATGCGGGGCCGGAAGTGGGAGTCGATCAGGTCGGCGTAGTGGCGGTGGAAGATGGCGTGCGGGATGGCGAGGCGCCGCTCGACGGCGGTGTCGGTCGGGCGCCGTCAGCTGGCGGCCGCTTCGTCGAGGATGGCGTCCGATGGCGTCGATGGCGGCCTTGACGGTGTTGGCGTCGGGCAGGGCACGCTTCATTCGGTGGACTCCGGGGCGTGACAGGTAAGGAACGCGCCCATGGCACGGTGCTGTTCTTCGAGGCGGTGGCGGATGTAGGGGGCGTGGCGGACGAACTCGGCGAGGCGGGCTTCGGCCTCGGCCGGGCCGGTCAGGGCCGGGCGGCCGTCGTCGGAGCCCATCTCGGTGAGCAGCTGGCCGCGGGCGATGAACACCGTACTTCGGGCCAGCCCCGGCCTCCCGCCGGCGGGCACCCTCGCGACGTTCGTGCCGTCCGGACTCGCACCGCGCCTCCCACCGCGGCCCCGAGTTCGGCGGCCAACTCACCCAGGTGTTGGTCCGAGATGCCGCAGAAGGCAGGTTGGACATGGCCGCACGGGCCTGACTGGTCATCACAACCCAGACAACTCGCTCGACCTCCGCCATGTCCTCACCCGTGACGAAGATCATCAATCGCAGGTCAGCACGTCAGGATCCGCCGCATTCGCTGTTGTCGCCGCCGGACCGGCACAGCGCGCCCGGGTTGATGGACGGGGAGGTCGGGGCGGGCTGTGGGTGTGCTTTGCGGTCTGCGTCGTCTATTCCGATGGCGGCCACCAGTACCAGGACTAGGCCAGCAAGGGCTTGGACGCCGATGCTGATGATTGCGCGGGCCGTGAACAAAGGGAACGCGGAGACCAGGACGATGCCGCCGACCACGGCCACGTAGGCGAAGGGGCGGGTGAGGGAGACGGACGAGTTGTCGGCTGCGGGGTCGAACATCTTGTATCCAGCCGCGTCGAGTCCGAAAAGGAACGCGATGAGGGGGGCGATGACGTCGATCACGAGGAGGCCGATTGCGAGTGCGATGTCTGCGGCCGGGTGCAACCACCTGCGCCGTTGCGGCAGCAGAGGATTGTTGGCCCCTGTATAGCGGGGGTGGCGAGTTGGCCACGGAGGGGTATTGGGGGGAGGCAGCGTGGTCATCGGTCCAGCGTCCCTCAGAAGCGGACCGGGGTCCTGAGTAGAAGTACTCAGGACCCCGGCGGGTGGTCAGTGCAGGAGCGGCGAACCGGTCAGCTTCCACGCCTGGGCGCCCTTGCCCGCCGCCCTCGGTGTCGTAGATGACGGTGGCGTGACGAGTACCACAGGCCCTTGTTGAGCGTGGCGGACGGAGCCGTGCACGTCCGCACGACGACCTTCAGAATCACACACCAGCCAAACCCCAGGCCAGCACCCCCATCCATCGCGGGTCAGCCCGTTAGCCGCTGAGTCGCGGCGGGTGGTGGAGGATGGGACGGATCTTCCCTCCTCATCATCGATCCGTCTTCCGCCTCGTCAGGCGGCGCCCTTCTTACTCAGGAACCGGCGGAGCTTCGTCAGCGGCCACGTGTTGATGACGTCGTCCGTCGTCAGCCAGCCGCGCTGCGCCGTCGCCACCCCGTAGCGCATGTACGGCAGATGTGTGATGGCGTGCGCGTCGGAGTTCACGGCGAACTTCACGCCGTACCGTTTCGCGCGCAGGATGTCCTCGTCGCACAGGTCGAGCCGCTCGGGATGCGCGTTGATCTCCAGAGCGGTGCCCGCTCGTGCGCAGGCTTTGAAGACCGCGTCGAAGTCGGCATCGATGCCTGGGCGTTTGCCGATCCTGCGGGTCGTGGGGTGGCCGATGACGGCGACGTGCGGGTTCTCGCAGGCGCGGATGAGACGGCGGGTGAGTTCGCGCCTGCTCTGATTGAAGTGGGAGTGGACCGAGGCCACACAGATGTCGAAATCCGCGAGGAACTCGTTGGGCCAGTCCAGGGTGCCGTCCGGGCCGATGTTGAGTTCCGTGCCGTGCAGCAGCCGCATCTTGTGGTGCGCGCCGTCGAGTGCGCGTACTCGCTCGCGCTGGGCGAGGATCTTCTCACTGGTCATGCGCTGCATGTACAGGTTCGGGGCGTGGTCCGTGACGGCGTAGTACGCATAACCGCGGGCGGCAGCGGCGGCGATCATGTCCTCCAGCGGGGCCAGCCCGTCGGTGAAGTCGGTGTGGGTGTGCAGATCGCCGCGGATGTCGTGCTCCGTCAGGAGGTCGGGGAGTTCGCCGCGCAGCCCGGCCGCGATCTCACCGCGGTCCTCGCGCAGCGTCGGCGGTATCCAGGGCAGTCCGAGCCGGGCGTAGATCGCCTCCTCCGTCTCGGAGGTGATGCTCTCGCCGCTTTCAGCGTCGTAGAGCCCGTATTCTGACAGTTTGAGGCCTTGGCGCGCGGCAAGTTCGCGCGTGCGGATGTTGTGCGCCTTGGAACCGGTGAAGTACTGCAGTCCCGCTCCCCAGGAGGCCGGGGGGAGGACCCGTAGGTCCACCTGGAGGCCCGTGGTGGTCCGTACGGAGGTCTTCTTCTCCCCGTGTGCGATGGCCTCGGCAGTTTGCGGAAGGGTGGTGAGGGCATCCATGAAGGGGGCCGACCGGCGTGCCGCCACCAGGATGTCGACATCGCCGATGGTCTCCTTCATACGGCGCAGGGAGCCCGCGTAGGTGCACCGGACGCAGCCGCGGATGTCCGACAGCTCGGCGATGAGCTGTTCGGCGATGTCCATGGCAGCGCTGACGAGGATCCGGCCCTCACCGGCCTTCTGCAGCACGGAGATGCCGTGCAGAAGGTTGTCCTCGGTCCGCTCTCCGAAGCCCTTCAGATCGCGGAGCCGTTCCTGGTGGATGGCGTCGAGCAGCTGGTCTACGGAGCTGATGCCTCGCTCCTCGTAAAGGATCATGGCCTTGCGGGGGCCGAGCCCCGGAATCGTGATCAGCTCGCGCACTCCTGCCGGTACGGACGCTCTGGCCTTGTCGACGACGGACATGCGGCCGGTCCGCAGGTACTCCAGGATCTTGTCGGCGACCGATTTGCCGACGTTCGGGATCTCGCACAGCCCCTTGGCGTCGAGTTTCGAGACATCCTGTGGGTAGCCCCCGACGGCACGGGCGGCCTTTTCGTAGGCGCGCGCCTTGAAGGCCTCCCCGCCCCGGATCGCGATGAGGTCGGCGTATTCCTGGAGCAGCGCCTCGACCTGGTCGTTGGCTCTGGCCATACCTCCAGAGTGCCCCCGCCCACCCCCGGCAGGCACGCCGGGCGCCCGGGTCGCGGGCCTGGCATGACCGGCGACCGACGAGGGTGATTCCGGCGGTGATGGCGTCCAGGTCTCGGCGGAGGAGCCAGCCCTCCTGCCCGCCCGGACCACCACCCGGCCCCACCCGCCCGTGCCGCGTCCGGGCGCCCCGGGATGCTCGCGGGGTGTGAATGGGCGGCTGTGTCTCAGTTCGTTGTGTCTGCGGGCTGCACTTCGGGTCATGCCCCCTGTGGTGGTGTAGCCGTGCCGAATTGGTCTGCCGTGTGTGGTGAGTTCCGATTGGGGCTCAGTGGCGGTGTAGAGCTCGTCCGCGCTGCCCTCGGGGAGACAGCTGCGGGGGAAGGCGATCCGTTCGTTGTGCATCTCGCAGAGCGCGGCGGTAGTCGGCCGCTCGATGCGGGCGGGTTGGGGAGGACCTGGACGGCATCGGTGCGACGGCGCCTCCGGCTCCTCCTGACCACCGGCCCTGGGAACGGAAAAGGCCGGCTCGACGCCGTTGGAGCCGAGCCGGCCTTTCCGGTGGTGCATCCCCCTCGGGGGCGGGCATTCCGCTCGACGGGGCTGGTCAGGGCTATGTCCTATGTGGTGAGGCGGACGAGGCGCTTGTAGCCGCGGAGGGCTACGGCGAGGCTGAGGAAGCTGGACACCTGCCACGTCAGGGCATGATCTCCAGCGTTGGGTCGGCCTGCGCCGGAGCTAGGCCGGCAGAGGTGGGGGGCGGCGTAGCATCGAATGAGAGGCAGCGCACCACCATAAGGAGGTGTCGTTCATGCCCGAGGCTCGTGGAATCGGGCACGTCGCCCTGACCGTGAGCGACGTGAAGCGCAGCGCGGAGTTCTACAACCGGCTGTTGGATACGCAGACGGTTCTCGATGTGGAGGACGAATACGGACCGTTCGTGGTCGACGCCTCCCCGTCGTTCGTCCTCGGTTTCCGCAGGCATGAGGCGACGAGCGAAGCGGATGTGTTCGACCCGGCGCGCGTAGGGCTCGACCATTGCGGGTTCCATGTCGCCGACCGGGGGCAACTGGAGGCCTGGGAGGCCCGGCTCGACGAGCAGGGGGTGTCGCACTCCGGCATCGTAGAGGACCCGTTCGGACTCCATCTCAGCTTCAAGGATCCGGACAATATCGCCCTGGAGTTCTTCTGCCCGGCGGAACAGGGCTGACCCAGAACGGACTCGCAGGGCAATGACAGCTGGTCTCCCAACTTTCGTGCGCCAGTACGCCTAACCAGCAGTGTCCTGTCTGCCAGCGGCAGGCTCCACGGCCTGCCCCTGCGGGTGGCGTCGCCCCCCTCGCGACGCAGCACCGTCACCAGTTTCTTGAACTGGCGCGGGCTCAGCCCGGAGAACGGGACTATCCAAGACGGCTCCGACACCGTGATCACACCAGCCACATCAAGATCATTGCGCCGCGGCTGATCCCTCCAGCCTGTGAGGGCGGGGTCCGGACACGAAGGCAAGGACGACGCGGACCGCTTCGCGCAGGCTGCCGAAGTGACGATGCGCGCCGTCCACCGCCGCAGGGGCGTTGACACCCCACACCGTCATCCCGGCACGCAGCCCGGACTCCACTCCGTAAGGGGTGTCCTCGATGACCAGACAGTCCTCCGGTTTGGCACCAAGTCGCGCGGCTACCTGCAGATACGGCACCGGCGACGGCTTGCCTTCCTCCACGGCGGCCGCGGCTGACGCTTCCATGTGCCGAAGTGCCACATCAAAGGCGCGACGAAGCTGGTCGATCGGGATCTGCAGGGGTTCGCTGGCCATGGGCACCACCTTGGCGCAGCCACTCTCGCAACGAGCCGCCGGACAGTCCTAGGCGTCGGTTGGGCGGCGCGGCTCGCGCCACATCGGCCACAGCGCCGGCCCGTCCCCCGGCAGCCGCAGTTCCTCACGCACGGTGAAGCCGAAGTGCTCGTAGAAGGGGAGGTTGGACGGTTTGGAGGACTCCAGATAGGCGGGCAGGCCCGCTGCGTCAGCCTTGGCAAGCCCCGAGCGCAGCAGGGCGGCGCCGTGTCCCTGGCCCTGGGCGTCCGGGTCGGCGCCTATTACCGCCAGGTACCAGTGCGGTTCCTGAGGTGTGTGCTTGGCGGCCGTCTCGACGGTGTCCCTGAACAGCGGAGCCCGGTCGCCGAGAATGTTCTGGAGCTCCTGAATGGTCTCCGCGTCGGGAACGGCTTTGGCCTGCGCCTCCGGAGGTACCCAGAATGCGGCCGCCGCCTCGGTGTGCTCACAGACGCCGTGGTGGACGTACTGCCGGGTGAAGATCGTGGTGAAGTAGCGGCCCAGCCCTGCCTCGCGCGAGGCGTCGTTGGGGAAGAACCAGCGCATCATCGGGTCGTCGTCGAAGGCGCGTGCCAAGGTGCGGCTGATCGGTGGAGCGTCGTCGACCGTTGCCGTCTTCGAAATGTTCGGTATCGACATACGGGTCATTCTGCACCCGTTGATCTTCGATGGCGGAGCGGGGGTCCCTCCGCTCGTGGGGCCATTGAGGCGGGCCTGAAAGGGAGTTCACGCAAGGGATGCAGTGAGAAGAACCAGCTGCGGTCGTGGTGATGCGCGGCTCAGCTCTGTTCGACTGGTCGCTGACTCGACTCGTCGGACTCCGAACGGGATCGCACTGGAGGACGTTCCCGGGTCCCGCCGCCCGTGAGGATGCGGCCTGGCCGGCCCGCCTGACTCCGCGGCCCTGACCGAGCTCGCCGACCTGTCGGGGCACGTCCCGGAACGGCTCCGTCGTGGACGTACAACGGGATGATGGTCGTCGGCAGATGCGCGAGCGTGGCTGGCGAACCCTGGCTGAACACCGGTGGTGGTCATGCCGCGTAGCCGGAAAACTGAATCCCGATGCGCCCCGGCTGATCGCTGAGCTCACCATCGCCGAGTGTCGTGCCCGCAGAGCCACCTGTCCGGACGAGCTGCGGGCTAGCGACATCGGCGCGGGTGACGACGGCGCCCTGTGTCTTACCGGTCTGGGTCTTGCGATGCGTCCCTCCCGCGACGAGCACTATTGAGCCGACCGACCCAGCGCGCCGTCGGCGACGGCCGGGCGGGGGACGCCCGCAACTCCGGTGGCACGGCCGGGGCGTTGCGGGCCCTGTCCGACGGCTGAAGCGGCGCAGAAGGACCGCACGGCAGGACTGGCAAGCCGCACGCGGGATACCACTCTTGGGTGATTCGCCGTTCGTGCTGGTCGTTACCGAAACGCTTTCGCGAAACGGCGGCTTCAGCCCCATCGCATCCCGGACCCGGATCGTCGGACTCTTATCTCATCTCAGGACATCTTGCCTCTGTCTCATCCGATCTTGTTCGGTTCGCATGTCAGAGACAAAGTCAGATGAGACAGGTCAGGAGATGATCGAGCGGCCTGTGGGCGTCAGCCGCAGTATCCGGGGGGCTGCTGTCTGTTCTCGATCGATGCCCGGCAGGATCTCGTCCCGTGCGAGGGGATGGGCCTGTATATCGGCGAGGTGCTGTCGGTAAGCGCTCTCGTTTGGATACGAGGTAAAGACCGCGGCGACGTTCTCTCCGGTGCGGATGGGCAGTCTGGGGAATGTGTTTTGTGCTGTCTCGGTGGTGAGGGCGGCGAGCGGCGCGGGGTCCGTCTTGTGGAGCACGGGGAGGAGGCCGTCCCGGATCAGCGCGATGCCGTCGTGTCGCCCGGGAGGGAAGGACCACATGGTGGCGGACACGAATCGCTCCGGTGCCGGAGCGCTGACCTGGGGCCGCTCGGGCGGGGAGACAGCGAAGCCGTTCTCGTCCGACAGGGGGCGCAGCAGCAGGACGTCGTCGGAGTCGATCATGGTGGCATTGGCCTGGGGGCCGTGCTTGGCCCAGACGGGGCCGTCGTAGAAGGCTGTCAGTGCGCGGTGTCGGGCCGCCATGTCCCGGAACCCGCGCAGCCAGACGAAGCGGTCCGGGTCGTCGAGGTCTCGGAACTGGCCGAGCACGGACATCCCTGCCTCTTCCTGGGTTTCGATGAACTCCTGGTCGAACAGCTCGATGAGTTCGTCGCGTCGGCCGGGGCGCAGCGTGTACTGGCGCAGTTCGATCACGGCGGGGCGGACGACGGGATCAGTGGGCGGCACGGGAGGCTCCTGTTCAGTTCTCTTCTTCAAGCACGGGCTCCCGGCTCGTTCAGTCGGAGCCGGGCGTGGACTGACGGTAGGACGGATGTGTGCCAGGGGTTGTCAGGGTTTCCGGGGAGAATGTGCCCATGTCTGCTGGTCGACTGCTGTCGGTGCTGCTGTTGCTGCAATCCCGTGGCCGCATGCCCGCTAGAGGGATAGCCGACGAGCTGGGTGTGTCCGTGCGGACGGCATACCGTGACCTGGCGCGTCTGCAGGCCGCCGGGGTTCCGGTCTATGGGGAGCCGGGCCGCAAGGGCGGCTACCAGCTGCTCGACGGCTATCGCACCCGCCTGACCGGGATGACCCAGGGTGAGGCGCGGGCGCTGTTCTTCGCCGGGCTGCCCGGCCCCGCTGCCGACCTGGGGCTCGCGGCGGAGGTGACGGCAGCACGGCTGAAGCTGCTGGCCGCGTTGCCGGCGGAACTGCGTGAGGAAGCGGCGCGGACCGCGGCGGTGTTCCACCTGGACGCTCCGGCCTGGTACCGGGATCCCGAACAAACGCCATATCTGACCCTGTTCGTCGACTCGGTGCTCACACGGCGAGTGGTGGACGTGCGCTACCGCCGTTGGCGCGCGCCGCAAGAGGTGCATCGCCGCCTTCGCCCCTACGGCCTGGTACTCAAGTCCGGTACCTGGTATCTCGTGGCCGCTGCGGAGAGCCGGATCAGGACCTACCGGGTCACCCAAGTCCTCGACGCGGTGCTGAGCGATGAACGGTTCAATCGGCCCCAGGATTTCGACCTGGGCGCGTACTGGACCTCCTACCTCGACGATTTCCAGACACGCCGCTACACCGGCACGGCCACCATCCGCCTGTCCCCACGGGGACGCCGACGCCTGCCGGACAACCTTCCCCCGGAGATGGTGCGGGCAGTCGAGTCCGCCACGACCACCGTGGGCGACGACGGATGGGTCGAGGCGGTCATCCCGACCGAGAGCACCCAGCACGCGTGCGGTGAGCTGCTGCGGCTCGGCGGCGACGTCGAGGTCCTCGCGCCGGCGGAACTACGCCAAGCCATGGCCGACGCGGTAGGTGTACTCGCCCGGGCATACGGAATCGCCTGACCCACCAGGACGCACATCCGGCGGCCGTGGCGGCCCGATTCTCCGGCTCGGTCGAAGCACTACTCACCACGACGCAGGCAAGCGAGTTGGTGCGAACGCGTGGCGAGGGCGGCCGGCTCTCTCACCGGCAACGTCAACTGAGACAACGCCACGGAAGTGCACCTGAGAGGCAACGTCATCTGAGACGACGCTCCGACTCCGTCGCACACGGTCTTGCAGCCGCCGAGGTCACGACATCGGACACAGGCAACACCGAATGAGACGGGACAGCTCTCCCTCGGGAACGTGGCCAGCGCCTTCCGCACCGTCTCCGCCGGGATGCCACCCGGCTCGCTCAGCTGTATCGATGTCCGTAGCCAGCCCGAACGACAACGTTGCTCTCCATGACCTCAACCGGGTCCTGGGATGACGGGGGCCGTGGCGTTCGGCTGTGCGGCGCGTGCGTGCCGAGTCCGAGTCCGACTTGGCGCTCGGGCGAATGGCGTAAGCGTCACTGGGTGCTCACCGTGATCAATAATCTGACGCCTGGCGCGTGACCTCGCGTCTGTCGGACAGGGAAGGCGAGCGACCCCAGTGAAACTCCCGATGTTGCAGCGCATGGTCTGGCTCACCGCGGCGACCGCGCTGCTGACGATGCTCGGCACCGCCCCGGCCGGTGCGGCCGATGAATGGCAGAAGGTCGGCGGCGACGCCCGCAGCGGTGTCAGCGGCCTCGCGTACGAGGGCCGTACCGGAGACGGAGCCGGGGTGCACGTGCTGGTCGTGCACGACAACAAGCGGTCTGGGCGGCAGCGTCTGTCCCGGATCACCCACTGGGAGGGTTCCGACGGCATCTCCCCGATCACCTGGAACGGGCCGGAACCCGTCGACCTGGAGGCCATCGAAGCCATCCCCGGGATGCCGGGAGAGTACCTGGCGATCACCGGTCGCGGCATCGTCTACCGCCTGAAGGTCACCGGCTCCACGGCGACGGTCGTCGACTACTCGCCGCTGCCGGCGATCGGCGAGGGCGACGATTTCGAGAGCTTCGCGCTCGTCGCCCAGAACGGGAAACTCGCCGCCCTGTGGGCGGACCGGGGAGCCGGCGCGGATCGTCCCGCCACGCTGTACGCGGCGCCTCTCTCGTTCGCCCCGTGGGGGCAGCCGCAGTTCGGCGCTGTGACGCGGCGGGCCTACCGGGCGGCGTACCCGACCGACGACGGCACACGGCACATCTCCGACATCTCGGTGACCGGCTCCGGCCGGATCGTCGTGAGTTCGGCGGCGGATGCCGGTGACGACGGCCCGTTCGACTCCGCGGTGAGCGACGCGGGCCGGGTGAGCGTGTCGGCTGCCGGCCGGGTACGGGTCACGCTCGCGGCGTCCCCGACCGTGCTCGGGTCGTTCCCGCGGTACAAGATCGAGGGGGTGGAGTGTCTGCCTGGGTCCGCCGAGGCCCTCCTGGGCACTGACGACGAGAACCTCGGCGGATACGTGCGGACCATGCCGTTCTGCGCAGCCTGACCCCGGTCGCCGTACGCAACCCGGCCCCTGAACATGTGGACGCTGTTGCTTTGTACGGTGCTCGCGTGACGTGACGTCACCGGAATGAGAGTCAGTAGCCAGGACGCCGCGTAGAGCTGCACGCGACCTGGCCGTAGCTGCTGACTGTCGCCACGGTGCTCTGCGTTCGGTAGGGCGGTCCGGCGACTACGGGCGGACCGCCCCGTCTGCGCTCGTGGCTACGAGGCCCGGCCCAGCGCCAGCTCCGCCAGCTGCCATCAGACCCGCCCAGATCCTGTGCTGCGTTGTTGTGCCACCCCGCGCGCGGGGGAGCCATCTGCCGACGTCCATGTCGTGGATGGCGACGCCGGGCAGGATCTCGGCCGGCTCGGCCTCCTCGCGCAGAAGTTCGCGTACGGCGGTGTAGTGCCGCTGCCACGCGACAGGCCGGTCCGGGTTCCAGTACGGGGCGATCGCGGCCAGTGGCTGCGCCCGCTCGGTGTCCTGGCTCAGTTTGCGTGATCAGGTCATGGACGGCTGAGCTGGGCTGATCGGTTGCGATGCAGGGCTGCGTTCGGCGGGTATGCAGGGAGGCGGTTTGGCGGCCCCTGCTGTTCAGCGCGCTGGGTGGGGTGTGGGTTGGATGGCGTCGGCGTACAGGCTGAAGAGGCGGAGACGGTGGTGTGTGTCCGCGGGGGTGGCTGTCTGGTGTTCGAGGAGCCGGGTCCAGCAGCGGGCGGCGAGGTGGCGGGCGTGGGCGCCGGCCCAGGGCCGGGGGAGCAGTTGGGGTGGGAGGAGGGGGTCTGGTTCCATGGCGCGGGTGAACTGGGCGGCGAGTTCGACGGCGATGGTCAGTTGGTCGATGTCGGTCGTTTCGGTTGCGGCGTCGAGTTGGCCGAGGCGGGTCTGGGCGAGGGCGGCCAGCGCGTCGTAGCGGTTGGCGATCTCCTCCAGGGGCCAGAGTCCGGCGGCCAGTTCGGTGGGATCACGATGGTTTCCGATGCGCAGGTCGTTGCTGGTGAATGTTGTGAGGGCATCCTGGATGCCGAGGTGTTGTGCCTGGGCTTCGACGTGTTTCTCGATGGGGTTGGCGCTGACGTACAGGCCGCCTTGGACGGCGGCGGCGCCGAGTCCGAGGAGGGTGTCGCGAAGTGTGTCCCGGGCTGCTCTCGCCGATTCCGGGACGGCGAAGGCGAAGAGATGCCAGACGCCGTCCCACGGGGCCTGCCCCTGATCTTGTGCGTAGGCGTAGCGGACGTATTCCACTTCCGGTGCCAGGGACCCGGTGACGTCGGCGGTGGCATGCAACAGGGCTTTGCGGCCACGGCCTTCGTGGGTGAAGCGGCCTTCAGTGACGAGTCGTTTGATGCACAGGCGTACTTGCTGGTCGCTCATGCCGAGAGCGCCCGCGATGGTGTAGAGCTCGCCGGCGTCGACGGTGCCGTCTTCGCGGACCAGGGCGTGTACGAGCAGGCGGGTGGGGATCTCGGGGACGGTCTCGGGCATGGAGCGAGCATAGGCGCGCGGTGCGGGAGCCTGGCTGTCGCTCACGGCCGGCCGCCCGCCTGCGGGGTGACGGGGCGGTGCATGGTGGTGACGGCGCTGAATCCCATCAGGCGGCGCAGGTAAGGCGTCTGTTCGGTGTGGACCGCGGTGAAGCCGTGGCGTTCGTAGAGGGAGCGTGCGCGGGGATTGACGTCGATGACGTCCAGCCGGACCTGAGCACAGTGGTGTTCGGCGGCGATCCGGAAGACCTCGCCGAGCAGCAGGCTGCCGATGCCGCGTCCCCGGAACTGCGCAGCGACGGCGATGCCGTCCATGACCAGCTGGCCCGCGGCCGGTGTGCGTTCAAGCAGCGCCAGCAGTGCGAGTCGTGGCATCCCCCTGAGCAGGCCGTACGTATCGAGGACATCGGCCACGCCGCCGCCGGTCAGCCCTCGGCCGTGGAGCTGGTAGCCGGCCACTGCCACTACTTGATCACCGGCGAGCGCCACCACTGCCCGGTCCAGGTGCAGATGCGCCGCGATGAAGCGCTGCCCGGTGGCCGGCGGGTTGAGCGCCGCGCCCAGCTTCCGGCCGAACGCCTCCCAGTACAGCCCGGCCACCGTGTTCTCGGCCCCCTCCGGCACACCGCAGCGAACGGTCACCGGAATTGCTTCGGCATGGCTCGCGTCGCTGTTCTCCGCGTGGGTCATGTCCGCACTCCTTGGTCTTGGTCTGCTTGCGGTCACCATACTCTCTTCTCTGATACGTTCGTAATGGAAACGAGCGTTAGGAAATCAATAGATCGGGGTGGAGTGTGCGGACGAGGCAACGCAAAGGTGTCCTCAGGTGCGGGCCACGTAGGAAGCGAGCGGTTATCTGGTCCCTGGTCGGCGTGCTTCTGGCGGCCGCGGGGCTGGGTGGAGTGGTGATCTGGCAGAACACGTACGACATCCGGGAAGAGCGAGTCACGCTGAGGCACGGCAAGCAGGCACTCGACGGTGTACTGGCCACGCCGGCAGACGGCCGCGGGCCGTACGGGCTGGTCGTCTTCGTTCATGGGGACGGGCCGATCGACGCCACCCACGACAGCTTCTACCGGCCCCTGTGGGAGTCCTTCGCCGAAGCCGGGTACGCCTCACTGTCCTGGAACAAGCCGGGGGTGGACGGCTCGTCGGGCAACTGGCTGGACCAGAGCATGGACGACCGGGCCGACGAAACAATGGCGGCCATCGCCTGGGCGCGTCAGCGGCCGGACATCGACAGCCGGCGCATCGGGCTCTGGGGAGCGAGCCAGGCGGGATGGGTACTGCCCAAGGTGGCAGCCCGTGCTCCTGATCTGTGGTTCGTCATCGCCGTATCCCCGGCCGTGAACTGGCAGCAACAGGGCCGCTACAACCTCCTGGCCCAGATGCGCGAAGACGGCGCCTCCGGCGAACAGAGAGCGACGGCGTTGCGGCGAAGAAAAACCACTTTGCGACTGCTGCGCCGCGATGCCTCGTTCTCCGAATACCGCGACACTGTCGACGACCCACAAGGGATGACGGCCGACCGATGGCGGTTCATCAAGAAGAACTACACCGCCGACGCCACCGCAGACCTGCGGGCCGTCCAAGGAACACCCGTCCTGCTCGTCCTGGCCGGCCATGACGTCAACGTCGACGTGAGCGACACCGAAACCACCTACCGCAAGCTGCTTCCCCCTTCGCTCTTGCAGGTCGAGCACTATCCGGACGCCACGCACTCCCTGGTGAAGCACAACGTCGAACAGTCGCAGGTCAAGCTCACGCTGACGGCAGTCTTCGCGCCCAGGGCCCTGTTCGCGAGCGGATTTCTCGCCGGCCAGCGCCAGTTCCTCGAGCAGGCGGGCGCCGGCGCCGGCAAGGGCGGGCGGACATGACCGACACGACGACGCGACTGACGCCCGCAGGCCCACAAGGGCAGCGGATCGCTGACATCGACGCGCTGCGAGGATTCGCCCTTCTCGGCATCCTGATCGTCAACATCACCTACCTCGCCTCCGCCCACCACGGCACCGGCCTGGAAGACCCGAGCTTCGATTCACCGGCAGACCACGCGACCCGCTACCTGGTGGCGACCTTCTTCGAGGCCAAGTTCTTCCTGCTGTTCTCCTTCCTGTTCGGCTACAGCTTCACCCTCCAAGCAAGGTCGGCCGCACGCGGCGGCGCCCGCTTCTCACGCCGGTTCCTGCGCCGCCTGGCAGCGTTGTTCGCCCTCGGAGCCCTCCACGCCGTTGTTCTCTTCCCCGGAGACATCCTCACCACGTACGCCCTGCTGGGCCTGGTACTCCTCACCGCCCGAAACACCCGGCCCCGCAACGCGGTGAAGACTGCGGTCGTCCTGTTCACCGTTACCGCCACCGGCTACCTGATGCTCAGCTTCGCCCAGTACGCGGCCGGCGGTGGCGGCATGGACGCGGCCTCCGCAGCGGCCCATGCCCAGCAGGCCACGGACGCGCTGCGGGGTAGCCCGGGATCGGTGATCGGCGCGCACCTCGAACAGCTCCCGGACGTCGCGTTCCTGCTCGTCTTCTTCCAGGCCCCTGCCGCGCTGGCCGCCTTTCTGCTCGGCTTCGCCGCCGGTCGGCACGAGGTACTGGCCGATGCCACCCGGTACCAGCCGGTACTTCGACGGCTGCAACAGACCGGCTACCCCGTCGGGCTGGCCGGGGCAGTGGTCTACGCCCACGCGAGCCTGGAACACCCCGGCACCCCCTACCACCTGGCCGCCCTCGGCTTCGATGTCGTGACCGCACCGCTGCTGGCCGCCGCGTACGCGGCCACCGTGCTGCGCCTGACAGCCACCGCCCGCGGCCACCGGCTCACCGCCCTCCTGGCTCCGGCAGGCCGGATGGCCCTCACCAACTACCTCACCCAATCGCTGCTCTGCGCACTGCTCTTCACCGGATTCGGCGCCGCCCTGGTGGGCCGCGTGTCCCCACCCCTGGTGACCGGCATCGCACTGACCCTGTTCACCTGCCAACTGGTGGCCTGCAGATGGTGGCTGCACCGCCATCGCTACGGTCCAGTCGAATGGCTGCTGCGAGCGGCGACCAACGCCGCCTGGCCGCACCGGCTCTGAGTAGGCGGAGGCCTCTGAGCAAGCAGGGAAGGGGCAGCGACAGGACGGTGCCGCCGTCCGGCAACTGGAGACCGGCCCCGCCTCGGCGCCAGGCAGGCCAGGCTGGGACCTTGCCCACCTCAATTGCGGCCGTCACGCGCCGCCCGACTGCTGAAGGGCCTTCAGTTCTGGTTTTCGCAAGCTGACCAACGAATCTCTCACCTCATGCGAACGTGGTGAGCCCGGTTGCCAGGCAGGTTCCCTGCCTGGCAACCGGGGGATCCACTACCGACCGCGGGCAGTTTCGAACACCGGGAGGTTTCCTTTCGACTGGCCTACGGCCGTGGGGTGGAACGAATTTTCGACGGGCAGGGTGACGCTGTGAAGCCACGGGGCACCGGAACAGAGCTCATGTCCCGCGAAGGTGGTGTTGACGTCGCCGAAGGCGAAGCCGTGGTCGGCGGCGCGTTTGGCGGTGACGGCGTTGAGGTCGTCGGCGGCGGCGTTGAGGGCGGCGCGCTTCTTCTCGGTCATCCCCGCTGCACAGCTGCCGCTGAGCTTGTAGAGGCGTGGGTATCCCAGGACGACAACATGCGCGGCGGTGGCCCTGCCGTGGATGGCGTCGTAGACCTGGTCGAGCTTGCCGGGGAGGGTGTTGTTGACGTAAGCACGGGCCTCGTTGACGCGTTGCACGCAGGCGCTCTCGGACTGCAGGACGCAGGTCTGCATGACGTCGGCGAAGCCCGCGTCGTTGCCGCCGACAGTGATGCTCACCAATCCCGTCGAGGAGTTCAGCGCCCCCAGCTGATCGTCCAGCACATCACCCGTACGCGCACCCGAGCACGCGGCGAAGGTGAAGGGCGACGGTGAGTGCGCGGCAGCCCACAGGGCCGGATAGGCCTTGGTGCTGCGCTTGCAGGCGCCACTGGTGCTGTCGTAACTTCCGGCCCCAACACCCGAGGAGTAGGAGTCGCCGAGGGCTACGTAGCCAGTCGTTGCCGCAGAGGCTTCGGGTGAATAGGCGGTCGCTGCGGCTGCGCCGAAGATCAGGGCGGACGCAGAGCAGAGAACTGGGGTCAGTCGCGGGTGCCTTACGGAGCGTTCCCGAAGGGGGGAAGATGACCACCAACGGCGCACATAGGAAAATCCAGTCATACCCAACCAACGGTCAGAAGCCCTGCGAGACACGGGCGAGGAGCGCCGCCCGGATGCAGGTGGTATCGAGGGGCGACGCACCTCGACCCAGGGTGCCCGCTTCACAAACGGTCCGTCATGTCCTGAACCAGTCCGAATGGCGGTCTGACCGGCGGGCGGCCCGAGGACCCTTGCGCCTGGGGGACAAAGGAGCAGCACCGTTCTTCCCCTGGTCCTGGCGGGGGAACTTATCCGGGCATCACTCCGTGTAGCGCGGCCGGGCGGCTGTCCTCGCGGCGCGAGCGCTGGAAGGATGCAGCCCATGCAGACTGATCAAACAGACACCGTGGCGCGCTTCCTGCGGGCACTGAGCCCGGCAAGCCGGGATGGTCCAGCGGTTGCCGCGCGAGAAGCAGGAGCAGATGGCCCAGGAATGGGAGCGCTGCCTCCAGGATGACACTTCTCTGCTGACGCTCAGTGAGCTCGACCCGGCCGCCGCCGAGCACCGGGCGGCGGAAAACGTCATCCAGGACCTCCTCTGACCATCGGGAGAGCTGCAGGACTACGCCGAGGACGACGACCCCGCCGGCCGTGATCTGCGACCGTTCGTCGACCTCATCGATCGGCACGGAAACGAAGCTGTTCTGGCGGTGGTGGACCGACTTGCTCCCGAAGCGCACGCCGAGGTCACCACCGCCCACCGGGCGAAGGGCCTGGTTCTGTGCCGGTTTCTGTGCCGGGCCTTACGACGCGCGGCGGCGGCGTACCGCGATGTAGAGGGTGCCACCCGCCGCCAGCGCCGCGGCTGCCGCGGCTGCGATGGGCAGGGTGTTGTCGGAGCCGGTGGCGGCCAGGTCGCCGCCGTGCGTCGAGGTGCCGGAGCCGCCGGTGGACGAGGAGGAGGAACTGCCGGCCGACGATGACGCGGAGCCGGGGCTGCCGCCGGAGGACGAGTGGGAACCGCCACCGGACGAGGAAGTGGAGCCGCCGGTGGACGAGGAGCCGGAGCCCCCCGTGGAGGTGGAGCCGCCGGTGGAGGAGGTTCCGGAGCCGCCGGTGGCGGTCCCGGACGCGGTGTTGAGTACGATCTCCGCCGTGTTGTTCGCCGGGTTTTTGTCGAAGAGTGTCTCGGTCTTGACGAATGAGGCCGTGCCTGTCGCGCCCGGGATAACCTTGTCGATCTTCAGGCGGAAGCGGTAGGGCCAGGCGCTGCTCTCGCTCACCCAGCCCATGTGGTTCATGCACCTGTACTCGCCCGCCTTGACCTTCTCGCACGGGCGCGGCGCCTCCGTCACGGTCGTACCGGCCGGAATGCGAACCTTGATCGTCAGCGCCCCGGTGCTCACGACCCGGTTCATGTTGACCCAGGCCGGGCCCTTGTTGGTGAACTGGAACGAGGCGGTGATCGTCTCGCCGGCCTTGCCTTTCAGCTTGCCACCGGTCAGCGAGAAGTCGGCCGTGTTGTCGGCGGTCACGAACGCGTGCGTCGACGCACTGCTGTAGTCCTGGTCGGAGCCCGCATCGGCCGCCTTCCGCTCGACCAGCTTGAGCTGCGGCCCTGTGCCCTGTACCTCTTCGCCGGTCCCGTCGGGGTCCGACCAGCCCGGATACTCAAGGTGGACCGACACGCTCAGCCTCTCGTACAACGCCCTGTCCTGGACGTTGAACTGCGGCGCCTTCTCGGGCACGTACACCACACCGGGCTCCAGTGCCTGTTCCACGGCGCAGATGGCGTCGTACCCGTCCGGCATCTCGTCGTAGCCGCCGGACTCCGCATATGTGCAGTTGGAGTGCTGCTTGGCGAAGTCCAGCCCCGCCGAGCCGTGGAGGTACACCCAGACGCGCTCGGCCCGCTCACTGCCTTTGTTCTTCAACGAGAGCGGTATTTCCGGTGTGCTGCCGGGCTTCACCCCTGTTGTCGGAGCGAGCTTCCCTACGGCCATGTCCGGCCCGGCCTCGTCCGCGAGGGCGGGGGCGGCCGCCAGCGCGACCAGGGCGGCGGCACCGGCCGCGCCGACTCCACCGCGCAGCGAGCGACGGCCGGCAAGGGCGTTCTTCATGGGGGTCCCTCTGTGTGACATGTAGGCGAACAAAAAGGCGTCTGCCGGAAAGCAGTTGCGAGAAGGCAGACCTCTGGCGAGACCGGAGGGTTGTACGGAAGATCACTCCGACTCGGGTGCCTTCTACGCCGACTGCACCGATGAGCCGGGTGGTCCGTGCCCGCTGGAGAAGAAGATCGCCAGCCTCCCGCCGCGGCAGGAGCCCGCTCTTGACCACCGAAGATCCCGGGCCGACGCGGCAACCCCCTTCGGTATCGCTGCGACAAGGCCCTGGGCCGGTCACGCGGCGGGCTGAACTGCAAGATCCACTTGGTGGGAGAGGGGCGCTGCCGTCCCATTGCTTTCCTGATCACGCCAAGCGTGGGCCGACGCCCCGCAGCTGGTCCCCGTGCTGGAAGAGATCCGGGTCCCTCGGCTAGAAGGCGGGCGCCCGCGAACTCGGCCCGACCACCTTGGGGGGACAAGACGTACTCATCGCGCCGCAACCGGCTCTACCTGCGGAGACGCTGCTCTGCGGTCAGTGTGCGCTCAGTGTTGTTGATCGAGTGGAGGTGCGAGGTGGAGCGGGGAGGGAGGCGTCGAGGAGGAAGGCCTGGAGCTCCTTGAGATCTTCTGGCGTTTCGCGCATCGGGTCACTGTAACCACGGCCACCCCCATCCCCGGTCTCGAAAGCTCCCAACGCCTGCCCTTCTTGCCGGGCTTCGGCAGATGCGGCTTCAGCCGGGCCTATTCCTCATTCGTGAGATCCCGCCCCATGGCCATGCCAACGACTCAACTTTGAGGCGGTTACATGATCCGTCGGACAGGCCCTACGTCGTTTCTTTCGGATCAGGCGGGCGAGGCGTGATCGTAGGAGACGGTCTAAACGCCGTCGAAGCGGTCTTGGGCGGCTAGTACGTCATCGGCGTAGCGCGCGGCCCAGGCGCCCATCGCGCGGATCGGCCCTAGCAGCGCCGTCCCGGCCTCGGTGAGGGCGTAGTCCACCCTCGGCGGCGCCTGCGCGTACGCTCGGCGGTGGACCAGGCCGTTGAACTCCAGTCGGCGCAACGCGTCGTTGAGCACTTTCGGACTGATCCCGCCGATCCGGTCCCGCAGATCGCGCGGACGCATCGGCCCGCTCTCGCCGAGCACGAAGACGATCACGCTGTCCCAGCGGTTCGCGAGCACCTCGAAGGCCACGCGCGCCCGGCAGTCCGCAACGAAGTCATCGGCTTCGAAGTCCGTCTCAAGGTCCATGGGAACCATCCTGCACGCCCGATGCATACCGATCGGTGTGCATCGGCCCGCCTAGCGTCAAAGCCGGCAAACAAGACCGCAGTTGGACGGAGCACAAACATGCGCATAGGAATTCTCGGCACCGGCTCGATGGCCACCGCGCTCGGCGGCGCCTGGGTACGGGCCGGGCACGACGTACGGATCGGCGGGCGGGACGTCGCCGCTGCCGAGGAGACCGCCCGGCGGATCGGGGCCGCCGGCCACGGCACGCTCGCGGAGGCGGCGGCCCACGGCGAGGCCGTCCTGGCCGCCGTGCCCGCCGCCGCGGCACCAGAGGTAGTCAAGCGGCTGGCCGGCCCGCTCGCCGGGCGGATCCTGCTCGACTGCACGGTTCCCATGGCGCCCGACGACGACGGCCCGGCCCTGACCACGGCGGGCGGTGGATCCTCCCTCGCCGGGCAGCTCGCGCGATCCGCCCCGCAGGCCCACGTTGTCAAGGTCTTCGGGCTGGTCCACGAGAGCATCTGGACCCTGGACCGCCCGCGGTTCGAGGGGGCTCCTCTCGCGGTGCCCTTCTGCGCGGATGCCCCAGAGGCCGTACGGGTCACCTCCGCGCTCATCACCGGCATGGGCTGTACCCCGCTGGCCTGCGGCGGTCTCTCCCGGGCCGGACTGCTGGAGGCCACCGCCGTCTTCGCCATCGGCGTGTGGTGGTCGGGTGCCGAGGTCCGGCCCGCGTTCCCGTCCCCGGCCCTCGCTCCGGGCACGTCGGACAACGCCCCCTAGGCCGTTGTGGTTGGAGCACCCGGTCGTCATCGCCCGACGCCCGCGCTCAACTCCCACCCACCGACAACTGGATGTCAGTGCCTTTTGGCACCATGGCGATCACGAGTCACAACATCGACTACTCCACCGCCGACAAGGCCGACGTCCAGGCCTACCTGGGCAGCAACGGCAACCTCACGTCGGACCAGCGGCGCCGCCTCGACGGCATGCGTAAGGACGCCCTGGGCCCATCAGGACGATCTCGACCGCCAGGCGTCGACTGGGGCCTGTCCATCCCCGACGCCCTCGGTCACCTCATAGACGGGCACACCGACTCGAACGCGGAGTGCGTGGGCAACGCCTACAACGCCGTCTTGATGCGGGCCATCAGGGGGTCTCCTGTTCGGGGGCAGGGAAAAGGGAGCTGGAGCGGGGCCGCTGGTTACGTACGCTTGGTGAGCGAGCGCGGCGGGGTGAGCGGCTCCGTGCGCAAGAGATCGGTCTCGGCAAGGAGTCCGAGCTGTCCGGCGGCGGCCGCCCGGGCGGAGAGGGCGATCGAGCGAGTGGATCCTGTGAAGCCGATCCGGATGTGGGAGAACTGGTAGGCCGCCAGGAGCACTTCGTCCCGCACCGTCGTCGGGGCATGTGGGTCAGGTGGGCGATGGTCAGGACGAGTTCGGAGCCGCGAGCAGGGCTCGGCTCCCTTAAATCACGATGATGCGAGCCGCCGAGCAGAAGGTGCAGCGCCACCAGTGACGGTGACAGTCGGGGTTATCACGGCGTGATAAGTCGCTGCTGCTGCGGCTCAGTGCGAGTGGTTCACGCCCGTGCCTGTCTTATGCCGGACAAGTGGCCGTCGTGGCTGCGAGCCTGCCGGGGGAGCGGTGACACCCGCGGCCGGGCACCTGCTGGCAGACCGCTGGGCCCGCGTACGTGCGAAAGTGCCGCGGGCCCAGCTTTCTTACGCCTGCCCGTCCTGTCAGGAGGCCCACTCACCGTACGAACTCGGAGTACAGAAGGCGACCTGAACAGGGCAGAAGGGGCAGTGAGTCCGGCTAGGGCCTGTCCGACGGATCATGCAACCGCCTCAAGGTTGAGTCGCTGGCATGGCCATGGGAGCGAGATTTCACGAATGAGGAATGGGCCCGGCTGAAGTCGCATCTGCCGACCGTCGCGGAGGAGCAGTCGGAGACTGTGCCAGCTGATTTCAGCGCGGTGATCTTCTCGGCATAGGTTGGCGCCATGGTGGAGGGGGCGAAGACCGCGATGAGTTCTCAGCCGACGGACGAGCAAAGCGGCGGGCGACATGCGGCCCGCAGCCAGAAGGCTGTTATCGGGGGATTGGCTCGTTCGTCTCTGCTGATGGCGCTGGGCACAGTGGTGTCGCGGGCGACAGGTCTGATCCGTCAGGTACTTCAGGCAGCAGCCTTGGGCACAGGGCTGCTGGCCAGCACGTACAACACGGCGAACACCGTGCCGACGAGTCTGTACACGCTGCTGATCGGTGGGGCTCTCAACGCGGTGCTGGTACCCCAACTGGTGCGGGCCCGAGCGACACAGCCCGACGAAGGACGCGCCTACGAGCAGCGCCTGGTGACACTCGTGCTGTGTGTCCTTGGCGTGGGCACGGCACTGGCGGTGTGGGCGGCCCCGCAGATCGTGAGCCTCTACATGCGCGACACCCCCGACAGCCACGAAGCGTTCGAGCTGACCGTGGTGTTCGCCCGCTTCCTGCTGCCGCAGATCTTCTTCTACGGTCTGTTCAGCATCCTGGGCCAAGTGCTCAACGCCCGCGAGCAGTTCGGCGCGATGATGTGGACGCCCGTACTGAACAACGTCGTACTGATCGGCATGTTCGGCGCCTACCTGGGACTGATGACGATCCCCGAACGGGTGGAGGACATCACCACCACGCAGGTGCAGCTCCTGGGCATCGGCACCACAGCCGGAATCGCGCTGCAGGCCCTTGCGCTCATTCCCTTCGTACGTGCCGCCGGTTTCCGCTTCCACCCCAGGTTCGACTGGCGGGGAACCGGCCTGGGCAAGAGCGTGCACGCCGCGAAATGGACCCTGCTGTTCGTCCTGGCCAACCAGGTCGCCCTCATCGTGATCACCAACTACGCAAATGCCGCCGACCAGGAACTGCCGCAGGCCGGCGCCGGCTACTCGGCCTACACCTACGCGCAGACCATCTGGATGCTGCCGCAGTCGATCGTCACCGTCTCCCTGGTGACCGCGCTGCTGCCGCGCATGAGCAAGGCAGCCGCGGAAGGCCGCATACCGGATCTGCGCGCCGACCTGTCGCAGGCCCTGCGCCTCACCGGCGTCGTCATCGTGCCCGTCGGCTTCCTCTTCCTCATACTCGGGCCGCAGATCTCGACGCTGCTGTTCGCCCACGGGGCGGCCGACGCCGCAACGGCCCAGCCTCTTGGCCACATGCTGCAGGCCTTCGGGCTCGGGCTGATCCCCTTCTCCGCCCAGTACCTGCTCCTGCGCGGCTTCTATGCCTTCGAGGACACCCGCACCCCGTTCTTCATGGCCGCCTGGATCGCCGTGGTGAACATCGCGCTGGCCACCGCCTGCCACCTGCTGCTGCCCACCCGCTGGGCGGTGACCGGCATGGCAGCCGCCTACACACTTTCCTATGCGGCAGGCCTCGCCCTGACCTCGTGGCTGCTGCGAAAGAAGCTCGGCGGCCGCATCGACGCCGACGGAACACTGCGCCGCACCTACGCGAAACTGATGCTCGCTGCCACGGTGGCGGGGGCCTTGGGCTGGGCAGCCGCTCAAGCCTGTGCCGGTGTACCGGTCGCGGGAATCTGGGGCACGGCGCTCGCCTTGACCGCAGGGACAGTTGCCATGGGACTGGGATACCTGGGGACGGCACGACTGCTGAAGATCAGCGAGTTGCGGAGCCTTTCCGGCTTGAGGTGACGGCGTCGGCCCCGATGACGGAGGCTTGGCATGGTGATCACTTCTCAGTTCCTGATCCGGATCGACGGGTTGGAGACGCGGGCCGGGCACGCTGATTGGACAGCGGTGAGCGCGATGAAGGCGTGGTCAGTGTCCAGTTCGCCAGGAGTGAGGCCTGCGGGTGTGCCGATGATGGCCTGGCGATCGGCCAGGGCCGTCAGAGCGTCACGGTCGCCTTCGAGTACTTCGCGTTCATCGCCGGTGAGGTCGAGATCCTCGGGCAACTGCTGCACACCGTTCTGACCTCAAGGAGACAGCCAGCGCTGGAAAGCCGCCTGGATAGGCCGACCGAGTTGCCACTTGAGCTGGGGGAATCTCGCACTCGGTCACACGAGTGTGGTCGGGTAGCCAGCCACGTTGCCGTGACCGGCTACCCGACCACAGCAAGGCCGCTGTCACCCGAACGCCACACTCAACCACCCAGGCGCATGCCGCAGCCATCCAGCCGGGCGCCGGCCACTTCCCATAGGGTTTCGTAGACAAGCGCTGACTTGGCGCTGTTCCTTGCTACGCCAGCCCATCTCGCCGGCGTAGACCAGGCCCTGCTGGACGGCTTCCGTGTTTTCGCGGAGATATCCCGCCGCCTCCGGCAGGCTGTGCGAATCGCCGCGAAGATTGTCTTCAGCACCGACCCGCTTCCCAAGGATTTCTGCCGTCAAGTCTCCTGGGCGGCCGAAACGTAGGCTGCCGGCCATGGCACGATTCGATCAGGTCAAGGCAGCCTTCTGGGGCGTCGGCGATTACGGCGTGCAGCTGCCCTTGACTGAGGAGATGGTCCAGGAGGCCGAGCGCGAGCTCGGCGTGACTCTGCCCTCCGCCTTGCTCGACCTTCTACGGGTACAGAACGGCGGCAGCGTGGCAGCTGAACGCAACGTGTTCCCCACCAGCCAACCGACTTCGTGGAGCGAAGACCACGGTCCCTTCTCCGACTTGATGGGCATCGGCCGACGCGAACGGATGTCCTCGTTGCTCGACACCCCGTACTTGGTCGAGGAGTGGGAGCTGCCCTCGCCAATCGTGCTGCTCTCCGGCGATGGGCACTACTGGGTCGGGCTCGACTACCGCGCTTGCGGCAGGAGCGGCGAGCCCTCGGTCACCTGGTTCGATCCAGAACTCAGCACGGAGCTCGCACTGGCCGGTGACTTCCGATCGTTCATCGAAGGGCTGACCCGGGGCAGCCTTTCGGCAACGACCCTGGCAGTAACCCCGTATCGGAGTGATGATCTCGCCGGCTTCTGGCTCAGGAAGCGGTCATGAGATCGCTCCCTTGAGCACGCGGGGCAGATGGACATGGAAGTGATCGACCTCGACCTGGTGGCCGCGGTCGCGAAGTGCTCAGGCGAGGAGTTCGTAAGTCCGCTGGCCCTTCTCCGGACTACGCGTCTCTTGGCTACGAGCAGCTGCGTAAGATCGCAAAAATGATCTCCACGACCTACCTGGCGCAAGGGTCGCGCGTGGCCATTCGCCACGTCTGTCGCCAGGACTACGAGGAGCTCACAGCCCTGGCGCAGGACAGTGCCGAGATGCTCCGCCGGTGGCTAGGGGACCGAGAGTCCACTCCCGAAGCCTTCGAGAGCTACGTCATGCGGTTAGAGCAGCCCACTCATGAAGGCTTCGTCATCTGCTTGCTGGACACCGACGTGATCGTTGGCGGCGTCAACATCAACAACATCGTTCGGGACACAATCCAGAGCGGAACCGTTGGCTATACCGCCTACGCGTCCACTACCGGTCGCGGTTATATGACCGAGGGCTTGCGGCTCGTCATACAGCACGCCTTCGGCGGGCTTGAGTTGCATCGGTTCGAGGCGAACATCCAACCGGAGAACACACCGTCGTTGAATCTCGTCAAGCGCCTCGGCTGGCGGCGGGAGGGCTACTCAACGAACTTCCGGTTCATCAATGGTGCCTGGAGGGATCATGAGCGCTGGGCCATCACCCTCGAGATGGCCCAAGCCAGGAAGCGGCAAGAGGTGAGTTGATCCCCGCGCTCTGGTGACCTGGATCACGACTCGCTCCGAGTGAGATCGGGCGTATCGGATACCAGGTCGGGTTCTCCTGAACTTTCTGGCGGAAGTAGGGGTGCGGTGTCGCCGGGGGCACGCGCAGGCCGACCAGCACACGTGCGGATGAACCACGAAGGTGTGTTGAGGATCCAGGGCGTCGTCATCGGCACCGGGTTGTCTCGCAATCAGCTCCGTTCGAAGCAGTGCGAGTGGCCGATGACGGAGAAGCCGCGGCGCTCGTACCAGTGTCGTGGCCAGTCCGTCGCATCGGCGGTCAGGAACCGGGTACCGCAGTCCTTGTCTGCGGCCAGGCGCAAGGCGGTGGTCAGGACGGCATCGGCGTAACCGCGCCTGAGGTGGGCCTCCGAGGTGATCAGGTCCTCGATCTGGGCTGTGCCAGTTGCCGGGTCCAGATAGAGGTCGGCCCATGAGGCGACCTCGCCCTCCTGCGTGCGGGCACCGAGGAAGTGAACGACGCCTGCCCCGCGGCGGCGAGCCTCGCGTCGGTCGACGAGGTGGCGTATGACCTCGTCGTCGACGTTCGGAAGGATGCCCCGCCATCGCCGGGTAAGTGGGATACGTATCGCGTCGAGGTTCATCTCCTCCGCGGGGCCGCTGACCGGCACCGGGCCTGCGTGCAGCATGACCAGATAGGTGGAGTGGGTGTATCCGGCCCGGATCAGCGGCTCTGCGCACGCCATTCCGACTTCGTTGTCAAGGACGGAGATCAGCCGGTGTTGCAGATGCCCCAGTGCCTCCTCCGCGATGGCGGGGACCGCCTCGGAGTCAACGGCCGTGTCGATGATGACCTGGTTGTTCGCGCGGGAATGTGCGAAGGCGTCGTCATATACGGCGAACCCGCCCGGGAGGTCGACGATGCGCGCGGCCTGGCGGCGGGCGAAGGCCGACAGGAAGGAGTTGATCCGCTGTAGTTCTGAGTTTGGCATGGCGGGAGCGTAGGCAGCCGTGGACCATGGCCGCCTACGAATTACCCCCGGCGGGGCGCAGGCTTCTCGGGGAGCTTCAGGCCACTTCGGCTTCGGGGCCCGCGTCGGGGTCGAGCTGGGTGAAGTCGACGTCGAGGTGCACTTCGTACGCCTCTGGCACGTCGCTGAGCTCGTGGGTGGAGTATTCGCCGAACCGCATGATGCGCTCGGTCAGGTACGGGGAGATCTCCGCACCCCGCACAGCGCACCCCATCGGCGGCCAGCCCGCACTGTCCCGCCCGGACTCGGCGCGCCGCCGGGTGTTTTGATGGTATTTCACATTAATCTCCCGTAACTGTACGAAGTCGATCTATCGCAGATCGCACCCACCTCACTCCACCGGAGATGACATGCACAAGCTCCGCAAGGCTGCCGTCCTGGTCGCCGCCCTCGCCGGCGCCGGACTCCTGAGTGCCGGCACCGCCCACGCCGGCGGCGATGGGCACGGCCACCACAAGGGCGACCACTTCAACATCAAGCAGAGTTCCGAGTGCAAGTCGCACGACCTGAACCTCGACGTCCTCGGCCAGGTCGGGCTGGTCAACGGCCTGCTGGGCAGCGCGCTCAACGGCGAGGGCCACCCGGGCGAACAGAAGACCCACATCGGTTCGAGCATGGGCTGCGACAACAGCGCCTTCTAAGGCCTGTCCCGTAAACGCCCTTTGAGTGGGGGATGGGGGCGCGGCCGGTGGCCTTCCGGCCGCGCCCCCTATCCACCGAGGTTGAGGTCGTGCACGCGGGCGATTCCGCGCATGGCGTGGTGCACGGCCTCCCCCTGAGGCAGCAGTCGCGACGCAGGATCTTCCAGCACTTCATGCGTACGAAGACGTGCTCGACACAGGTCCGGGCCAGCTTGTGGGACTTGTTGTGCGCCTCTTACCGGGCCGGCAGCTCCTCGCCCTTGCGGCGCCGGTGCGACGCAGGCGTCGGCTCGCCGCCCCGCACTCCCACCACGACGCACCAGCATGGCGGCACAGGCACGCAGACCTGCCCCGACTCCGGCCGGCCCGCCTCGAAGGAAACACCTCGACCAGCCCCGGCCGTCCGCCCTGGTGGAGCGGACGGCCGGGGCTACTTCAATTGCCGTACGCGGTCGACGAGCGGTACGTCGACCGCGTCGGCGATGAGGATCAGGGTGCCGATCAGCGCGCCGGATGCCCCCGCTCGACCCGCACGTCGATGGCCTTATCCCATGCCCGCCCTCTCGGCAACTGCCCGTTGCGTGAGGTTGGCGTGAAGCCTGGCCGCCCGGATCTGGTCCCCGATGGCCCGGCGACGGGCGAGCACCCAGTCGAGCGGCGGTTCGGAGGACCGCGAGCACGCTGCAGCCCGGGTGATCAATCGCCTGTACAGGGAACCTGCATTCCAGCACCATCGTCAGGGTCGCGAGTACCTTGCGGCCCGGCATATTCGCGATGGCTCATCCCCTCCGATCGCCCCTCCCCTTACCACCCCTTGATCCATTAGTGAATTGCAGTGCCTGAAGACACGGCGCCGACCCCGGCGCAGCCACATCTCGGCCCTTCACAGCGCAGCCGTTTGGAGTTCGCTCGACGCGACCTCGACGATGCGCGCGTTGCCGACCTTGCGGAGCTCCCACCCTCATCGTTGATCTTCCTAATGAGCGTCTCCGCAGCCGCCTCGACGACATGCTGACCCTCATCGAAGAGACCCACGAGTAAACCCGCAGTTCAGAGGCCCACTCCTTTTCTTGGGCGTGCAAGGGTGGGGGTGCCTCGGGTTGTCCGGCTGGCCACATGGCTGGTGACGGAACGGTCGCCCCGGGGCGTTGCCGTGTCTTCAGGCGTGATCGCCGCTCGCGTCGCGTGTCCGGCGGCGGGGTTCGGGGTCGGAGATGAACCGGCCCTCGATGGCTTTCACAAGGAGTTCGGTGAGTCCGCTTGCCCTTTTCCGGGCTAAGGGAGCGTCCCCTGGCGCGGTGGCAGCTTCACTGCACCAAGCAAGCCGACACGCCGACGCTCGGGGCTGGCGCCTTGGACGACCTCTACTGCGACAGCGGTACTACGACGCACGGAAGGGGCTCAGGGGCACGAACGCTTCCCCTCACCCCGCCACAGCCTCCGACGAAGCGCGGTGTGCAGCCCGAGCCAGCTCAGTCAACGCCCTGTTATACCGATGAGCTTGTATTGGCAGTGCGTTGGGGTTCGTGCCTTCAACTCGGTAGCTGACGGAACGTGAGGCCCCTCAACCTGACACTCACCTGAAACGTGGATCTCTTTCGGCAGACCGGTCGCTCATGGTGCCGGTCAGGCCGCGCCGCCGTGTGCTGGCCAGGCTCTGTCGTCGGCGGCCAGCCATGGCTCGTTCGCGGCGGCGGTGGGGGTTGTCCCGGTGAACGCGCGGACGTCGTGGTGGAGGTGGGACTGGTCGGCATAGCCGCTGTCCGCTGCCACCCGCGCGGGGGTGTGCCCGCGGACCAGGCGGTGGATGGCGTGATCGAAGCGGACCAGCATGGCGGCGCGTTTGGGTGGCAGGCCGATCTGCGAGCCAAAGCGTGACCACATGCGCTGGCGGCTCCACCCGGTCCGGGCTGCGAGGTCGCTCACGCGGCTCGGCCGTGGCTGGCGACGATCTGGCGCCAGGCCCAGGCCACTTCGGGATCGACCACCCTGCCTGCATGGAGCCGGGTAAACAGTTCTGTGTCGATCAGCGCGAAGCGCTCCGGCCAGGTTCGCGCATGGTGAAGCCGCTCCCGCAGGCGCTGCGTGTCGCGGCCCCACAGGTCGTCGAGTGCGATGACGTTCCCGTGCAACTCCGCGAGCGGGACCCCGAGCACGGGGTGCGCGGCAAGTGGAGACAGGCGTATCTGCACACACTCGACGCCCTCGGCGCGCACTGGAACGCGCTGAAGGCGAGCCCGGCGGCCAGGCTCTCCGACCGCATTCGGCCGGCCCGCCGTGGATGTCGAACGGGCGGTCACCGAACTCGACGGCCACGGTGACGGCTGGGTGGGGGATTGCTCGTAGTTCGATAGGGCTGTCGCCGCGAATGCGGAATCCGGCCATGTCGACACCGGGCAGCGCGGTTGCCCGCGACGGTCGCTCGATCTCCCAGGCAGCGGTGGAGTTTGCCTTCCGGCGAACTGGTCGCACGCCTCGACTGTACGAGCGGCTCGGTGGCGGGATCAACCAACGCGCGAGGCGCCGACATTTCTCCAAGACGCGTCGCGTTGGCCACCGGGAAGGTGATGGAGCCCCGGACCGACCGACGGAGGAGCCATGGACGAGACGACCACCCCGCAAGGCCAACGCAACCACAGCCGCGCAGACGCGGCGCCGAGCGTCCCGCGCCGATGGCGGGCGTGGAGTCGACGGCGGCGGATCACGCTGCTGGCCGTCGGCGTGCTGGCCGTCCTCCTCGCGTGGAACACGGTGTCAGTGCGCACGGAGACAGCCGAAGCCTCCGGCGAGCAGATCGTGCGCCTTCCCGGCGGGGACATCCACGTCATGCAGGACGGGCCGCCCGGCGCGCCCACGGTGGTGCTCCTGCACGGCCTGGCCGGCTCGACGGCATGGTGGGACCCAGTGCTGCCGGCAATGCGGGACCTGCACGTGGTTCGGGTGGACCTGCTCGGGCACGGCGGATCAGCCAAACCGGCCGACGGCTACGGCATCGCGCAGCACGCACGCCGGGTCGGGGCCGTGCTCGATCAACTCGGGGTGCGCCGCGCGACCATCGTCGGGCATTCCACCGGCG
Source organism: Streptomyces spiramyceticus (assembly GCF_028807635.1). Lineage (NCBI taxonomy): Bacteria > Bacillati > Actinomycetota > Actinomycetes > Kitasatosporales > Streptomycetaceae > Streptomyces > Streptomyces spiramyceticus. The sequence continues at coordinate 1,748,770 of NZ_JARBAX010000002.1, forward strand.
GCGCCGTCGCCACGTCGCTGGCCGAGCAGCGCCGCGACGTGGTGGCAGCGATCGCGCTGATCGACACCGGCCCGCGGGCGGACGCGTTCCTCGGCGACAGCTTCGTCGCCCGCCTGATCACCACGCCGGTGGTAGGGGAGCTGATCTGGCGGCTGCGCACCGACAGCACGATCCGCGACGCGCTGAGCACCGCGTTCACTCGCGAGGTGCAGATCCCCGACCGGATCATCGCCGACATCTGGGGCATGACCTACCGCAGCCTCACCGCGACCGACGAGGCGGTCGACGTGTTCCTGAAGGAACGGCCCGTTCCCCACCGGCTTGCCGGCCTTGAACTGCCGACCCTGGTGATCTTCGGCTCCCAGGACCGGCGATGGCAGCCGTCCTCCGCCCAGGACTACCGCCGAGTCCCCCACGCTCGCATCGAGATCCTCGACGGTGTCGGCCGCACACCCATGTTCGAGGACCCCGACACCACCGGAACCCTCCTGCATGGCTTCGCCGTCGAAACCGCGCCACGCTGACCCGGGATCACCACTCCATCTCCCGCAGCCGCCGCGCCTGGCGCAGCCCGACATCAACGGGCAACGTCCTCCCGACCTCTGGTAGTCCGGTCAACGACTCTGTGACGGCCGCCGCAGAGGACATGGATGTCCACGCGGTGCTGGTCGGGTAGCGCCAGTAGGGCGAGGGCACGGCGGAGGCTGAGTTCGACCATTTGTTCCACGCCGGGGGTGGAGAGGACGTAGTCCCGTACTTGAGGGTCGAGCCCGTTGGAGCGCAGCATCCGGTCCCGGACGGGTTTCGGAGGGGCGGGTGCCGACGCGCATTCCTCGCCGTCGCCCGGAGCGGAGAGGGCCCAGCCGCGCAGCTCCCACGACCGCCCCGGCAACCGCCGCCGCCCCTCCTACCGGAACACCACAAGGGTCACGACGCTGAGCACCAGTGTGACCACGGGCGCGATCTGGCTGGCTCGGGCCAGCCGTCGGTGGCCCAAGCGATGGGCGTTGAGCAGGACGAACAGGCCCCCGTGGATGGTGACCAGGTTGATCACCGTGAGCCACTGGTGCCGGTGTTGCATGAGCGATACGACCAGGATGATCCAGGCAGCGAGGAATCCGAATACCCAGAGGACCTGTCCGAGCGGGCCGGCGGGACCCGGCCGTCCCCTCTCGGCGGACGTCGGCGAATCCAGCGGGCGGGTCTCGGGGCGCAAGGGGGCTCCTGTGGTCGGCGCAGGTGGTGGGCCCGTACGACCCTAAGTGGCCGTCGTACGGGCTCCGCGACCGGCCCCTCTCCCGCTCAGGGGCCAACCCGCTCGGGCAGGGGCCGAGTTCAGGCGTCCCGGTCGGCGCCGGCCTTCTTCTTGCGGGCCGACATCACCGCGTACACGATCACGCCGATGAAGAGGAACATCACGCCCTGATAGACCGCCTGGCACCCGGCGCCGCCGACCAGTCACAGGGAGAAGGCGCAGGCGATCGCCTCGATCACACTTTGCGGACGAGACGAGAGCGGTTGACGCGCTCGCCCTGTCCGGAGACGACCTCGGGGGCGAGTTCGCCCATGTGACGACCAACGTCAGCCCGGGCGTCGAGGGCGCGACCATCGACTTCTTCCGCACGAGCTCCGTGGTCGCCATCCTCGAACCGGCGAACGGAGCCGCTCTGCTGGAGGTCTCATAGCGTCGGCCGGATCTTCCCTGCCCGGCCTCCTGCCCGTCAGGTCCGCAGCCAGGGCGGGCATGGATAAGGCCATCTATGTACGGGTCGAGCGGGGCATCCGCCGTGCTGATCGACACCCTGATCCTCATCGCCGACGCGGTCGACGTACCGCTCGTCGACCTCGTACGGCAATGAAGAAGCCCCGGCCGTCCGCTCCACCGGGGCCGGACGGCCGGGGCTGGTCGAGGTGTTTCCTACGAGGCGGGTCGGCCGGAGCCGGGGCAGGTCTCCGTGCCTGTGCCGCCATGCTGGTGCATCGTGGTGGGCGTGCCGGGCGGTGAGCCGACGCCTGCGCCACAAGGGCGAGGAGCTGCTGGCCCGGTAAGAGGCGCACAACAAGTCTCACAAGCAAGTCCGGGTCTGTGTCGAGCACGTCTTCGTACGCATGAAGTGCTGGAAGGTCCTGCGCGACTGCCGCCTCAGGGAGGAGGGCGTGCACCACGCCATGCTCGGATAGGGGGCGCGGCCGGAAGGGCCACCGGCCACGCCCCCATCCACCCACTCAAAGGTCGTTTACGGGACAGGCCTTAGAAGGCGCTGTTGTTGCAGCCCATGCTCGAACCGATGTGGGTCTTCTGGTCGCCCGGGTGGCCCTCGCCGTTCAGCAGGTCGCCGGCCAGGCCGTTGAGGATGCCGACCTGGCCGAGGATGTCGAGGTTCAGGTCGTGCGACTTGCAGTTGGAGCTCTGCTTGATGTTGAAGTGGTCGCCGCCCTTGTGGTGGCCGTGCCCATCGCCGCCGGCGTGGGCAGTGCCGGCACTCAGGAGTCCGGCGCTGGCGAGGGCAGCGACCAGGACGGCAGCCTTGCGAAGCTTGTGCATGTCATCTCCGGTGGAGTGAGGTGGGTGCGATCTGCGATCGATCGACTTCGTTCAGTTATGGCAGATTAGTATGAAATACCATCAAAGCACCCGGCGACGCGCCGAGTCCGGGCGGGACAGTGCGGGCTGGCCGCCGATGGGGTGCGCGCCGTGCCGAGTGCTCTTCGCAAATCGCCGAGGCGATCGACGTACCGCTTGCCGATCTCGGCAGCGAAGAGCCCACCCCCCCCGCCATGAACAGGCAAAGCTGTTCTAACGCTGCACGCCACGAAGTGTGCAACCCGTACGCGCAGGGGACGACCGCTCGTGCACTATCGCGATACCGATACCGATACCGCGATTGGCGCGCTCGTCACCGAGCGGGCCTGGACTCCCGGCCGTCGGCGCGAGCCTGCGCGAGCGGTGGGCGGCCATCGCCCCCGGACCGCCGCGCGCTCGCCGCATACCAGGAAGTCGCCCCGACCCGCCACGTGGACCAGGGCATCGCGGAAGCGGTGGCGCGACAGAAACGCGCGATGCGCGACCTCGGCCGCCGCGCGTTCCCTGAGCCCGAGGTGGCGACGGACGATGCGCCGGCCCCGATCGAGGCGGCCCGCGCCCAGCGCCGCCGCGAGGCCGCAGCCACTCACGCGGCCGCCATGCGGCGGGCGCGAGCTGAGCGCGCAGGTGCGCTGCCTGAACCGTGGCCCAGCAGTTGGGCAGGACGGCATGATCTGCACAGGACCCGCGTGTTCAAGCGGCTCGCGTTGAACGAGCCGACCGCATCCAGCCGGATCCGCTCCGGCTAGGCCGCTCCGTGTGAACGGGAAAAGCAACTCGGGGTGTACGTGCCCGCGCCGTAGCGTGCATCCATGACGTTTACGTACATACCGCCGGTTCCGGCGGAATAGATCCCGAAGTTGCCCACCCGGGACGTGGCGCTCCTTCTTCTGCAGCACCTCGCGAGCGGGACCGGCTATCTGCAGTACAGCCGACGATGGGCGGGGCGTGCCAGGCGTTCCAGGACGAGCGTTGGAGGCGCACGCGCTGCTGTCTCAGGTGCCCAGCCAGTCCGAAGCCTTCCGCCAGCTCTCCCGCGACGGCAGGGACCTGGCGCAGGATCCGCAGGGCATAACGCGGTTCGAAGCCCGCGAGCGGCTGTCCGGCCCGCTCCACCCGGCCCTGGAAGACAGGGTGCGTACCAACTTCGACCTGGGTGACTACGAGACGGCGTGCTTCGCCGCGATGAAGGCGGTCGAGGTTGCCGTCCGGGACGCCTCCGGGCTCGACTCTATGGTCGGCGTGTCGCTGATGCGCAAGGCGTTCCAGCCGCATCAGAACGGGAAGGCCGGCGGCCCGCTTGCCGACGCCGGAGCCGAAGGCGGCGAACAGGAGGCAACGTCCGCGCTGTTCGCCGGTGCCATGGGCGCGTACAAGAATCCCGCGAGCCACCGCACCGTCGACTTCGACGATCCATCGAGGCGGCCGAGATCATTCAGTTCGCCGACTTGCTGCTGCGGGAGGTCGAGCGTGCCAAGCGCCGTCAGGCCGCCCTGGACCGTCAGCACCTGGCGTCCGCGCACACCGTCCGCCGCCAGGACCTCATCGACTCCCAGGTGAGCAGCCTGGCGCTGGAGTGCCGGGACGACCTGCTGGAGACCGCGGCCGTCCTGGACGCGCTCGCCCTGTGCCACGGGCACGGCAGCTACCTGCCGCGTCCCTACCAGGAGGATTCCCGCCACCCGGTGCCGATGGACGTGGAGTTACGCACCTGCGCCTCCGACAGTTGCTGAGCAGCTCGTGCGCCACGACCAGCAGCACGGGACCAGCACCACAGGTGACATCCCTCCAGCTTTGGAGAACGGCTGCACGGGTGCCGACCGGGACGCGGTCCGCGCCCTCGCCCGTCGGGAGCGGATCGCCTCCCAGGAGCGATGGCCCCGCTGTTACGTAGTGACCAGTTCAGATTCCCCGCCCGCGGCCAGTTAGTGGGGAGCTATCTGGCCGCGGTTGTCACAACGCGTAGTTGTCAACGGGCTGACGGCTCGGCATGGTGCTCTGGCGGAGGCGCGTTTTCTCGGCCCGTGCCCTGTCCGTCGGCATGGGAGCGATGGTGGAGCCATGGCGTTGTCGACGGAGTTGACGGAGTTGTTGGGCGTTGCGGCACCCGATCGTGCTGGCACCGATGGGCGGTTCGGCCGGGGCGCACTGGCCGCGGCCGTCTCCCGAGCAGGTGGCCTGGGGCTGCTGGGCGGTGCGTACGGGGATCGGGCTTGGCCGGAGCGAGAGGTGCCGATTGTCGCGGAGGGCACCGACCAGCCGTGGGGTGTCGGTTTTCTGACCTGGGCGATCGATGCCGGAGAGGTGGAACAGGCGCTGGAGTTCAGCCCCGCGGCGGTGATGTTGTCCTTCGGCGACCCGAGCCCGTTCGTCGACCGGATCCGCCGGTCGAACGCGGTTCTGATCGTTCAGGTCACCGATCTGGACGAGGCCAGGCGGGCGGTGGACGTGGGCGCCGACGTCATCGTGGCACAGGGAACCGAGAGCGGTGGCCACGGCGCCCGCCGCGGCAGGTCCACGCTGCCGTTCGTGCCGCTCGTGGTGGACCTCGCGGCACCGGTACCGGTCCTGGCGGCCGGCGGGATCGCCGACGGCCGCGGCGTCGCCGCAGCCCTGGCCCTGGGTGCCGCCGGAGCACTCATCGGGACCCGCTTCCAGGCCACGACCGAAGCCCTGGTCGACCGTTCCATCAGCAAGGCCATCATCGAAGGACGCGGACAGGACACCGAACGAAACAGTGTGTTGGACATCGCCCGCGGCGCGGGCCGGCCGACGGAGAAGTACACCGCCCGTACTCTCAGCCACCCCTATCTCGACCGATGGCGCGGCCGGGAGGCCGAGCTGGTCGGCGACTCCCAGGCCCGTCGGGACTACCAGGACGACGTGGCACGAGGGGCGATTCCGTCCCTGCCGGTCTGGGCGGGCGAGGCCGTCGACCTCATCACCGATCTGCCATCCGCCGCCAACCTCGTCACCACTCTGGCTGCCCATGCCGAGGATGCACTGACCTGGGCCGGAAGGCGCCGGCCGAACAACCGCCCACGAGCCCACGGCTAATGCCGTCGAGCCGACATCGGACACCCTCGGCTACACCCCAACTGGCCGTCCGTAGGGAATTTCTGGTGGCCACTGTCAACACCGTCCACCTCGACGAACTCAGCCCGTTGCGGGTTCGGTGATGGTGGCGGGGCCACGCGGGGTGTTCTGCCATCTGCCGGCGATCTGCTTCATTGGCTGCGGGTAGACGATCAGGCAGCGAAACGGCCGGAACCGGCCATGTAGGCCCGCCCCAACAGGCCGTTCGGTTTGACCAGCGTGACCATCTGGGCCCGATAGCCCCCCGAGCCGTCGGGGACCCAGCCGTAGTGGGAGAGGCAGTGCACGGTCTTGTTGGACAGCTCCCAGGCCATCTCGTTGTCGGTGAGGTAGACCGGGCGAAACGGCGTCCCGTGGGGCACCGGTGCGGTCGGGCCCTCGCGCAGATCGGCCGGCAGCCGGTCCCGCAGGCTCGACATCCGCGCGCCGAGGTCGTGTTCTGGACGGTCCCAGCCCAGCAGCCGCCCGAGCTGCCAGCGCAGGTCCCACAGGGCGCGCGCCGGCCATGCCCAGCCGTCCGTTGGCTTGTGGTCCTCGCCAGCCATCCGTTCGCCCATCCGCACGAACCGCTCGAAGTCGTCTGGGCCGCCGGGGGTAGGCAGCGCCCACACGTCCTCGAGGTGGAAGTCGGCAGCGATCTCGTGGATGCGCCACGGCTGATCGGTGTGCTCACTGTTGGGGAGTCTCATACCCACATGCCACCTATCACTGGCGCGGCCTATGTTCACGCTCGTGGAAGCCCGGCCTTGGGCGCGGGGTTGTCGCGGCGGGCGCGGCGGGCTCCGATCAGCAGCAGGGCGCACGCGAGCACGAACAGCGGCCAGGGCGTGAACGGGAGGACCACGGCGTCGACGACGGTCCAGGTCCCCAGCGTCCAGGCGATGAATGCCGGCGGGGTGATGCCGCGGCGGTCCAGCCACAGCACCGTCAGGCCGACCAGGATGAGCGGCACGCCGAAGCTTGCCAGGCTCAGAAAGTACGCGCTGCCCGCCGGGCTCATATCGGCGAGGTCCTCGCTCCACAGTCCGCCGCTGAACCATGTCCCGGCGTGGCGCGCGGCTTTCTCCACCGTCAGGGCGCCGAGCGTATGTGCGGTTCCGCATAACGTGATGATCCAGCCAGCCCACTTGATCATCTGAGTTCTCCGTTCTTGTCGCGAAGCCGCGCGGTGCGACTTCGTCGCGTTGTCTCTGCGTAGCGGCGCGAGCGATCTCCGAAACCATAGTTCCGATACTATGGTTTCGATACTCGCGTTCCGTATCATGCAGGCATGACAGTGAGAAGGCAACGGGGTGGACGCCCCCGAGACAGTCGCGTGGATCACAAAATCCTGCAGACGACCCGCGAGCTGATCGACGAAGTCGGCTACCCGGCCCTGACCGTCGACCAGGTCGCGGCGCGCGCCGGGGTGGGCAAGGCGGCGATCTACCGCCGCTACGCCTCCAAGGCCGAGATGGCGTTCGTCGCCACCATGCACGAGCAGCAGTTGCCTCCGCTGGCCGGCACCGGCTCCTTGCACGGGGACCTGCTGGCCCTGGTCCGCACGTTTCACGTCCGCATGGCCGCCCCGGCGGCCCGACAGCTGGCACCAGCCCTGATCAGCGAACTTGCCAGCAATCCCGAACTGGAGACCCGGTTCCAGGACACCTTCCTGGCCGCCGAACAGGCCGGCTTCGCCGAAATCATCGAACAGGCCGTGGCCCGCGGCGAGCTGGCCGGGGCCGTCGACCCCGCGATGGCCCACCTGCTGCTGCTCGGCTCCCTGGCGTCCGCCCTGTACATCCTCAACCTGCCCGTCGACGACGCGATGGTCACCGACCTCGCCGCCGCTGCCGCAGCAGGAATCACCGCACTGGCCGACCGGCACCACAGCGACCCCGGTGGAGCCGCCGAGCCGCGCTGACAGGGCTGTTTCTCCTGGTTGGGTGGCCGTCCGGGACTCCAAGAACCCCACCGGCCCGGCGCTGGTGCTCACCACCCACCGAATGAGCGACTTGCTCCACGGGGCAAGACCGGCTGTCCACGGACTCGTTGAAGTGGCTCCGGCAAGATTTCGTAGCCGACGACCACTCTCGGGTGGTCGGGTCACGGCGGCGTAGGTGCACGAGCGGGAATTCTCCGCTTGTGTCTACTGGGCGGCGCCGCCGGAGCTGCCCTTCGCCTGGTCCTGGCCCCACGGCCGACGCCCCTCGACACCTTCCGCCACGGCCAGTAGCCCACTGTCGCCTGCACCGACCACCAACTTGCCGAACAAAATCCCGGGCCGGCGTCACCTCCGTGGTGATGGCGGCCTTGCCGAGGAGTCGGCTATCCGGGAAGGCCAGGGGTCACGCAACCGCGACGAAGATGAGGGGGAACGGCGCTTTCCCCTGCCACGGAGAGTGACGCGCCAACTGGCCGTACGTGGGGAATTCGCGCTGGCCACCGTTTGCAACGCAGAATCCCGACTGGACCGTGGCCGCCGGGGCTGAGGTTCAGGGCCCGTAGCTGCCGTCGGGTGACCAGCCCCCTCAGGGACGGCGCCGCGGTCATACTCCGAAACCAGCGGGTTCGCGGAGTCTGAACGCTGGTGTGTGCCGAACCTGCGGGTGGCGGTGGCTCCGCGAGGGGAGCCGCGCTCGGGTTCAGCCCGATGAGGGAGGCCTGAGTGCCTGTTCTTGGAAGCCCTGGCAGGTCTAAGCTCGGCGGATGACCTTGGAATGGGAACAGGTAATCGTTCACTCGGTAGATCCGGTGGCCTTGGGGCAGTGGTGGGCTACGGCTCTTGGTTGGGTTGTGGTCCACTCCTCTGATGAGGAGTTCGAGATCCGCCCGGAGCCGGATCGCCTGCCGGGGTTGGACTTCGTCCGGCTTGATGAGAGCAAGAAGGTTAAGAGCCGACTGCATCTCGACTTCAGGCCTGATGACCAGGACGCCGAGGTGGCTCGTCTGGTGGCTCATGGCGCAAAGCGTGTTGATATTGGCCAGGGTGATCAATCGTGGGTTGTATTGGCAGACCCCGAAGGTAACGAGTTCTGTGTCCTTGGCCAGCGGCGTCAGTAAGGCTCACGCCTGGGTGGGGTCGATGGTGAAGCATTCGGGGTGGGCGGCGCGGACGTAGTGGATCGCGGTGTGCGAGGTGATGCCGAACAAGCGCATCAGCCGGACCGGGTCCGCGGTCTCTTTGTAGCAGCAGAGGGCAGCCGCCAGCCCGAGAAAGGCCAGGTAGTTGCCTGGGTGCCGGCGTACGGCCTTAGCTCCCCGTTGCGTACGCGTGAACATCCTCAGCAGCTGGGCCGCTTCGCTGGTCTCGAGGGCCAGGGATTGGTCGCAAGTGTCAAGAACGCTCGTGACAGCTCCTGGGTCTAAAACTGACGGAGGTTATTGACAGGTGGGTCTCTCGTATCTGGGAGACCTGCATGACTGAACGCGAGCTCTCAAGGCGCGTCAGGCACCGGCTTGCTGTGCTGCGCCACGTGGAGGAGGTGAGTGGCAGCGTGGCCGCCGCCTGCCGCTACTACGGCATCAGCCGCCAGTGCTACTACGTATGGCTGCGGCGCTATGAGGCCGAGGGGTTCGACGGACTTACGCATCGCGAAACTCCGCAGCAACCATCGGCTTGCTGCGGTTGATGCTGTCTGCGCGAGTCTGGCGCAATTCGCTGGGAGACCGGCAGTTGGTTGAGGCCGACTTTCTTCCGGATGCGCCACACGCCGGACGACCGCCTCGACCGAGCCACTCGCCGCAACAGGTCCGAACGCTGGCTCCTCGCCGCCTACTGGGCCGTCTCCGGCTACGGACTGCGCGCTTCACGGGCTTTGACTTGGCTCGGCCTGGCCATGACCGCCACCGTGGTGGCGATGATGCTCTGGGGCCTGCCAACCAGCGACCCCAAACCGATGACCACCGGAACCCAGGCCGCACCAGGGCAACCCGCGCGACTCGTCACCGACAACCCCCACCCGGTCCTGATCGGCTCACCGAACGAACGACTGACCGGCAAACGCGCGGAGAAGGCGACACGGTCGTCCTCAACTCCGTGGTTTTCCGCTCCAGTGGACAGAACCCTCACGACCGCGGGCGCCTAGATCGAGATGACGTCCCGGTTCGTCGAACTTGTCCTCCTGGGCCTTGCCGCCCTCGCTATCCGAGGACGCGTCAAGCGCTGAATCCGCGACATCTCCCTCGTGGCGAAACAACTCGACGCTCTGCCCGCCACGCTGGTCCGGCCAGTGGAGTGACGCCCGTGAAATCTCTCGCGCGGCGCTTGCGACTCAGATCATGCACCGATGCGCGCTGCCTTGGTGGGGCTGGAGACCCGCGCTGATCAGCAGACTGGGAAACGATCACGGCGATCGTGGGAAACCGTCACCAACAGACCTTCGTCACCTGAACGACCGCATTTCGTCGGTGGGCCACACAACCGGACAGGGCCCCTAAGTTGCTCGCTCCACCGTGATGATTTTGCAGGGCACGGTTCCCGGCCCGGCTTTCCGGCGAGCACGGTGCGCCAGGGCGGAACCATCACCACGGTGGTTGACGGCTTCCCTGTGTCACAGGCCGGGCGCCGCCATTGGCGGTTCTTCGGCGGCAGCCCAGCTGGCTGCTTACGGTCGGCGCCCCTACCACCTCGCCATCGCCGTTCGACGTCATTGAAGCACTCGCCGGTTCCCTCGGCGCTCGACCTAGGCAGGAGGGACCGGTTACCCCGTGGGCGCGTAGGGACCCGGGTGGGCGGATTTCACGTAGCCGAGACGGCAGACCTCTGGTCAACGGGGTTCCATGGCATTTAACGTGCCTCAACTCACCGCATCCCGCAGTGCTTATTCCGAATGACGTGAAAGGACTTCCATGGCCTCACGCCGTATAGCCGCGGCCACCGCAACCCTGGTGGCCGCAGCACTGTTTTCTCCGCTCCCGTTCGCCGGGCCGGCCACCGCCGGCAGTGCGACGGGATCCGCCCCCCATCGGGGTGATGCACTGGCTCGCAAGCTGGTGAAGGAGTCCACGGCCCAGGACGCCTACGGGCATCTTCAGGTGCTGCAGAAGATCGCCGACCACAACGACGGCAACCGGGTGGCCGGTTCGCAGGGGCACGAGCGGTCCGCCCAGTACGTTGAAGCCCTGATGAGACAGGCGGGCTTCCAGGTCTCCAGACACGAGTTCGACTTCGTGTACACCGAGACGATCAAGGAGAGCCTCCAGGTCATCTTGCCCACGCCGCGCGATGTGCCGATCAAGCTCATGACGTACACCGCGAGTTCACCCGCGGGCGGTGTCACAGCGCCGGTCGCCGTCGCCCCCGTCGACGCCGACGGTACGAACGGCTGCGAGGCCGGCGACTTCGCCTCCGGCACCTTTACCGGGAGAATCGCCCTGATCAAGCGCGGTGGCTGCACCTTCGCGACCAAGCAGGCCAACGCCGCTGGCGCCGGCGCGGTCGGCGCGGTCATCTACAACAACACCGCAGGAGCCCTCAACGGCACCATAGGCGACCCGACACTCGGCAAGATCCCGACCGGCGGTGTCACCCAGGCGGACGGTGAGGCGCTCGCCGCGGAGGCGGCCAAGGGGCCGGTCAATGTCACGCTGGACATCCGTGAGCTGCGCGAGACCCGCACGACGTACAACGTGGTCGCGGAGACCCGCGGCGGGGACGCGGACAACACCGTCTTCCTCGGCGCCCACCTCGACTCAGTCGCCGCGGGCCCCGGCATCAACGACAACGGTTCCGGCTCGGCCGGCATCCTCCAGGTCGCCCTGGAGCTCGCCAAGACCCACGCCAAGCCCAAGAACAAGGTGAAGTTCGCCTGGTGGTCGGCCGAGGAGTTCGGCCTGCTGGGTTCCGAGGCGTACGTCGCCTCGCTGACGGAGGAACAGAAGAAGCAAATCAAGCTCTACCTGAACTTCGACATGATCGCCTCCCCGAACGCCGGCTACTTCGTGTACGACGGCGACGACTCCGACGGCGTCGGAGCGGGCCCGGGCCCGGAGGGCTCTGCCCAGATCGAGAAGGGCATCAACGACTTCCTTGATGCCCAGCAGATCCCGCATGAGGGCACCGACTTCACCGGCCGCTCCGACTACGGACCGTTCATCGAGGTGGGCATCCCCTCCGGCGGCACCTTCACCGGTGCGGAGGGCATCAAGACCGCGGCCCAGGCGGCCAAGTTCGGTGGAACGGCGGACGTCGCGTACGACCCGAACTACCACGCCGTCGGCGACACCATCGAGAACATCGACATGTCGGCGTTCGACATCAACATTGACATCATCGCCGACGCCGTGGGCCACTACGCCCACGACCTCAGCCCGCTGTCCGTCCCGGTCGAGTCGGTCCCGACCGACGGCGACGCGGGCAGCGGCGGCGGCCTGCACGACGGGCACGGGCACGATGTGACCGAGTAGCCGTCGCGGATCGTAACCGCCGCATATCGCGCGAGGCCCCGGCCGTGGGTGTGTTCCTACCCGCGGCCGGGGGTGTTCACCGCGCGTTTCGGAACCCCGCGGCGCAGTGGTTCAGAGCGTCGGCGTCACCCGGGGGGTCACTTCGTCGGGCGGGCCGTCAAGGGTCAGGTGGGAGACGAGCCGGTAGCGGTCGCCCCGGTAGATGGCCCAGGTGTATTCGAAGAGCCTGCCGTGCTGGTCGCGCGTGACCCGCTCCAGGGACAGCACCGGAGCTCCCTCGCTGATGCCGAGCAGGGACGCCTGCACATGGTCGGCCGCCGGGCTTCGGCGGACGTCTCAACCATGCTGCTCAGCAGGTCCGTACTCGCCGTGATCAAGATGAGGTCATGTCCGCGGCTCCGGTATCGCTGACGATGCGCGAGCCGACCACGCCTGTGGCTCCGACGACGGCGATCTTCATCGAGGTGCCTTCTCCGGCGTGGGTGTTGAAACCGAGTCGTGTGAGCGGGTGGGTGCAGGAAGCTGTCCCGCGACGATCGCGGCGAGTGCGAGCCCGAACCCTACGAGCTGGATCGGTCCGAGCATTTGGCCGAGCACGACGGCACCGAGAATCGCGGCGACCAGAGGCGAGAGCAGGACGAGAACCGCGACCGAGGCGACGGGCAGCGTGGTGATGCCGCGGAACCACAGGACATAGGCGATCAGACCGCCGACCAGCCCCAGCCAGAGGTAGCCGAGGACGGCGGGAAGGCCGATCGCGGGAGGTGCCCCCTCGGCAAGGAATGCGAGGGGCAGCAGGAACAGGCCTCCTGCCGTGAGTTGCCAGCCGGCGAAAGCGGTGGGACTGGCCTCGGCCGGACGTCCCCAGCGCTTGGTGAGCGTCACCCCGAGCGCCATGGATGCCGCGTGGCCGAGGCCCGCCACGATCCCGACGAAGTCGAGTGCCGCGTTCGGTCCGATCACCACCAAACCGACGCCGACCACGCCGGCTACTCCCCAGGCGATACGCCAGGCGGCGGGGCGCTCGTGCAGGACGGCCGCGGCCAGAGCGGCGACGACGAGCGGCTGGGCCGCCGCCAGGGTGGCGGCCACGCCCCCTGGCAGGCGCTCGGCCGCGATGAACAGCAAGGGGAAGCACAGCCCGATATTCAGCACGCCTAGTGCCGCGGCTTTCCCCCACCACGCTCCGCGCGGCAAAGTCCGGGTGATCGCCAGCGCGATCAGGCCGACGGGCAACGCACGCAGGAGTCCCGCAAACAGAGGGTGTCCCTGCGGGAGAAACTCGGTCGTGACGACATATGTCGTGCCCCACACCACGGGAGTGAACGCCGTCAGGGCAACGCGAGACAGATCCCCACGGGGAGCGTAGCTGCTGGCTCCGCCGGAAGCCCCTTGTGCTGCTGAACTTGTCATGCTCGCAGTCTCATCCAGCAGCGATCAATGAGTCCAACACATGTTTGTCACCTCATTGATCTCGATGCAAGATGGATCCATGGACCTCCAGCAGATGCGCTACGTCGTCGCCGTTGCCGAGACGAACAGCTTCACCCGGGCAGCCGAGCGATGTCTGGTTGTCCAGTCAGCCCTCAGCCACCAAATCGCGCGCCTGGAACGGGAACTTGGCGCGAGACTCTTCGAGCGCACCAGCCGCCGGGTGCGGCTGACACCGGCCGGTGCGGCGTTCCTCCCCGCCGCCCGTCAGTGTCTGGACGCCGCCGAGCGCGCATCCGCCGAGGTCGCCGCAGCCGTCGGAGAGGTACGCGGACGGCTCACCGTGGGCCTGATCCCTACCGTCGCCGCGGTCGATATCCCGGGTGCGCTGCGTGACTTCCGCCAGCAGTACCCGCACGTGCGCATCGGCCTGCGGGTGGGCGCGAGCGAGGACCTCGTCGAGCAGATCAAGCAAGGAGCCATCGACGTGGCTTTCCTTGGGCTGCCGACCACAGCGCGGCCCCAAGGTGTCGACGCCCACGAGCTCGCCCGTGACCGACTTGTCGCCGTGGTCGCGCCGGACCATCCACTCGCCGACGAAGCAGCCGTCAACCTTCGCAGGCTTTCCTCCGAGGTATTCGTGGACCTTCCGGCCGGGACAGCCGGACGTGCCCAATCCGACCAAGCCTTCTCAGCCGCAGGTCTCAGCCGCGACGTCGCCTTCGAAGTGACCACCGTCGACTTCATCATGGCTCGACTGGTCAGGCAGGGCCTCGGCATCGCCATGCTCCCCTCCGCCTACGTACCTCAGCTCACCGGCGTAAGCACCATCGAGGTCACTGACGCGCCCGCCCGCGTCGAATACGTCATCTGGAGCCGCGCCAGCCTCACGCCCGCAGCGACCGCCTTCCTCGCGCTTCTTGACATCCCAGCCATGCCCGGCACGGAATGAAACTCTGCTGCTGTGTCATAGGCGACCACTCATGAAACAGCACCCCGGCTACTGATCGCGCTGCGGGTTTCTTGTTTCATGCGTTGTTGCAAGGGTCTACTACGTCGACGACGCCTTCCAGTACGTCCTCCACGCCCCGCCCCCGACCGGCGCTGGGTCCTTGAGCCTTACCAGCCCACCGACGCCGACCTCGCCTTCGCCCACCGCTTCATCGACTGGAACACCCTCGATCACGGCATCCAGCGCGTGGACGCCTGCCGCACCCAGGAAGGCGAACTGCTCCTGGTCGAGCTGGAGTACCTCAACCCATACCTGTCCCTCGACCTGGTCTCCGACCGGAGTCGCGATGACTTCGTAACCAGCATGACGGCCTCCCTCCATCGGTTCCTGGACGCTTCGCCCCGCACTTGAAAGCGAACACGCCGCCGACGCCTCAGCGCCGGGTGTCGCCAGACTCGCCGACTGTTGAGCGAACTCGGTTCGCATGGCTTACGAGTTGGCTTCGACAACCCTCGTGCTGCATCGGAGGCACTGTGTTCATGCACCCACCTCACTCCGGGGCTTATCGGGGGGTCAGCACACAGAACTCGTGACCGTCGGGGTCGGCCATCACCACCCAGTCGACGTCGCCTTGGCCGATGTCGATGCGTGTCGCCCCGAGGGAGACGAGCCGGTCGACCTCCGCCTGCTGGTCACTGCCGGCCGGTGGAGCCAGGTCGAAGTGGAGCCGTTCCTTCCCCGTCTTCGGCATCAGGGGTGGACCACCCCACGTGACCTTCGGACCGCCGTGCGGTGAGCGGATCGCGGTCTCCTGGTCCCGGTCCCAGACCAACGGCCAGCCCAGCGCTCGGCTCCAGAAGTACCCGGCCTCCTGCGAACCATCGCCCGCCAGCGCTCCGATGAATCCGCACTCGGCGAGGAAGCTGTTGCCCGGCTCGATGACACAGAACTCATTGCCCTCGGGGTCGGCGAGCACCACATGCCCCTCCTCCGGGCGTTGACCGATGTCGATGTGCCGGGCGCCGAGTTCGAGCGCCCTCTCCACCACCTGCTTCTGGTCGTCGAGGGACGTGCTCGTCAGATCGAAGTGCATGTGGTTCTGGCCTGTCTTCCGCTCCCGGGCCGGGAGGAAGCGGAGCCGGAACCCGGTGTCATCGCTGGGCAGCAGCGTGATGCCGTCGGAGGAGTCCTTGGACGTCTCCCAGTAGAGAAAGTCCGCCCAGAAGCGCGCGAGACGGAGCGGGTCGTGCGCATCGAAGCAGAGCGCGTGCAGGTGAGAAGTCATCCGTAGGTCTCCCGGTAGGGGCAGGCGGGTCGTGCTGGAGCCTGCCCAGCCGGTGCCACCCGGTCAACTGATTAAGCCCCGCGCTCGTCTGCTGTCGAGCACGCTCGAAACGGCAGTCCGTCCACGACCTCACAGGCTCGCGAGGAGGCCGTCGAGCGGGGGCGGTGTCCGGTCCGGTGCGAGGGCCTCGACAAGGAGACGGCCGTAGCGGATCTTGCGGCCCTTCTTTGTGCCGAGGAAGCGCCGCACCTGCTGATGCCGGGGCCGGCCGTGCTGTGCGGGCTGGCGCTGGAAGGTCTGCCAGGCGCGGAAGTCACCCTCGGCGCGGAGGATCTCCTCGACTCCTGCCGTGCCGAGTGCGCGGATGAGTTCATCCTCCAGATCCGCGGTGCATACGTAGATGTCCTGGAGCGGTGCCTGTGCCCGCGTCAGGCCGCGCTCGTAGAAGCCCTGTTCGCCCTCGTCGCACAGTCCTGTCAGGCGCAGGCCGAGGCCGGGCGGCCCGAGGAGGCCGGCATAGCGTCCGACGCTCATCGCCCCGCCCATCGGCACGACGCACACTCCCTCGGCGGCCAGGTCCCGGCCACGCCGTGCGGCCAGGGCCTCGACGGCCGCGAGATCGCTCAGCCCTTCCAGGAGCACCGCGGTCCGCACCTCCAGGCTTTCCGCCAGATCGTGCGCCGGCCCGTCAGGACCGCCCGTCGCCCAGCTGGTGACCGCATCCTGGAACGCCCTCATGTCCGCCATGGGGCGAGTCTGCACGTCCACCGGTGGCACGGCACGGGATTATTCGACGGCCTCAGGAGCTGCGACGGTCCTCAGGCCCCGGCTGCCCCAGTCCACCAATCCCCTGTCCCCTGGAACGGCTGAACCGCGAGATCAAGCGCCGCACCAACGTCGTGCAGGTCTTCCCCAATCCCGACGCGGTCCTCCGACTGGCCACCGCCGTCCTGGCCGAACTCCACGACGAATGGATCGCCTTCCCCCGCCGCTATCTCTCTGAGGAGAGCATGGCCACGGTCTACGCCAGCCGCCCCACCACCGACACGACCGCCCTACCCAGCCCCACCGAAGGCTTATCCCCTACACCACGTGGCGGGACGCCATCAAGCGGTCCTGCAGTGGCAGCGGCGGGCTGTGGCTTGGTGGCGTCTGCGCCAGTGGGACCAGTTCAGGGCATGGATGCGTCTGTCCTGGTGGGGCTTGGGGTGGGGAAGGAGAGCGTTCAGCACGCGCCGGATCTCTGCCACGGTGAGCGGGGCGAGGGCTGATCCGTTTCTGCTGCCTCCTTTGTGGTGTCTTCCGCCTGGGCTGCGAGGCCGGTGAGAAAGGCGTGGGCGAGCATGGCCAGGGTGATGCCCGCACCTGTGCGCTCCTTTGTCACGAGGTGCTGATTCAAAGTTCGGCGCATCGCCGATTGGCCTACCCGCCAGCTGTGTTGGGATTGGATGGTGACGCAGGCGGTCGGCAGCGAACTCTGTGAGTCCTTGTATCGAATACGGGAGCGGAGTTGCGCACGGATTGAAGCTGGATGAGGGCTTCCGTCACGCAGACGGCGGCCGCCCCTTACTTGCACCGCCGGCGCAATCCTTGCCGGTCAGGCCGCCGGCCTGGTCACCAGGCGACGCCAAGTTGGTTGCGAGCAACGCCTGCTGGCCTTTCAGTAGCTCGGAACGGCGCTCGTCATGTGCCTGTTGGGACAGGTGATCGCCATCGCTGCCCCCTCACGTAAGCTACCAACCGGTAATCGTGATGGGTCATCCATCAGGGGGAAGTGCGGGGCCGCGCCGGGGAGTCGACCGACCACCGGTGTCCGGCCTCCTTGCATAGGGCGTACATGTACCAGCGCTTGAAATCGAAAATAGTGACCATGCTGACTGTCCTTTGCGTCTTCGCCGCACTGGGCATGGGGGAGAACACGGCCACGGCGGCCGAAGGGATCCGGGCACAGGCGGCGGCCGAGAGCAAGGCGGAGAAGCTCGCGGACGTCATCAAGGGAGCTGCCGCCTATTCAGGGTGCGACCAGCTCCCACTCCTTGAGAAGCCGAAGTGCTACAGGGAGTTCGCGGAGAAGGCCATCAAGGTCGGTGCCGGAATTGGCCTGTTCGGATACGTAATTCACCAGGGCCACAAGGACACCACCGAGCACTTCGGCAGCCTCAAGAAGGAAGTGGCCGGGCTCAACAACCTCAAGGACGTCCTCAAGCAGGACCCGAGGAAGATCACGGACGAGGAGTACCGAAAGAAGGTCGTCGTACAGCTCCGCACCGCACTGACCGGCGCGGAAGCCGACATCGAAAAGGCACTCAAGGACGTCCTTCAGATCATCGAGACCGTCGTGGCCATGGTCACGGTGACGCTCCTGCTGCTGCAGCTCATACTCGTCCTCGCGAAAATCGTGGGCAATCCCGAGAACCAGAAGGCCTTCAACAGCATCGCGGCCAATCTCAGGGGCATCAGCAAGGACCTGGACGACATCAACGCCGGCCTCGCGCAGATGAACAAGGCCTTGGACGGCATGAACGAGGGCCTTGACCTAACCAACGCGGCCCTGGACCGGATGAACAAGGGGATCGACCAGGCCAACGAAGGCATGGACGAGATGAACCGGGGCATCGCGCAGGCCAACAAGGGCATGGACGCGGCCAACAAGGGCATATCCGAAGCCAACAAGGCGATGACCGTCACCAACAAGCACGTTGGCGGCTTGAAGACCGCCGCGGGCAAGCTACGCGAAGTCCCCGGTATCGACTTCGACTTCTCCCACATCGGAGAGACGTGGGACTCCGGCTCATCCGGCCTCGACGAAGCCGAACAGCAGCGCAGGATGTCGCTGCTGCTCAGCCTTCTGCCCGGCATCGGCGACGGCAAGGGCATCGTGGAAGCGGTGGTCGGCAAGGACCTCGCCACCGGTGACCATCTAAGCGCCTACGACCGCGCGCTCGGCTCGCTGGCCGTGCTGCGCTGGCTCAAGGCGGGTGGCAAGGCGCTCACCGCGGACGATGTCCGTAACGCCCGCAAGGGTGAGGAAGCCATCAGCTGCAACAGCTTCCCCGCAGGCACACCGGTTCTTCTCGCCAACGGCTCGCGCGTCCCGATCGAGCAGGTGCAGGCCGGCGACGAAGTGCTGGCCACCGATGCGGGCGGAGAAACCGAGCTGACCCTGCCGCGCCCGGTGCTCTCCACCGCCGTCACATCCCAGTACACGGACAAGACGTTCACCCGGCTCACGATCGCCGACGAGGTGGGCGGATCTGACACGGTCACCTCGACCGGAAACCACCTGTACTGGGTGCCCAGCCGCAATGAGTGGGTGCGGGCCGACGAGCTCGCCACAGGCGACCGTCTTCGCACCGCCGAGGGGTCGTTCCTCACTGTCCAGGAGACCACTCGGTTGGCGGGCCGGCTGACCACCTACGACATCGACGTCAGTGGTATCGACAGCTACTACGTCGGCGTGGGCAACCACACCGTCCTGGTCCACAACTGCACCGACCTGGCAAGGGCAAACAGCCTGTTCCCTGGCCTGGCGCACACGGTCGACGAGCACATCGACGTCACCAAGGAGCAGATGCAAGCCCTCGCTATCAACAAGACCAACAAACGTGGCCGGCCGACACCGAACAGCCGGTGGACCAACCAGGCGACCGCCCAGCAAGTCGTCGACCACGCCGTTGCACAGAACGAAAAGCGAATCCAGGACTGGCTCAGGAAGGGCGGTGTGGGACCGCTGCCGCTGAAAGGCACCTACACCCAAAAGAGTTCGCTGGGCGACACCATGACGCACGAGGGCAAATACAGCCAGACAGGCAACAGGTACGTTGTCGTGCTGACAGCCAAAAAGGGACACAAGCCCGGCGGCTACTACATTTCCACCGCCTACCCGGAGTAAGGAGGAAACCCATGCACGATCCGATACCGTCCGAACCCGAACTGTGCTTCGATTTCGGCATCACAGGCCTGGGCGCCTCCTACCACGGAGACTGGACCCTCGACGCCAAGGACGAACGCGACCACATCACCCATCTCATGGCCCAGTCCGAGGGGACCCGCGCCCTGCTGCTTCTCATCGAGGACGTGCTGCGCCTCAAAAGGTCATCACTGGCCGACAGCGAGATCAACGCCCTGTGGCGGCTAACGGACAGCTCCCCTCACGACGGCAGCCCCGAAATCGGCAACCGCGTACCCCAGTGGCTGGACGACATCCTCTCTGTCGTCGTACCGATGGCCGAGAAACGCGGGACGGCAAAGGCATCATGGTCAGCGGTGGAGCGATGTGCCCAGGGCCCAAAAACTCCGGAGAGCGGACCAAACGACGCGGTGAGTCATGAGCACCAGATGCTCGTAACCGAGGTGGCCGACCTGATCCAAGGCCTCAAGCCGCGCCAGGAAGCCGATATCTCCCTGAAAGAGGCGAAGGGAGCCTTGCAGCGGTGCGCCGAAACGGTATGCAGCGAACTGGCCTTCCGGTTCACGGTGTGTGCCTACTCGGCCTTCTACGCGAGGCTTTCTAGAGACACGTACCGGCACATGGAACACATCAGTGCGCGCTTCGGCCACGGCCCGCACGTAGTGGGTGCGGTCGAGTACCTCATCGACTGAGCCACGCTCCCTTGCCCCGCACACTCTGTGCGCGGGGCATGGGACGTGCCGTACGTAGGTGGTCGAGACGCATCAGACACCAGCTCCCACGAGATCAGCGGGTGAATGCGCGCGCTCATGCGTAAGATACGGCGTCACCTTGAGTCCCGCATGCCCGATGACCTGTCGCCATCCTGTTTTTCCCGCCCTCGGGTACCTGCAGGGATCACCCCAGGGAGCCGCACGAACTGCTGTGACGTGTGCCCGGGCACACGTCACAACCGGTTACTGGCCGGCAACTCCCGCAGCAGGCCCTGTCAGGTCCGCCCGAGCTGTCGAGAATCGCAACAGCGGATCACTCCCCGCCGCCCAAGAACTTCTAGTAGTGCTTCGTTAGGTTCTGGCTCTGGTTCTACTTCTGGTGAGGGGACGGTTGCACGTGGTGCAGGTGCCGGTCCAGCACCTCAGCATGTCCCTGGCGGTGTCGAGGACCTGGTAGAGGGTCAGACCAGCGTGTGTGCTCTTGGGTCGAGCCGCCGCAGGGTGAGGAAGGCCTGGGCGGCGGTGACGAGGGTGACGTGGTGGTGCCAGCCGCGCCGGGTGCGGCCTTCGAAGTGGTCCAGGACCAAGCCATGCTTGAGCTCGCGGTAGTCATGTTCGTGACCAGCTGCGTCAACGGATCCGTGCGAACCTCGGCCGCTGCCCCTATTCCGTGACGCAGATCATCGACTCGCAGTCGGTGAAAGCCGCTGACGCCGTCTCGAAGGTCACCCGAGGCTATGACGCTGGGAAGAAAATCAACGGCCGCAAGAGACATATTGCCGTCGACACCAAGGGCCTGCCCGTGATGATCACGGTGACTCGCGCGGGAACATGACTGACCGCCATGCCGTCCGCGAAATGCTCTTCCGTCTGCGGCTCACTCACCCGCAGATCACTCAGGGCTGGGCCGAATCTGCATACGCCGGCCAGCTCGTAGACTGGGCCGAATACCGTCTTCACCTGATCTGCGCCTAACGAAGGACAGCGAGCTCACCAACCTGGTCGACATCGTCGGCGGGGTCGCCGTGGCTCGGGAAGACGGGTCCGTTCGGACCGGCAACGACAGGGTTGGATGGCAAGAACCGGACCTCGCGCCGATTCGATGACAAGCGGCTGACTTCCATGGTTCGCCCCTGCCCCACTTGTGGTTCGGGCTCCCCGGCCGTTGCGCCGGGGCGGGGCTGCCCCTGTTGTCCGCGTTGGCACTTGGGGGGTCTGGCTACTTACCTGATTTCCTCAGCCCGTATCCGTCCACTCCCGCCCCAATAATCATGGAGGAGCTGGAGCCTGTCGTCGACACGGCGCCGGATCGGGTCATGGGCGAGCTGGAGTTCATCCGCCGTGGCCGCCCCCAAGCTGGTCTGCGGGTGCCCCTGTGGGTTTGGTCAAGGGAAACGGGGCTGCGTTGGAGCCGGGGAGCCGGGGAGCCGGGGAGCCGGGCAGCATGGCGGTGTGGCTGATCTTCTGTGGGATGACGTGAGCTGTTTCTTCGACCCGGACCTGATGGGGTCGCTGCCGGACGTGCGTGTCCCAGATTGTTCGGTGGAGGACTGGCAGGCGGTCCTCGATCTTGTCGAGGCTAAAGCGTGTTGCAGAAGGCTGGGTGGAGGCGGGCTGGCGCCGGGTGACGGGTCTGTCTGATCATGCGGCGATGCCTGTCGTTCATGGCCAGGTCCGCCAGGGGGCCGATCTGGTTCAACGGCCGCCTCCGCCATCGTCTTGGCGTACCAGCAGGGAAGGAATCCTTTTGAACCCGGTGAGCGGCGAAAAAGCCCCTGGCGTGACATCCGTCCTGGGCATGCCGCCCAACGTAGAACCCCGAGCATCGCGGGTACGTGTCCGCGGCGAGCACACCTTCGCCCGGATGAAGCACTACAAGATCCTCCGCGACTGCCGGCAACGAGGCAACGGTCTCCCGCCTGAAGAACGGGATCAGGCATCGACCGGCTACGCGCCCTCACCAACCAGCACTCGACCTCGCCGAGATCGTGGCGGGCCTCGGCAGCGCGGCCACAATGGCGCTTGGCGTGACTCACCAAGCGCTGGGGACATCCCGCCGAGGCCAGTCCCACCGCTTTCGTCGGCTGGCAACTCACCGCAGGAGGACTATTCCTGGTGTGCCTGTCGCATTTCTTGCTGAGGGGCCACCTCCTGCAGTCAACCTGACCGCCGTCCTCGGCTACCTCTGGTTGACGGTCTGATCACTCCAGGGACACGTCCTCACCCCGGCCGACGCTCGAACACGCCGTGGGCGTCGGAGCCCATGTCCGCCGCCGCCTTGATGAACCATCGGGGCGCGCGCCCTTCAGGTAGTCGACGGCTCCGGCCCGCCGGAGATGTGCGAGATGCTGGACGCACCGGACGGCGCGGCGCTCGGGAGGAGGGCCAGCTCCTGCCCGGTCAGCACCAGATCTGCCGCTCGCGCCGAGTCCTGCACAGACTGGGGGCGGCTGCCTCCCGGGATCGGGATCACCGTGGGGGACAGGCTCAACAGCCATGCCAGGGTGACCTGCTGAGGGCTGATGCCACGCCCCTCGCCCACATCGTGGAAGGGCGTTTTGGCCGTCAGACCCGACGGGCCGTCCAGGGAACTGCGGGAGATGCCGCCCAGAGGGCTCCAGGGGAGGAAGGCGAGGCCCAGCTCGGCGCACCGGAACAGCGCAGGAGCGGTGACGCGGACGGCGGGGGAGTATCGGTTCTGGACGGAGACGAGCCGGTCGCCCAGGACCGCCCTCGCCTCCTCGATCTGGGGCACCGTCACGTTGGAGAGGCCGATGTGGCGGATCTTGCCCTCGTTCTCCAGCTCCCGCAGGGCACCCAAGGATTCGGCGTACGGCACCGCCGGGTCAGGCTTGTGGAGCTGGTAGAGGCCGATCGCCTCGACCCCGAGCCGCTTCAGTGAGGCCTCGGCGGCCTGTCGCAGATGGCTCGGGTCGCCGTCGACCGTCCAGCCGCCGTCGTCGGTTCGGCCCCGGCCGCCCTTGGTCGCCACCAGGACGTCGTCCACACGGCCGGGGTACGCGGCCAGGGCTCGGGCGACGATCACCTCGTTGTGGCCGGGGTCGCCGCCCGGCGCGTAGTACGAGTCGGCGGTGTCGATCAGGGTGACGCCCGCGTCGAGCGCCGCGTGCACCGTCGCCACCGCGCGCTTCTCGTCGGGGTGGCCTTCGATCGACAGGGGCATCGCGCCGTAGCCGATCGCGCTCACGGTGTAGGAGCCGAGTTGCCTGTGCTTCACGTCAGTCGTCCGTTCCGGTCGTCTCGGTGACGGCGCGCGTCAGCCAGTCCTTGGTATGCGAGAAGGTGAAGCCGAGGCGCTCGGCGCGGGCGTTGTCCATCCCGTACGAGCGGTTGAAGGAGAACGGAGAGGCCTCGCCGACCTCCGCCTCCTGGTACACGGCGGTCCCGCCGCCGATCGCCTCGACGATGTCCTCGGTGGTGAGCGGGCCGTGGGAGGCCGCGTTGACCGGACCAGTGAAGTCCTGGCCCGCCGCCCAGAAGAGGAAGTCGGCGATCTCCTCTACATGGATGTACGTCGCCGGCCGGTTCGGCACCGGAACGGCGATCGGCTCGCCGGTCCGCAGTCGGTCCGCGTAGTGCGCCAGTCGGCCGGTGAAGTCGTCGGCCCCGCCGAGCACATGGGCAACCCGGACGGAGACGTACGGGAAGACCGGGGTGGCGGCGAACACGGCCTCCGCCTGCCGCTTGCCCTCGCCGTAGTGTTCCTCAAGGAACTCCCCGTCTTCCCAGGGGAGTTCGGTGTCCACGACGACCGTGTGGGGGTCCACGACGGCCTCGCCGATGGGCACGGGGCTGTCCTCGTATGCGTACACCTCGACCGTCGAGGTCATGATGTAGCGCCGGGTGCGTCCGGCGAAGACGCGGCGGGCCACTGCCGCCTGGCGCGGCGTGTAGCAGACCTGGTCGACGACGACATCGAAGGTCCGCTCCCCGAGAGCCGCCTCCAGGGCGGTCTCGTCGTTCCGGTCGGCGACCAACTGGCGGACCCCGGCCGGGGGCGGCGACGAACCTCTGTTCAGGACCGTGACCCGGTCGCCGGCCGCGATCAAGCGGGCGATCAGCCGCTTCCCGAAGTAGCGGTTACCGCCGATGACCAGGACTTCTCGTATGCCGTCCGGCTGCTTCTCTTCTGTCATGCCCACAAGTGTTACGTTGGCGCGTCACGCGCTGAAGGGGGAAACGTGGGAGATCTTGCCGCCGTACCGAAAGAACCACGGCATTCATGGCAGGCCGCCCACGATTCGTCAGTTGCCTTCGATCAGGTCGACCGGCAGCTGCTCCGGCTCGTCCAGGAAGAGGGCCGGGTCAAGCTCAGCGAGCTGGGCCGAAGGGTCCGGTTGAGCCCCGCCGCCGTCACCGAGCGGCTGCGCCGGCTGGAAGCGTCCGGGGCGATCACTGGCTACGGGGCGCGGGTGGACCCGGTCCGGCTCGGCTACGGCATCCAGGCTTTCATCAGGGTCAGTCCGCACGGCGGTTACAACCTGAAGCACCCCAGGACCCTGGAGCTGATGGCACGCCCGGAGATCGCCGAGGTCCACCACGTGGTGGGCGAGGACTGCTGGATCATCAAGGTGGCCGTCACCGACACGATCCACCTGGAGGAGATCCTGGAGCAGGTTTCGGCGCTCGGCCGCACGACCACCTCGATCATCCTGTCGTCGCCGGTCGGCGGCAAGGACGGAAAGCCGCTCCTGCCGCATCAGCCCGCCTGACCTGGATACATTCCGCCGCACCCGCACCCGCACCCGCACCCGCACC
Organism: Streptomyces spiramyceticus; assembly: GCF_028807635.1. Lineage (NCBI taxonomy): Bacteria > Bacillati > Actinomycetota > Actinomycetes > Kitasatosporales > Streptomycetaceae > Streptomyces > Streptomyces spiramyceticus. The sequence continues at coordinate 1,773,907 of NZ_JARBAX010000002.1, forward strand.
CACCGACTGCAGGCCGCCCACGCACATCGACCACCGACCTGACTGCCCGGCTCTACGCCGAGGGCCGTGGGAGACGCCTGCCCCGCCGAGGTGCTCGGACTTGGATCTGCGTGTCATCAACAGGTCGGCGGTGAGGGCGCTGTGCAGGACGGCGACCACGGTGTCGGTGAGGGCGTCTCCGGTCGTCGCATGAGACCCCCATCACCGGACGTTCCCCTTCCAGGGGGACTTGCTCGACCCTGCCGGGTCGCGCGGCGATGTACTGGTACAGGTGGCGGGGCCGCCGACCGCGGTGCCACCGGGGGCACGGCGGTCGCCCGGCTGCTGTCGGGCGGTCTCTGCCTGGCGTGTGCGGTGGCGCGCCAGGCGGTTTCCACACGGACAACCGGTCCGGAAGCGGCAAGCAACTGGCGCGCAACCCAACGTTCGGCTGTCGGCCCGGCTTCCGTCGCGGTGACCCCTGACCGCGCGGATGGTTGCCACCATCCTGAAGCGGTATGCGGCCGTGCAGCAACTCCGTTCGCAGGGCCGGTCGTTACGTGCATCAGCCGTGATCTGAACCTGGACTACTACGCGGTCCGCCGCTATGCCCGCACTCCCGACGTTCGGCAGCTGCTGGTCAAGGTCACCCACCGGCGCACGAAGCTCGACGACCACAAAAGGTATCTCTACCAGCGGTACAGCGAAGGCTGCCGCAATGCCTCCCAGCTCTTCCGCGAGGTCCGTGACCAGGGCCTTTAGCGGGGACCGCAGCACGGTCAACGCCTGCATCCGGCAGTTGAAGCAGGGCACCGTCCCGCCGCCACTGCCATGGACACCGCCCAAGCTCCGCCGGGCACCGAGGTGGATTACGACCGACCCAGCCTTCCTGAGGTCGGGCGAGATGCAAGGACTCAAGGAGATCCGTGCCGTCTGTCCCGAACGCGACGCCACAGTCCGGCACGTCCGTGATTTCGCCGCCCTCATGCACGAGCGGCGAGGCGATGGCCTTCCGGCCTGGATCGAGCAGGTCCGCAGCCACAACCTGCCCCACCTTCACCAGTTCGCCGACGGCCTTGAACGCGACAAGGACGCGGTCATCGCAGGGCTCTCCAGTCACTGGAGCTCCGGCCAGGTTGTGAAGGCAGGTCACCAGGGCCAAACTCCTCAAACGGGCTGGCTACGGCCGAGCCAACCTCGACCTCCTCCGCATCAGAATCCTCCTCAGAAACTGAACCTGCATCATCACAAGATCAGCGCCAGAGCCCGTTCAGACGTACGCGGCTGGGGAGCTGAGAACGTACGCCGACACCCTGACGCCAACAAGAGTCTTCTACAGTCGCCGATCTAACGGGTATTGGAGCTTTGGACAATGCCCGGTAGTCCAGTGACCTTTCGGCAGGTGGGGCGAAGTCTGTCTCGATCACCCGTACTTGATCCAGAGGGCAATCCCGCCGATCACGCTCATACTCGTCAGCCACTTGGACCCGATCCACGGATCTCTCTGGGAATAGCTTCCCCAGACAATGGCTGCGATGAGCGAGGCTCAGCCGATCCCGTAGACCGCCCATCCGAGACCGCCGTCGGCCCGGTCCATCAGGGCAGCAGCAGCGACTACGGAGATCGCCGCTGCACAGCGCATGACTATTTCCGCGCTCGGCGTCTCTTTGGTCGTTAGACAGTTCCCCATGCTCCCCATTCCTGCAAACGTTCGGTGGGGCCTCAGACGTACGCCTGACGCCCCACCAGGTATATCAGCGCCCTGCGTAGACCCGGTCCCACGCGGGGAAGTCCGCGGGCATCGCCCGCCACTTGATGCCACTGTCCACCAGATAGCGGCGCACATGTGAACCGGCTCCTGAACGTGCTCACGCCGCGGGCCGAGTACTCCCGCGAGATGTTTCGCGTCATCCTGTGGGAGGCGGCCATCGCTGCCGCAGCCTTCACCGCCGAGTCGACCCCACAGGATGCCGCAGTACCCCAAGCACGAGCACAGCGGCCGGCACTCCCCCGCCGCGGTCCACTTGCTTTATGGGACGCCTCGCCCACAGATGGGCGCATTGGGCTTCGATTTTACAATTGATGATGATATGGGCCTGTCCAATGTTCCGCGCTCGAACGGAGAACGCCCCACATGCGCATCCGCAAGCTCCTGACCGTAACCGCCATGGCTGCCGCAGCAGTCCTCGGCAGCATTGGCCCAGCCACCGCCGAGGATGAAGAGAACAGAGGCAGCATCGTTCAATCCGCTTCCGGGAATGACCAGCCAGAGCATGTCGGACATGAAATGCCGAGCTCGTTGCCTGAGCAAAACTCGAGGATTTCCAACCCCGGCGTGAATCGAATCGGGGGCATTTCCGACCAACGCGAGATTCCGGCCGCAGAGAGTCCTGACCAAGACGCAGCCGGAGGCCTACTCAGCAGGCTGATCGGCTGAGCGAATGGCGCGGAGCTCTGACCGGCGCCCGGCACACCCTTGATGTTTGTGGAGCGCCGACAGGGCCCGCGACGATGCATCGTCAGATGCCAACCACGGCCAAGCGGGCGCCGTCATCGCACGCGGCCTGCGTTCGCCACGCGGGTTGCCGCAGAGTCAGCGGTCGACATAGCCCTCGCGGAGGGGGCCGCCTGTCAGGTCCAGCACATGGATGACTGAGGCCGCCAACGGTCCCGGGTCAGCGTGCCTGGCGAGGGCTAGATGTCGAGTAGCTTCTGGCCGAGGACGGCATCAGCGGCTCTCAGGCGTCGAGATCGTCCAAGAGGTCCGTGAGCAGGGCTCGTTGGGCTTCGCATTCGCGACTGGTCAGGGGATCTGGTCCTGCTGCCAACAGGGCCTTCGCCTCCCGGCGAAGTTCCTCGACATGGCCGTCCGGGTCGTAGAGAACGATGGATTCAGCGAAGAGAAAGAGAGCCGTTGCCCGGCGCGTGGTGCGGCTTTCTGCGAAGGCCGTCCGCAGGTCGGCACGGCTGTTGAGGAAGACTTCAGCCAGACGCTCATCGTGACGAAGCACCTCACGACGTCTCGTCCCGTGATCAGGGAGGAGGACCGTGACATCGAGGTCGCTGCTGGGAGTGGACTGGCCTCGTGCAGCGGATCCGCCCAGCACCGCGCCGATCGCCTCTGGATACCGCGCAGCAACAAGTCGGCTGGCTTCACGAACGTCTTCGACTGTCTGCTCGACGCGGTGAATCTCGTCTTCTGCATGGGACTGCGGCTGGGAAGTCATGTCTGGCATCGTTCCAGGTCAGGATGGGACTTCGTCCAGCTTTCGGTGCGAGGATGCTTGCGGGTCAGCTGCCAGGTCAGCTGGTGGCTGAGGCTTGCTCGGCGGCTCGGGCCCGGGTGGTGGCGAGCCGGTAGGACTCGGTGCCGGTCTCGAGGATGTTGCCGCCGAAGGTGAGCCGGTCCACGATGGCCGCGCACAGCCGCGGGTCAGTGAAGGTCTTGGTCCAGCCTCCGAACGATTCGTTCGAGGCGATGGCGACGGTGTTCTTCTCCTCCCGCTCGGTCAGAACCTGGAACAGCAGCTCGGCGCCCCGACGGTCCAGTTCCATATAGCCCAATTCATCGATGCAGAGGAGATCGACACGGCCGTAGCGGGCGATGGTCTTTGTCAGCTGCTTCTCGTCCGCGGCCTCGACCAGCTCGTTGACCAGTTTCGTGGCGAGTGTGTAGCGGACCCGGAAGCAGGCCATGGCGGCCTCGGTTCCCAGCGCGATCAGCAGGTGGGACTTGCCGGTGCCCGAGTCGCCGATCAGGCAGAGCGGCAGGCCCTTTTGACCCATTCGCAAGTGGCGAGCGCTGCCCTGCCAGATGTTGTCCGGACAGAAGGCGAAGTGCTCGGCCGCGACCAGGAGCGCCTCATGCTCGTTCGCCGGTGGCGCGGCGACGCTGAGGTGCAGCGTGGAAAAGCCGACCGCGACGACACGGGGCGCCGAACCGGCGTTCCCAACTGCGGGCGACCGCGGAGAACTTCGCTGTGTCGTTTTCGTAGTTGCAGGGTCCGGCCCAGCCCGCGGCCGTCAGCGCCTCGGCACCGGACGCTGCGGCGACCAGCCCCAGACGTGTCTGTCGGCGGTCGGCGAGGAACGCCTGCGCGAACTCGGCGGCCAGTTGATCGGGGCTCGTTGCCGTCTCCCGACTGGACGCGAGGCCGGGCCAGGTCTGTCCGAAGGGGGCCGTGACGGCGAGGCGCCGGTTGGTGTCGAGCATGTCGTCGTCTTACGGGGCTGCTGCCGTTGTCCGCTCGGCGACTGCGGTCGACGTGGATCGTCGGGCGACTGTCCGAGGGCATCAACCCGGAGGCTGTCGCCTCGGCTGCCGGCATGACGTCGCCAGCAGGATTGGCTCCTTACCACCGCTGGGTGCCCCCGAGATCCCCGACTCCAAGGTCGGTCAGCTGCTGACCCTGCTCGACCGTTCCGGCCTCCCCCAACAGCCTTCGGCCACGTTCTGCTCGTGAAGCACCGCTGGCGCGGATAGGTCCCGCCCGGCGGCAAGTTGAGCCGGGTGAGACGCCGCGGGCCGCCGCGGCCCGTGAACTCGTCGAGGAGACCGGTCTGCAGGGTGAGCTGCTGACCGTGCCGGCGGCCGTCTCCGTCCGCTCCTACCGTGCCGACTGGTCGCCGACGCTGGGCTGTCCTACGCTGGGCCTGTCCTACGCCGCCGTCATGGATCGTGATGTGCCGCTCGGCGGGGAGAAGGGCCAGCCGTCGGCGTGGATCGATCTGGACGAGGAGTGGGAGAGTGCGTTCCCCGTGGACCGCGACCGCATCCGGGGCCACGTGCGCCGACTGGCGGCCGGACGCTCGATCGGGGCGCACTGAGACACGCCACCGGGTCCCGGTCAGATGATCGTGTCGATCTGGGCGAGCGTGTCGCCGGTCATGGTCACGAGCTGCAGCTCGTGAAGGAAACGAACACACACCGGCGCCAGTCCGGGCTCCGCCGTGAACTCCTCCTTGCTCAGGCGCCCCCTCATCTTCGTCGTCGAGTTCGACCGCGTCCGGATCGCGCAACGGTCGTAGGCCGCCGCCGGCTGGGGTGGAGGCGGCGAAGTTGTAGCGGCCCAGGACGTTGAGGTTCCGCTGCTTGAGCGGGGACAGACGGGCGATGTCCTCGTCGAATCTCGTGGCCCTCGGCCCGCAGCTGGGCGATGGCGGCGTCGATGTACCGCGTGGTCCAGAGCACCACGGCGTTGAGGACCAGGCCGAGCGAGCCGAGCTGGTCCTCCACCCCGTCCCGGTACGCCTGGTGGATGGTGCCGCGCTTGCCGTGGCACACGTTCCGGGCCAGCTTGTGCCGCGACTCCTGCACGGTCAGCTGCCGGTTCATCTGGCGGCGGTAGGTGTCAACCGGGTCGACGATACGGAGCAGGTGCTCGGCCAGTCGTTGCGGCCTACCCAGGTGGCCAGGGAGAACAGGGACGTTCTTCGCCGTCGAAGCAACTGCAGGTGTAGGAATCGCCGCTGCGGCCCCGGCGTCGGCTGGCCGAGCGGGTGACTTCCTCACCCCGCCGGGAGCTGGTTGTTGTCAGATCGACTGCAGTAGGTCGGCCAGCGGTGTTCGCGCCGCGTCCGCTGCGGGACGTGACAGGAACAGCGTGGTGTGGAAGTAGCCGTCCGTCTCTTTGCCGCGCGGGTCTTCGCCGGCCGCGGTGACCGCCTGGATTGCGTACTGCTGCTCCTGTGCGCTGGTGAAGCGGCGCTGGGGGAAGGTGTGGTCGGCCGCCTTCTCGGTGATGAGCCCGTACAGCTTGAGGCAGTCGGCGATGGGCTGGTAAGAGCCGGTGCGCAGCACGAACGCGGCGACCCAAACCGGGCCGGGGATGCTGTCCAGGAGGGGCTGGAAGGTGCGCGGGGAGAGGAAGCTGGTTCCGCCGGTGACAGTGATCAGGCGGGTGTGGCGGGCGGCGTGGCGCAGGGCCGTGCTGGCGGGCGCGGTTTCCAGGTTCTCGGCGAACGCCTCGTCCAGCAGGCCGACGGCGCGTGCGTAGGAGACGGCGTGGGGAGCGGCGTCGAGCCCGATGACGCGGACCGGGGCCGGGCGGCGGTGGGCCGCGTAGAACTCCCGGTCCCACTGGATCAGCTCGGCGGTGGACAGGGCGGTGGCCTGCGCGGATGTGTAGTGGGCGTAGAGGTCGTCGAAGGCGAGGTCGTGGTTGAGCAGGGCGGCGTTGATGCCGTACGAGCAGCAGATGTCCAGCACCGTTGCCGGACCTTCGGAGTCCTTTGAGGATTCGCAAAAGGTGAGCATGCGGCGGAAGGGGCCCTGCGCATGGTGTGGACTCTGGTACTCCAAGGGACCCAGCGCTCGGAAGTACGCGCGCGGATCCGGCTGGTTGTAGATGTCGTCGAACGAGGTCATGCCCCCGCCAGCGGAGACAGTCCCCTCCGGGGAGTCGTGAACCGCAGGTGCTCCTGAGCCTTTCGACTCTCCAGGGGGCATCGCAATGTCCTTTCCCACGATCCGGCACCACCTTGCGAGTCAGTCGCCTCGCAGCATTCTGCCGCGCGGCGAACCGCCTCGTCAGCGACGCAGGGAGATACTTCCGGTGTGTTCGAAGCCGAGCCTATTGGCGTGAGCTGCACTCTGCCGCCCGTGACACGGGGGTCCGGCAGGCAAGGCGGGCTGCGGCTGCTCTCAACCGGCAACTCGTCGAGGTGGAGTACCTGACCTGGGCCTTCGCCGAGGACAGAGACGAGGCCGCCAACCGGCTGCGATCCTCGAAAGAGGAGCGCTTGAGCAGGTGGCAGCCCCGCCACTTGCGGAGACGGTCAGGCGACCGCTTTCGAGGCAAGGACTACAGCGACCACTGCGAGCTCGGTGCATCCAACGCCGGATGGTCTGCAGGTGCTGCTGGCCCACCCAAACGACACGGTCGCCGAACTACTGAGGTTCGAAACAGCCCAGCATGGTGTCAGCGCTTGGGCGTACCTCCTTCTCGCGGCAGTGGCCTACTGCCCTGAGACCACTTCGCCGCCTACCAGCTCGACGCGCACGGCAACCCGCTCGGCGACCCGCACCGCTTTCATTACGACCTGTCGGGCACCGCGAACCATCGGGACGCACAGATCCGGCACGCCATCGCCCGCGGCAAAGGGCGCCTGACCGGCGTGTTCGGCCTGTGCGCGTGAGTGCGGGGCGCGCGTCGGGGCCTGGCGTCAGGGGAGTCGGCCGCAGAGGTGGGCTGCCTGTAGGGCGAGCCATACCTCGGTCAGGTCGGCCGTGGCTGACAGGTTTTTGCCGCTGAGAGCGGCGAAGCGGCGCAGGCGGTAGAGCAGGGTGTTGGGGTGGATGTGTAGGGCGTGCGCCGCCTCCTCGGTGGAGCGGTCCCGCTCCAGCCAGGTCAGCGCCGAGAGAACCAGCGCGCTGCCGTGCTCGGCGTCGTACCGCAGCGCCGCGCCGAGTACCTGGTCCACCAGGCCGTGCAGGACGGACGGGTCGTCGTGCAGCCAGCGTTCCGTCATGTCGTCGCTGAACACCGTCATTGACTCGCCCGAGGTGCCCGCCCGCCGCAGCGCCAGAACGGCTTCGCGCCGGGCGAGGCCCAAGGGGCCGCCGGGGGCGAAGGGGCGTGAGACGCCGGCCCGGGTGCGCGGTACTGCCGCGAGGGCAAAGCGGGCGTCCGCGGAGTCCGCGAGGAGTACGTACAGGCCCTCATGCCGGCGCAGCACGAGGTGCGGTACGGGCGAGTCGTCCAGGGACTGCACCACCGCGGCGTCGTCCAGCGGGCCGTCGTCCGCTCCGTCGAGTACGGCGAGGAGGACGGCCGTGTCCGCTGCGAACCCGAGGCGGGTGAGGTGCCGGCGGGCGGTTTCCGGGTCCAGGACGTCCTGGAGAAGTTCCGCCAGCGTCTCCGCCCCGTGGCGGCGCAGCGTCTCACGCTCGTGACGCACCATGGACACCTGCAGTGCCGCGACGGTCGCGATGTGCTGAACGACGCCGAGGCCGGCCGGTTCCACGCCCTCGCCTCGCCGGTCGCCCTGCCGTTCCAGCGCCAGCAGGTATCCGGCGGGCCGGCCGGGCGCGGGTACGGGCAGGACGTAGCCGCCGGGGACGGTCGGGGCCGGGTCGGCCGAGTCGGGCAGCAGCGCCGCGTGCCGCGCAGGGGGTATGGGCACGCCGGGCAGCAGGGGACCTCCGGCGGGCGTGCACAGGTAGAGCGCGTACCCGGACAGCCGCTCCAGCCTCCGGAAGAGTTCCACGGCGGTGAGGTCTTCAGCGGCGAGCCAGCGCAGGGCGCCGAAGACCTGCAACTGTGTGCCCAACTGCCGCCGGGCGCCGGCCTGCAGGGCGGCGGCCACCTCCTGCGCCACGGCGATGAAGGGCACCTGCAAGGGCAACTCCAGTACGGGCAGGGACCGTTCGTCCGCCGTCGCCAGGAACTCCTGGCGCAGCGGCGGCACATGCAGGCGGGCGGAGAGGGCGAGCGCGGACACGCCCGCGTCGGCCAGTCGCTCGACGTAGGCGCGCTGCCGGACGGCGGTCCGGGGAACCGCGATCCCCGTCGTCATGATCAGCTCCGCGCCCAGGAGCCACGGGGTGGGGTCCTCCAGCTCGCTCACATGCGCCCATGACACGGGCCGGTGCAGGCCGTCCTCACCGGCCAGAACCCGGAGTTGGAGGGCGGGGGAACGCACGAGGTCGTCGACCCGCAGGGCCGCTGTCGGTGCTGTCATCGCGCACATGCTGCATCGTGGCGGCGCACAAAGGAAGGGGTCGAGTTTGAGCGCCGCACAATTGCCGCTCCACTGACGGCGAGCGCACACTCGGGCCTTCAGTTCCGGGCTGTGATGTCCCGGAGCGAACGACAACGGGAGGGTCCATGGCGGTCCGGACTGTCCAGCGCTCAAATGCCGAACACAGCGGCGCGGATGTCATCGAAAGCCTCTCCATCCAACACGTTCCCTTCGCCGAGCGGCACGGCAGACTGTGGAAGCAGGGCCCCTTCTGGTTCCAGGGGAACTTCCAGCCCTTCACCCTCTCGCTCGGGTTTATCGGCCCCGGGCTCGGCCTGTCCGTCGGATGGACGGTGCTGGCCAGCGCGCTGGGGCTGGCGGTGGGTACGTTCTTCATGGCGTTCCACGCCAGTCAGGGCCCGCAGCTGGGGCTGCCGCAGATGATTCAGTCCCGGGGCCAGTTCGGCTACCGGGGAGTGATCGTTCCCCTGGCGGCGACGCTGTTCACCTTCGTCGGCTTCAACGTCGTCGACACCATCATCATCGGCAACGGGCTGAACGCGGTGTTCGGCTGGGACGTTACCGCGGTCGGGATCGGCATCACCGTCATCGCGGTGGTCCTGGCGGTGTACGGGCACGACTGGCTGCACCGGGCGTTCCAGGTGCTGTTCTGGTGCTCGGCCCCCTGCTGGCTGCTACTGTCGACCGGCATCCTCACCGGCCGGGTCACCGGCACGGCCGACGCTGCGGCGGACGCCGGCGGCTTCACGCTGGTCGCGTTCATGGTGCAGTTCACCGCCGCTGCCGGATACAACATCTCGTACGCGCCGTACGTCTCCGACTACTCGCGCTACCTGCCCCGCGACACCCCGACGCCGCGCATCGTCGCCTCCGTCTTCGGCGGCGCCGCGGGTTCGCCGATGTGGCTCATCCCCATCGGCGCCTGGATGGCCGCCACCCTCGGTGTGAGCGACCCGCTGGCCGGCACGCTGGAAGCCGGGGACCAGGTGGTGGGCGGCCTGGGCGCCGTTCTGACCCTGCTGTCGGTGCTCGCGCTGGTGGCCACCATGGGGCTCAACGCCTACAGCGGCATGCTCACGGTCCTCACCGGGATCGACTCGGTCCGCCCGCTGCGCCCCGGTCGGCGGGCCAGGGTTCTGACCGTCTGCGGTCTCGCCGTCGTCTGGTGCGGCGTGGGCCTCGGCGTCTCGGCGGACTTCTCCACCGCACTGGGCAACGCCCTGCTGCTCATGCTGTACCTGCTGATCCCGTGGACCGCTGTGAACCTGGTCGACTACTTCTTCGTCCGGCGCGGCCACTACGCCATCACCCACCTCTTGCGACCCGACGGCATCTACGGCGCCTGGGCGTGGCGCGGCCTGCTGGCCTACGGCGTCGGTCTGCTCCTGATGGCGCCGTTCATGGTGGTGGGCCCCTTCACCGGACCCGTCGCGGAGGCGCTCGGCGGGATCGACGTGGCCTTCGTGGTCGGGCTGTCCGTCTCCGGGGTCCTGTACTACGGGCTGACCCGCGGGATGGACCTCTCCGCGGAGGAGCCCGCGGTGGCCGCCAGCGAGCGTGAACTCGCCGAGCAGGAACCGGCGCCCGCCGACACCGGCCCGGCGCCCGCCGACACCGGCCCCACCGTGGACGGCTTCCCGGCGGTGGACCGGTGAGCGCCGGTGGAGGGAGGAGCGCCGGCGCCGAAGCCGAGGTGCGGGCCGCCGCTGCCGGCCTGGTGGCCGCCTTCGCCGCCCACGACACGGGCCGCTATTTCGCCGCCTTCGCCGAGGACGCCACGTTCGTCCTCCCCACGCAGCCCCGGATCCTGGCCGACCGAGCCGCGTACGAGACCGCGTGGCGGGCTTGGGAGGCGGTCGGGTTCCGGGTGCTGGGCTGCCGTACGGACGACACCGAAGTACGCGTCGTCGCCGAGGGTCTGGCAGTGCTGACCCACCGGGTGCGCACCCGCCTGGCCGTGAAGGACGACGCCGACGGCGAGGAACTGCGGGAACGGGAGACCGTCGTTTTCCGGCGGTCCCCGGACGGGCGCTGGCTCGTCGTCCACGAACACCTCTCGCCCGAGCCGTGACCGGCTCCCCGGAGCTCCTCGGCCCCGTGCACCGCAACACCACCAACAAGAGGAAGGACAGTCATGAGACGCACAGCACGCAGCGGACGCACGGCCCGGACCTGGATCGCCGCGGCGGTGATGGCACTCGGCGCGCTGCTGGCCACCGGCCCCGGCGCGGCCTCGGCCACTGACGGCCCGATGGACCTGCTCCCCGCCCTCGAACCGCTCCAGCGGGAGCTCGCGGACAACGACCTGGTCCGTGAGCCCGACACCGGCATCACCTGGCTCCGCTTCACCGGCGCGCCCGCGAACCTCGGCTCCGGCGCCCTCCACGTCACCGGGCGGCGTACCAAGGAGGAGGCCGCGGCCGCTACTCCGGGCAACAACGTGATCCCCGCGTACCAGCGGATCAGCCGATCCGACGGCTCGTCGTACGAGGTGCCCGTCGGGCTGATGACGTACCACGACGAGCACAAGCACTTCCACATGGACGGCATCTCCCGCTACCGGCTCATCAACGCCGGAGGCCAGGTGGTGCGTGAGTCGCCGAAGGTGGCGTTCTGCCTGGTCGACCTGGAGGTCGCCGACTCCACGCTGCCTGGCTCCCCCGTCAACCCCGTCTACAACTCCTGCTCGCACAACGCCAACACGACGACCTTGACGATGGGCATCTCCGTCGGCTGGGCGGACGTCTACGCCAAGGAGCTGGGCGGCCAGTCCTTCGACGTCAGTGCACTGATGAATCTGCCGCCGCAGGAGTACACGCTGGAGATGACGACGAACCCGCTGGGCATCCTGCACGAGTCCAACCGGACCGCCCCCCGGACGACGTCGGTGAAGGTCACGATCGGCCAGGGAGTACCGGTGGGCGTCGGCGGCCCGCGCCCAGGCGTCTGACCGAAGCCGCCGCGGCGGCGCCGGTGGGGTACTGGGGGCGGGGCATCAGGGGCGAGGTCTCCCCTGATGCCCTGCCCGTGCGCGCCCTACGACTTCGGCTTCGCACTCGCGTACACCGCGGCGACCAAGCGCCCCGCTGCTGTTTTCGGCCGTGGTGATGTGGACCGGTGCGGCGTATCCGGTGGCGGAGTTGCCGGAGAAGGCGCGGTTGAACTCGTCGACGATCTGCCAGCCCTGCTCTGAGAGTGGCTCGGGATCGGTGGCGGCCTGGAACTGCCCGCTGTTGATGTGTTGGAAGGCCGAGGGGTCGCCGTCGCCCGAGCCGATGTTGAATGGGGCGGCGTTGCCCTGCTTGCCAGCCGCGCGCAGGGCCGGTGCGGCATCGGCGAAGGACAGGTCGTTGATGGCGACGGAGTACGTGGCGAGTTCGTTTTTGATCAGTTCGGACTTGTTCATGGCGAACGGGATCGAATCGTCGGTGAAGACAACGACTCCAGCGTTGCCGTTGGACTCCGCGATGATCCAGTCCGCGCTGATCTTCGCGACGTCCTCGACGCTGGTGGTGATGTTGCTGAAGAGCATGGGGCTCCTGCTCGGGCCGGGGGAAGCGAGCGCGTGCCAGCCGATGAGCGGGATGTCCGCCGTTGGCGTCCCTGTAGCAGGTGGAACCCCAACTGGCGCAAGCCGCTGATCTCTCGAAACAGGGTGGCGACGGGTTGGCTGACGTAATCGGCGGCCAACCGGGCGATGTCAGCCTCCAGCTGCTCCGGGGCGAGCTCGTCCACGCTGGACTGGAGGCGAAGCCGAGAAGCAAGGCCGAGTCGGCCGAAACTGCTTCCGTCAGCGTCACCACGGCCGACGGGACGACTGCTGGCGGCAGTACCCCAACGGTGGCGGCGGCTGGTGCCGATGCGGTCGGGCCCAGTAAGTCGGCCAGGCCATCGACGCTGACGCCCAGCCCGCTGCCCAGCTTCGGCCGCAGCCACGACTGCGGTTCACCCTGCCCGCTCTCCCACCGGCCAGCTGGTCGGGGTGGACGTCGCCGCGGGGCCACCGGGCGGACCCGTACGCCCGGGACCGGTCGCAGGCGCCAGCGAGAGCAGACCACGGCGAGCGCGATGGTTAGTTCGGTGAGGGCGAAGTTGTCGCCGATGCATTTGTGCGCGCCGGCCCCGAAGGGCAGTAGGGCGCCGCGCGGCACCGTCACGGCTTGCTCGGGCAGCCACCGGTCAGGGTCGAAGCGCTCGGGATCCGGGAAGAGGCTCGGATCGTGATGGAACATGTGTGGGCTGTAGATCACCTCCGCGCCCACGGGCAGCTGCGTGTCACCGAGCTGGACCGGGACCTGCGTGCGCCTCATCAGGATCCACAGGCCGTGGGTGCGCAGCGTCTCGGTGATGACCCGTCCGGTGTGCGCCAGCTCGGGCAGATCCGCCGCAGTGGGGGCCGGCCGCCCAGGACGGCGTCCAACTCGGCGTGCAGGCGTCGCTCCACCTCGGGGTGCCGTGCCAGTTCGTGGAAGGCTCAGGCCAGGGTCGCGCCGGTGGTCTCCACGCCGACCAGCAGGAAGGTGACGATCTGGTCGCGGACCTGGACGTCGGACAGGTTCCGGCCGGATTCGTCCCGCGCTGAAAGCAACTGCGTCAGGAGAGCGCCGCCGGTGGTGTCCGTGCTGGCGCCGGTGGCCCGGTGGGCGATCACGGCGGTGTTGATGACTGCGCGCAGACTTCTGACGGCCTGTTGAAAGCGCCGGTTGCCGGGCGTCGGTAGTCGTTCCCACCAGGAGGGCAAGACCGCGCGGGTGACGATGCCGCGGAAGAGCGGGGCGAGCGTTCGGCGCAGTTCCTGCTCCGCTTCTTATGCTCACTCACTTCGGATGGACAGAGGACGCCACTCACCCGTCGGCGCCCGGCCGCGAATCGATCAACCTCAACCAGGGCCTCTTCTATCTGTCGTGGCTGATGGACCACGGGGCCAGTTCGGGCACCTGGTCCGCCCCCAGGGCAGCCCGGCGTCGCCGCGCGGCTGAGGTGCCGCGCGCCCGTCGGGCGGAGGGGGCGATGGCTGAGCTGGCTGCCGCGGGTTGACGAGGTGCTGGTCGGGCTTGGTGACGACATCACCAAGGTCGAGAACAGGACCTACCGCGCGTACCAGTGGCTGCGGAACTTCGCCTGCGTCTGCCTGCCGCAGCGGACCAAGCTCCTCGCTTTGTGGAGATCTACGCTCCGCAGTTCCTGAAACGGCACTGGTGGGTACGGTCGTGTCTCGATCGAGGCCGAGGGCCCACCTGGTCCCGCGGTGCGGAACACCGCGGGACCAGGTGGGAACGCCTCTCGCCGCAGGCCGGCGGCGCGGCTACGGCGCCGCTGGATGGTGCAGGCGGCGCCAGTATCCCGCGAGGTCGCTGGTGGCGGTGGTGACCGAGTCGAGGGCCATCGTCGTGCGGGAGTTCTGGTCGTAGCGATCCCATTGCGGCATGGGGTGGTGGTTGGGGTTGCCGGTGCGGATGAAGGAGATCCAGGACGTGTGCATGGTCGTGGCGAGACCGTCACGGACCCTAGGGTCCAGCCCCGCCAAGAAGGGTGCGTGCGACCACTTGTCGAAGTTGTTGAACACGAATGGCAGTTCCAGGCAGTGTGCGGCCGCGAGTTGGCCTTTGTGAGCGGGCGTCGGGAGGTTGAACTGGTACGCCCAGACCGGACGTCCGCGGGCCGCTCGCCGTTCGGCCAGCGCCACGCTGGGCATGCGGAACAGGTCGTCGGTGATCAGATCCATGAGTACGTCCACCGGACGGGCGCCCGGCCGGGCCTCCTCGTACGCGGTGTATGCCTGGGCCGCCCGGTTCCCGAAGGTGTCCCGTACTCGTGTGAGTACCTGATCCTTGGTCGCAGCGGCGTACTGCTCGCTGAGCGCGAAGGCGAAGTTCGCCTCTTCCCTGGTCCAGCCGATCAGGACGTCGATGTCCCTCCCGGCGCCGCTGAGCAGCAGGTCGGCGGGGTCGCGGTCCAGCGTGACCCCGTCGAGCACCGGCAGGAACGGGGTCGACCAGTATCCCCACCGTCCGGTGCGCCCGAACATCTCGAAGGTGGCGGTGATCAGGCGGGGCCAGGGCACGGCCCGTAGTTCCGCCACGTTCTTGGCTCCGAGGATGTCCAGGTAGGTAGCGGTGCGCTGAAGCGACTCGGCGCGGGTGGGGATCTTCAGCCCGAGCGGCGGGCTCTGCAGGATGGCGCGTCGGAACAGCGGGCGGCCCTTGGGCCGGGCGCCGGCCAGCGCCGCGACCGACAGAGCGCCGCCGGACTGGCCGGCGACGGTGATGTTGTCCGGGTCGCCGCCGAATGCGGTGATGTTGTCCCGTACCCAGTGCAGCGCGGTGAGTTGGTCGGTGAGCCAGAAGTTCCCCCCGGCGCCGTCCTCGCCGAAGTAGAGGTAACCCAGCGGTCCGAGCCGGTAGTTGACGGTCACGACGACGAGGTCGCCGTCGCGCGCGAAGGTCTCGCCGGAGTAGATGGGCAGCGAGCCGGATCCGGAGATGAAGCCGCCGCCGTGGATCCACACCATCACCGGTCGCTTGGCGTCATCGGCTCCGGGGGTCCAGACGTTGAGCGTGAGGCAGTCCTCGTCGAAGGGGGGCGAGCCGTGCGTTCCGAGCACTTGGTCGCCTCCCTCCCGGTAGGGCTGCGGTGCACTCGGGCCGAAGGCGGTCGCATCGCGCGTTCCCTGCCATCCGGGATGGGGCTGAGCCGGCCGCCATCGAAGCGCGCCGATCGGCGGCGCAGCGTAGGGCACGCCCTTGAATACGGTGAGACCTCCTTCCATGCCTCCGCGCAGTCGGCCCGCGGGCAGCTCCACTACGGGCGTGGGCTCGTCCGTGCGCAGGGCGGCCTGCGCCGTGCCCCCGCCTGGTATGCCGGAAAGGAGTGCGGCGCCGGCCAACGCCCCACTGTTCTTGAGGATTTTGCGCCGCGATGGATCGTCGGTCATGGTGCTTCACTCCCTGACTGATCAAGAGTCCGTAGCCAGATCGGCATAGCGCGAAGATGACGATGATTAGTGTTGCGACATACGCGTGGCCGAGGTCAAGGGTTGCGGCGCTCGCGAGGTCGCCTATCTCGCGAAGTCTTGACGAGCGTCGTGAAAACGCGATAGACACGTGTCATCTCCGATGCTGCCCGTAGGGGCAGTCAAGGGCTCGCCCAGGCATCGGCAGTGGCTTCGAGCCCGTCTGGTCAGCGACGAAACACGCATCTCAACCGGCAGCCAGGCGATCCCTGAGAGCCGGACCTCCCTCGCCTGGCCCCCTCAAGGCAGCCCCATCAGCAACATCCAGCCCTCCGGGGCCGGTTGACAACGTACGGAGTTTCCATGGCACGTCGTTCTCGTCCCGTTGCTCTGATCGCCATATCGACGGCACTCTTGCTGGCCACGGCATGTGGTGGTGCCAGCCTTGGGACCGGCGGTGACAACAAACAGAGCGGGCCCGTGAAGATCGGGCTCCTCGTCCCGCAGTCGGGGATCTACAAGGCGCTCGGCGACGACATGAAGCAGGGCTTCGAGCTCTACGTCAAGCAGCACGGCGGCAAGCTCGGCGGCCGCGAGGTGGAGATCGTGATTGCCGACGAAGGGGAAACGGCCGACTCGGGCAAGGCGGCCGCGGAGAAGCTGGTCAAGCAGGACCATGTCCTGGCGGTGAGTGGGGTGGTGAGCTCGGCGACCATCAACGGAGTCAAGGACCTGTTCGCGACCAGCAAGGTCCCGCTCGTCGGCTCGAACGCCTCGCCGACGACGCTGACCGGGACCACGTACATCTGGCGCACGTCGTACGTCAACGATGAACCCGGCAAGGCGCTGGGCAAGCACGTGGCGGAGAAGGCCGGCGGCCCGGTCTTCCTGATCGCCGCGGGCTACCAGGCGGGCAAGGACGAGGTGGAGGGCTTCAAGTCCACCTTCCTCCCGGCGGGCGGCAAGATCGCGGGGGAGGAGGTCTACACGCCGTTCCCAGGAACGAAGAACTTCCAGCCGTACCTCGCGCAGATCGAGCGGTCCGGCGCGAAAGCTGTCTTCTGCTTCTACGCCGGCGGTGCGGCCGTCGACTTCGTCAAGCAGTACCGGGACTTCGGACTGGCCGGCAAGATCCCGCTCTACGCGCCCGGCTTCCTCACCGAGGGCGGCGTGCTCAAGGGGCAGGGAGAGGCGGCCACCGGCATCCTCACCGCACTCAACTACAGCGCGGACCTGGACAACGCGGCCAACAAGCACTTCGCCCCGGCGTACACATCCGCCTACGGGTCGGCCCCGAGCACCTACGCGATGGCGTCATGGGACGCGGCGCAGGTGCTCGACAAGGCGATCAAGGCGGCCGGTGGCACGGTGACCCCGGAATCGGTCAACGCTGCCATCGCCAAGGTGGGGGACATCGACAGCCCGCGAGGCACCTGGCGGTTCAACAGCGGCGGCACGCCCATCCAGCCCTGGTACCTGCGTGAGGTCAAGCAGGGGACCAACACCGTCAGCTCCGAGCTCGGCCGACTGGGCGGCTGACATGGCCGGATGGTTGGACGGCAACTTCGTCAGCGTCATCGACGGGGTCGCCTTCGGTCTGCTGCTGTTCACGATCGCGGTCGGCCTCTCCCTGGTCTTCGGCATGATGGACGTGCTCAACCTGGCTCACGGCACGCTCTACCTCGTCGGGGCCTACGTCGCCTACGCACTGTCCGACGGGAGCCTGTGGGGTCTGCTCCTCGCGCTGGCTGCCGGTGCTCTGGTGGGCACCATGGGCGGAGTGGCGCTGACGTTCCTCACTCAGCCGCTGGCCCGGCGCGGGCACCTGGACCAAGCCGTGCTGACGCTCGGTGTCACCTTCATCGTCGCCGATCTTCTTGCCGCGGCTTTCGGCGGCGAGGTGCTGCCCACGGACCCGCCGACGTTCCTCCGCGGGACGGTGGACCTCCTCGGCCACGCCTATCCGGTCTACCGGCTGATGTTCATCGGCGTCGCGACCGGCCTCGCGACCGTCGTGTACCTCTTCTTCGAACGCAGCTCGCTCGGAGCACTGGTGCGGGCCACCGTCGCGGACCGGGACATGGTCCGCGCACTGGGTGTCGACATCCGCAAGGTCCTGTACGGAGTCTTCGCGTTCGGTGCGGCTCTGGCCGCAGTCGGTGGTGTCCTCGGGGCACCGATTCTGGGGCCCGGGCCGGGAGTCGACGAGACCGTCCTCGTCCTCTCGCTCGTCGTCGTGGTCGTCGGTGGTCTCGGATCCGTGCGCGGTGCGCTCGCCGGCGCGCTTCTCATCGGCCAGGTCCAGACACTGGGGGTGGCACTGCTCCCGGAGTACGCCCCCTTCCTTCTCTTCGGCACCATGCTGGCCGTGCTCGTCGTCCGCCCGCACGGCCTGGTCTCGCCGGCGGTGCGCACATGAGCCCGTTCGGACCCTCCGTACGGCGGCTGTTGGTGACCGCCGTTGCCGTCGGGCTCGCGTCGGCCCCCTTCGTCCTCGGCCCGTACACCATCGGCACCCTGTCGCGGATCCTGGTGTTCGCCCTTCTCGCGATCAGCGTGAACCTGCTCACCGGCCTGACCGGGCTGCCGACCCTCGGCCAGTCGGCCTACTTCGGCGTCGGTGCCTATACGGCGGCGATCGTCGCGACGAGGCTCACCGACATCGGGATGCTCCAACTCCTCATCGCCGCGGGCGTCTCCGCGCTGGTGGCCGTGCCCACGGGATGGCTGGCCGTGCGGGCCCGGGGTGTGGTGTTCCTGATGCTGACGCTGGCCATCGGCGAGATCGCCTACAGCGCTGCCGTCAACTGGAAGTCGCTGACGAACGGTACCGACGGTGTGTCCGGCATCCCGCCCGTCGTGCCGTTGCCCGGCATGCCCGCGCTGGAGCTCGACGGGCTGGTGTACTTCTATGTCCTGGCCGTATTCCTGGTGCTCTTCGCGGCCGTCTCCCGCCTGGGCTCGACACCGTTCGCCCTTGCCCTGCGCGGAATCCGCGACAACGAGCGCCGCATGAGCGCGATTGGATACCCCACCCGCCGATACGCCTTGACTGTCTATTGCGGCGCCGGTGCGCTGGCGGGCGTGGCCGGCGCCTTGTGGGTGTCGGTGCAGCGGTTCGTCTCGCCCGGCGACGCGGGATTCGAGATCGCCGCCCTGGCGCTGCTTGCCGTCGTCATCGGAGGCTCCGGCTCGATGTGGGGGGCTTGTGCCGGCGCCGCGCTCGTCTGGCTCACCCGCGACTACCTCGGAAACCTCGAAGCCGTCGCAGGACGCGGGCCGTTGTTGCTCGGACTCTTCTTCGTCATCGCCGTCTACACGCTGCCCAGAGGGCTGGCCGGCGTACGGCTCCCGCCCAAGCTGACCCGGAAGAGGACGGCGTGACAGATCTCGATCTACTGGAACTACGCCAGGTGTCGCGACACTTCGGCTCCTTCCGAGCCTTGGACGAGGTCGATCTCACCGTGCGGCCGGGGGCCCGGCACGCGATCATCGGCCCGAACGGTGCGGGCAAGTCGACGCTGTTCGGCCTGATCTCGGGAACGCTGTCGACGACCGCCGGAACCATCCTCGTCGACGGGCAGGACGTGACCCGGTTGCCCGTGGACCGCCGGGTCGGGCTCGGTGTCGCCGCGACGTTTCAGCACTCCAGTCTCTTCATGCGCGAGACCTTGCTGGAGAACGTCCTGCTCGCCGTGTTGCGCCGGGCCGGTACCGGACTCGGCGGCTGGCGGAAGGTGAGTGCCCGGGCGACGGCGATCGCGCAGGCGCACACTCTGCTTGAACGAGTGGGCCTGCCCACCCGACACGACGCCCAGGCGGCCGCCCTTTCGCACGGCGAACGGCGGCAGCTGGAGGTCGCCGTCGCTCTGGCCACCGAACCCCGGCTGCTGTTGCTGGACGAGCCGGCCGCCGGGATGTCGCCGGCGGAGACGGCGCGACTCACGGAACTGATCGCCGCTCTGCCCAGTGAGGTGACCGTACTCCTGATCGAACACGATCTCGACATGGTCTTCGAGCTCGCCGACACGGTGACGGTCATGCACCTCGGCAGACACCTGAAGACCGGCTCTCCGGATGAGGTGCGCGCCTCCACCGAGGTCCAGAGTGCCTACCTCGGCACCAAGGAGGTCTCCTCGTGAAGCCGTTCTTCAGTGTGCGTGAGCTGCGCTCCGGTTACGCCGGGGGCACCGTCCTGGACGGTATCGATCTCGACCTCGACGAAGGTGGGACCCTCGCTGTCCTCGGGCGCAACGGGGTCGGGAAGACCACCCTCATCTCGACCGTCGTGGGATTCGTCCGGCCCTACGAAGGCAGCGTCACCATCGACGGCCGGGAGATCGCCGGGGCCCGTGTCGATGTGATCGCACGGGCCGGGGTGAGTGTCGTTCCGCAGGGGCGCCGTGTTTTCGCGCCCCTGACGGTGGCAGAGCACCTGGCGATCGCCTCGCGGCGTCCGGCGCGGGGCCTGTGGACAAGGGCCCGCATCCTCGACCTGCTGCCGCGGCTGGGGGAGCGGCTCGGCCATCGCGGCGACCAGCTTTCCGGCGGGGAACAGCAGATGCTCGCGATCGCCCGCGCCCTGCTGGGCAATCCGCGTCTGCTGCTGCTCGACGAGCCGTCCGACGGTCTCGCTCCGGCGATCGTCGCCCAAGTGGGCGAGGTGATCCGCGAGGTGAGCGCGCAGGGCATGTCGGTGGTCCTCGTCGAACAGGACCTGGGGCTCGCCTTCTCCGTCGCCCAGAACGTGGCCGTCATGCAGAAGGGCCACATCGTCCACCAAGCAGCCTGCGCGGAATTTGCATCCCGACCCGAGGACCGGAGGCGCCTGCTGGGCGTCGACTGACCGGACGACCGAACGGGATTGTCCATCACCTGGAGGCTTCACTCATGGCCTCTTCTCCCGATCAGAACCTGTTCTCCACGCTCGGCCGCACGGTGGTGCTCGTCGCGGATGCAGATGCCGCCCTGGTCTTCTACCGCGACATCCTGGGCTTTTCGGTCCTTCACGATCAGACGGCTGGAGGCTACCGCTATCTGCACGTTGGATTGTCCGGCCAGGCACAGGCCGGCCGCTGGCTGATGCCTGCGACCACGGCCCGGGAGCGTGAGCTGATCGGCCGTCAGTGCGGTGGCCAGCCCCTGCTCGTCCTGTTATACGGACGACGTGCAGCGCCCGCCGTGCCGAACTGGCGTGCCCTCGCCGACCTCGAATCCTGGATCGCCTATGCCCGCGGCTACGCGGCGGACTTCCGCCCAAGTGACCTGCTCTTCGACGACAGTCGACCGGGGGACATGGCCCCATCCCGCCGCCCGTTGCCGTCCTCCTGTACCTGGTCCCGGGTCAGGTGGCCACTGCTGCTGGTGGCACACGGCGGAGCCGTCGGCTCCAGGGGGTCGGCCCGGCACACCGTTCGGGGGTGCGCCGGGCGCATCAGCGAGGGGCGGCGTCCCTCGTACGCGCTGGGTGGGGCACAGCGGGGCGTCCTCCGTGCCATCCGGCTTTCAGAAGTATTGGCAATGGTCCGCGGGGATCGCCTTCTCCTCCAGGAACCACGTGGCGTTGACAATGCCCGCTGCTTCCGGAATCAGGTTCGACTCGTCGACCCCGAAGCTTCCGGCGGCGAGACGGCAGGCGTAGAGGTTCACATGGCCGGTGCCCTTGAGGAAGGTGAGGTAGTCCAGGATCTCCGTCGGCTCACCGTCCTCGATCATCTTCTGGCGTAGGGCGTCCGCGTCCGCACCGCTGTGTCGGCCTTCGATCCGCACCGCGTCGGCGCCCTCCTTGGTGAGTACGCGCACGGACCAGAGCACGAACAGCATGTCGACCTGGACGCCCTTCTCCGCGTACAGCCAAGCGAAGGTCAGGGGCGTCAGCAGTTTGTCGTAGGCGTCGTCCCGTACCACGATGGCGAGCTTCTCCATGGCTGCCTCCCAGCCTCGGGTGCCTGTTCTTGGTTTCTGCACCTCACGCTAGGGAGCGGTGAAGGAGACAGCATGCGTGGTCCTGCCGTGTTCCTGACCGGCTATTGCCGTACTTTCGGCAACTGCCCCGCGAGGGCCTCGGGCGGACCGGTCAGGCCGAGTTCCACCGCGCGCCGGGCGGCCGCCACCCGCGACGAGCAGCCGAGCTTGTCGAGCACGTTGCGTACGTGCATGTCGACGGTGCGTGTGCTGATGAAGAGGGCCCGGGCGATCTCACGGTTGGTCCGGCCGTCGGCCAGCAGGTGCAGGACTTCCTTCTCACGGCGGGTGAGTCCGGCGGGTTCCAGGGAGCGGGCGGCGAGGCGGCCCAGCCGCCGGTCGACCTGCTCGCCCATGTCGGCCAGCCTCGCTGCGCACCTGCGTGTCAGCGGCTTGGCGCCCAATCGGTGCGCGGTCCGGTAGGCGCTGGTCAGGGCGGAGACCGCGGCCTCCCGGTTGCCTTCGCCCGCCAGTGCGGCGCCGCGGCGTAGCTGGGTGAGCGCCTGCTCGTAGGGCGCGGTGACGTCGCGCAGCAGGTCGACTGCCCGGCCGAAGTGCGCGGAGGCATGGGCCGTGTCACCGTCGGCCAGGGCCAGCTCGCCGCTCGCGTGGGCAAGGGCCGCCAGTACCTTGGGCGAGCTGTTCTGCGTCGCGGCGGTGGCGAGCAACCGGTGGCACTGCGCGAGCCCGTCGCCGTCACCCCGCTCGGCCAGGAACGTGGCGGCCCAGCGGAGTGCGGGCAGCGCGTAGTGCCATTCCTCCTTCAGCGAGCAGCGCTCCAGCATGGCCGATACGGTGTGGCGGGCTGTCCCCTCCTCGTCGTCGAGTTCGGCGACCATGGCCAGGCCCCACGTCGCGCCCACCTCCATGCCGAAGATCTCGTTGTCGCGGCCGAAGGCGGCGGAGCGTCGCAGCGGCCCCCTCGCGTGCCGCGGGTCGCCGCGGAGCACGGTGATCAGCCCTGATTCCTCCTCCGCGACCATGCGGAGTACCTGGGGGGTGTGCCCATCGCCGAGCACCTCGCCGCAGATGGCGAGTGAGCGGTTCCAATCGCCCATGAGTCGTACCACCGGCGACAGGCAGGTGAAACAGACCCGCCCGAGTTCGGTGACCCCGTGCGCCCGGCACAGGTCGATCGCCGAGTCGATGGCGTCGGCGGCTGCCGGGTAGTCGGCCGCGTATCCGAGGGCTTCTCCCAGCTCGTAGTACGCCTCGCCGGTCGCCTCGGGCACCTGCCCGGCGAGGGCGAGCGCAAGCCCGGACCGTGCCAGTTCCACTCCTCGCCGTCCGTCTCCCAGGGCGGAGCAGAGCGAGCCTTGCATAGCGAGCGCACGGGCCTTGAGGTCCGCGCGGCCCGCCGCCTCGGCGTCCTCGGCCGCGGCCATGGCCTGGTCCAGCCCCTCCGTGAGCCGCGCCGCGGACTTCAGCTGATCGGCCAGCGTCAGTCGTTCCGCCGCCGCTTCACCGCGCATGCCCGCCGCCGCGTACGCATCGGCCGCGCGCTCGCGCTCGGTGACCGCGCGCGGCCAGTCGCCCAGCAGCCCGGCGGCGTTGGCCAGTCTCCGGTGCGCCGCCCCGGCGAGCGCCATATCGCCTCGGGAGTCTCGAATCCGCGCGACATCGGTCCACACCGCCACGGCCGATTCGAGCTCCCCGCACAGCTCGGCACAGTCCGCCAGGCGCTCAAGGGCGGCCAGCCGGCCTTCCGGGTCGGCGTCCTCCGGCCAGACGGCGAGTGCACGCCGCGCCAGCGTGGCGGCGTCCCGGTAGGCGTGCACGGTGCAGTGGCGCTCGGCCGCGGCGAGCAGCAACGGCTTCGCGCGCTCGGGTTCGTGCGCGGCGATCCAGTGCTCGGCGACGGTCTCGGGTGGCGCGCCGCGAGCGCTGAGGTGCTCCGCGATCAGGTGGTGGTGGCGCCATCGCCGGGCCCAGGGAATGCTTCGGTACAGCGCGTCCCGTACGAGCGCGTGGCGGAACTCCGCCCAGCCGGGGTCGTCTTCCAGCTCCGTGAGCAGCCCACTGTCGAGGAGCTCGTCGACGTCCTGCGGCTCCACAATGTCGGCGAGCGCGAGGAGATCGACGCGTACGCCGAGGACGGCGGCCAGCTCCACCGCGGCCCGGTGCCGCTGTCGTAGCTCCGCCGTGCGGACCAGCACCGCGTCGAGCACGCTCTCCGGCACAGGCAGTTCCGTGTTCGGGGAGATGTCGACGCTGCCGCCGCTTTCGCGCAGGCCACCGGTTTCGCCGAGGGCGGCGGTGAGCTCCTCGACGTAGAACGGCAGGCCCTCAGCCTTGCCGTGCACCGCTGAGACGAGCGCCGGGGAGGGTGGTGCGCCCAGCAGCCCGGCGAGCAGCTCGCCGGACTGCTCGGCGGCCAGCGGGCGGAGCGCGTACTCGACGAAGCGACCGCCGCGGCGCAGCGCGGTCCGCATGCGCCGGATGGCGTGCGCGCGCGAGAGCTCTTCACCGCGGTACGTGCCGATCAGCAGCAACGGCTCTCGTGCCATCGCCACCGCCAGCGCGGGCAACAGGTCGACGGCCGCGGCGCCGGCCCAGTGCAGGTCCTCCAGGACGACCACCGTGGGCTGCTCACGCCCGATGTCCCGGAAGATGCGCTGGATGCCGTCGAGGAGGGCCGCCTGATCCGCTCGGTGGTACGACAGCATCTGGCCGGCTTCGTCGGACCGGGCCCGCAGGGCGTCCTCCACGGGCGCGTAACCGCCGGCCCCTGGGGTGGCGGCGCCGCGCAGTACCCGCCCGTCCCATTCCTCAAGGACGTCCGCGACGAGTCGGCTCTTGCCGACCCCGGAGTCCCCGCTCACCAGGACCAGGCCCCCTTCGCCCGACCGGCACCGCGCGAGCGCGTCGAGCAGCCCTGCGTACTCGGCTGCCCGACCGACCAGAGGCGACCGCATCACCACACTGGGCAGTCTAATCCGCCCACTCTCGCCGCGATCGAACTTCAGAAACGGGCGTCAAAAGGGCCTCGACTCTGACCACCCCTCCTTCTGGAGCCGGTGACGGGAATGAACCCGCGCTCTCGCTTGGGAATCTTCCGGGCTCCAAGTATCTGGCGAGCCGCTCATCTGCGGAAATTCCCTGGCTGTTTCCTTTTCCGGGACTGCCTGGAGGCGCCGCGGGTGACCGCTGTTTGCGGCCCCTGGATGGCCCGTGACACGCGCCGTCCGGGGCTCGCTGCGAGCGCTTCCGGCAGTGCGGTCAGCGGCATGGGCTGCTCGGCTAGGCCGCCTGTTGTTGTCATGGGCTTGCCGTGGGCTCCTCGTGGGTGTGCTGACGGATCAGCATGGGCACGAGGATCCGCTCGCCTGCGGGGGCGAGCCAGACGGTGATCAGCTCGGAGGGGCCTTCGATGCCGGGTGGAGTGGGGAGTTTGGGCAGGTGACCGGCCCGGCGGAGGGCATCCCGGAGGGCGGCAGTGGCGCGCTCGATGTCGGTGGTCGCGAAGTCGGTGCCGGGAAAGCGCTTGGCGAGGGCTGCTTTGCTGGGATTGGGTTGGATGGCGGGATGGGGTGTAGTCCCTGGAACTGATGGTCACCCTCCGACCTGCTACGGACCGCCCCGATCGGCCTCGGCTGGTTGGGACGCTCCGTCGTTCCCTGCCTGAGCAGCTCCAGCGGTCGTGCTCAAGCAGCCCGTCAGTGGGCCGTCCTGTTGGGCAGGTTGACCGTCTTGTACTCGAGGAAGGAGCCGAGCCCCTCGGGCCCGAACTCGCGACCGATGCCGGATGGCTCCGGGGTGCGACTGCGTTCGGTCGACACCCGCAGCCCGGGGCCCGCCTCGCCGAGGGGAAGACGGTCGCCGGGGACCGGGGCGCCGAGGCCGGAGAGAGCGCCGATCCCGTGGCGCAGGACCTGCGAGGGCGTCATGTCTGGTGGTCCCATGACGAGGTGGGCGTCGACGCCTGTGTTGCCGAGCACCTTGAGCACCGTCAGAGGGCCGTCAGAGGGCCGTCCGGGGTCATGGCCACGGTCACCCGGTCCAGGAGTGCGGTGATGCGGCACAGCCCGAGGAGGAAACGCCCCTGCCACGGACCGCTGTCGGGGACCATCTCCGTCTCGTGGAAGGGTTGGACCCAGCGGGTCCGCACCGTCTGCGCCGCGGCCAGGACGAACTCGGTGTCCTCGTCAATCACGGCCGGCATGGTGCGGATCAGGCCACCGGTGTGCTCCTCGACCCATGCGTCGAGGCTCTTGCGGTCGCAGACCGGGTCGCCGGTGAAGGTGCTTGCTGCCCCGGCGGGCAGCTGTGCTGTCCACCTGGGGTGCAGCGGCAGAGCGGGCCTGGTCCAGAATCCGAGCGCGGTAACCGTGCCGCGGATCGATCCCAGTGCTTCGAGGAAGCCGCGCGTCTCCGGCGGCCTCGGCGGTCGGCAGCCCCATTGCGTCCTCCAGTTCGTTCCGCGCCGGTCCTTCAGCAGCGTGCGCGAGAAAGGCGAGGAGCGGCCACAGGCTCGTGGCAGAGAGGACGGTCCCGCCGTGCCCCATCTCAGTAGTCGCCCACCGCTCGGTGAGCCCGGTTCACAGCGCGTACGGAACGTGCTGTCGGCTGCACGGCATCCCCCCGTTTCATAAGGCACGTGACCTGTGATTCGTCCAAAACGCCCAGTTCACGACCCCCACTGCCACCCTGGCTGACCGCTACTGAGCCCTGTAGTGGGTCCTTCTGGCCACTTTCCCACCCGCCCACCCGTGTCTTGCCGACACCGCCCCTTCACCGTCGGGCACCGCCACCCACCTGAGTGCTTCTGCGTCCTCATACGTCCTTGCATTCTGCTGATCAATCCCGCATTCTCTCCCCAAGTCCGGCGTGACCGGACACAATAGCCCCGCCTGGTGCGGAGCTTCCTTATGTAACAGAACAGCCAAACCGGCACCACACGCCCCACACTGCGGGCACGATGCTCCCCTCACCAGCAAGAATCCCAGGGGGGATCATGCGCACCCGCACCGCCACCCTCGCGCTCGTCGCCGCAGCGCTGCTCACACTGACTGCCTGCCAAGACCCCGCGCCCTCGCGGTCGGACCGCACGCGCGAGGGCAACGCTCCCGCCCCCGCCAATCCCGGGAGCGACGACGACGCAAAGCCCGCCGCACTGCCCGACATGGTCGGCAAGGGCCTCCAGTCCGCCCAAGACCAAGCCCAGGCAGCAGGGTTCTACGTCCTCACCTCCCACGACTCCCTCGGACGCGCACGTAACCAGGTCCTCGACCGACAGTGGAAGGTCTGCACCCAGACACCCAAGGCCGGCGAGCACCCGACCGACACCAAGGTCGACTTCGGAGCCGTGAAGCTCAGCGAGGACTGCCCCAGCGCAGACCAGGGGGAGCCGAAGGAAGCCGACGGGACAATGCCCGACTTCGCGGGTAAGTCCGTCAAGGCCGCGCGGCAAGCCCTGGACAGCTCGACCAGTCTCACCGTGACCGACCTCTCCGGAGAGAGCCGCATGGTCCTTATGGAGTCGAACTGGAAGGTCTGCGGGCAGGATCCGAAGGCGGGCTCCAAGCTGGACGGCCAGCCGGTCACTCTCACCGCGGTGAAGTTCGAAGAGTCCTGCTGATCTCCACCCCCTTACTGCCCGGCCGTTCCCTGCTCCGGCGGCCGGGCTTCTGCATGTCCTGAGGTGACCGATGGCCACAAGGCCCGTCAAACCTGAAGAGCACGAGGAGATCCGTCGGCTGCACGGCGAGGGTAAGGGCCGCAATGAGATCGCGAAGCTCCTGCAACGCAGCGGCAAGACGATCAGTGTTCCATGCCGAAACCTTGGGCTCACCTTCGACCGCGCGGCTGAGGTCTGTGCCGCCACCGAGGCACGCCAGGCCGACCTCGCCGCACTCCGCAGCCAGTTCGCCCTCAACCTCACGTACGACGCCATGCGTCTCCGGGAGAAGTTGTGGAAGCCGACGCGGTGAGCGCGGCGAATGTAGAGCGGCAGCTGGACGCCGGGGTGAACTTCCCGGACTCACCGGAAGCGATCGCCGTCCGCGCCGCACGGCTGCAGATCCGGGGTGAGCTGCCCAAGTTCGTTGCCGACGTGTTTGGTTCGTTGCCGCGGCGGGATCAGCGGCGGCGGGGTGAGTGTTATCTGCGGGGTCTGATGCTGGACGGGCGGCGCAAGTCGATCCAGCCGCAGCCGCTGGCTGAACGTCTGCCGGACGGGAGCATGCAGGCCCTGCAGCAGTTCGTGATCCAGTCTGCGTGGGATCCACTGCCAGTGCGGCGGCGGATCGCCCGGAGAATGTTCGAGGCGGTCGCGCCCGAGGTGTGGGTGATCGACGATGTGTCGTTCCCCAAGAGCGGCCAGGCATCGGTGGGGGGCGCCCGCCAGTACTGCGGTGCGGTCGGCAAACGGGCGAACTGCCAGGTCGCGGTGGGCGTTCACGCCGCCACCGACACCGCACGCCGTGGACAAGGCGCTCTCGCGGACCCTGCCAGGCGACACCGGTGGGATCGACCCGGTGCCGCGCAGTGCGGTGCGGCCCGCCGCGGGGTACCGCGCGGCGGGCCACTACCTCACGACGACGTACACGCCCGAGTTCAACTCGAAGTACCGGCTGGTGGTGTGGGGGCGGTTGGCCGCCGTAAGGCCCCGGTGAGTAAAGGGGTACGGGGTACGAGGCCGGCCCAGCGGGACTACTCGAGCCCGAGCTTCTCGCACTCGGCCTGGACCTTGGGGACGCAGATCTGCTCCACCGTGTAGAGGCCGTCAGTGACGACGGTCTCCTTGATGTTGTCCTTCGTCAGTGCGATGACGGGGATGCGCACCGTCGGGACGGACTTCTCGGTCGGGGTGTCGATGTCCGTGTGCGCGGCGGCGCCGAGCGACATGTTCCTGGCCAGCAGGATGGCCATCTCCGCGGCTGCTGCTGCCTCCGGTGCGTACTGCTTGTAGACGGTCATGTACTGATCACCGGCAACGATGCGCTGCACGGCCGCCAGTTCGGCGTCCTGGCCGGTGACCGGCGGGAGGTCGGTGATACCAGCGGCCTTGAGCGAGGCGATGATGCCGCCTGCCATGCCGTCGTTGGCGGAGTAGACGCCGGTGATGGCGTTCTTGCCGAGGGAGGCGATTGCGGCCTCCATGTTCGCCTTGGCGTTCTCCGGCTTCCAGTCCTTGGTGTCGTACTCGAGGCCGATGTCGACCTTGCCGTCGAGTTCGGTGTGGGCGCCCTTCTTGAACATGGCAGCGTTCGGGTCGGTGAGGGCGCCGTTCATCATCACGACCTTGCCAGACGTGGACCCGGGCCCCGAACCGGACCCGGCCTCGCCCTTGAGGGCCTTCAGCAGGGACTTGCCCTGGATGTGGCCGACCTGTTCGTTGTCGAAGGAGACATATCCGTCGATGGGGCCCTCGGCGAGGCGGTCGAAGGCGACGACCGGGATGTCGGCGTCGTCCGCCTTCTCTATCGCGCCGGCTATGGCCTTGGAGTCCACGGCGTCCACGATCAGCACGTCGACCTTGTCCTCGATCATGGATTCGAGCTGTTGCGTCTGCAGATCGGCGTCGTTCTTCGCGTTGGCGTAGCGGACCGTGCCCTTGCTGTTGGTGAGCAGCGCGATGCGCTCCTCGATGACCGGCTTGTCGAACTGCTCGTAGCGAGCGGCCTGGTTCTCTGGGAGCAGCAGACCAACAACGATGTCGTCACTCATCCTCACACCCGGTTCCTCGGTCGTCGCGCAACCGAAGAGTGACATGGCCATCGCGGGGGCGGCGGCTGCGACGGCGGCACGACGCAGAAGTGCGTTCATTGGTTGAATCCAAACTCCCTGGCAGGCCGCATCAATTACGGCCAAGGTGGCCGAAAGCCAACTATGTGGTTGGGGAAGCGTCAAGATGCGTCCGATTAACGTGACCGCAACGTGATTCTCTGTAATCAAGCGTTCAGGCCTCTGTGATCGCACGGGCCGGGGGCCGGGGCCCACGAGTCAGAAGCCAAGAGCAGAAGAGCAGTCCACGGGGACGCGCGGGGAACCACGCGAGGCGTTTCCCCGCACACGGTCAGCGACTCCCTATCCGCGGTCGACGCTGGCGGCCAGTTGCGCACCCTGGCAGCGAGCGCTGGGGACACGCATTCCCGTTGACGCGGCGCCGGTCCTGCCGCCGCTGCGCCTGATGACCGTTCTCCTTGTGGCGTTGCGACGGCAGACTACGGAGGTGAACTCCGATCTCTATCCCGACCTGGACGCCGCGGGCAGCCTTGCCGCCGCGCTGGAACAGTTGGCGGCCGACCTTGGTGTCGATCTCACGGTGGTACCGGGCGCCTGGGGCTCACTGGTTTCGGCTGGTATCGCCTCGTCGGTCCCTGAGCGCAAGCCGCTGTCCGTTCACATCGGGGCCGAGAGCCGCTGGTTCGGTGTCTCCGGCTGGAGTCGGGGGATGGAACTCATCACGGGAGCCACGCCCGACTTGGCGGATGTCGTCAGGGCCGGGGCGGCGTGGGGGCAGGGCGGGAGCCTGCGTGAGCTGCGGGCAGAGCTGCCGTTTCTGCACTCCAGTGAGCGCGCCAAGGCTCACGAACATGGGCCAGTCGCAGTGGTGGAACTGCAGTGGCGCGTGATGCGGGAACAGGCGGCCGAGGCGCCGGATTTCCCTGAATTCGGTGAACTCGTGGAAGCAGCTCATGCCGAGTGGCAGCTGCGACAGCTCTATGTGTTCTCCAGCCACTGGACGCTTGGCTTCAGCTCCTGCACCGGGTTCCCATTCAGCAATGAGGTGGCCATCGCCCCGTCTTACGACGGCAGCCCCTACCGCGTGCTGAAACATCCTCACGCTGACGTCATCGGGGAGGCCGCCACGGCCGAGGAGGCTGTTGCCCTGGCTGTGGCGCAGCTCCCCGCCGGTCTCGGTCCGGCTGTTGAGGGAACCGCCGAATGAGATGAGTGGCGCGCGGCAGCAGGGAGCGGCA
The DNA here is from genome assembly GCF_028807635.1 of Streptomyces spiramyceticus. Classification (NCBI taxonomy): domain Bacteria; kingdom Bacillati; phylum Actinomycetota; class Actinomycetes; order Kitasatosporales; family Streptomycetaceae; genus Streptomyces; species Streptomyces spiramyceticus. The sequence continues at coordinate 1,804,429 of NZ_JARBAX010000002.1, forward strand.
AGCCGATACCCTTCACTAAAGGCCACCAATCCCGTGGCCATTTGACTCTCCGCCAGGCACCGCAGACCGGGGGAGTCCCACTGGCCACCGACTAGCTACTTGCCCCTGAAGAAGTCGGGGTTGCCGCTGGGTTGACCCGCAGGATCGCGCAACTTCGGGTACACGGTCCTACCGCGATCGCAATCGCGAGCAGGGTCAGGGCCCGGCCGGGACATGAACCGACGCCTGGCCGCCGTCGGCTACATGTGGGCCTTCGCGGCCCTGCGCTCTACGGAACCATCTCCTGCCCGTCGCCGGGCCCCGTGCCGAACGCCCCAGCGACGCCCCGGGGAAGTCCAGAGCGGCTTTCAGCGGGCGAGATCAGCCAGGCTGTTGAGTGCGGTGTCGATCTCTGCTGGAGTGTTGATGACGGCGGTGCCGATGCGGGTGTAGGTCGAGGTGGACAGCCGCACGCGGTGGGCGGCGGCGTGGTCGACGACCTGCTGATGGGTGTGGCCTGCCACGCTGAAACAGGTGATGCCCGCTGACAGTTCCGGGTCGGCAGGAGTGTGCACGGTGACCCCGCGGATGCGGCTCAGTCCTTGTTTCACCCGGGTCGACAGCTGTGTGATCCGGGTGGCAACGCGTGCTGGGCCCAGCTGCTCATGCAGCGCCACCGCCACCGGCAGGGCGAAGGCATGCTCGAACGCCAGAAATCCGCCGGGCGACAGGGACGCTGCTCCCCCGCCCCTGATGAAGCTCACGAACGTGGGCCGCAGCTGATCGAGGACGTCCGGCGCCACCCAGACCAGCCCCGTTCCCCTTGGACCGAACAGCCATTTATGCGTTCCGGCGATCACCACGTCCGCGCCCAGGCCGGCGGCATCCTCGTCGACTGCCGCCAGCCCGTGCACGCCGTCGACGACCAGCAGGCACCGGTCGGCAGGACTGCGCCCTTCATTGGCCCGGCGCACCACCTCGGCCACCGCACGCACCGGCATCCGAAGCCCCGTGCTGGACTGCACCCAGGTGATCCCCACGACTCTGGTGTTCGGGCGTATCGCCTCGCCGACTGCCGCTGCGATGCCGTCCGCCGTCGCGGTGGCCGGATCGCCGAACCAGGAGACCAGCCGCACCGTGTTGCCATGCTTCTCGGCGGCCAACCGGGCGGCGGTGCGATGGGAGATGTGGTCGTGCTCCGTCAACAGAAACTCTTGTCCCGGACGGGTCACGACGCCGTTGTAGACGACACCCAGCCCGATACTCGTGCTCGCCGTCATCGCGATGTCATCGGCCCGGCCTCCCAGATAAGCCGCGAGTGACTGGCGTACCCGGGGCCATCCGGTCGGACCGTCGGGCAGCGCCATCCCCGTGGGCACCGACAGAGGATTGGCGTCGACCTGTTCCCTCAGATGATCCACCGCATCCCGCACCACCTTCGGATGCGAGGCCAGGTAGAACAACGCGAGGTTCACCCATCCCGGCTCCAGACGAAACTGCGCCCGCAAGGCGTCCCAGTCCACGCGCCCGTCGACCGTAGTGACCGGCCGCTCCCGTGGTGTGTTCACGCTTGCCGCGCCGGAGCTGGGCACGAGGGTGACCGCCACCGCTCCCGCAGATCTCGCCAGCAGACCGCGCCGACTCGTCATCGACATCCAGCACCCCTTTGCACCGCGACCGGCGGAGCGGTGGCGGAATAGCTCTCGGTGCCCTTCTGGTAACGAGGTTAAGCGAGGTGGCCGCCATCCGGCTGGGCGACGGCGTCATCGGCGGGTCGACTGACACCCCCAACAACCTCCCGCGGGTCGTCCACCACTCCACCGAGTCCCCGGCAGGCGCGCGGCGACCGGCCGTGGCGGCCAGTCCGAACATGCGTCTCGACACGGACCGATCAGGCCCAGGATGGCCGTCGTGTCAGCTGTGCCTGTCACCACGACGTCGGCCGGTGGGCGTAACGATGTCACGAACATGCAGGTGTGGCTCCGGCAGCGAGTCGCACTGATCGCGCACTTACGCCGCCGCTACCCCGAACCCACCGCCCGTGTCCCGGCTTGATCTTCGGCTACGAAAATCTTGCCAGAGCCACTTCGACGAGTACGCCGACAGAGCCGCACTTCAGCCGGTCTCGGTACCCTTGCCCGACTCGTCCGTTCTCTCCTCGACATACAGCGCGCAGTCGGGGTTGCGGCATGGCTGGGGCTCCCAGACGGGCGCCCACACGCCGAGGATCTTGCGTCGTTTGAGGGCCGTATCGACAGGCTGTCCGCAGGCGGGGCATACGTGCTGCGGCTCTGCCTGCGGGCCCTGGGCGGTCCTGCGTCCTTCGCTGCTGCCCATGTGCCCAGGGTAACTAGAAGCTGCCTAATCCGCCGTAACGAGCGTGGCCGGGTAGCCTGTAAGCACGCGGCTGACCCGCGGAAATGGTCACTGGCTCCGTGTGGACGCTCACGAAATTCGGCTCTGGCGAAGATCTTGTGGTCGGGCCTGGTACTCCGGTCTCGGGTTGGCGGACGGTAGCAGTCGTTTGTCGGACGCTCCCATCGAGTCAGGCTCGTCAGGATGAGCGGCTATCGTGCTGCCGTGACCGGTTCCGTACGCCCGCTGCTCTTCCTCGATGTCGACGGACCACTCATTCCATTCGGAGCGGCGCCGCAGGAGTATCCGACGTATCAGACCGGTCCGGGACCGCGGGAGGCCGACTCGAATCCGCTTGAGGAGCGGATGCAGGTGTGGTGCGAGCCGACGGTCTTCTCCATGGCCTCGGCGAGGTTCCGCCACAGGTGCCAGCCGTCGGCAACCTGGACGGCCTGCGGGGCGCCGGTTCGGGCTCCCTCGGCGTAGGCGCCAGCTCTGTCCCGGCAGATGATCCCCACCTCCGGGTGCCCGGCCAGGCAGGCGGCCAAGGGGTCAGCATCCCGGCCTGGTAGCACGTTGACGGGTCGGCGGGCCTCCAGATCCACCAAGACGGTGGCGTACGAGTCGCCCTTGCGCAGTGCGAAGTCGTCCACGCCCAGCACCCGCACCGGGCCCTCACGCTGGTCAGGCATGGTGCGGAGCAGCTGCAGCAGGGTGTCCTTGGTGACGTGGATGCCCAGCAGCGCAGCCAGGCGGGCACCGGGCCGGCGGCGAGCCTGCAGGCTATGGACAGTAGTACCGACCGCAGCAGCGTGGTCTTGCGGGCGTGAGGCGTGGTCAGCCCCTCGATCTGCCGATCTGCTCGGCGAACTTCACTGCTGTGCAGGAGTCGGTCAGGCAGCGGAAGCGGCGCACGAGCAACACACTGTGACGCCCTGATCATGAACGACGACGTTGAACATAGGACGGGTCGCCGACCGCGATGGCCCTCGCGCAGGCGGCTTCCAGCCTCGTCGCGCCGTACTTCTTCCGCAGACCGAGAACCCCCTGGGCAGCGCGTAGCCGATAGAGCACGTTGACCTCCAGCAGCTGCTCGACGACCTCGCGGCAGGCATCGCCGATCTCGGACGCCTGGCTGCGGCACCAGACCGGCGTGCGCATCTGGAAGGCGATCTTCTCCGGCAGCTAGTCGCTCTTGTCGGTGCGTTTGCCCTGGTCAAGGGCAGTGTGTGTGTTGACGAGCTGGCCGTGTGGAAGACCTGGACCATTGTGGCAGTCGAGCGAACATCGACCTTGCGGCCGATCAGCTTCTACGTGACCGAGTAGAGGGTGCGGCCGACTTTGATGTGGATGTCCGGGCCGACCGTGGCGGTCGACCAGCGGGCCAGCACGAACGGAGTCGGCGGCAGAGGGAGTAGTTCCGCCGCTTCCAGTGCCTCGAACACGGTCATTGGGGCGGCCCGCCCAGCGGCCGGCGCTTCCTCCGCCCGGCAACCTGCTGACTCCAGGTGACGGCCTCGGCCTGCATGTGCTCGACCGACGTGAACTCCCTGCCTCGCCAGAACGAGTCGCGGACATAGGGCATCGGCCGCTCGACCTGCGGCTTGTCATTCGGCTTCGCTGCCCGCGCGGGATCGACCAACGCGCCGTAGTGGGTGGCGAGTTCGGCGTATGACTTGTTGATCTTCGGTCATAGAGCTCGGGCTTGTCGACCCCTGTCTGGGACGCCTCCGCCGGGGCCAGGTACTTCCTGCCATCCGGGCTGCCCATCGTTGAGGTGCACGCGGATGTCGGTCTCGTAGCGGTTCAGGCCGGACTTCCGGATCCGCTTGCCCGCCAGCCAGCGGTCCAGCCACTCGCCCGCCGTCAGGCTGCCGATGAGGTCCTGGCCCGCGTTGAGCTGCCGCCGGGTCTCCTCGACCTTCGGCCAAGGAGCCTTCTCGCTGCTGACTTCCGTCAGCATCGCGGCAATCAGCTCCATGCCCTCGGGGTCGTCGGCCTCGGCGAGGCCCGGGAGGGCGCGCACGTGACTGAGGTCGGCCCGGTCCCGAAGAACACCGGCTGGTTCCCTGCCCGGCGCGGTCGCCGGCCCCCCTTGGCAGCAATCCCACGCAGCCGCCTCCTGTCGGCCGGCACCCCCCCCACAACGGTCGGAGTTCGTTGAACAGCGAGGCTGGACAGCCCATCAACTTCCGACTGCAAGAACCTGTTTCTGAACCGCGGAGTTTGCTGGCCTGGGCGGCCTTGGCTCCGTGGCGCGAAAAGAGATCACCGCCTCCACTCATCGAACGTATGATCTCTATGCTGACGACATGGTTGATATACCTCTTTCAGCGCTGGAAGTCGCGATGGTCCAAACGGATGCCCGAGCCGTGGATACCCTGCGGGACACCGTGGCCTTCGCAAAGGGACTGGAGCGGCTGGGCTACCACCGGATCTGGTACGCCGAGCATCACCACTCGCCGGCGATCGGCGCGTTCCCACCAGTCGTGTTGATCGCGCACTCTGCCGCGTCGACCTCGGTCATCCGTCTCGGTTCGGGCGGTGTACTGGCTCCCAACCACGCACCCATCACGCTGGCGGAGCAGTTCGGAACGCTGGCCGCGTTGCACCCAGACCGCATCGACTTGGGCATCGGTCGCGGTCCTGGCACCTTTGACGAGGCCACGGCACGGGCACTTCGCCGCGGAGCCGGACCGGCGACGGATGCGGAGTACCAAGGCGACATAGCCGCGATCCTGTCCTTTCTGGTCGACGAAGTCGCACTCGGCCCGCTGCCGGAGCCGTGGCTGCTGGCTTCCAGCACCGCGGGTGCTGCTCTCGCCGCGGGACTCGGCCTGCCGATCGCTGTCGCACACCACATCCGGCCGGACAACACCCGTGCGGTCCTGGAACGTTACCGGGCGGCGTTCACCCCGTCCCGTTGGTGCGAGCAACCTCGGGTGCTGTTGTGCGTGGAGGCGGTGTGTGCCGAGACGGAGGAAGAAGCCGCGTGGCGAGTCGGACCGATGGACGTCGTCAAAGCCGGGCTCCTCAAAGGATTGAGTGAGACGCCCTTCCCCACGCCTGCGGAGGCGGCCACCCACCCGTTCACGGCGGAGGAGCGACAGGCGCTGGCCGGCTTCCGTGCACAGCAAGCCGTCGGTACACCCGAGGCCGTCGTACATCGGCTCACGCAACTGGCTGGTGAGACCGGAGCGGACGAACTGATGCTGACCACGCCCGTCTACGACCTTCGCGACCGCATTCGCTCCTACGAACTCATCAAGAAATACTTCGAGGCCACGACAGCACCGTAGGAACAACGCAGGGAAGGATGTCGGTGCCCCGTTCACCACAACCGCTCAACCGGCACCGCACAACCGCTCAACCGGCACCGCCGACGCCATGCGCCGAGCCGACGCCGCCCAGATACCCGTCCGTCGCATTACCCCATGACAGGAACGACGATGACCGCACAGCAGCAGAACCGCCCCATAGAGGCCGTGGGATTTCCCCGCCCGACCAAGCCCGACTACACGACGGTGTTTCTCGAGCCCGCCCTGGCGAATCTCCCGGAAGTCGAGTGCGAAGACGAGGACGACCGCAGCACTTTCCGGTGAAGGCAGCCGGGTCCCTGGAACGGGACCCCGCCGTGCTGGCAGCGTCATCCGTGCCGGACAGCGTCGGAGGCCCGGCCGCGGATGAGCGCCAGGCGCCTTACGGCCTGGCCATCGGCGTGAACCTGGTCGGCCTCGGCGCTGGCGCCGGAGGATCCATCAACCCGGTGGTGGCCGCCCTGCTACACAACACGAGCAGCATCGCGGTGGTCGGCAACTCGGCCCGCCTGGTCAACCACACCGCGCCTGCCAGGCGAACGCGGCCCCGCCCTGTACGCGGCGCCCTGTACGCGGCGCCGCTGGAGGACCGCCGAGTGATCTGACCGCCGCTCCCACGGCTGCGGACAGGTTCGCTGGGCCCTACTCGGAGGAGTTGGCTTGGGCTCGTCGGAATTGGGCCTGGCAATGTCGCCGTCCGGGCAGCCCAGCTCCGGTGGGCCGAGGTCGCGGAGGCGCCGCCGGCCGTAGACCTCATGGCGTGCTGGAGAAGAGCGTACGAGCTGCGCGGTCCGAGCGTGGAGTACGGCAGAACAACCACTGCCGCCCTGTGTCGCGTGGGCGACCCGCTGAGCGGCGGGGGCTGTTTGGCGGTGGCGGCTGCGGAGCGTAGGGGCGTCCGTCCGCGATGTGGACGGACGCGCCGACGGCCCCAGGTGCGACCCGCATCGGGTCGGCGCACACTGGCACTGTGTGGCCCGGATGAAGGGAGACGCGCCATGACCGGACTCGTCCGCCGCTCAACTTGCGCCCCCGCGGGCAAGCCGCAGGGGTCTTCAGTCCTGCAGGGCAAGTGTCGTTGACACGGGATTGACCCATGTCAGTGCCAGGACGGCAAGCCGTCCGCCTCCTGGTCGTGGCGCTCCTCGTCGCTGTGGTCTCGCTTGCTGCCGCCGGGGCGCAGGGCAGGGGCAGGTGCGGGACGGTACCCGTGCAGGCGGCGGAGGTCACGGCCGCAAGGGCTGCCGGACAACCCTCTCCGGACCCCGACTATTGCGACAATTGCCCCTCGTGCCCCGGTTGTCCGGCGGCTGACGAGGAGGACGTAGGACCTCCAGAGGTGCCTCCCGAACAACCTCCTCCTCCCGAACAACCTCCCGAAGTACCTCCAGAAGTACCTCCAGGAGTAACTCCGGAGGTACCGCCCGAAGTACCTCCAGAGGTACCGCCCGAAGTACCTCCGCCTACGCCAGAACCCGACTCACCGCCCGTACCACCCGGGACCGAGCCCCCCGACACCGATGGACCCAATACCGACGGCCCGGGCACGGACGACCCCGGCACCGAAGACCGGACGCCGGACGGTGACGAGGGTTCCGGCGCCTTGCCGATCGTGCTCGTGCTACTCGGCACCGCGATGGTCACCACGGCTGCCGTTATCGGCGTCCGTCACCGGGGGCCGCGCTGGGTACGCCGCCATGTGCGGGCCGTACTGCGCAGCGACCCCGGCATGGGCAGCGTGCGCGAGAGCCGCGACTCCGATACGCCGGACCGCACGGTACGACTGGAGCCTCACCGCGACCCCGGCGAGCAGAACATCCAGGAGGAGGACGATCGATGACCGTGACGAGTCCCGCAGAGCACATGACCGTACGGGCCCTCCTGTTCGGCGAAGAGGGCGGGAGTACCACCGATGCCCTCGCCGGTCATCTTCATGAGCGCGATGTCGCGGAGACGCTGTCGCACGGCGCGCGGGGCATGGCGGGTTCGGCAGGCCGCGCTGTCGAGCGCGAAGTCGCCACCGTCATCAACGGTTTCCTCGCCATGGACGTGATCGACCTGTTGGGCGCGGGCTGGCGCAAGCACTCCGCTCTCACGGCTGCCGCTCGCCGTACCCGCGATGCCCCGGACAGCGAGGAGCTTGTCGCTCTGGTGAACCATCACATCACGTCAACCCACCGCCCCTGCGTCGACTTGATCATCGATGGGGTCAACGTCGGGACCATCGACCTGGCGATTACCGTCGACTTCGACCTCAACGGAGTTCTCGCCATCGTCCGTGAGGCCCGTTTGGCCGCCCTGCGGTCCGGAGAGTGCACGGCGACCGGGACCCTCGCGATCGAGGAGAACACGGTGGCCAGCCGGAACCACAGCCTCAACCTCCCGGGCATGATACGGCTCCGGTCAGGACTCCCCCTCCTCACCGCGGAACAACTGGATTCCGGGGGCGGCCCCACCACCGAATCCATTGCCGCAGTGACCGGCTTCCGTACGTGGCTCGAATCCCACGCCGACGAGAACGCGGCACTTGGCGACCTGGCCCGGGCCAACGCCGAAACGCTGGAGAACCTGCTGAGGGCAGGGGAGCACTACTGGGTCGGCACACGATAGGCGCGGGGCGCCGAAGCGGACGGGGCCGTCGAAGTCCCCCGCGTACCGCGGCCGCGCGGAAGGCAGACCATTCCGCCGGCCTGAGTCCGGCACTTCACACGGGAGCCGACGTGCTCTTCCAGCGCCTTGAGTAGCTGCTCACCCGCTCCATGTCAGGTGGCGCGCTAAGCCAGCGTCGGGCCTGATGACCGCTGAGCACCTTAGTGGTCGGCTTCGGAAGTCCTTTGGGGGTTGATCACGCGGCGAGGCTGAGCCAGGATTCTTCCGGGTGATCGGCGGTGTGCCGGTCGAGCCCGGCCAGTTAGATCGTCCAGGTCGGAGGTGGTGAACTTCCACTGGAACGCCTGTGCCGTGGCGTTGTAGCGGTCTTCGAAGGCTCGGAGCCGGTCCCTGGCCTGGGTCAGGTCGGTAAAGTCGTTGGGTGAGACGACCTTGCGCTGGACGACGGAGAAGTAGACCTCGACCTGGTTCATCCAGGAGGCGTGTATTGGGGGTGTGCACGAGCACCGCGTTCGGGAATGCTGCGGCCAGTCGGTCGGCGGCTGCTTGGCCGCGGTGGGAGGAGCCATTGTCGACGATCCAGTGGGCCTTTGCTGCACCGCATCCGGTGGGAGCGGGATGCTCATAGTGGGGAATCGCCGGGTTTTGCACCCGGGGCGCCAGGTCGGCGGATACGTCGCCTACCTCAACGACTGGGTTCCCGCCGAACTGGAGCTGGAGATGCGCGGCCTGGCCTTCCTGCACAACGCGTCCGCAAAGCTGCTCGGCCACCTGCGCGCGCACGCCGCTGGCGGCCCCAGTGCCGCCTTCCCGCTCCTGGGAGCTGACGACCTTCCCGAGGGCGCCGAAGTGTCGCTGCTGGCCGAACGGTTGCTGTGTGCAGACGTGGAGCCCCCCGACCGGCAAGCGGTCAGCGACTTCCTGCTGGCCCAGCACCGTCCTCGGAATCCTTGCTGGCCAAGGTCGCCGACACGATGGAAGGCCACGACGGTTTCCGGCTCATCGGCGACCAGGACAAGGCTCGCCAGACCATCCATCGCGCGATTGAGGCCATTGAGCAGCGAAGGCCGGGCCAAATCGTGGTCGTCACGGGCGGACTGGGCACGGGCAAGACCGCGATTGCCGCCCGTGTCCTGGGCGACCTCTGCTCAAACAGGGTGCCAACGGCTGCTGTCCCCGTCCGGAACGCTCACCCACCAGCTCGCCTGCGCCGTTGGGGACGCGGCCAGGGGCCTCATCAGCACCCTGACCACCCACTGTCCCGCGGCCTGAATAAGGACACCAGCATCGTCCTGTTGGACGAGGCCCACCGGGCACGCACCGTCCCGCTGCGGCGCAACAACGAGTTCCCTGACCTCTTCACCCGGCTCACCCGTGACTGCGCGGCACTCGTGCTCTTCCTTGACGAACGCCAAATCGTCCGCCCCAGCGAAGGCACCACCCTCGACGAACTCCGCCGCCTGGCCCGCGCCTGCGACGACGCCTTCGCCCACGTCGACCTGACGACCCAGTTCCGGTGTCTCCTCCGACGGAGGGAGGCTGGCGATGACCGCATGCCCCACAGCCGATACCGCCTGCGAAGACGGGTGCAGAGACCTGTGACCGATCCACATAGAACTACGGGTCCGAAGGTCAGCATGCAGCTTGACGCAGGTCTGGCCCGTGCCATTACCGTGCCAGATGCAGGGGTCAGCCACGGTCAACAAGGGGGCTCGTGGGCGTACTCGGCCCGCTAGCCCAGCCAGCGAAGCCGCAAGTCACCAGCAGGACACCCAAGCCTCTCCCCTGAAGCGGTGGTCCGGGGGATCCTCAGACTGCCCAGGAAGTAGGGCGGGTGTCTGGGCGGGAGCCTTGGCGCGAGGTACTGCAGTGGATCAGCGGCGGGCGACTGGGGCGGCGGCGCAGGCGGCCGACCGTGCCAGAGTTGGGCACCTCGTGGCAGGACACCATCTCGGCAGAGCGGATCGGCTGGCGTCAGCGCGCTGCCAACCTGGACGGCGAGTTCGTGTTCGCCGTCGACTATCAACTCTGCCGCGGTTGTCGACTCGGGTGGGTCGAGCAGCCTCACACCCTGCCGGAGTATCAGCGATGTGGTCTGGCTGCGGCCGGCCTCGCCGCGCTGCGGATCGAGCACCCCGGCTTGGCATGGCACACCCTGGGCGGACACCTCACCGAGTCCAAGGGATTCTGGGCCGCCGTAGGTGCCGACGTACCCGGTGGCTACCAGCAACGCGGCCCCTGCGCCCACATCAATGCCAGCGGATGACCAACATTGCCATCTGTCAGCTGCGGCCTATTCGTGGACCGGCGAGATGACGCAGGCCGCCCCTAGCGGCACCTGACCTGCTGAAACGTATGAGACACACGGGGCCTCCGGAGTCATGTGCGCAGGTTCGAACGAGCCTTCAAGAGCCGGACCCAGTCTCATCGAGTCCGGCTCTGTGTCGTGCTCCCGCACCGCTGCGGAATCCTGATCCTCGACCCAATCCGGGCGGCGAAGACACGGACCCCTCGGCCGTGTGCTCGGTTGGCTCAGGCGTTGGGACGCTTGCCGTGATTGGCCTTCTTCTTCTTACGGCCGCGTCGCTTGTTCCCTCGCTTAGCCATGGTGCACATCTCCCTAATTCGGGACTTTGCATGCCTTCGCCAGTCTAGATTCGGCCCGGGTCGTCCGCATCAGCGGTGCCGCGGCCACAGCGCCCATACCGGTGCTCCGCCGCCCCAGAGCAGTCACTGGCTCCTGTCGAATGCGCGTCGAAGCCGCGCAGGCCGATCCACCGCAGCGCTGCCAAACGCAGGTCAGAGTCCGTGCAGGGCTCAGACCATCAAGCGCCTTCTAATCGCTGCGCCGGTTCATGGCGGGTTGCCTAACCCTGGGACCGCTGACCGCGTGGAGGCTCAACAGGTGTCGCAGAGCCGGCGCTCGACACATGTCCGACACAACCGCGACCGCTGAGTGGCGCCAAAAAGGCTCCCGCGCAGGTCACTGGGCGTGTCAGGCTTGATATGCGCAATCTCTCCGGAGCCGTGTGCGCAGGTTCGAATCCTGCCGGGGGCACAGAAGCCGGACCAGCGTGAACCACCCGCTGACCTGCGGAAGTGCCAGACTTCAAGAGCCGAACCCAGTCCCACTGGGTCCGGCTCTTCGTCGTTGTCTGTCACTAGTCGTGTGTGAGCAGCGGGTGAACCCTTCACGCAGGCCGGCCCCAGCCATGATCGCGAGGGGTTTCGAGCACAAGCGCCGCCGGGGGTTGGCGATTGCCACCGCGCTGGCCGCCCCTTTCCTGCACCTGGAGGGTAAGCAGTGGCCTGGCGCACGGCTCCTGCGGCCTGGTTCTGGAACGAGGTGACGGCGATGACCGAGACGGGTCAACGGCCGGGCTGGTTCCTCGGGCGCGCCGCTACTGTAGCGGGTGCCATGCCAGGCTGGCGGAAGAGGGCCCTGCTGAAGGGTTTGGAGAACGTCCGCCCTGGAATCATGTGCCGATTGGAGCGGAGGCAGCGCCGAGGTGGCGGGCGACCTGGGAGGGATGGGTCAGCGGGGGGTAGTGCCCGGCCCCGGCGATCTCGGCCACTGGGTGGTCGACTGTGGTGACCAGCGGGTCGGCTGTGCCCACGACGATCTGGACTGGGATGCTCAACTGGTTCAGCCGCGCCCGCGATTGCCGGCGTTCGGCGACGTCCGTACGCAGAGCTGCGGCGCCAGCTGAAGTGCTCAGCGGCCAACTGGGCCGCTCAGTCACAATCGGCTGCCGCTGGCGAGTCTTGTCCCTGTTCAGTACCCGAGGTCGATGTAGTCGATGTTGGTGAACTCGACGATGAGGCCCTGGGCGTGGCGGCCGCCGTCCTTGAAGTACTGCTCCTGGAGACCTTCGGCGACGATGTCCTTCAGAGTGTTTTCCTCCGCGCCGGCGTCGCGGGCTTCGAAGAGGCGGGCTGCGTAGGCGGCGGGCAGGTGTTGCGTGAGGAGGCGGATACGGCAGTCGTCGGTGCTTCCAGGCGGGGCGGTGAAGCCGAACCTGGCGCGGTCTCGACGGTGATGCCGGTCTCTGCGGCGGCTTTCTGCCGGGCAGCCTTTTGACCTTGGGCTGCCAGACCTTCTCAACCGTGGCTTCCAGGCGGGTGGCGTGCTCGCCGGTGGCCTGTTTGATCTTCTTGTCCCGCCAGCGCTCGACGATGCGTCGGGAGACGCCGAGCTGAGATCGCATCGAACTCAGTCGCCCTGCTCTCTCCTCCTGGAACCGGCACAACGGCCGTCACAGCAAAGGGCGTTGGCAGGCCCCCTTCCGGCCATGACGCCCTCCGGAGTGCGTACAACCCCTACGGGGAAGACGAGGTCGAGGAGGTGACGCGAGAAGTTCATCGGCAGCCGAACGGGCGTAAGTCCATGGCGCGGACGGTGGGGGAGGGCCGTGCCCTGTAAGGAGAGCTCTGACGCCAGCCCCGCGCTGCGGGGCCGGACGACCCGCAATTTCAGTCTCTTCGTCGTTGCCTCTCTCGTGCGGTCAACGTGGCCTGCCGCCGCTGGGTCATGATGGGCGGCATGGTCACGTCCGTCGAGGTCTCTGCGAAGCATCGCCCAAAGCGGGTGGAGCTGCGCCCGCATAGAGTCAGCCGGCGTACAACCTCGAGGGCCTGGCTGACAGCATCCGCGAGATCGGACTCGCCAACGCGATCACCGTCGCCTCTGTCGACGCGTACCTCCAGGAGCGGCCGGACCGCGCCGCCGACATTGAAGCCGGCGCATGCTACATCGTCGTCGACGGACACCGCCGACTCGAGGCCGCCCGCCTCGCAGGCGCCACGACTATACGAGTCAGCGTCGACAACGCACGCGTCTCCACGGACGAATCCCTGCTGGAAGACGCGTTCGTCGCCAACGTGCACCGCGACGACATGAGTCCACTCGAGCAAGCGCAAGCATGCGCACGCTGGTGGACTTCTACGGCTCGCAGAACAAGGCAGCCAAGAGGCTCGGCATGGCGCCCAGTCCACCATCTCGTCGAAACTGTCTGTACTCGACCTCGACCCGCAACTGCAGGCCGACCTCCTCGAAGGCCGCCGCAAGATCGAGCACGTACGCAACCTGTCGAAACTGACCGCAGCAGAGCAGATCCAGCAAGCAGACGCCCGCGCAGCCGCGAGCGAACGGAAGCGCGCCAGCGCCAGCGACCGATCACGGCGTGATAACCCGGCACCCGGTGTCGAGCAACCACGGCCTGACGGCCCTGCGCTCCAGTCGACGAGCTATCACGCCGTGATAATCCCTCGACGGAAGTCCAGCCGCTGGGGGCAGACGACCTGCCCGGCCCTCGAGACGCCCAGCCGACAGCCGCGCAGACCGCCCTACCGCAGAAGCCGGTTATCCGGATGCCCTGGCATGACGTCACCAAGTCGCAGCAGGTGAACGGCCTGCGCATCGACCATCTCATCGCCCAGGCCCCGCCGGAGGCATGGCAGCGTCTGTCGGCTGGGCCGGGAGACAAAGGCCAACCGGGTTTGCTTGAGCCGTGTGCTCGGACAACGGGCCCGCACGGTTCTGAGGGGGGACCGCCGCAGCAATGTGGCGGTCCTACCCGACCAAGCCGCGAAGAACGAGTGCGGCCTGGATGAGTACGAGGTCCGCCGCTATCCAGGCTGGTATCGGCACATCACCTTGGCCATGCTCGCCCACGTCTTTCTCACCGGCCTCGCAGCCCAGGCGGAAGACACCACAAAGGGGGCAGCAGAAACGGATCAGCCCTTGCCCCGCTCACCGTGGCAGAGATCCGGCGCGTGCTGAACGCTCTCCTTCCCCGCCCCAAGCCCACCAGGACAGACGCATCCATGCCCTGAACTGGTCCCACTGGCGCAGACGCCACCAAGCCACAGCCCGCCGCTGCCACTACCGAAGAAGAACCAGCTCAGGACACGAAATCTGACCGATTGTGCGGCCTTGCCGAGCGCGACGGCGAGGGCGGCGTTCTCGGTGCCGGTCGTAGCCCGTCCTCCTGCCCGCCGCCGTGGACGAGGGGTTCGAGGGCGGTTCCGTCGCGCACGTACAGGGCGGCGATGCCCTTCGGCGCGTACATCTTGTGGCCGACGATCGTCATCAGGTCGACGCCCAGGTCCCGTACGTCCAAGGGGATCCTCCCGGCGGCCTGGGCGGCGTCGCAGTGGCAGAGGGCGCCGTGGGCGCGGCTGTTGCGGGCCAGTTCGGTGATGGGCTGGAGGGCGCCGCTCTCGTTGTTGGCGGCCATGACCGAGACGAGGACGGGGTCTTGGCGGCCAGGACCACGCCGCGCAGGGCGAGGTTGTCCGCCTCGGGTCCGGAGCCGGTGAATACGATCTCCCCGGTGTCCGCGCCGATCAGCGCGGCCACCTGTGCACGGGCACGAGCACGGGCACGGGCCAGGGCCGTCCTGGGCTCGGTGGCGCAGGCGTGGCCGCTGGAGGGGTTGGCGAACCAGTCGGCCGGGTATGGGCGCATCGCCTCGGCGGTCCGTGGTTCCACGGGGGTGGTGGCGTTGTGGTCCAGGTACACGGGTTTGCCCCCGCAGCCGGGGGTGCGGGGGATCATGCGGCGGCCCCGCCGTCCACGGGCAGGTCGGCCAGCCGCCACTCCAGCATCCCGTCGCTCAGCCGGACCGCTCTGCGGCCGCGGGCGTTCAACAGGCGTACGGCATCGTGGGCAAGGACGCAGTAGGCGCCACGGCAGTACGCGACCACCTCGGCGTCGTCCGGCAACTCGGCGAGCCGGTCGGCGAGTTCCCCGATGGGGATGGAGATCGCGCCGGGGATGTGTCCGGCGGCGTATTCCTCGGCCGGGCGGACATCGAGGACAACGACCCTGCCCGCCTGGGCGCGCGCCAGTAGCTCCTGACGGTCGACCTCCTCGGCTTCATCGGTGCCGAGGTAGGCGGTGCGGGCGGGTTCGACGCCGGCCTGATGACTCTGGGCGACCTGGCGCAGCAGGGCGTACAGGGCGGCGACGTCGTCGCCGGCCAGCCGGTAGTGGATGCGTACGCCCTCGCGGCGGGTGGCCACGAGTCCGGATTGCTTGAGGGTCTGCAGATGCGCCGAGGCGGTGGTCAGGTTCAGCCCCGCTGTCTTGGCGAGCGCGTCGACGGTGCGCTCGCCCTGCGCCAGCAGGTCAAGGAGCTCAAGGCGTTTTCCGCTGCTCAGTGCTTTGCCGGTGCGTGCGAAGGCGTCGTACAGCGCGGCTTTGCGCGCGGGGTCTCCCATGGCATCCTCCATCATTCCATGGACTATTGTAGCTAAGGGTGGGGTGCTGAAGCGACCCGGCATCCACCGCGACACATCTGGAGGACCTGATGGGCTTCGCCGACGATCACTTGATACCGCTGGTCGACGAGGGTCTGGGCAACAGCGCCTACCTCCTCGACCTCGGCGACGGACGCGCCCTGGCCGTGGACGCGAGCCGCGATCTGCGCGCCCTGCGGACGGCTGCCGGCCGACGCGGCCTGACCATCGCGTACGCCGCCGACACCCACCTGCACGCCGACTTCCTCTCCGGCGCCCTGCAGCTCGCACACGACGACGGTGCCACGGTGCTCGCCTCCGCCACCGGACACCGGGCCTTCCCCCACACCGCGCTCGCCGACGGCGACGAAAGGGACCTCGGCGGACTGACCCTGCGCGCACTGTCCACCCCCGGCCACACCGACGAACACCTGTCCTTCCTCCTCCTGGACGGCACCCGCGAACTCGGCGTGTTCACCGGCGGATCCCTGATCGTCGGCTCGGCCGCCCGCACCGACCTGCTCGGCGCCGACCGCACAAAGGAGCTGGCCCGCGCCCAGTACCGCTCACTCAGGCGCCTGGCCGAACTGCAGGAGACAACCGCCGTCTGGCCGACCCACGGAGCCGGGTCCTTCTGCTCCGCCCCGCCCGGCGCCGAGCGCATCACCACCATCGCCGCGCAGAAGCAGACCAACCCGCTGCTCGCCGCACCGGACGAGGATGCTTTCGTACGCCAGTTGCTCGCCGGCCTCGGCTCATACCCCACCTACTTCGACCGCCTGGGCGAGGCGAACCGGCGCGGGCCCGCCGTTGTGCGCTCAGCCCCGTCTCTCCCCGCGCTCTCCCCGGACCACGTGCGCAACCTGCTCAGCCAGGGCGCCCAGATCATCGACGTACGCCCCATCGCCGACTTCGCCATCGGTCACATCCCCGGCGCCGTCTCCATCCCGCTGCGCGATCAGTTCGCCACCTGGCTGGGCTGGCTGCTGCCCGACGACATCCCACTCGTCTTCGTCACCAACCCTGGCCAGGACCTCGCCGAACTCACCTGGCAGGCGCTGAAGATCGGATACGAGCGACTGGCCGGGCACCTCGACGGCGGCATGGCCGCCTGGACCGCAGGCGACGGAGCACAGGAACGCATCGAACTGCTCACCGCCGACCGGATCGCCGAGCGCCCCGTCCTCGACATCCGCCAGCGCGCCGAGCACATCGCCGGACACATCCCCGGGGCGATCCACCTCGAACTCGGCAACCTCGCCAACCAAGCCGACCGGGCCGACCAGGCACCCGAGCATGCCGTCGTCGCCTGCGGCCACGGAGAACGCGCCATGACCGCAGCCAGCCTCCTCCAGCGCACCGGCCACAAGAACCTCGCCGTCCTCGACGGCGGACCCGGCGACTGGTCCAAGGCCACCGGCCGCCCCCTGGAGGAAACCGCGTGACCCACCACGCCACCGACGGGACAAGCCCTGGCCTACGCCTCGGACTGCGGGCCAACCTCGCCCAGTTCAGCCTGCTCGTCCTGATCAACGCCCTGGTCGGCGGCATGCTCGGCCAGGAGCGGACCGTACTGCCGCTGCTGGCAGACGACGTCTTCCACCTGTCCACCGCCACGCTCGGACTGACGTACATCCTGGCGTTCGGCGCCACCAAGGCCGTCACCAACTTCTTCGCCGGCACCTGGTCCGACCGCTACGGCCGCAAACCGGTCCTGATCGCCGGCTGGCTGATCGCCCTGCCCGTGCCCGCCATGCTCGCCTGGGGCCCGTCCTGGGGGTGGATCATCGCCGCGAACATCCTGCTCGGCCTGAACCAGGGCCTGACCTGGTCCACCACCGTCATCATGAAGATCGACCTCGCCGGCCCCGAACGCCGCGGCCTGGCCATGGGCTTCAACGAAGCCGCCGGATACGTCGCCGTCGCCGCCACCGCCATGGCCACCGGAGCCATCGCCGAACACGCAGGACTCCGCCCCGAGCCCTTCCTGCTCGGCGCCGCCTACGTCGTACTGGCCCTGGGCCTGACCACATTCGCCGTACGCGAGACCCGCGACCACGCCCGCTTCGAAGCCACCCGTCACCGCATCCCCGCAGGCAACAAGCACAACGCAGAACTGACCACCGGCCAGATCGCGCGCCTCACCAGCCTCAGCGACAAGGCCCTGTCAGCCGCCAGCCAGGCAGGCATGGTCAACAACCTCAACGACGCACTCGCCTGGGGCATCTTCCCCCTGCTCTTCGCCGCCCACGGACTGTCCATCGCCCAGATCGGCATCCTCGCCGCCCTCTACCCGGCCGTCTGGGGCGCGGGCCAGATGCTCACAGGCTGGTGGTCCGACCACATCGGCCGCAAACACCTCATCACCACAGGGATGCTCCTCCAGGCCGCCGCCATCGCCCTCGTCGCCGCCTCCACCACCTTCGCCGTCTGGGCGACCGCCCAAGTCCTCCTCGGCATCGGCACCGCCCTCGTCTACCCCACCCTGCTCGCCGTCATCGGCGACGTCGCCCACCCCGCCTGGCGCGCCCGCGCCGTCGGCGTCTACCGCCTGTGGCGCGACGGCGGCTTCGCCATCGGCGCCCTCCTCGCCGGAGCCCTCGCCGACGCCTACAGCCTCACCACCGCCATCTGGACCATCGCCGCCCTCACCGCCGCCTCCGGCCTGCTGGTCGCGGTACGCATGTACGAAACCCACCCCCGCAACTGATCACCCCAAGGCCCAGCAGCAGACCCAAGGCTTGGCCGTCATGAGGCTCTTTAGAGCCGAGTGAGAAGCCCCCTCGTTTACGAGTGGGAGGAGTCAGCCAGCCATCACCGCTCGGGCGGCTCCTCTGCGGCGGTGATGTCCAGGACACCAGACACCGGGGCGGCGGTGAGTCCGGAAGGCGCCGGGGTGGGGGAGCGGAGTGCGTCATGACCGGGCAAGCCTGTTGGCACTGCTGTGAGCTGGGCTTTGGTCGATCCGTCATCGGTCACCGGCCGTGCCACTGGTCCGCGCAACTCGTGCCCGGTCACTGGCTGGGCAGGCCGAAGGGGGATCTGGGCAAGCCTGGCCAGGGATGGGACGGTGCGCCTCAACGCCTGGGCCTCTTGATCTCTTGATGAAGGTGGGCGTCAGTGACCGTGTTCGCTCGCCTGGGGGACCGGTTCGCCGACGCTGGACGAGCCATACCTGGAAGCCGCCAGCGAACTCGTCCAGGCTCTGTGCAGTCCAGTCGCGGCAGCTCCAGGACACCATCGACGCGCAATCCATGCTGAATTTGAGTGAAATCCATGTGCGATTCAGGTAGTGTGGGCGTCCGGAGGTGACCCTTGTGCCCAACGACGAAGACGCGCTGTTCACTGCGGTCGATGCACTGCTCGAACAGGTCGCGCAGGACCCCCTGCCGCCGCCCGCGGAACGCAAGCGACTGCGGGAGGCGGCCGGGCTGAGTCAGGACCAGATCGCGAAGGCGCTGCAGACCCGGCGAGAGTCGGTCGGCAACTGGGAGTCCGGCCGCAGCGAGCCCCGGCCCCCGAAGCGCGCCGCGTATGCCCGGCTCCTGGAAGGACTCGCTGACCGCTTCCCCGCCAACGACCCCACGCCTGCCCCGGTCACGCCCCCCGAGCTGGCCACGCCCTCACCGGTACCGCAGCCCCTCGCCCGACCCGCCGCCGCGACCGAGGCCACAGTTGCCTCCATTCCCGCCGCTGCGCCCGCGTCCGTTCCGGTTGCCGCTCCACAGCCGGAGCCCGTAACCAGGCAGTCGTCGTCGCGTCACCCAGCGCACAAGGCAGCTGCCAAGCCGGCTCTCGATCCGCGGTTCCCGCACGGGCCCTTGGCGGTGCTGGACGGTGACGGATCCGCGTATGGCGTGGGCGGGATCGTGCTGGAGTGCCCGGCGACCACGATTCCGCAGCTGGTCGACTGGACGCTGCGCGAGTCGGGGATCGGCGCGTCCCGTCTGCACCGCAACGGCAAAGACAGCGACCCGCTGATCGTGCTTACCGCCTCAGCCGCCGTACGACTCGGCCTGCCGGAGCGCCTGGAGGGCTTCGAGGCCCGCCGCTCACTGCGCCTGCCCGAGGACCACCCGGTCGTCAAGCAGATCACCAAGGCGAAGTGGAAGCTGACCCAGCGGGGGTTTGGCCCGTGGGCGCGCATCTACCGCCCGGCGAAGGCCGGTCAACGGCAGTGCGTGCAGCTGGCGATCCTGCCCTGGGACGCCCTGGACGAGCGGGCCTGGCCCGGCGCCGACCAGCTTCCGTCGGCCGAACTCGCCCGCGTCCTGGGCGTGTACGCGACCCGCGTCATCACGCCGCGCGGCTCCACCGCTGTCAATGGCCTGGAGCTGATGACCGCCCTGCGCCCGCCGACCCGCGCCGTGAAGGACGAGGCGACCGGCGCGTGGGTCCAGGGCCACAACCCCGGCTCCCTCGGCACGCATCCGGTCGACCCGGCGCCGCCGGAGGCCCCGGCTGAGCACCCCGTCGCGCAGGGCTGGAAGGGCGGCTTCCTCGACGAAGAGGCGTACCAGTGGGTCCGCGACGTGGAGTTGCTCTCCGATGAGGAGTGCCTGCTGCCATATGCAGTCGGCCTCGACATCAACACCGCGTTCCTCGCGGCCGCGGCCCGCCTGGTCGTCGGCCTGAGAGGGCCCGAGTACGTCCAGCACCCGGTTTTCGACAAGAAGATCCCCGGCAGTTGGCTGGTGGACCTCTCGCACATCGAGCTGGACGCCAGGCTGCCGTCCCCGTTCACGCCGTCGGGGCAGCGCCCCGAGGGTCCGGCCTGGTACCAGACCCACACCGTCGCCTACGCGGTGGAACTCGGAGCCGAGGTGCAGCCGATCGAGGCGTACCTGCGGCGCGAGAGCGGCGCGTTTCTGGATCCATGGCACGATCGCCTCAAGGACGCCTACGTCGAGACCATGTCCGACCTCGGTGTTACCAAGGACCTGACCGAGACCGAGTTTCTCGCCGCGATGGAGCAGCACAAAAACATCGACCCCGGCATGGCCGCCGTGCTGGCAGCGATCAAGTCCACGGTCAAGGGCGGCGTCGGCAAGCTGCGCGAGCGCCCACAGGGCCGTCACTACACCGACGGCGAGCGCTGGTCTGCACTGGAGCGCCCGACCTGGCGGCCCGACATCCGAGCAGCCGTCATCTCCAAGGCCCGCGTCAACATGCACCGCAAGATGGCCAACGTCGCCAAGGCGACCGGCCAGTACCCGCTCGCGGTGCTCTCCGACTGCGTCGTCTACGCCTCGGCCGGCCCCAGCCCCCTCGACTTCCTGCCCCGCACCGAGGACGGCAAGCCGCTGCCCGGCAGCTTCCGCCTCGGCCCCACGCCCGGTCTGGCCAAGGTCGAAGGCGTGCAGGAGATGGCGTGGGCTGTGGACCTGATGGAGAAGGACATGAACCCCGCCCGCCACATCAAGGGCGGCGACGCCGTCCTGGACGAAGGGGAGTGACTGAGTGAGCGACATCCACGAGGCCCTGGATCGCGCAGAGCGCGAGGTCTTCACCCGTGAGCCGCCCAAGAGCCTCCAGGCCCGCGTGAACTTCCTGCTGGGCAAACTCAAGACGACCAAGGCCGTGGCCCAGGAGCTCGGGGTCACCCAGCGCTCAGTGGAGCGCTACCTCAGGGGCGAGCGGAAGAAGCCGCCGAAGGACATCGCGGACCGGATCGACACCGCTGTCCGCGCCCGCTGGCAGCCCCAGGTGCGCAAGCGCCGCCGCAAGCAGGCCGCCACCAGCACCGGGATCACCGTCGAGACCCGCGCCCGCTTCGGCTACACCGCGCCGGTCGGCACGACCGACGACGGCCGGATGCGCCGCCTCACCGTGCACCTGCCCCCGGCGTACGCGAACCGTCTCTTCGAGGCCCAGCAGCAGGGGGCCAGCGACCAGCAGTTGCGCGAAATCGTCGCTGAGGGACTTCAAGAGATCTATTTCAAAGACGGTGGACGCCGCGCCGACAACCTCGAAGTCGCATTCACCGACGTCGACTATTTCGACGTCTCCTTCTAATAGCGGAGAGAAACCTTCTATGCCCGGAGGATTAAGCGATGTGACTTAGCGCGCTACTTGGCCAGTTAGCGCTGGAGTTGGTAGCGTGAGCGCTTCGATTGGCGCGCAGGGTAGCCCTCGGCGCTCTGCTACAGCCCACCGACACTGGATGTCAGTGCCTCTTGGCACCATGGCGATCATGAGTCACAACATCGCCTACTCCACCGCCGACAAGGCCGACGTCTTGGCCTTCCTGGGCAGCAACGGCAACCTCACGTCGGACCAGCGACGCACTCTCGACGACATCCGCGAGTACGCCCAGGCCCATCAGGACTCCCTCGACCACCAGGGCGTCGACTGGGGCCTGTCCATCCCTGACGCTCTCGATCACCTCCTCGCCGGGCGCACCGACTCGGACGCAGAGTGTGCGGGCAATGCCTACAACTCCGCTGTGCAGCACATCATCGACCGCAACGCTTCCGACCCCTACGACCTGGGCACCTACTCCAAGCCCTCGACGTTCTTCGGCCTGGTGGACGATGAGATGCGCCGCCTCGGCGTGCCCGCCGACCAACTAGCTCACGACTACCTATACGGCGGGCTGCCCGACGACTTCCCTCACATCCCGCACTCGATAGACGGCTACCCAGCCATCGGCCACCTGCCGCTGGCCAAGACCAAGGCCGCCGCCGACGCCTACCGCGCCGTCCTGAACCGGATGGACCCGGACTTCCGGTACGAAGTCCAAAAACTCATCGACAAGCTCGACTTCGAGCACGACGAGTGGGCCAGCCGTCAGGGGGACTACTGGAAGGACAAGCACACCCAGGACACGCTCTTCTTCAAGCTCACCTGACTGATCAGTGGGGACGCACGAGGTCCGCCGGGCCAGCCCGGCGGACCGCTTCTCGTCTGCAGGCCGGACGGGCTCTTCTGCTCGCCAGTACCTTGATGAGTGGCGCGACGGGCGGGCTCACCAGTGGACCGCGGCCTGACTTCATCGACATGAGGGGCCCTGGCCGGGCGGGATGCTGTTGGTTTATTCGGGGCTCTGCTGCTTCCTCGCCCCGTCGATCGTCTGATCGGCGGGGCGAAGTCGTGTGAAGTGGCTGGTGCGGGTGCGGGCTCGTGGTTGGCCGGTGAGGTGGGCGTCGATGCGGGCGAGGTTGATCGCGGCGCCGGTGAGCTGGTGCTGGAGGCTGCTCTTCGAGAGGCCGCGGTAGCGGGATCTGCGCAGGTCGCAGCGCTGGACACCCTGGGAGATGGTGCCCTCGACCCCCGCCCGGACCTTGTAGCGTTCCTTCCACGCGTCGGTCTTCTGCTCGGCCCGTGCCGTCTGGAGTGCGTGGTGTTCGTCGTGATGGCGCAGTCGCAGCTCGCGGCGTTCCGCGGTGGGCGAGTTGATGCACTCCTGTCGCACCGGGCAGGGCCTGCAGTCGCGCATGGAGAACCGCACCCGCAGCACGGACTGTCCCTTCTGGGAGAGCCGTTCACTCCAGGTGATGCTGGTCTTGCCGCCGGGGCAGACGGCCTGCTTGATGTTCCAGTCGATGGTGAACGCGTCCTGGCCGAAGCCGCTGTTCGCGGTGGCCTGGGCGCTGTTGTCGGTCTGGAAGGGGCCGTGCAGAGCGATGCCGTGCTCGCGTCGGGCGCTGACCAGGGCGGCACCGGTGGGATAGCCGGCATCGACCCAGTGCTCGCCCGGGGCGCAGTCACGTGCGGCGAGCTGGGTGTGGATCGTCTCGGCCATCGTCCGGTCGGAGACGGTGGCCGTCGTCGTGGCGACGTTCGTGATCAGGTTCGGGGTGTCCGGCTCGCAGGTCTCGGTGAGGTGGACCTTGTAGCCGTCCCACATCGTGTCGCGTTTGACGCTGCCGCGGGCGTCGGTGTCATAGGGGGTGACCAGGCGTAACGCGCCCGGCGGCCGGTCTTTTGGGCCCCGCCGCCTCACCTCGCCGTCCACGTGATGGAAGCTCTGGACCCACACCTGCCGAAGCGTTTCCACCTCGGCGAGCCCGCGCAGCCCGGCGGGGGTGCCGGGCGCGAAGACGGCCGCCAGCAGGCGTGTCCCGTCCCGGCCGATCCGCGTCCCCACCTCGTCCCGTTTCACACGGCCGGCGGGAAACCGGCTGTCCTCCGCCCTGGTCGCGTAGTGCCGGAACCAGTCCGGCTCGGCGACACCTGCCAGCCAGTCCGGGGCCGCCTGCGCCAGCGCGTTCAACGCCGCCCGCAGAGTCTCCGCCACCATCTCCAGCCAGCACAGCGCACGCGCCGAGGACAGCACATGCGTGGAATCCGTGCGGGCCCGGCCCGCACGCTTGAGCAGTCCCTTCTCCCGGGCCGCCGCGAGGACACCGTCCAGCACTCGGCGCCCGCCGTCCGCCCCGGCCAGCCGGTCCCGGAACTCCGACAGCACCGAGAAGTCGAAGCCCGTATCGTCCAGTTCCAGGCCGAGTGCGTACTTGACGTCGATCCGCGCCCGCACCGCCTCCGCGGCCTGCCGGTCGGTCAGCCCCTCCACGAACTGCAACACCGACACCAGCGCCAGCCCGGCCGGTGACCAGGCAGGACGTCCCCGGGCAGGGAAGAGATCAGCGAACTCCTCGTCCGTGAACAGCGGCCCCAGCTCATCCCGCAGCCGGATCGCCAGGCTCCCCTTCGGAAACGCGGCCCGAGCCACCCGCACCGTCTCCGCCGGGATCTCCCCAGACCCCTTCGGCTGCATCGACATCCGCACCCACCCCAAACGACAACGTCGGCCTTCAAGACCACAACCAGGTCTTGAAGGCCGACGTCACGCGAGGCCCCGAATAAACCAACAGCATCCGGGCGGGTCAGGGCCCCAGCGTGCGTCCGTGGGGGGGAACGTGCACGCGTCGACCGGCACAACGTTGCGCCCGTCGATCAGTCACGCCCCCGCTGCGCTGTCAGTGGTGGGTGCGATGCTTTCGGGTATGGACGAGCAGATCATGCGGGGGCGTGTCTACGGAGCGGACCACGACGATCCCGACCCCGGCCCCAAACTCGGGCACGCCTATGTCGAACTGGTCGGCGGGCCGCTCGACGGCCTGCTCCTGGACGTCACCGGCTGGACCGAGGAGCAGTTGCACGAGGGCGCTGCCCTGGTCACCGAGATTGGCCGCTACGGGCCCGGCGGGCGGGCCTTGTACGGGCCGAGGAACACAGACCCGCAACGATACGACTGGGCGGGCGATACTCCATGATCCCCCCCCACAAGCCGGGGACGAGAATCGAACTCGGGTCTGAGCTTGGGAATTGCCGGGCGATCAAAGGTAATTAGGGCTTTCACATGCGACGATACCGATCAGATCTTGCCGCCCGGCGTGATCGTCCTGCCATTCTCCCGGGGTTCCCTGCCCCATCGGGCACGCATCGGGCGCGGGCTGCAGGCGATGAGGCAGGCATGAGTAGATCAGAATCGTGGCTGAAGTACCCGGGGAGAGTTGAGTACTTGCGCTCTGGTCGGTTCTGGGGTGAGCCGGGACGCTTGGGCCATGCGACAACGACTGATGAAGCTTGTTCCCCAGCTGTTGGCGATCCTCGTGCTGGCTGTGGTGACGGTGGCGGTGTGGGCTGCCTGGCTGGGCTGGGACCAGCATCGTGATGTGCAGCCTGATGGTTCGACGACCGGCCCGTACGAGACGTGGCAGGTGATCGGGCTGGTGCTGTCTCTGCTGGCACTGGTGTACTGGGCGGCGTCCCGGCGCTACATCGCAGGCGCTGTGCTCGGCATCACGGTCGGCCTGACCGGTGCCGCCTATTACGACTGGTCGGACGACTCCAGCGGCCTCTTTATGGTCGGCGTGGGGATGGTCATGGTGGGGAGCCTCGTCGTGACCGCCGCCGTTTCCGCCGTGATCGCCTTTGTGAAACGAGACCAAGGCCCCCCGACAGTCGCCGCTTAGGCCCTGCTGGGCAGCACCACCGGCGCGGTCGCGGGCGACCTCAGTGGCGACGGCGCGGCCGAGCGCCTGTACCCGCGAGGGACCACCGACGACCCCGCCGGCGTGATCTCCTACATCAGGTGGACCGGCGGCAGCACGTACGTGACCACGGAGCTGACCGGCGTGGACGGGGACACAGCCGCCGTCGGCGACATCAACGGCGACGGGTACGGCGACCTCGTCGTGGGCGCCCCCCCAGGATCCGGGCAGCGACAGGACCGGCGGGCACAAGGGCGGCCAGCTCACCGTCTGGTGCGGCGGCCCCACCGGCCCCGCGCCGGCGCAGCGGCCCACCGTCGTCCACCAGGACACCACCGGTGTCCCCGGCGATGGTGAGAGCGCTGACGGCTTCGGCGTGAGCGTGGCCGTCGGTGACATCGACAAGGACGGATACGCGGACGTCGCCGTGGGAGCCCCCTACGAAGACCTGGCCGGCAGCGCCGACGCGGGGGCGGTCACCGTCTTGTACGGCTCGAAGGCCGGCCTGACCACCACACGGGCCCGCATGATCACGCAGGACACCGCGGGCGTGCCCGGGGCCCCGGAGCGCTACGACTACTTCGGTCACGCGGTCACCCTCAGCGACCTGACCGGCGACGGCCGATCCGACTTGGTCGTCGGGGCACCGGAGGAGAACAGCTACGGCATGGTGACCGTGCTGCGCGGCGCCGCCTCCGGGCTTTCCACCAGCGGGGTGGTATCGATCACCGGCACAGCGGCCGGGCTGTCCGGCGCGTCCCAGGAGTGGTTCGGCATGGTCCTACCGGACGCCGCACGCTGACGCACCGCCATCTTCCACGTAGGCAGGACGAACCAGGGCATCTGCAGGTGCACGCAGTACGCCGACTCGCTGTTGCGAGCTTCAGTCCCTTTCGGCCCCTGTTCTGACGAGCGTCCTGGCTCTGTGCTGCTGCTCCCGGCGGCGCTCGCGGTCAGGGACTGAAGACTTCAGTCCCTGACTCCCCGCCCTGTCGCCTCTGAAAGAGCGTTTTGTCCCGGCGAGGTTGTTTGGTTCGAGGTTCAGGTGTCGCGCCAGTTGGGGGTGGATTCGCGGGTGAGTCTGCGGCTTATGAGGTCGATCATCGCGACGTGGATTATGGCTTCGGAGCGGTGGGGGTGGGTTTCGTAGTCGCGGGCGAGTCGGCGGTGGTGCATTAGCCAGCCGAAGGTCCGCTCGACAACCCAGCGTCGGGGGATGACTTTGAATCCTTTGACGCCTGGGTCGCGTTGTACGACCTCGACGTCGATGCCCAGACGTGCGCCGTGGTCGATGGCTTTGGTGCGGTAGCCGGTGTCGGCCCATGCTTTGGTCACGCGGGGGTGGGTGGCGGCGATGTGTGACATCAGGTGCATGCCGCCGACGTTGTCGGAAACGCTCGCCGCGGTGACCCAGACGGCTAGGAGCAGGCCGAGGGTGTCGACCCCGATGTGGCGCTTGCGGCCTGCGATTTTCTTGCCGGCGTCGATGCCCTGGCCCACCGCGGGTACGTTCGCGGAGGTCTTCACACTCTGCGCGTCCAGTACGCAGGCGGTTGGCTCGCTGTCGCGGCCTTCGGTCTCTCGCACCAGACGACGAAGGAGACCGTTGAGCCGGTCGAAGACGCCTTCTTTCTGCCAGGCGGCGAAGTAGCCGTAGACCGTTTCCCACGGCGCGAAGTCGTGGGGCAGGTAGCGCCAGGGGATCCCGGTCCGGTCGACGTAGAGGATCGCGTCCATGATCCGACGCAGGTCGTGCTCGGGCGGCCGGCCGATGTCCAGGCCCTTGCCTCTGCGCTCGGCCCGCCAGGTGGTGAATGTGGGCCCGATCAGTTCCCAGCGTGCATCCGAGAGGTCACTGGGATACGGGCGTTGTCGCGTCATGTTTCGGTAGTACCGTCGGGCAGTCCGTCTCTCCAGGGCGCAAATGGCGCCAAGCGGGGGCGCCTTGGGATCAGACAGGAGCGAACCGAAGGAAACGGGCTACCGAAGGAAAGCACCTGTCCCATCCGTCACATGGAGCACCTCTGCCCCATCAGCCCTCATCGACTCGCCCTTTGAAGCCTCACCAAACAACCTCGCCGGGACAAAACGCTCTTTGAGAGGTCGTTTTCTCCCGGTGTTTCATCCCGGAATCCGCGATTGATGCGGCTTTGTGGGGTCGCGCCAGGAGATGGTGGCCTCGCCGGTGAGGCGGCGGGCCATCAGATCGGTCATGGCGAGCTGGATCATGGCTTCGGAGCGGGCGGGGACGGTCTCGTAGTCGCGGGCGAGACGTCGGTGGAGCATGAGCCAGCCGTAGGTCCGCTCCACCGCCCACCGCTTCGGTATGGGGCTGAAGCCCCTGGTCCCGGGCGCGCGTTGGACGATTTCCAGGTCGATGCCCAGCGTTGCTGCGTGTTCGACGAAGTGCTGGCGGTAGCCCCCGTCAACCCACACCTTGCGGACGGTGGGGTGGTCGGCGGCGACCTGGCCGAGGAGGTGGGTGCCGGCCACAGAGTCCTGGACGCTGGCCGCGGTGACCAGCACTGCCAACAGCAGACCGAGTGTGTCGGTGACGATGCTGCGCTTTCTGCCCACGATCCTCTTGCCCGCGTCAATGCCCTGACTCACAGCGGGAACGTTCGTGGAGGTCTTCACGCTCTGGGCGTCGATCACACAGGCCGACGGGTCGGCCCGTCGGCCTTCCTGCTGCCGCACCAACTCCCTGAGCAGACCGTTGAGCTGGGCGAACACGCCATCCTTCTGCCACTTGGCGAGGTAACCGTAGACAGTTTCCCAGGGCGGGAAGTCGTGCGGCAGGTAGCGCCACTGAACCCCGGTGCGGTCCACGTACAAGATCGCGTTGAGAATCTCGCGCAGGTCATGCCCGGGTGGGCGTCCGATGTCTAGGGCATGCCGGCGTCGCTCGGCCCGCCAGGCCGTCAGGACCGGCTCGACCAGCTCCCAGCGGGCATCGGACAGATCACTCGGATACGCACGACGTTCCTCCATGACCTGGACGTACCGCCCGCAGGCGAGTGCGCCCAGGCGCGCGTTCTGCCTCGTCGAAGCACGTAACCGGTACGGGCGTCTTGGAATGAGACAGGCGTAAGCCGTCTCCCACCTCAGCTGTCACCCCATCCAGCCCTTGAGTCCCTAACCCAACCGACCGTCCCGCCAGCACCACACCATCGCAGTGCAGAAAGCAGGAGAAAGCACCGCACTAAAGATGAAAACGACCTCTGAATCGGCGTTTCGGCCCAGAGACGCGCGGGGGTGGGCGCTGCGGCCCCGTGCAGTCGGGCTCAGCGCGCTGTGGCCCGCCAGTTGTCGTACGGTCTGGCGGAAGGCCGCTTCGGAACCTGTCAACGTGTTCAAGGCAGGTAGTCCGGGCTATTGCTGTGCCACGAGGGCTTTCTGCTACCTCCTCGGCTCATACCGCATCGCCACCGCTCCCGAGCCGAACTCCAGCCGGCTCACGAGCTTCAAGTCGATAGGCTTCGATAGCCCCGCGAACAACGTCGGCCCATGGCCCGCTAGCCGGGGCTGCACCACGAACTCGTACTCATCGATCAATCCCAGCTCCGCCAACGCCAGCGGGAGCTTCACGCCTGCCACGAACAGTCCCTTGCCGGACTTCCGCTTGAGCTGCTGAACGGCCTTCCCCAGATCCCCTCGCACGAGCTCCGCGTTCCAATCGACCCGGTCCAAGGTGCTCGACACGACGTATTTCTTTGCCGCGTCGATCGTCCGGGCGAAGGGTTCCATCCAGTCAGGCCTCGCTCCCGTCCGCGCCGGCGGCCGCCATGCTGCCTCCATCATTTCGTAAGTCACCCGGCCAAAGAGGAGGGCATCGGCCTGGGCGAGGTTCTCGACCGCGTGACGATGCAAGTCTTCGTCCGCGACCATTACACGATGATCGCAGCACCCGTCCAATGTGACGTTGATGGAATACCGAAGGGGTCGCATTACGCGAGAGTACCTATAGGCATAGGGCCGCCTAGTGTCCTGCGCCAATAGTTGATCGTTAGTTGTTGTGTGACTTCTGCTGCTGGTGCGTCAGTTCCTCGTCGGGGCCCGAAGCTGGAACCGCTGCTGCTCTGTGATGAGGAGCGGGCGGTGTTGGAGCGGTGGACGCGTCGGGCGACGTCGGCCCAGGCGCTGGCCCTGCGCGCACGGATTGTGCTGGCGTGCGCGGGGCCGGAGGTGCCGCCGATCGTGGCGGTCGCCCGGGATCTGCGGGTGACCGCGGACACGGTCCGCAAGTGGCGGCGGCGGTTCCTCGCCGAGCGGCTGGACGGGCTGGTGGACGAGCCCCGCCCCGGCCGGCCGCCCAGCATCAGCATCGACCAGGTGGAGTCGGTCGTGGTCACGACGCTGGAGGACCTCCCGAAGAACGCCACCCACTGGTCGCGTAAGTCGATGGCGGACCGCAGCGGTCTGTCGAAGTCCACCGTCGGCCGGATCTGGCGGAAGTTCCAGCTCAAGCCGCACCTGGCGGACACGTTCAAGCTGTCGACGGACCCGTTGTTCGTGGAGAAGGTCTACGACGTCGTCGGCCTGTACTTCAACCCGCCCGAGGGCGCGGTGGTGCTCTCGGTGGACGAGAAGTCCCAAATTCAGGCGCTGGACCGGTCCCAGCCGGTCCTGCCGATAATGCCCGGGATGCCCGAACGGCGCACCCACGACTACGTCCGCAACGGCCTGACCACCTTGTTCGCCGCTTTCGATGTCGCCACCGGTGAGGTCATCAGCGCCCTGCACCGCCGGCACCGGGCGGCCGAGTTCAAGAAGTTCCTGGTCAGGATCGACAAGGAGGTCCCCGCACATCTCCAGGTCCACCTGATCTGTGACAACTACGGCACCCACAAGACCCCGGCGATCAGAACGTGGCTGGCCAAACACCCCCGTTTCCAGCTGCATTTCACCCCGACCGGCTCCTCGTGGATCAACCAGGTCGAGCGGTGGTTCGGCTTCCTGGCCGACCAGATGATCCGTCGCGGCGCACACAAGAACGTCCAAGCCCTCGAAGCCGACATCCGCAAGTGGGTCAAGAACTGGAACGAAGACCCCAAGCCGTTCATCTGGACCAAGACAGCCGAGGAGATCCTCGCCTCGCTCGCCCGTTTCTGCCGACGAATCTCGGCGCAGGACACTAGCTGCGTGTCGCCCCGGCGCGGCGCGCAACTGAGCAAGCATGGCGGCACGCCGGTGTCGTGCCGCCCTAGAATGAGCCGGTGACCGAGACACTGCACCCTTCGGGTGTTGACCTCTTCGATGTTCACCAGCTCCGCCTGACGGAGGTTGACGCGCCACGGGTATCACCCGAAGACCAGCTGGCCAGGGACCTCGTGTGGGACAAGGCGGTTCAGGCCAACCCGAACCTCTTCGACGGACCGGTCGTCGCGTGCGCTGGGCTGGAGTGGGACGGCCCGCACAGTCTCGTCCTCTCCTGGACGCGGGTGACTTACCGCCACTACGCCCTGCGCCGGGTCCCGGGCGCGACCTCCTGGCTACCGTCGCTGTTCGTGAACGTCGTGCAGCCGACGGACGACGGCTGTCTGCTGGCGGCGCGGATGTCGTCGTCAACGGCTGCTCCCGGCCGGTGGCAGTTGCCGGGCGGATCGGTTGAGCCGCCCGAGGACCACGAGGTGCTCGATGAGGCTGCGTTGAGTCGCCATGCCGCGCGCGAGCTGGCCGAGGAGACCGGTATCGACACAGCGCCCGAGCACCTGAACCGGTTGGCCGTCACGCGCGGCGAACATGGGAGCATCGGTCTCGTCTTCCTCGCCCCGCCTCAGCCGACATCGGTGCTGCGTGAGCGGTTCGCGGCTCTGGTGGCCGCCGAGCAGGCTCTTGGGCGTGAACCCGAGCTGGACCAGATCGCTCTGGTGCGCTCCCCGGACGATCTTGCCGAACTTGATGGCCCGCACGCGGACTACCTGGAGCCGGTCGTCCGCCGTTACGTGGGGGCAGCGCTCCGGGTTGATTCCTGATTGCTCGCTTCGGGACTCGGTGAGCACGTGAGAAGCGGTTACAGGCGGGTGCGCCTCCTCCAGCGGACTTGAAACCGGAGAAGACGCCGGCCAGACCGCTGACGAGGCTGACGGAGTCGATCGTCGGCGGGGCCGGCATCAGCCGCTCCTGGGCGGTGTCGGCCGCCTTCAGGAGCTTACGGAGGTCGATACCGGTGGAGTACCCCATGCGCTCCAGCACGGCCACGAGGACTTCCAGCTGGGTATTCCCGGCTCCGGCACCGAAGCCGGCACCACCCATCGCCGCATCGCCAGCGCGGGAGTCTCCACCGAGGACCTGGCGGCGGAAGCCGCCGCCGAAGCGCTGCAGTCCTCCGACGGCTGGTGGTCGTCCTGGAAGGAGAAGAAGAGCGCCCTGACGACCTATCGCTTAAACAGGCCGGGGCAACCCACAGCAGGGCTACTGTCCCTCGCCATGAAACGGCGCGAGCGACATGGCATGAACCTCGTGGTCCACGACTTCTGGGCGTCAGACGCGAGTGCGGCCGCGGCAATGCTTGCCTTCCTCGGCCGCCACTACACCGCGCCGAAACCATCGAGTTCCGGCGCGGCGCACTACCGCCGTACCCCACGCTGCTGCACAACCTGCATCGGTATCGCGTAGATGCAGAGGCGTGGCATCCGTGGATGCTGCGCATCCTCGATATCCCGGAGGCGGTACGGCTTCGCGGATGGCCCGCCGACCTCGACGCCACCGTGCCGATCGGAATCGAGAGCGAGAACGGCGGCGCCTGGGGACCGCTACATGCTCCGGATCACCGCCGGATCGGCCGAGCTCAACTCCACAACTCTTGAGAGCAAAGCGAGCCTCACGAGAGGGTAACTCGCTGTGTGGTAACGGCGCCGGGATGCGCTCGCCGCCCCACTGCCCTGGCGCAGTCAGCCTCCTACCGCATACGCACCACCCGCATCACCTGGGGTGATCACACTCTGACGAAGTGTCAGTACCTCGTGCTTTCATGGGCAGTTCGGTGACCAGACCATGAGGAGGAGGCAGCGGTGCCGTACATCCAGCCCTACACGAAGGCGGACGGAACCTATGTCCGTGGGCACTATCGATGGGCAGCAGGAGCGCGCCACGAGATGGCGATATTAGCCGTGACCGTGGTCGCGATCGTCGGCATAGGGAACGGCAACATCAGCACCGGTACGGGGAACGGCCAGGCACCCAGGCCGCAGAAGACAGCTACGTACCCGATCACGTTCGCGGACAACGGTCGGACGGTGAAGCCTCGTCCGCAGAAGTCGGTGACATACCCGATCCGCTTCCCCAAGCTAGAGCGGAAGCCCGTGCCGCGGCGATCCGTGTCGTACCCGATCCGGTTCGAAACCAGCGGGAGCGGGCAGTGACCCGCCACCGAACGCCAGCGCGGCGGCGCACGTCCCGTAGGAGCAGGAGGCAGCAGCAGGTAGAGGCACGGGTCATCGCCTACGGCCTGGTTACTGTCGCGGCCATCGCGCTGTTCGTCGCAGTGGTCAACTGGATCGGCGACCATCCCTGGGTGCTCCTGGTGGCCCTCGTCGCCGGCGCAGCCGTGGTGGGCGGCTGGCTGTACCAGCGCCAGCAGCGGGCGCAGTGGGAGCAGGTCCGGGCTCGCGGCCTGCGGTATGCGATGAGTCAGTTGGACGCGCTGCATCATCGGGGGTTCGAGCACGCGATACGGGACCTGATGAAGCGGGACGGCTGCGCTGATGCGGTACAGGTCGGCGGTGCAGGCGACAATGGAGCGGATGTGAAGGCCACCGACCCATTCGGGCGTCGTTGGGTGATCCAGTGCAAGCACCGTCGCAACGGCTTGGCTGGGTCACCGGTGGGAACCCCGGACCTGCATGTCCTCAACGGTACCGCCCGCCAGCTCCACGGGGCAGATGTCGTGGTCCTCGTGACGAACGGTCGCTTCACCTCGGGCTGTCCCCCGCTGGCCAAGTCGCAGAAGCTCCACCTGGTCGACCGCAACCTGCTCGGAGAATGGGCCGCCAGCGGACGGCCACTGTGGGATCTTCTCCGGGCGGTGCCACCACCACGGCGACCTACAACGCTGTCGTAGATTCCCCAGGACGGAGGAGCACACCGATGTGGTCCAACGGTCCTCGCCAACGGCGGCCTACAAGTGACCGTGAGCCGGAACGGCCGCGACGAGATCCTTGGCCTCGCGCACTCCGATCATGACTTGGTGGAGTTCCTGGCGGCGGCCGGAGTGCCGCGATGGGTGGAGTGGCGTGGAGCGGCCGCGCCCATGAGTGGACGCGGCCAATTCGTGGACGGGCGAAGCTTCGCAGACTACGGCTAGGTCCCTGACCTGCTGAAACGCTTGGGACACACGAGGCCTCCGGAGCCGTGTGCGCAGGTTCGAATCCTGTCGGTCTGCCGGGGGACGGGCCGGTGTTGTGGGCCACGTGGCGCGAGCCGCGCCGCCCAGCCGACGCCAAGGGCCTGCCCGACGGGTCGGGTGACGCGCCTGGCGGTGGATCGTTCCGTCCCGTGTGGGGCGGGGTGATCTTACGGACGTGGAGTGGGCGCGGCTGGAGCCGCACCTTCCGAAGAACTCAGGACGGGGCGGGCGGTGGCGGAATCACCGCGCAGTCATCAACGGCATTCTCTTCCGCCAGCGGACTGGCATCCCTTGGCGAGATCTGCCCAAGCGGTTCGGCAAATGGAAGACGGTGCATGACCGCCACCGGCGTTGGTCGGCGGACGGCACATGGGACCGGATCCTTCGGGCTGTCCAAGCCGACGCCGACGCGGAGGGGAGAATCGACTGGAGCGTCGTGAGCGTGGATTCCACTGTGTGCCGTGCCCACCAGCACGCCGCCGGGGCCCGTCACCGACCGGCACAGATACCGGGACGGGACAGGCGGCCAGTCCAACACCGGCCTGACGAGGCGGTGGGCCGCTCACCCGGCGGGCTTACCACCAAGATCCACCTGGCGAGTGACGGCGGTTGCCGCCCACTGTCCATCCTGATCACGCCCGGACAGTGGGGTGACGCGCCGCAATTGATCCCGGTCCTGGACCGCGTCCGTGTCTCACGCCCGGCGGGCGGGCACCCGCGGACCCGCCCTGACCACCTCTGCGGCGATAAGGCATACAGCTCCCGTCGAAACCGCTTCTACCTACGGCGACGGCAGATCCGGCACACGATTCCCGAGCGCCGGGACCAACGGGCCAACCGCCAGCGGCGCGGCCGCCGAGGCGGTCGCCCCGCTGGCTTCGACAGGGCACGGTATACCCGCAGGAACGAAGTCGAGCGGACCATCAACGCACTCAAGGGCTTCCGGGCCGTGGCGACCCGGTACGACTGTGAGGATGTTCGGGTGCCGCCTCGGGCGGTGGTCTGGCCCGAGGTACGACTGGCCCTGGTGCCCTGAGTTTGATCTGCCGACCGCCGTTCGGGGCGGTGCGTGCTGCCGCCGGACCGGTGGGCGTGTCCCGATAGGGGCCTTCGCGACAGGCACCGTCACAGTCCTGACCGCCTCACCTGGCCCGGCGTCGGCCACCGGTGTTCCCGATGCACTCAGGAGACAGGCAGCCGTGCCCAGCATGACCCAGACCACCCACCCCCGTCACCACACGACCGAAGCATCCGAGGACGTCGTGCTTGGAGTGGACACCCACAAGGATGTCCACGTGGCGGCGGTGATCACCATGACGGGTGCCCTGCTGGACACCCGGAGCTTCCACACCACCCAGGAGGGCTACCGCCAACTGCTGGCCCGGGCACGCGCCTTCGGCCGCTTGCAGCGAGCCGGCGTGGAGTGCACCGGCTCCTACGGCGCGGCACTGACGCGCTACCTGCACAGCGAAGACATCACCGTCACCGAGGTCAACCAGCCCGACAAGGCCACCCGACGGCGACGCGGCAAGACCGACGCGATCGACGCCGCAGCAGCCGCGCAGGCAGTGCTCTCCGGGCGAGCCACCGCCACCGCCAAGACCTCCGACGGCCCGGTGGAAACCATCCGCATGTTCAAGATGGCCAAGACCTCAGCGACCAAGTCCCGTTCACAAGCGATCAACCAGCTCAAGGCCATCCTGGTCGCCGCCGATCCCGCACTGCGCGAGGCACTGACCGGTCTGAGCAACTCCAAGCTCATCCGCAAGTGTTCCGAACTGGATGCCACAGACGGCACAACCCCGGCAGCTGCAGCCCGCCACACTCTCCGGCTGCTGGCCAAACGGGTCCAGCACCTCACCGAAGAGATCAACGACCTCACCGGCCGCATCACCACCGCCATCAACGCTTGTGCGCCGAAGCTTTTGAACCGCTACGGCGTCGGCCCGGACACCGCCGCCGCACTGCTGATAGCGGCCGGCGACAACCCGAATCGGATGGGCAGTGAGGCATCCTTCGCCGCACTCTGCGGCGTCAGCCCGGTGGAAGCGTCCTCAGGCAAGACCCAGCGCCGCAGGCTCAACCGCGGCGGGGACCGGCAGGCCAACTCCGCGCTCTACACCATCGTCCTGGCCCGCCTGCGCTGGGACACCCGCACCCGCGACTACGTGGAGCGACGCGTTAGCCAGGGGAAGACACGTCGCGAAGCCATCCGCTGCCTCAAACGCTACGTCGCACGAGAGATCTACCAGACGATCGTCCCACCCACGAAGGCCGCGGTCACCCTCGCGTCAGCCGATTGACATCCATAGGGGCATCAAGCGGGCTTATGTCTTTCACGGCACCGTAACCGTGGCCGCCGTCCGGCTCTGGCTCCGCTCGTGACCCGCCGAAGCCCTTAGACCGGCGACTGAGCCGCCCTCATCGGGCCGGCGGCTCAGTCTGGTTATCGCTCTCATGGTGGGGTGGTGTTACCCGATGCAGCCGGGGACGGGAGAGGGACTGCCGGTGCAGTTGGTGGGGGTGTTGGCGGTCACCGAGGAGGTGTTGAGCGTTGCGGTGCCGGCGAGGTAGTAGATGCCGCCGGGGTTGATGGCGGCGGCGTTGCCGCTGACCACGCTGCTGGTGAGGGTGAGTGTCGCGCGGTCGCTGGCGATTCCGGCAGCTTGGTGGGCGGTGTTGTTCTTGACGTTGCTGCTGGTGAACGTTGCCGCTGCCGCACCGCCGGTGCTGTAGATGCCGCCGCCGGTACCGTCGGCGGCGTTGTTGGACAGCTCGCTTCCGGTGAGGGTGACCGCGCCGAAGTTCAGGATGCCGCCGCCGTTCGTGGCCGCGTGACCGCCGCTGAGGGTGACCGCTTTGAGGGTGAGATCGCCGGTGGTGCTGACCTGGGCGATGCGGAAGTTGGTTGCCTCGGCGCGGTTGATGGTGTTGGCGTTGCCCTCGAAGGTGATGGGCGTGGTGATGATCGGCAGTCCGGTGGGGCCGTTGACGCCGTCGTTGTCGTGGGCGGCGGTGAGGCTGTACGTACAGCCCGGGGTGAGGGTCACGGTCCCGCCGCCGGCGGCGTTGGCCGCGTTCACGGCGGTGATCAGCGATGTCTCGTCGCACGCGACGGCCATGATCCGGGCCTGGGCCGTCGCGGGCAGGAGAGCGGTCGTGCCGGTGGCCAGAACAGCGGCCCCGGCAAAGGCGAGAAGGGCACGACGGAATCTCATGGAACCCCCTGGAAATAGCTCGGCTGCCTCGCTGATGCAGGCACTGTGTTCATGCGCAGCGAGCTCAGACGTACCCCCTCAGCTGTAGGGAAATACGCAGGACAGCGTTGCCCTTTATGCGGAAGTACGTAGCAGCAGTCAGCCGTTGGAAGGGCCCTCAGCTCTTCAATCTCGAATTCCAGACCGATCGCTCAACGTGGGTGCGGACGCTCGTTCGCCTACGTTCCGGGCCACCGCCGGCCCACACCCACTTCCGGTCCGTGACCCCGTCCGCCTTGAACCCACGGCTAGGCACGGCTGGCCACACAGTGCACCCGCCCCAGGTGCCAGCACCCGCATTGACGGCAACCCATCGGCACCTCACGCCCGAGTCCGTGACGGAATCCCCGCCCTGACACCGCCTCACGCAAGGCCCTGCCTCATTCGTCACCACCGAAGCGGGCACCCCGCAAGAAGATAAGAAGACTTACATCCCGAAAGCTCTCACACCTAGATTATCCATCGCATTCGCATTAGCGTCAGATGATCCGGAATGGGACGACGTGAACACCCAACGGTCCCTGGCCGGGACCATACGCATACTTCTCCTCGCTGTCCCGCTGGCGGGCGGTGGGCGGGAAAATGGGCGCCTGAGTTACCGGCCATCCGAGGAGCGCCAACGAACTACGCCACCACGGGAATTCACGAGCCGACTCCCGCCTCCTTCAAGGAGATTGCGTCATGACTGAAAAACGACGACCTACCGCCCTTCTAGGTATGCGCGCCCTCTTCGCCGCGGTGATGCTCACCGCGGTGCCCACCGCGGCCCTGGCTGCGGGCACAGCCCCGGCGGTCGCCGCCTGCTCCGGCACCAACGGCCTCAACGGCGCCGACGGAACGCCCACCCACCCGGCCGGCTGGCCCGGTACCGACGGCGGCAACGGCGCCCCCGGCTGCGCCGGCGGGAAAGGCGGCGACGGCGGAGCCGGATGGGGCGGCGGAGCAGGCGGTGCCGGCGGCAACGGTGGGGTCGGCGGCGCGGGCACGACAGGCTTCGGCGGAGCCGGTGGCAACGGTGGCAACTCCGGCCCGGACGGCGGGGCCGGCGGTGCCGGGGGGATCGGAGGAGCCGGCGGGGCCGGGAGTTCCTCCGGCAGCGCCGGCGCCATGGGCGGCATCGGTGGACTCGGCGGTAACTCCACCGTCAGCACTGGCGGGGCCGGCGGTCACGGCGGGGCCGGAGGTGCGGCGACCGGCAGCAACAACAACGGCGGGGCCGGCGGAACAGGCGGCAACGGCGGCAACAGCGGCACCACTGGCACAGGCGGGGCCGGCGGAGCGGGCGGCAACGGCGGGGCGGCCACCGGCACCGGCATGATCGGACACTGCGGTCCTGGCGGCAACGGCGGGCTCGGCGGCATCGGCAACGGCGCACATGGCACCCCCGGCACCGGCAGCGGCACCTGCTGAAACAACCGACCCCAGCTCCACCCGGTACAGCAGCGTATCCCTCGTACGGGTGAGCCCACACCCGTACGGCTGCGGCCGTGAAGTCCCTTAGCGACTATGGGAGTTACCGAACTCGAGGAGCGTTCATGGGTGTGCCCATCGTTGGCGGTATGGTCGATAGCGTGATCGGCATCGTAAGTGGTGCAGGGGCCGGAATCGTGCCTCAGGTTCTGGCCCTCGTGCGTGGTCTGGGCGTGCCGGTGTGAGTGACTTGGGCATGCTGTGACGGCTCGACGTCATTGAGCGGGGTCCTACTCCGAATCTGGAGTGGGGCCTCGGCGTTTGAGCGGGCATGGGGGCCGTCCCGCCTCCGGGCACCTTGCCCCGGCGGTGACGCAACGCAGAGCATTGTGGAAAAGGTGTGGCTCCAGCCGAGCCCACTCCGCGACCGCAAAATCAACCTGCTCCACAGGGGACAGAACAATCCGCTACCGGACCCGTCACCCGATCCGTCGGACAGGCCCTAGTGACCTGAGTCAGAGATTCGTCGGCAGTAGGCGGCGACTTTGTCGAGGATCTCGTCGGCGGTCTTGGTCCAGATGAAGGGCCGTGGGTGGTTGTTCCGGTCGGCGAGCCAGGTACGGATGTCGCGTTCGAGGGCTTGGACGGAGCGGTGGACACCTCGCTTGAGTTTCTTCTGCGTGAGCTCGGCGAACCACCGCTCCACCAGGTTCAGCCAGGACGAACTGGTCGGCGTGAAGTGCAGATGGAAGCGTGGGTGTGCCAGTAACCACTGCTTGATGGCGGGTGTCTTGTGGGTGACGTAGTTGTCGAGGATGAGGTGCACGTCGAGGTCGGCGGGGACTTCCTTGTCGAGCTTGGCGAGGAACTTCTTGAACTCGACAGCCCGGTGCCTGCGGTGGAGAGAGCCGATCACTTTGCCGGTGGCGGCTTCCAGAGCGGCGAACAGGGTGGTGGTGCCGGAGCGTACGTAGTCGTGGCTCCGGCGTTCGGGAACCCTTGGCACCATCGGCAGGACGGGCTGGGACCGGTCCAGGGCCTGGATCTGCGACTTCTCGTCCACGCAGAGCACCAGGGCCTTCTCCGGCGGGTCGAGATACAGGCCCACCACATCACGGACCTTGTCGATGAACAACGGGTCCGTGGACAGCTTGAACGTCTGCGACCGGTGCGGGGCCAGGGCGAACGCCCGCCAGATCCGCGAGACCGCGGACTGCGACATGCCCGTGGCCGCCGCCATCGACCTGGTCGAACCAGTGTGTCGCGTTCTTCGGTTTCTCCTCCAGTGTTTTGACGATGACCCGCTCGACATCGGCGTCGGTGATCTTCCGTGGGACACCGGGCCTGGGTTCGTCGGACAGGCCGTCCAAGCCACGTTCGAGGAAACGCCGCCGCCAGGTGCGGACCGTGTCCGCAGTGACATGCAGCCGACGGGACACCTCCGTGATCGAGTGTCCCTCGGCGCACTCCAGCACGATCCGCGACCGCTGAGCCAAAGTCTGGGCCGTCGTACGACGACGCACCCAGCCCTCCAGCACAGCCCGTTGGGCATCGGTCACCGACAACGGCGGAATCTTCGGACCCGGACGACTCATACCCAACCAACAACAAATCTTCGACTCAGGTCACTAGAGCCTGTCCGGCGGGTCGTTGCGACAGTGGCTGCGCCAAGATGGTGCCCATGGCCAGCGAACCCCTGCAGATCCCGATCGATCAGCTTCGTCGCGCCTTTGATGTGGCACTTCGGCGTCGGTGGCGAGGGGCGCTAGCCGCGTCCCTCGCCACCCGATCAGACCACGTTCAGTCCGCCGAGGGCATGACCAGCGTCGCTCCTGGCAAGGAGGCGGGCAGCTCGTGTACCTGGGGAATCGCACCCGTACTTCTCCGTCAGAGCCCAACTGGCCGAGCACCGGCGCACTTCAGCGCGGCCGCCGAATGTCGGCGTACACGTGAACGCCCCGAGTGGGGCTCGTATCGAGCCACTGTCGTATGAGTTCCAACTGGCAACCCTGCTCGAAGAGCGGCTAACTCGCTCAGATCCCGTAGCGCTCGGGTTTGGGGGTCCGCGTCATCAGCATGGTGGCCGCTTGGGTGACCGTGACTGTGCCGTTGAGGACGGCCACGACGACTTCGGTGATGGGCATCTCTACACCGTGCCGACGCGCGAGGGTCAGGATCGAGGAGGACGACTTGACTCCCTCAGCGGTCTGGCTGGTAGCGGCGGTTGCCTCCGCTAGGGTCATTCCTTGGCCGAGGCGCTCACCCAAGGTGCGTTCTTCGCGCTCAGCATGTCTCAGGAGACATCGGGCCGCTCACAAGTCAGGCGCTGGACCTGGGAAGCGCTGTCGCTCGCGAAGCCCTAACGAGCTCGTGCATGGTTGGCTGTGACGCGTGGCTGGTCGTGTCTCGTCGCTGGTCAGGCTGTGGTGAGTGGCCGAATGGTGCTTTGCTGGTGGGAGGCGACGGCGGCCACGGCCTGGATGGTTTGAGGCAGATACTCGCGGCGGTTGTGGTGGCGGGCGAGTGACTTCCAGTTCTTCAGGTGAGCGATGCCGTGCTCGACGCGGATGCGTCGTGAGGAGTGCGCGTGTTTGGCCTGTGCGTGCATTTGCTCGTACCAAGGTGGCGGGTTCTTGCGGAACTTGCGGTGCGGCGGGGTGATGACCTGCCCGCCGGTCTGGGCCCCGAGCCCTTGGTAGCCGGCATCGGCCAGGATCTCGACCCACGGGCCGGTGTCGAGGAGATCGACGAGTCCGGAGGCACGGGCCTGCGTGATGTCGGGACAGCTGCCGGGACGGGTTTCCCCGCAGAAGGGCAGGCGTCCATCGGCGTCGGTCAGGACCATCGCTTTGACCGCGTTCTGCTTGCTCTTGCCCGAGATGAAGCGGCCCCGGTCCGGAGTCCCCTGGGCGGGGCGGCGGACCCGGATCTCGGTGGCGTCGAGGATCGCGGTCTTCCCGCTGATCTCGAGGTGGCCGATGACTTCGTCGAGGGTCCGCAGTCGCACCCCGGCCTCTACGGTGCAGCCCCGCTCGGCCAGCAGAAGACGGATCTCACCGATGGCCCGGGTGACGGTGGACCGGTCCACACCGAACCAGCAGGCCAGGACGTCATGAGTAGTGCCATGCCGCAGATGGACGAGGGTGATCAGCAGCCGGTCGACGAAGACCAGCTTGTGCCTGGCACCGGCACCGACCGCCCGCTTCCGGGCGCGACTGGCGAGCCTGGCCTGGTGACGCTCGTGCCACAACGGCTCGATCTCAGTAACGAGTTCCGCCACCACCGTCCGCCCCAGACCGGTGACCCGCTGATTCACTGCAACCGCAGCACGCGCCATCCCCACCACATGCCACACAACGATCAAGATCGCGACACGCTACGGCCAACCATGCACGAGCTCGTTAGGGAACATCACGCCTCAACAGCCGCCTGACACCGCTGGAGCAAACGCTTCGAGTCGCGAGTCCCCATCTCGCGTGGGCGACCTGCCGGGGCAGCGGCCGGTGTGGGGTTGCCCGTAAACCCCACACCGGGCTTCGCCCCAACACTCGCTTACGCCGCTGCGTACGACACCGACATATGCACCGTAGCCCCGGCGGCTGCGTGTTTCTTAAGGAAAGGGAAAATCGACGAGCCTTGCGTGATGTCCAAAGTCCACGCTGTCTCGGCATTACCGGCGAAAGCCTGCACTGTGGGCGCCAACGTAAGCTTTCCCTTGGCGAAGTCGATCACCGAGAACGTCGCAACCAAGGCATCGCCCATACCAATCTTCTTCAGCCAGTACGGGAACATTTCCGTCGTCACCTCTATGTGCAACTTCCGATCAGCATCAGAGACCGCGGACGCAAAGCCATGCCATGCGTTTCCAAAGTCGTAGTTCAGCGTGAACAGCTGCACGAGATTTTCTGGGTCGGACAGCACCTCGTCCGTGAGGTAAGCAAGGGCGGGCGCTGCCAACTGCCTCGCTGGCCGGCCCGTGTACCGGAGGTGGAGCACCACGTCAGAAATGGATTCGACATCGAATTGCGGAAGGTCGATCGGCAGCTTGAGCCGCCACGTGCTGATCGCTCCGGCACCCTCGAACGGCAGGTAGCGATCGTCCCGCAGATTGGTCTCGAACAGGCCGCTGTCGTTCTGTGCGGTGCTCGTGACAACTTGCTGGATCGCTCCGGTGAAGTCTCGGAACCGGGCGTCCTCGTCGGCGGCGTTGCGCGCATACTGTTCGCCCTCCTCGGGCGAGACACGCACGCTCGACCGCAGCAGTGACAATGCGCAGTGGATGCCCGCATACGGGCCGGTCACGGCAGGGATCGTGAGTGCCACCGTCTTGAGTCGCCGCAGGTAGACACCGGGGCAGTCCATGTCGAACAGCCATTCCGGCACCTCGACCTCGCACGACCCGGTCGCCTTGAGCCGCAACAGCGCGCGAGGGTCGAGCCGGGCCAGCGACACATGCTTGGTGAGCTCGAGTTCGCGCTTGTTCGCCTCAAGGTAGGCCATCTCGAGCCGCTTGAGGTCGAGGGCGAGCGCCTCGCCGGCGAGCAGGCCGCGCTTGCCGTCGTTCCAGTAGCCGAACTTGATGATGTCCTGGTCGTCGAACTCTCGCCGCATGACCTCGCGCCTCAGCGTGACCTCGGCCTTCTTCGCGACGTCGAACGCGAGCTTGTAGGCGTCGTAGAAGGTCTTCGACAGCTCGCCCTGCATCCACGTGTATAGGTCTTCGTTGGTGAACTTGGTGCGCAGGAACTCCTCCGCCGCGGCGGCCTGCTCGATCTGGACGAGATGGTGCTCGTACTCGCGCTTGGTGACCTGCTCGCGCAGCAGCGACGAGATGATCTGCCGCCCGTACTGTTCGAGCTCGCTGGTCGCCAGGTTCGCCTGGAGCACGTAGTCCTCGGCTCGCCGATAGTAGCCCGCCATCTTCGACGCCCGCTCTGCGGAGCCCTTGAACGCCTCCGAGATCATCTTCGCGCCCTCGGCTCCGTACTTCGCGGCCTTCGACAGCTGTGTCCCGCCGAAACCGGCGGCGCCACCGACGCCGAGCGGCGTCCCATGCACGTCAAACTGAGGGATGAGCGCGAGGATCGGCGCCGCGATGTTGAGCACCGTCGCGGCGGCCCCGAAGGTGTCCGACGTCGGCAGGAAGATGTTGAGCTCGGCGTTCTCGTTCTTGTTGAGCGGCAGGGTCTCTCCGAGCTTGCCGCCGACCAGGCTCACGACCTGCTCGCCGGCGAACTCCATGAGCCCGCCGACCGACGACTCCTTGCGGTACTCCTCGCGCGACAGGTCGCCTGCGTACGCCGTCACCAGCGCGTTGTACGCGGCGTCGAACGTGTCCTCCGTGAGGTCGTCGCGGATGAGGTCCACCGACTTCAACCCGTCGATGATCGCGTCCGACGTACCGAGGATCTTCTTGTAGTGCCGGTACCTCTCCCACACCGTCCCGCGACTCTCGAGCAACGCCGTCGTCGCCTCCTCGGCCTCCTTCCACTGCAGGAACCGCACGTCCCGCGTGAGGGTCTGGATGTTGAGCTCGTGCTGTTGTCGCAGGAGGCTCGCGTGCTCGAGCTCCCCCTTCTCGATCGCCTGCAGTAGCGCCCCGCCGAGCCCTTTGACCTCGGCGCACAGCTCCTGCGCCTTCTGCAGCAGCAGTGGCCCGCGGATCGACGACACCGGCTGGTTGAGGTTGTTTACGATGCTCGCCAGGTCGAGTCCTGCGGCCACCGCCTTGACGAGGGCGCCGGGATCGATCGGCGGGTCGAACAGTGCGAGCTGCCGCACGACGCCCTCGATGTTCATGCAGTGCCGGATCTTGAACAGCCGGTCCGCGACGACG
Source organism: Streptomyces spiramyceticus (assembly GCF_028807635.1). Classification (NCBI taxonomy): domain Bacteria; kingdom Bacillati; phylum Actinomycetota; class Actinomycetes; order Kitasatosporales; family Streptomycetaceae; genus Streptomyces; species Streptomyces spiramyceticus. The sequence continues at coordinate 1,848,720 of NZ_JARBAX010000002.1, forward strand.
TCCCAGTACGCGAGCAGCTGGTCGTTCTGGGGGATGCAGAAGTACAGCGTCCGTCCAATGCCAAACACCGCGCCGTCGGCCCCGCTCGCGCTCGCGTCGCCGCTCGCTGCGGCCGACGAGTTGAACGGGAACTGGTTCTCCAGCTCAATGAGCGCGTTGCCGAACTTGTCGATGCCTGCGGCCTTGAGCTGCGCGTACGTCTTGCTAACCGGCTTGTGCAGCTGCGGGATGCGCTGGGGCTTCGGCCCGAGCAGGTTCGCCGCCATGACGTAGATCTGCGTCGCCTCGTTGAGTGTCTCGACCGTGTCCTGCCGGAACAGGTGGTCGCCCCACGCGATGAGGTTGTCGAGGTACTTCATCACCACGCTGTACTGGTAGGCGAGGTACCGCCCGCGCGCGACGACGTGCGGCTGGAACGGCTTGTCCCGCCAAGCCTGGATAGCCTTCTCCGTGCGCCGCTTGAGCTCGCTGTCGCCGGTCTTCGACAGCTCGGTGAGGATCTCCGTGAGGAACTCCGGGTCCGTCTCCTCGCGGAACCGCAGGAACTTCCAGAACCGCTGCGGCGGGTCGATCGAAATGTCGGTGCTCGTCGGGTCGAACACGTGGTGGAACCAGCGCTGCGCTTCCTCGAACCGCTGGTTCTTCGACAGGTGGACCGCGATGAGCACGGGTGCGTGGAAGAACAGCTCCCAGTTGTAGATCGCGTACGGTCCGTCGTCGGAGACGTCGATGACGTCCTTCGGGAACGGGCCCGTGAACGCCGAGCCCGGCGTGTAGAACCCTGGCGCCAGCGTCGTCACCAGGGTCGACTGCCACTTCGCGTCGAACAGCGCCGGCAACCCGTCGGTGTTGAGCTTACGGATGAGCTCCTCGGTCCACGGATGGTAGTGCGGAGTCAGCCCGTACTGCACGCGGCGCCGCTGCCGGCCCTGGTGCACCCAGACGAGGTCACCGTACTTCGTCCGGAGCTCGGTGATCGTGTCGTGGAAGTTCGCCTTGTTCGCCATCGCCCTCACCTCACAGATTCCGCAGCTGCTGCTTCTTGACGGCGCCGCCGGCGTCGAACGTGGTCCCGCCGAACACGAACACCGTGTTGCCGGGGATCTGGAGCGCCCAGGTCGGGTCGAAGACGGGGTCGCCTGGCTTGGGGATCTTCGGCTTCACCGGTTCCTCGTACAGATGCGGCAGGTGGAGCATGCCGCCGTCGACGATGAGGTCGTCGTAGTAGCGGAACTTGCCCTCGTGGTACAGCTGCTCGTCCCCGGTCACGAAGAACACGCTCCGCTCGTCCGTGTAGAACAGCGGCATCTCCCACGGGTTGCTCACGCCGTGCTGCAGCGTCGGCCGGACCCGGAAGCCGTCGACCAGGTTTCCGGTCTTCGTCAGCACCGTCATCGCCACTGGGTCCTTCGGCTCCGACGGCTGCTGGACCCGCACCGTGAAGACCTTGTCCGGGTACGTCCACTGGTTCGCATCGACCTGCGGCAGCGGGGACCGGCCGAGCTCGAGCATCGACGCCTGGTCGCCGAGGTACACCCAGAACGGGTCCTCGCTCGACACGTGCGGCTGTGCGTTCGGGCTGGTGAACGTGAGGATGTAGTCGCCGATATATCCGCCCGCCCGGTAGCCCAGCCGGAACTCCAGGCGCTCCGACAGCGGGGGACCGCCCGGCGCCGACGTCGGCGTGTACACCGTGGTGACGCACCGGATGAGCCGCGGGTCGAACGAACTGAGCGACGACCAGGTGAGCGACGTTGAGGTCTCGGTGGACTTCGACGATTGCCACGTGCCGCGGTAGTACTCGCCCCGGTGCAGCGTCACGGTCGCGTCTACCCGGGCGGCGAGCGACCAGGCCTCGTCGGAGATGTCCTGCGGGGACTTCGCCGGGTCGCCTTGCGCCTGCACGAGCGTGGTCACCCAGAAGACGAACAGCCGCTTCTTCCACACCACCGGCACGACGACGTCGCCCTCGATATTGAGCCCGATCTTCTCCCACGGCGTCCAGTACCCGTACTCGTGCCGGCGGTACCAGTGCTCGCGGGTGCTGCCGAGCGTGCGCCCGATGACGTGCAGGATGTCGTCGTCGATCGTCCCCGGGGTCTTCTCCTCAAGGAACGCGCCGGCGATCTCCAGGTGCGCGACGTCATCGAGCTTGCGCAGGTAGTGCAGGTACGCGAGCTCCGCGAGGTCCTGCGTGATGTCGGCCTTGAGCAGCTCGCTCTCGAGGTCGCGGAAGAACGGCGATTTGCCGTCCCGCAGCTCCGGCTCCAGCCAGTTCTCCGGGTACAGGAACACCTTCCGGTTCGCCTCCCACACCCGGTACCGGCGCATCCACGTCCAGTGGTCGGCGTTGATCGACGACGGCGACACCGCCGGCTCGAGGTTGAGCAGGCAGCGCTGCACGAACAGCTGGACGGTCGACAGCGCGAGCCGGATCCGCGAGGTCTGCATGCACGCGTCCATCTGGACGTCGACGAGGAAGTACTCGTACAGCTGCTCGGGCGTCTCGATCTCGGGCGACGGAGTGTCGTGGTGAAGGATGTATGCGACCAGCGCGTCCCGTCGAGCGTTGCGCACCGCGTCGCTCACGCTCTGCATCGACTCCCGCCACGCTGCAAGGTCCATCCGCTCCTTGAGCGTCTCCCGCACACCCCGCACGAGGACGCCGTCGGGGTTGGGCACGGTCCACGCGACGAGGTCCGACGCCGGCTGCAGGGTCGTCGCGACGAGGTCGAGCGCGGCGGTCACCCGGCGCAGGTTCGCCAGGTCGCCGAGATCGTTCACCGTGAGACCGAACTCCGTGAGCACCGCGGTAAGGTCCGCCTCGGCCCACTCCATGACGCCGGCCACCACGAGCTTGCCTTGCGCGTCGGCCGCGTCCGGCTCGCGCAGGATGCCGAGGAACGTGTCGCCCTCCGGCTCGTGCTCCTTCTTCAGCCGGACGAACCACAGCACCCATGCGAGCCGCGCCCATTGCGCCACGACGTCGGGGACCGCGATCGTGCCGTCGACGGCGAGCCCGTTCCACAGCCCGGCGGTCACGGTCCGGACCGCGCCGAGGTCCGCGACCTCGCCCGCGGTGAGCCCGAGCGCCTTCGCGGCGAGCACCGTCTTCTGCACGCGCCGCATCGTGCGCTCGGCCTGCTCGTACGCGCCGGCGTCGTACACCCGGGACGCCGGGACCGCGGCCTTGGCCAGCGCGTTCGTGCGCCAGCGCAGCTCCGCCGACCGACCCGCGGGCAGGCCCGCGAGCGTGAGGGTGACCAGCGCGAGGTCGCCCGCGGTGAGGGCGATCGAGGTGACACTGCGCAGCTCGCCATCGGCGTCGGTCGGGGTCGTCGGGATGGCCGTCACGCCGTCGACGTCGAGGGTCACCGAGGTGCCCGCCGGGGCGGCAACGTAAAGCAGGAAGTCGGTGCTCGCGGGCGGGTCGAGCAGCAGCTCGTGGGTCCCGTTCGCGCCGAGCGCCGGCGGCGTTTCTAGCCCGGCGAAGTCGTCGAGGAAAATCGCGGTCGGGTCGCCGTCGGCGTGCAGCACGTCGGGGTCGGACGCGAGCGCGTCGAGCACCTCGACGTCGGCCTTCGTCACGGTCGCGAGCGCGGTGCGGAGGGCGGTGCCGCGCAGGGTCGCCCGCAGCTCCGGGAGGATGCCGACGACGATCGCCGCGGCCTGCGCCGCGGGATCCGTGAGCGTGATGAGGGTGTCGTACAGGGCCTTGAGCTCGGGGAACTCGTCGTCGAGGTCGTCGAGGTCGGCGTCGGCCGCGTCCTGGAGGTCCTGGAACGCGGTCGTGAGCGCGGCCTTGAACGCCGTGAGGTCGGCCGGCGCGGTGATCTCCTCGACGTCGGCGAGCGTGAGCGCCGCGATCGCGGTGTCGAGCGCGGTCCGGGTCGCGGCGGAGAGCAGGCCGGTCGAGGTCAGGGTGTTGTGGAACGGGTCGATCCGCACGCCCGGGGCGATCGCGGTGAGCGGTGCTGGCAGCACCTCCTCGGCGGTGACGAGCGGCACGGCGTACGTCGTGGTGCCCGCGACGAGCGCGAGGAACCGGTCAACAACCGCGGCGTCGTACACGAGGGCCATGCGGGCCGCCGCGGCACCGAGATCGGCCGTGGCCGCCGGCACCGCGAGCTCGGTGTCCACCGCGGTGAGCGCGTTCCGCAGGGCCGACAGGTCCCGCTCGACCTGCGTCGGCGTCGGCGTGAGCTTGCCGGTCGGGTCGGCGTGCCGCAGCAGGAAGTCGACGTCGGCGACCTTGAGCTTCGTACCCTTGAGCAGCGCGGCGGCGTCGACGAGCCGGAGGAGGGACGGGGCGGCGGAGCCCAGGTCGTCCGCGAACGGGTCGATGCCGGACAGCTCGAGCAGGGTGTCGAGGTCGGCCGTGCCGAGCTTGACCAGCGGCGCGAGCCGGTCCTGCCGGACCGTCGGGTCGAGTCCCGGCTCGAACAGCGCGAGCCACTGGTCCCGCTTCTTCGCGGACAGGTCGAGCTGGGAGGCCAGTCGGAGGAACCCGGCGAGGCGGTCCAACATGGCATCGAACGCGGCGTCGATCGTCTCGGTGGTGAGCGTCGCGGGGGCGACGCCGAGGAAGGCCACGATCACGGTGTCGGTCGCCGTGATGCTCCAGCCGAGCTTCTTCCACAACCGGATGAACCGCAGCAGCCGGTGGTGGTCGATCTCCGTGAGCTGGTTCGCCGTCATGTCCGGCAGCACGTGCCGGAGCTCGACCATGCCGAAGTCGCACGCGTGGCTGTCGTCGCCCGGCGGCGTCAGGTCCGTGAGCGTGATCGTGCCCATGATGAGATCCTGGTGCGCGTCGAGCCACGCGAGCACGTCGCCGCCGTACGGCGCCGGGTCGAGGTCGTCCGGGAGCAGGTCGGTGAACTCGCCGTCGCTCAGCGTGCCGTCGAACCGCTGCTGGATCTGCCCGATCGAGACCTTCAATGCCTCGAGCAGGGGCACCAGCACCGACCCCGGGTTGACGAACGTCGACCGCAGCAGGTCCGCGAGCTGGACGTACGTGACGTCGGTGCGCCGGCTGAACGTCTTCGCGTTGCCGACGATCGCGTTGAGCGCGGCGAGGGTCGTCGCGGCCGGCTCGCCGTAGAGCTCCGGCAGTGCGCGGAACCCGACGTCGGTGAGCAGCGACAGCTCTGCGGCGTTGAGGCCGAGCCACTCGCGCCGCGCGTCGGCGGGCGTGCCGAAAACGTCGAGCGCGGCCGGCAGGGAGGTGTCCCACACCTCGAACAGCGCGCGCAGGTGCGTGAGCGGGGCGTCAAACGGCAGCGGCGACGGGTACACCGCGGCCTTCGTCGTGTCGTACGCGGTGTCAACGACGAAGTCCGGATCGGCGAGCAGGTCAGCCGTCGCGGCGTCGGGCCGGGTGTCGTGGCCCTCGTAGCCGACGAGGGTGCCGTTGACGACCCAGTGCTCGAGGATCTCGAGGACGAGGTCGACGTAGGGCAGCGCGGTGTTGGTGTTCTCGCAGGACAGGCCGAGGTGCTGCAGGTCCGGGCGGCGGGCGAGTAGCACGTCGAGCGGGTTGTCGAGCGTGTGCGGCTCGTCCGCGACGTCGACGAACTCGAGCAGCTCGACGAGGTACGCTGCGGGGCTCAGCGCCGAACGGCAGTGGCCGCACGAGCAGTAGTCCATGCTGCCGAACAGGTCCTCGAGGGTCGCCGACGCGACGATCTCCGGGTCCGGCTCCGACGCTTGCCGAGTGAGCCGTCCGGTGATGCTGTAGACGTTCGGCGCTCCGCGGTAAGCGAGGTACTGGGTCGCGATGGTGAGCGCGGTGGTGTGCACCTGCTGCGCCTTCGCGTACGTGAGCCGGGCCTCCATGGTGCTGGGGAACTTGTCCCCGAACGCCGTCACGAACCCGGTCGGCGAGTACCGCATCACCTGCAGCGCGGAGTCGATGCCAACGGACGACAGCGTAACCATCGCATCGTTCGACGGGCTGATCTGGAACATCCGCTCCACCTTGAGCGCGCCCTCCCGGGCCCCAGTGCTGAGGTCCGCGAAGCCCTCCCACGTGCGCACGGGAGCGACACCGAGCGACGTGTTCGCACTGCGCTGTGCGAAGAACGCGGCGACCTCGTCCTTTGCCTCAGGGGCGACCGCGACGGCGTTGCTGCGGACGAGGTCGGCGGTGACCCCTGCGGGGAAACGGGTCGCGACCTGCGCAGCTAGTCCGGACGTGTACTGCTCGACGGTGAGCCCCTCGGGCACGTCGTCGCCGACGACGTCGCGCCACGCCGCCGCGCGGTAGAAGCCATGGTCGGCGAGCTCGGCGGCGTCGCCCAGCCCGATCCGCTCGACGAGCCGACCGGCCACGGGCGCGTTCTGCCGCGTGATCTCGCCCAGCACGGCGTCGGTCTGCAGCGCGCCGATGGTGCGCTCGTCGAACCCGCAGTTGGCGAGCGAGGACCACAGTGCGTCGGGATCGCTGTGCGTCGACCGGTACGTGGCGAGGAAAGTCCCCTGCTGGTCAGCGTCGAGCCGCACGCTGAGCATGTCGCCCAGCGACGACACCCTGCCTTCCGGCCGGAAGTTGCGCAGGCTCTCCAGCGCTGCCTCCCGGTACAGCCGCAAAGTGCGCTCGATGTCGTCGTCCGCCGAGATGACACCCCCCTGCGCGGCCCGCTGGAGCGCCTCCCTGACCGTGTTGTCGTCGAGCCGGTAGATCTGATCGAGGTCGCCGGGCAGGCCGGCGCGCATGAGGGCGTAGTAGTGCGATGCGGGGATCTGCGTCTGTGCGCTCAGCTGCTCTGCCCGCGCCGCCATCGCGACGCCGCGCGCGTCCCAGGCGCCACGTCCAGCGAGGTAGCTGACACCGCCCGCGTCGACGTCGCCGAAATGCCAGTCCCCCAGCAGGGGCTTGACGTGCGCGAGCAGTCGGACGTACTCCGGAGCGGCTGGAACGTCGGCACGCTCGACGACGAGGTCGACGGTCGCGTGCCGCGGAGCCTGAAACAGGGTGTCGCTCTCGGCGACCACGGGGGTGTCGCGACCGGCGATGACCACGCGGACCAGCAAGTCGGCGGCGGGCTTGCCGGACAGCGCGGCCGCCTCGTACGTGACCACGTACCGGCCGTCGGTACCGGTGGCGGCGGTGCCAAGCAGCCTCTTGCCCGCAACGGCCTGGTCCCACGCCTCGACTTCAAGCCCGACCGCGGCGACGCCCGCGGCGTCCGTGGCGACACCCTGCACCGAGAACACCCCGTCGCCCATAGTCGGCTCAGCCCTGGGCGGTCGGACGACGACGGAAACGACTTCTTCGGGCTCACGCCCGCTCCACAGCCCGCCGCCGACGGTGTACTCCTCACCGTTCGGGCCGGTAATACGGAAGCCGACTTCTTCGCCGTTGGTCACAAGCACCCTGAAACGGTGCGGATTCACCGCTAGCCCGAACACGCCATTGGCATTCGTCTGCACGATCCCCAGGCTCTCGGAGGCCCGCATTGTGACCGCCTCGACCGTCAGGCCTGGGACTGGCCGGCGGCTCCGTTCGTCGATCACCCGCCCCTTAATAAAGTTGGCCATGCTGGCTTTCCTTTTTCATTTCCGTTTCTCCCTGTTGATCCCGACTCAGGCTGAAGTCGGGAACGTTACAAGAGCGGGTGAAGCACTTGTATAGCGACCACCGCTGCTCCGCTGCCTGCAGCAACTCGCGCGTCTCGATGTGGCTCGCCTTGGCGATGACTTCCTGCAACGGAAGCCAACGTGTTGTCGGTCTTTGTCCTTCCACAGCCCACGCTCGACGGCTTGCATCAGGACGAAGTGCATCGTGATGACGGCGCCATCGACCGACCAGGTTTCGGCGCCCAGGTCGTGGACGATGCGTGCCCACAAGCCGGTTTCCTGGTGCACTTCATGCACGGCGGTTTCACGGGGCTGCTCGCCTTCTTCGACGTGGCCCTCGGGCTGCACCCATTGCGTCGGATCGCTCGTCGCTTCGACGAGCAGGTATTCGGCCGTGCGGCCCGCGCAGGCGGAACACGACGCCGTCGGCGTGGGTGCAGTTGCGGGCCTCGGTCGCGGTCGTGTCGGGGGCAACACTGCCGTCTTTGGCCGCGGCCGTGATGACGCACCAATAGGCATGGGTGGTCTGGTCAGAGTTCATTCCGGCTTCCCGCTCGTTTTGCGCGTCACGACATTCAAATATCGCCCTTTCAGATTTTCCTCTTTGATTGCGTTGCCCTGCTGCGTGAATCGATGCCAGCCAATGCTGCTATAGCGCAACGGCGTCGACGTTCGTTTGTCTCCGCCGTACGATGAAACACCCTCACTGCCGAAGACTTCGAGGCCGGTAACTTTTGCCAGCCGATAAGCGAAGGTATCCTCAACCGGTCCGGTCCATGTGGACGAACCGACATGCGTACCTTCTTTTCCGCCAGCGGTTCTGCACATCCCCAAGACAATCGTCGCGTCCTTTTCGAACACGATTGTCTTGTCATTGATCATTTTTTCCAAGTCTGATAGCTTGGCCGCACGCTTGGCGTCGAACGAGGCACCACCGGGCGGCTTGTCGGCGTATAGGCCGGCACCAGGCCCTTCACCGCCCAGCCCAAAGGGTGTGCCATGCGACAGGACCACGAGTTCCTTGATCGACCCAGCGTTCTTGAGTGCATCGAGTAGCGCTTTGCCGGAATCGACTTGCACGACATCATAGCCTTCGGCTTTCAGTGCGGCTTCAGACGCCTTGTACTCATTTTGCGACACACGATAAGCACTCCACAGCTTTTTATTTGCTTCGTATTTTTTCAAATCAGAGGAATATTTCCTTTCCGCATCTTCATACTTCTTCATGCTGTCTGCGAATGCTTTCTCAGCTTTGTTCTTATCTTGCTCGTATCTTGCCTTCTCTTTATCTGAAGCATTCTTTCCGGGGGCCTCGATCGTCGGCTTCTGGGGTTTTACGGGCTTCTTGGGTTGGGGGAGTTCCTTTTCCGTCGACTTGGATTCATTGTGCATGACAATGGCGATCCTTTTTCCGCTCTGGCCGTCAGGATCGACGAAGCCCGTCGGATTGCCGAAGCAGTATTGGTAGAGGTTGGGACCTTCCTCTTCGCCTGCCGGATCGCAGGCCGTCCATCGCCCGAGCCACGGCGCGTAGTAGCGTGTGCCGTGGTAGTAGAACCCAGCCTCCTCGTCCCGCTCCTTTCCCGTATATCGATAACGTTTCGCCGTTTCCATCTCGCTGCGCACTGCCTGATACGTCGAGCTGCCGTAGGGCGCATACTCCTCGTAAGAGATGATCTGCGCCTGCTCATCCAGCTCCAAGCTGGCTGAGCCGAGGTGATTCCCGAACTGGTAGCGAATCCGTTGTCGTGGCCCTTGGTCGTCGCCCGCAGAGTCGAGCGTGCGCGTCTCCACCAGGGCGATGCGCTGCTTGTCGTGCATCACGTGCAGCGTCTCGCGCTCTAGCGTGGCCGTGTTCGCGCCGATTGGGCCGCCGTGCCTACGGAAAATCTCGAAGCCGTCGAGGTAGATGCGCTCCTCGGTGAGCCCTGGCGCCTTCTCCCAGACCTTGCGCACGCGCTGGCCTGAGGCGTCGTAAACATAGAAGGCCGCGCCACCGCCGCCCTTGTCGACCTGGCGCAACTGGTCCTTGTAGTCCCAGTGCATGTTCGGCCCAGCACCGCCGCCGCCCAGGTGCGGCATGCGCAGCATGTTGCCGTGGGCGTCGTGCAGGTAGGTGTGGGTTGCGGCTGCAACGCCACTGCCCACCTGTGTGCCGCTCAGACGGTTGTTCCGCTTGCCCGGCTCGGTCAGGCTGGTTGCCGCGTAGGTGTAGGCGCGCGTCCAGCCCGGATGCACCGGGTCGCTGCCGCGGTGCTGCATCTGCAGGAAGTTGCCGACGGCGTCATACACATAGCGCTCGGTGTAGGTGCCCATGGCGTTGCCGTCGCCTGGGTGGTCGAGTCGTGTGTGAAAGGCATCGAACCCGTCCGGGGCGGTCGGCGACAAGCGTTCACCGCCAGCCGCCTGGCCCAAGTGCTCGCGACCGTCGGCCTGGATCAGCCGGTAGAGCGCGTCGTAGATGTAGATGTTGGTCGGCTCGACGCGCCGGTTACGGAAGTAGACGGTCTGCTGCGCGTCGTCGCGGATATGGATGATGTTGCCGGCTGGGTCGTAGGTGTAGTGCAGGTTCTGCAAGCCGCAGCCCCTGTCCGCGGGCGGCTGCTTGGGCGCGGCGATGGTGACCGGCGGTGGGTTCGGGTTATCGCAGTCGTCGGTGAAGGCCACGCCCTGGGCCGTCGCGGGGTCCACGCCCCGGCGCGTATACAGGTCTGTCAGGCGGAAGGTCTCGCGGTCGTAGGCGTAGGTCGTGCGGATGACCGTCGCGTCACGGGTCTTGTAGTCGACGACTGTGCGCTGGCCCTTGGCGTCGTATGCGATAGCAGCTAAGCCGACTGGCGACAGCGCGTCGACGGCCGGGTCGAGCGGGCCAGCTGGCTCGGCGGCTCGCTCCAGCCAGACGTCCACCCTCTCAAGCAGGTTGGCCTCGTTGAAGACAGGCTGGATGACGTTGAACTTGTTGGGGTGCCCGGGCCTGGTCAGGCTGCTGTGCGGCGCGATGGACTGGATGGGACGGTTGAGCGCGTCGTAGCGCGTGCTGCTCTCGAACTCCTCGGTGTCGAGTTGGGGGTTTAGAAGCCAGTCCGGGATGACGGTGTAGTCGCTGACCAGTTGCCGCCTGCGACGCAGCAGGTTGCCCTTGAAGTCGTAGGCCTCAGTCGGGTTGCCACTGGCATCGAACCCTGCGTTGGTGGCGATACCCGCGGAATCTGAGTGCCGGAGGATGCGGGTGCGCAAGTTGAGGCGCTGCGCCTCGGTCTCCTGGGCCGGCGTGGCGTTGAGGGGCGGCTCGCCGTATTCAATCTTGTCGACGAGGATGTCGCGGTTCAGCGTGCGCGGGTCGGAGTTGGTCTTGAGCGGATCGGCCTCGCTGAAGGTGCCCCGCAAGAACTGTTCTACCGGGCGACGCAGCGCGTCGTATTTGGTGGTGAAGTCGTGGCCGCGGCTGTCCCAGGCGCGGATGGGCTTGCCGGCCGCGTCGTTGAGCATCCAGCGCGCGCCGGCCTCCAAGCTGAGTTGGTGGATGCGGTTGCCGAGCATGTCGTATCGGTAGCGGATGACAATGCGGCCGAGCGGGTCGCCGGCCTGCTGGATGGCGTCGCGCACGGCGCGCTGGTTGCCTTCGATGTCCAGTTCGACGCGGGTGGCGAAGCTCTCTTCGGTGCCGTCGAGATCGTGTCCAGCGCAGACGACGCGGTTGCGCGCGACGGTTAGGAATGGGCGGCCCAAGGCGTCGAAATGAGCGGTGGTGGGCGTGTCGGCATGGGCTGCGGCACGCTCGGCGGCGTTGCGCTCGTCGGTGCCCAGTGCGTTGCCGATGCGCTGGGCGTGCCAGGTCAGCCAGGTCGTCGGCTGAGCCTTGAAGTACGCCTTGACGTAGCCGCCGATGTCGCGGTCGGTACGCGGGTCGCCGGTCTCGCGTGGTGGCGGATCGCCGAGTCTCTGAACCGGCGGCGCGCAGGTGTCGTTGACGTCGTACGTCGTCTGCTGCCAGGGGTCGAACACCGCCTTTTCGTACGTGTGGTTCGGGAGCAGCGTGGCGATGACGCGCTCGGCCGGGTCGTAGAACAGCACCGGGCTGACGCCGATTCGCACATCCAGCTCAAAACGGTGGGTGTCGGTGAAGAAGGGCTCGTACTGGCGGACCGGCTTACCTTTGTTGTTGAAGATGGTCCAGCCGCTGCCGACCCAGCGTGGTCTGGCGTCTGCCGCCGTCAACACGGGCTGGCCGTCGGCACCGACGATGATCTTGCCCGTCGCGTCGCGCTGCGGCACCGGACCAGGCTCGGCCTGGATCTTCTTCTGGATCTCGCGGCCAAAGCCATCGGAGTAGCTGAAGCTGAGCTGGATCTTCAAGCCCTGCGGCGGCAGCGGGAAGTTGAGATGGGTTTCACGGGCGAGCGTGGCGGCGCAGGCGGGCTGCCACTGCTCCGGGGTCTTGGGATTCGCCTGCCGCGTGCGCCGGAAGCGGTCGAGGTCGTAGACGATGCGCGTGGTGGCGCCATTGAGCAGCGCTGCCGCCCTTGTGTGTGGATCGGCGGCGTCGAAGAAACCATCGAGCTTGACTTGCGTGAGGTCGGTGACGAAGTCGGCGAGCGAGTCGCCTTCTGCAGGCGCGGGCAGCGGCTTGCCCATCACGGCGGTGCCGACCACCATGCCGAGCGTGTCGAAGGCGACTTCGGTCTGGTTGCGATTGGGGTCGCTGACCAGGCGCGGCTGCAGCACACGGTAGTCGTTGGCGTCCACCGTGACGCGGTTGCCGAGCGCATCGCTGGTTTCGACCATCAGCAGGTCGTGGGCGTCGAAGTCGACAAACGTGTTCAGACCGAAGGGATCGCGGTAACGGCGCGGCAGGTAGAAGTGCTGCCGGGAATGCGCCGATTCAGTGGCCGCGTTGTCGGCGGGACTCGAGCTGAAGAACGATTGCCCGGAGGGAATCCACCAGTGGTCGTCGGCGTCGCTCGCGGGGAAGCGGCCGTCGGCCTTGAGCATCTGGCTTTGCAGATAACCGCCCCGGCTCCCTGCTTGGCCGCCTAGCACGGCGGCCTGGTCGGGCAGCAGCGGCTCGGGGGCCTGGCCCTGGCGCGTACGCAGGAAGGCCTGGGCGAGCAAACCGGGGGTGAAGGCGAGCTTGTAGCTCTCGCCCGGCAGGGCGAGCGGTTGCAGGTCCCCGAGCGGCAGCAGGCCGGTCAAATCGTCGCGGCGGTAGAGCGTGCGCAGCAACTCGATGGGGCGACGGCGTTGGCTGCCGGAGGCGGTGCCCTCATACGGGACTTCCGGGGCAGTGAACCTGTGACGCAGGCGGCCTGGCCCTGCGGGGTCCGGTTCGACGAAGTCCGAGGCCCGGTAGCGGCCGGCCGGCCCGGTGGCCAGGTAGCCGGTCAACTGGAAGGTAGTCGCCTCGCAGGGGAGCGGGTTGCGGTGAGTATCGGGCGAGTCGATGGCGTTGGTGACGCGGTTTTCGGTGTAGGTGAGCAGCGGCGTCGTCTGCCGATCGCGATCCCATTGCTCTGACAGCGGCGAGGCGCGGCGGCCATAGCCGATGGCAGCCTGTTTGAGGACGTTGCCGAAGTCGTCGGCTTCCAGTGTCAGCGCGTGCTGAATGCGTGGATCGATCGGGTCGCGCTCGTAGTGGTAGCTGAGTGCCTCGCACGCATGGGTGATGAACACGGCGTGGCGGTTGAGACCCCGTGCCTGTAGCAGGCGGATGGTGAGGTTTTGCTCGGTGACGGTGTAGGGCCTGCGGGCGCGCTCGATCTGCTCCTGTGTGGCGCCGGGATGGTCGGCGTCGTCGGCATAGACCTCCTGGCGCAACATCGAGCCCTTGAGGACACGGCAGGCTTCGCGCTCTTCTTCGAGCGTCAGTCCTTCGGGAAGCTCGGTGTCCGGCAATAGCATTGCCCGTGCTTGCGCATCGGTGAGGCCGGGTTCGCGGAAGTACTCGCCTTGGTCGGTGGCATTCAGCAGGCCGGCGAAGTAGTCGGAAACATGCTGGCGGCCAAGATAGACGCCAGTGTGAAACCAGGTCTTGGTGTGGACCGGCGGAACGTGCGAGGCGGCGTCGATGTTGTCGGCCGGCACTGCTCCGTCGGCAAGGGCTGCGAACTGCTCCGTGTCCCACTGCTCGACCATGCCGAAGCCCCGGAACTCGCGCTCCTCACCGTCGAAGTGGCCGTGGTGGTAGGCGTAGCGGGTGACGAAGCGATTGCGGCTGATGTGGTCGTAGGTCTCGACGCGCTCGACCACATGCACGGGGAACGGCAGCCGGGCAATCCAGGGTTTGCCGGCCTGTTTGTCCTGCAGATAGAACTTGGTCGAAGGGGCGTAGTCGACGCGAGTTTCGGCACCAAGGTTGTTGATGGTCTTGACCAGCAGATGCGGCTTGCGGCTGCCCATCAGGTTCACGTAGCGCATCGGCCGCCGCGCATCGCCCGGCAGCGGTGAGGACCAGATCAGGCAGGCGGTGCCGTTGCCGAGCAGGTCGGTGGGCACGATGTTCGTCAGATCGTCGATGCTCGGAGGCACCTTGAGCACCTGCGGCTGGCTCCAACCGTTGCCCGACTGGTTGAAGTACAGGCGGACGCCGTCGCGGTGGACGTAGATGACGTCGGTGGTGCCGCTGCCGTCGATGTCGGCCAGGCGGATGCGCTTGTGGTCGAACTGATCGGGGTTGTCGAACCAAGGCGAGCCGTCCATCGTCACCTTGGCACCGAATCGGCCATAGCCCAGATTGGGCCAGTAGCAGACTTCGCCGTTGCGGATGCGCACGATGTCGGTGAGGCCGTCGCCCGACAGGTCGGCCAGGAAGATCGACTGTGCGCCGTCGGCGAAGACGATGCGCGGGCCTTTCTCCTCGTCGAGCGCCTGGGCGACGCGACGGGCAGGGCCGAAGCCTTCTTCGGCCAGCGAGGTATGCCAGACCAATGCGTCGTCTTCGGTGATGAGCACGTCAGCATGGCCGTCGCCGTCGAGATCGACAAACTTGAGGTTGGGGTCGCGCAGGTCGCGGTTCAGGCGCGAGGTAAAGGGGCGGAAGGGCTGCCAGCCCTCGGCCTCATCGTGTTCATACAGGCCAGGCGTCTGCTCTTCCATGACGACGACATCAGGTTGGCCATCGCCAGCCAGATCCATGAACTCGGCGCCGGCATTCAAGGACACATTGGGCTTGAGTGCGACCGCTTCGAGCGGGGCGAAGCAGGCCTTGACGGCCTTGCCGCCGTCGGTCTGCGTCTGCGGAATCGGGCTCCAGTTGCGCTTGTAGAACCAGGCGCCTGCCTGCTCGGTGAGGATGCCGGGGATGCCTTCGCCGTGCAGATCGGTCCAGCGGTAGGTACTGCCGTCCAGGCCGATGGGCATGTTCTCCAGGCTCGCCGGGTCGACCTCTTCGACAACCTCTTGTACGAGGGGTTCGGTGTATTCGAATTCCACCGGCGGCAGGCTGCTGCGTGTGGTCGAACCACCTTCCTGCTTCCACCCCGTCTGCACCACCTGCTTCAGGAAGCTATAGACGGGCCGGGCGACAAGACCAGAGTCGATCTCGTCGTCGTAGGTGAATTCGGTACTGCGAACCACGCCCCCGTAGCCGGGCTGCGCCGCCCGGCCCAGGCCCGCCGGCTGATCGGGGATGTGGTGCAGCATCAGCACCCGCTCACAGCGGCGGCAGGTACGCACCTCGAAACCCGAGCGGTAGCTGGAGAAAGCATCGGGGCGGTAGATCCAGGACTTCTCCGGCTGGCCCGTCGGGTTGCCCTCGTCCAGCTCTCCGTAATCGAAGCGCACTTCGAAGAACCAGTCGGCGTCGGTGTCCGACGGCGGATCAGGCAGGTCGCTCAGGTACCGGGGGCGCCGGCCCTCGGCATCCAGCAAGGGCCTGAGGTTTCCGTACAGCACCCGCTGCAGGTAGCGTTGCGCGGTGCGCCGCGAATCGGAGGCAAGGCCCCGGTTGCGCTGGTGGACCCGATCGAACGGATCGGCCTGGCCTGGCCTGGGTTGGTAGGTGCCGTCCTCGTTCTTGTACAGATAGCGAATGCCGTTGCCCTTGTCATCGCGCGATTCGCAGATCAGCCATGAAAAGATGCGGCTGGCGTCGAGCGGGTCGGCAATGCGCGAATTCGCGTCATAACCATAGAGGGTGAGGATGTTGTCCTTGGAGATCGAGCGCCAATGGACATCGCCGGGCGAGCCGATCTTGCTCCAGCGCTCAATGCGCGCGAAGAGCCCTTCGATACGAGGACGATAGCGGTGGATGACGAACCCGGGCGCGGTCGTGTCGTCACGGAAGCGCGTACCGTCGGCCCGGAGAACCGGCACCAGGTCTTCCGCCCCGGAAAGGATGAAGACATCGGAATCCACCGCGTCGAGATACTGCGGCAGGCCCTTCTCGCTCTTGCGCGTGATCGACGGCAGCGACAGGCTCCACCCGAAGCCGAACGGCCCGTTGCCGGCACCGGAGTCGTAAGACAGGGAGAACTGCGGCCCGAAGCCGGAACGCCCTGGGCTGGTAGCGATGGGCACCGACACCGAGCCCGTGCCGGTGACAGGGTTGGCGGCGAACTTCTCGCCGATGCCGCGGATGGCGCCGCCGCCCTTGGGCAGGGTCACAGAGGGCGCAGTAACCGCAAACGAAGCCTCGCCGCTTGCAGCCTTGGGCTGCCCGTCACGTTGAGCGCCGCGCAGGTTGGCCGGGCCGAGAGCCATGACGAGGTATCTCCTGTCAGGTGGCTTGGATCGCGCTACTTGAGGGTAGCCCGCGAAGCCCTCAACCACCCGGGTTCCACAGTTGAGGATCGTGTCTAGTACTCGAAAACGTGGGCTGAGCTGCGGAAACGCCGGTAGCCACGCCGGAGCGGCGTGTCACTAGGGGCGGGGATCGTGCCTGGTCAGCGGCCTGCGCTCAGGTCGATGATCTTCTTGGGCGGGGTGAGGTCCAGGGTGGTGTGGATGTCGCGCTGGGGCTTGGTGAGGTCGGTGGTCTGCCGGAAGGTGCCGGCGGGGCCGGTGTAGGTGACGGCGTGCAGGCGCTGGAGTTCGGTGCGCAGGCGGTTCCAGGTCTGGCCGGTGGAGGTCTCGGCGACGCGGATCAGTAGCAGGGCGAGCCAGCACAGCAGGACGTGGGCGCGGATGCGGTCCTCGCGGCGGTGGTAGACCGGGCGGAGGTCCAGCAGTTGCTTCATGTCCCTCCAGCCTCGTTCCACTTCGAGGAGCTGCTTGTATCCCAGGGCGATGTCCTCGGCGGACAGGTTCGGGTCCGAGGACCGCAGCAGGTACTTGCCGTCGAGTTTCTCCTCGGTGGCGATCTTCTTCTTGTCGATCCTGAGCAAGCAGCCGGGCGTGGTCCGCAGGAAGCGCTTGAGGCCGGGCTTGGTCGACAACTGCCCTGCCAGGTGGGCGCGCTCAGCCGTCTTCAGCTTGTCGGTGTCGGCGATGGCCTGTTCGAGCTGGGCCACCAGACGCGCACGGATGGCCGCGTCGCGTGTGGCCTGCTCGGGGTTGAAGCAGATCACGAACCGGTCGTCGGTACCGATGTTGACTTCCTTGACCTGCATGTTGTCGCGGACTGTCGCGTAGCGGCCGGGGCGGGTCAGTGCAGCCTTGACCTCCTTCGAGCCGGAGCGGAGCTTCTCGCCGATGATGTAGCCGCCGCCTCCTCGCATCAGCGCGCGGCGGTTGGCCGCGGAGGTGAAGCCGCGGTCGGCGACGCAGACCACGCGGGAGAGCGACTACTCGCGCAGGTCCTTCTTCGCCTGGATCAGGTCGCTGTCGGCGATGCTGCCGGGCCAAGACCAAACGCGCACCGGGATGCCGTCGCGCGTGACGGCCATGCCGACCACGACCTGGGGCAGGTCGTCGCGGGAGTCCTTGGACTTGCCGTGGGTGCGGAAGCCCTTGCCTCGCGGGCGCCGTCGCGGGGTGTGCCTGTCACGCGCCACGCGCTGGGCCTGGAGGTTAGTGCGCTGCTGGGAGTCCGGAGGGCGTGAGGCCCGAGCGATCGGCTGACACAGCGTGGGCGAGCTATCGCGAACGTGTTGCGCAAGGCACACCAGGTGCTGCCCACTCTGCCGGGCCCTGTGCGGCCGATACGATGCCCCGGCCCGGCCACCATCCCGACGAGAGGACCACGCCGTGACCCAGCACGATTCCGCCCGCGCGGCGGTGTTCTCTGCCGGGTCTTGGGGCACTGCCGTCGCCAAGATCCTGGCCGACGCCGGCACCAGCGTCATCGTGCACGCCCGCCGCGGCGAGATCGCCGTCGCGATCAACACGCAGCACCGCAACCCCGGCTACTTCCCGGACATTGCACTGCCCGCCGCCCTGACCGCGACGACCGACCCGGCCGCCGCACTCGCCGGCGCGGACTTCCTGGTGCTGTCCATCCCCGCCCAGACCCTGCGGACCAACCTCGCCACGTGGGCGCCGCACATCGGAGACGACACCGTGATCGTGTCCCTGATGAAAGGCATCGAGCAGAGCAGCCACCTACGGGCCAGCCAGATCATCACCGAGATGACCGGCGTGAGCGCGGACCGGGTCGCGGTGCTGTCCGGCCCAAACCTGGCGCGCGAGATCATGAACGGCCAGCCCGCCGCGGCCACCATCGCCTGCCCCGACGAGGACGCCGCCCGCCGCTTCCAAAAGGCGTGCCACACCGGCTACTTCCGCCCCTACACGTCCGCCGACGTGGCTGGCTGCGAGCTGGGCGGCGCGGTGAAGAACGTCATCGCCCTCGCGGTCGGCATCGCCTCCGGCATGGGACTTGGCCACAACGCACAGGCCATGCTCATCACCCGCGGCCTGGCGGAGACCACCCGACTGGCGGTGGCCATGGGAGCCCACCCGGCCACCCTCGCCGGACTTGCCGGCCTGGGCGACCTGGTGGCCACCTGCTCCTCCCCGCTGTCGCGAAATCGCACTTTTGGCACCCTCCTCGGCCGAGGGCTGAGCGTTGAGGAGGCAACGGCCGCCACCCGGCAGACCACCGAGGGCGTCAAGTCCGCCGAAGCGATCCTCGCCCTGGCCCACGCCCACGACGTCGAGATGCCGATCACCGACGTGATCTCCGCCCTGCTGAACGGAAAGGTCACCCTCGACCAGGCCACGGCCGCGTTGATGCACCGGCCCCCCAAGCCCGAGCGCTGACCCTGGCGTCCCAGAGGCCACACCGCGTACGGCTATCCCTGCTCAGCCGTCTGTTCGAACAGCGCCGCGCTTCACGCCCTGGACTCGCCAGGAGCTCGGCGTCGCCGCCCGGCGTTCAACGGCGTTGCCGGGGTCCGCGCGGGCGGAGGGGCGTGACGGCGGCCGAGTCGTCCCTGTCGAGCTGCTGCCGGAGGGCTTGGTTGTCGTGGAAGAGGGCGGCGATCGCGATGTGGGCGGCCTTAAGCTTGTTCTCCAGGAGCGTGCATTCCTGGGTCTTCGCCGTCAGGCGCTTCTTGAGATCGGCGATGGCCGTATCGCGTTTGGCCTCACCGGGGGTGACCCTGCCAGCGCGGGTCCGGCGAGCGGGTGCACGGCGAGTGTTCCGGCGAGCGCGGTGCCTGCGGACTGGCCGACACCGATGGACACGATCAGCCAGGCGTACGCCTCGGTGCTGCGGGCGGCGGGGGAGAGGCAGTCCACGGCCATGAAGCCGCAGGTACGATCAGGGTGAGGAACAGGCCGGGCACCGCGACCGCGGCCGTTGCCGCATACGGTCCGGGCAGGGCGAGCAGCGGCAGCCATCCGGCAAGGAACCCGAGGGCGCTGTCGAGGAGTTGGCCGGCGTTCGAGCCGGGCCAGGTACGGCGCCCGTAGATCAGTCCGCCGAGGAAGCTGCCGGTGGAGAACGCTGCGGGCAGCAATCCGGACAGCAGGTCCATCTCGTGCTTGTCGGCCATGGTGACCGCCCAGACGTTCATGCCGCCGATCGCGAAGCAGACGCCGGCGAGCGCCACGAAGAGCAGGACAAGCCCTGCGCTCAGCAGACGGCCGGTGGCATCACCGTGGTCGGCGGGTGCGGGCCGCCAGGTACGGGAGGGCGGCGTGGTGAGGACCACGACGGTGCTGAAGAGCCCGAGCGCGGCGGTCACGACGATCGCGGTGGCGGGGCCGTGGGCAGAGGCGTGGGCGGCCACGAGCACGAGGCCAGCGATGTAGAGCAGGCCCTGCGTGCCGGTGTCGAGGGCGACCCGCCGCTGGCCCGGGTCGGGGAGAACGGAAGGCCACAGGGCCCGCAGTCCTGCTTCCGTCCCTAATAGGACCTACCGAGGCTCCATCCGGCAGACTCGGTGCCTGGTAGCCGCCGGCAGGTGAGCACTCTTTGTTCCCTGGACACCGAGTCCTGTTGACAGATCGAGCCCCTGCCGGTCGGCCAGGAGCGAAATCGCTGATGGGATGTCGTGCCCGCCCGGTTGCGGCGTGAGCACAGCCTTATTAGGTCGCTGATGGTTCTCCTGCGGGCTACTGCCGATCGAGGTCGATGACGGAGGACGAGTTGCTGTTCGTTGGGGATGACTGGGCCCAGGACCACCACGACGTCGAGTTGATGGACGCCGCGGGCTGTCGGCTGTCCAAGGCTCGGCTGCCGGAGGGCGTGGCGGGAATCGAACGGTTGCACGCGATGATCGGTGCGGAGCTCGGCGAAGACAGCAATGCCGAGGTCGTGATCGGGATCGAGACCGATCGGGGCCCGTGGGTGCAGGCGCTGATCGCCGCTGGCTACACGGTGTACGCGGTCAATCCACTGCAGGCCTCCCGGTACCGGGAACGCCTGGCGGTATCGGGGGCCAAGAGTGACCCGGCCGATGCGCACATGCTCGCTGACATGGTGCGTACCGATTCCCACCAGCTCCGCCCGGGGACAGCGCCGACGCCGAAGCGGTCAAGGTTGTGACGCGTGCCCATAAGACCCTGATCTGGGAACGCACCCGCACCACGCAGCGGCTGCGGCATGCCCTGCTCGACTACTTCCCCGCCGCCCTGAAGGCGTTCGACGACCTGGACGCCCCAGACACCCTTGAACTACTGGCCAAGGCACCTGATCCGGTGGCCGCGGCGAAGCTGACGGCCACACAGATCGGCGCGGCCCTCAAGCGTGCCCGCCGACGCAACATCCCCGACAAGACCTCCAAGATCCAAGCCGTACTGCGCGCCAAGCACCTGAGTCAGCCCCCCCCGCTGTGACTGCGGCCTACGCTGTCTCCGTACGCGCGCTCGTCGCGATGCTGGTCACTCTGAACGAGCAGGTCGAGTTCCTGCGCGGGCAGGTCGAGGCTCATTTTGGCCGGCATCCAGACGCTGAGATCATCCGCTCCCAGCCCGGACTGGGAGCGATACTCAGCGCCCGGGTACTCGCGGAATTCGGCGACGATCCTCACCGTTACGCCAGCGCCAAGGCCCGCAAGAACTACGCGGGCACCAGCCCGATCACCCGCGCCTCCGGTAAGAAGAAGGTCGTGATTGCGCGGTTCGTTCGCAACGACCGGCTCATCGATGCCCTGATTGCCCAGGCCTTCTCCGCGCTGCGGGTCTCCTCCGGCGCCAGGGCCTACTACGAGCAGCAACGCGCCCGCGGCATCGAATTCAACGCCGCCCTGCGCCAACTCGCCAACCGGCTCGTTGGCATCCTGCACGGCTGCCTGAAAACCGGCACACCGTATGACGAGGCGACAGCTTGGTCCCACCGAGCCCACGCACTCGCCGCTTGACACTCCAGCTCAGCTGAGACCGCGTCCACCGCCAGCACTAAAATAGCTCGTCGCGGGCACCAGGGATTCGGCAGGATGTCGAGCATGGATCGGGTGTTCGCAATCGCGTGGCAGTACGTCGTCGGTCTTGTCTCGCCCGAGGATCTGCCGATGGACGCGGCTCAGTTGCTGGCCGTCGGCTTGGATTCTCCCGCACTGCGTGACCTGGCGGGACGTTCCCGACGCGACGACACCGCCGAGATCAGAGGACTGTTCCGGCAAGCCGTAGGCGAGCTCGGCACTGCCATCCCCGACGAGGAGACCGCCGAACGCTGCCTTCTCCATTACCTGGCAGGCCAACTGGCGGCCGGCGCCATGACGCCCGGAGAGGTGGCAGCCAGAGTCTGGCAGGGCCTGACAGCAGCGCAAACCGGTCCCGAACGCGCGTTACTTCAGGCTGTGGGCGACGAGTACCACGTCGACTTCATCTCGGGCGAGCAACCTGACGCCTTCCACGCTTGGGAGACCGCGCTCCGCTCGGCAGCGGAGCGGCTCAACCAGACAACCTCCGCCGAGGTCAGCGCCCTCCACGAAAGATCACGCTCGGCAGCAGGCTGACCACAGCCAAGACGGCGGGACCCGTTCCCGGACCGCCTGGTCCCGCCGGCCCCACGCACTCGCTGTTTGACAGGCCAGCTCATGGGAAGTCTGCCAAGTCGATGTGTTCGTTTCCGACCGGTGACTGGTGGAGGCAACCGGCTTGGGTTGCCCGTGAGCTGGGGGTCCCTTCGTACTTCGAGTTCTACCGCTCGCCGGACGCCCCCGACGGTGTCGGGCTGCACCACGGCCGGCCCAACCGGCTGGCGCTGCGCACCTTTTCGAAGGCGTACGGGCTGGCCGGGCTGCGCGTGGAGGCGGAACTCTTCGAGCGGGTGGAACGGATCGTCGCGGAGCGGGGGCGGACCCGCGAGGCGCTCCTCGGACTCGGCTGGGATGTGCTGCCCAGTGAGACCAACTTCCTGTGGCTGCCGACGGGAGCGATGCCTCGGCGTCGGTGGCTCAGGAGTGGGAACGGCGCGGTCTGCTGGTCCGAGCCTTCCCGGGCAGCGGCCTGCGGGTGACCGTGGGCAGCCCCAAGGCGAACGACCTGCTGATCGCGGCAGCCCCTTTGCCTGTTCTCGCGTATATGTGCATCGCAGTCAACTGTGCGCCGTCCTCCTTCTCGCCGCGAAGGATACCCGAGTGCCTTCCGGCAGAGCAGCAGCGCCAGGTAGGCGGTACGCCGGTCAGGTCTCGATCACTGCATCGCAGTCGGGGCAGATCACGGATGCATACTCCGTGGGGTACCAGGGCGCCCCAGAGTGCTCGGAGAGCTTCCAGTCGGCCGTCTCCATGGCGAAGGTGTCCTTGCCGCAGAGAGTCCGCGGTCCGGTCGTGGCGGGTGCTCCTGGGGCGGAGGGCGCCGCGTGCACCCTGCGGACGGGCCGTTCCGCACCAGCCGGTGTCCGCAGGGAAGAGCGCGTGGCCATCGGCTTGTCGAGCTCGTACACGACGACGATGTCGCTCATGCCTCCACAGTAGCCCGCCGCGCGGCCGTCCCGCCCGCAGCCTCGATCCGGTGCTCATCCAGCCTCGTCCACCGGTTCGAGCCCGGTCACATCGAACTCCACCCTGATCTCGTCGGCCAGCCGCAACGCACCCAGGAACGCGGTGTAGGGCTTGATTCCCCAGGTGGATTGAGTGACGGTCGCCCAGCCGTGCAACAGCCTGTCGTCATTGCTCTTCCCGTGCACCGTCACCGGGTGGATCCGGGCCTTGATGGTGAGCTCGCCGGTGATCTCGAAGGACTGCGGAGTTCCCGTGATACGGGTGGAACGGAAGGTGATCGTGGGGTGCTCTGCGGTGTGCAGCAGAGCACTGCCCTCGAGAGTCCGTTTGATTTCGGCCCGGTCGGCATCGGTGAGCGCCTTCAGCCCGCCCGTTCCCTCCCGGACCTCCAACGAGCCTGTCTCGACCGTCACACTCACCGACGACCCATCGGGGTCGGCGACGGCCACCACCGCCTCCCCGGACCATCGGGTGGCCTCGATCGTGAGGTCGTGCCCTGCCCTGCGGCCCAGCCCGGCGCGGCTGGTCCTGATCAAGAGGCGGCCGGTCGACGGCCCGAGCCGGTACGTTCCGTCTGCCAGCGTCACAGTGCCGAAGGTACGGGCGGATACGGCCGTCGCTGGCGAAGCAGTCCGGTCGGCGTGTCCCTCGTATGTCCAGTTGGCACCGCGCCGCAGCAGGGCCGGATGCCCAGGTCGCGGCCACTGCCCGCCCGTCCGACCTCTCATCAGCGTCTGCAACGGCGCCTCTCGGGCCCAGTGACACCCCCCAGGTCATCGGTTCCAATGCCGTTGCTTTAGCGGTCGTTCCCACCGGTGGTGCAGGGTGACGACGACGGGTGGACGGTGGCGGCTGCTGGGTTCGCCGGGAGCCTTGCTGCCGTAGCCGGTGATACATGACGGGATCTTGCGGGGGCGGTCACGGGGCCGGCGGCGAGGCAGGAGACTGTGGCCGATCTCGGCGAGTCAGGGGTGCCGGTCGCGTCTGCGGGCCGAGGGGGGAAAGCCACACAGTCGGCGCGCGGTTAGCCTTTGTCGTCGAGGCAGCGGACGCGCGTGAGACCGAGGCTTATGAGGGATTTGGTGGATTCGGCGAAGTGCTCGAAAACCGTGTGGGCCAGCCATAGAGTCGCAGGTCACGGAGTCTGCTCCCCGCGCATGCGGGGATGGTCCCAAGCAGCGGGGGCACCAAATGTGTCGGCGACGCTATGACCTGCGTCCACCGCGCGGAGACTGCCGAATGCCGCAAGGAGAAGCTGGCCCTCGGCCTGCGGGTGGACAGCGGCCCCGACGAGTCGTTCTGCCGCAGCTCGTGCGCCAATCTGGTCTACACCGACCGCGACATCGCTCAGCGACGCAGCAAGATCCCCGCCTGGGAGGCAGCGGCAGACGATCCCCTCGCACCGCTGCCGCGGCGGGCTCGTGCCGCCGCTCTCGTCGCACAGGCCCGCTCGGTCATCGATGCCCACGAGGCGACCCGGCCCGTCAACAGGCAAGGTGGTGACGCAGCATGACGCGCAGGAGCAGAAACAGGGACGCCGAACGCACAGCGATCCGCGCCGCTGCTGCCCGTCTGCTCGCCGGCACGCCATTGCGGTCGACGACCGGGAAGCTCACCGGCAGCGAGCTGATCATCGAAAGCGGGCTGCGGCGGGACGCCGTCTACGGAGACCACAAAGACCTCATGGAGGAGTTCCAGGCCCAGGTCAAGGCCCGCTCCTCCACGCCGGATGCGGTCCGGAAGGTCGCCGAGGAGAACGTCGCACTGAAGCAGGAGCTCAAGGACGCCAAGGCGGCGCTGGCTGCAGAGCGGGAGAAGAACTCGGCACTGGTGCGGATGGCCGCCGAGCAGTCACTCGAACTGCAGCAGGCCCGCGCCGAGCTCGAATCCATTCAAGACGTACCCCGGCTGCCCGGGGCGCGTTCTCCACGGCTTCCTCCGCGGCGGCGTCGGTGACCTGGCCTTCCCAAGCAGCCGTCCGCGATACGGTGCCCCGGCAGACCGCGCCGAGGGAAGGATGACGCTCATGGAGTTCCGGCCCATCCCGCGGACACCCGGGGCGTTCCAGCAGTCCGTGACTGCGGAGGAGATCGAGGCGATCTGTCGCCGCGTCTTCGGACCGAGCGCCAAGGTCGCGTCGGCTTCCGAGCTCGGCACGGGGATGTACAACACGACGTATAGGGCCACCGTCGTCGGCCAAGAGCGGGAGGTGGTCGTGCGGATCGCTCCGGATGCGGAGCGCCAGTTCATCTCGGAACGGGCCTTGATGCGCAACGAGTACGCCAGCCTGCCGTATCTCGCGGCGCTCGCGCCTCTGCTGCCGCGTGTCCTCGCGGCTGACTTCACTCACGAGGTCATCGGCCGGGACTACATGGTGCAGTCGTTCCTCGACGGCGTCCCGGCGTCCGAGCACCTGCGCACGTACCCGCGATCGGCATGGCCGGTGTACTACCAGCAGCTCGGCGAGATCGCACGGCGTGTCCACGATGTCCGTGGCGCTGCTTTCGGCCCCATTGCCGGCCCGGCATATGGCAGATGGAGCGAGGCGGTCGTGGCTTCCTTGGAGGACATCGCCGCAGATCTGGAAGGCGTCGGTCTCGACGCATCCGATGTTCGCGAGGTCGTCACGGCAGCGCACCGCCATCAGGCCGTCCTTGACGAGATCACCGAGCCCCGGATGCTGGCTGGGGATCTGTGGCTCCCGAACACCCAGCTTGATCGTCATGCCCCGGAGCCCGTGATCACCGGCGCGTACGACTTCGACCGGACCTTGTGGGGCGATCCGGCAGCTGACTGGACCATCCGCATGGTCACGACCAAGGCCGATGAGCGCCAGGCGTTCTGGGAGACCTACGGCCCTCTGGAGCAGTCCGAGGCAGCGACCTGGCGCTCGAAGGTCTACGAAGCCCGGCACCTCGGCGCCGTCCGTCTGGAGCGCCACCGCCTCGGCAACAAGGAGGGCGTGCGGAACAGCTACGAGGCGCTGGCCCCGATCCTCGCCGCCGTGGGCTGAGCAGCAACTCCTCGACGTCACCCAGCAGTTCCCGGCGACGAGCCGATAGTTGATCGTGTCGTGGCGGAATGCTGACGGCTGCCGAAAGGGGATGGGCTTTGTGGTGCATCGGCGACAGGTGATCTTCCTGGTGCCCTAGGGTTGGCGCCTGTCCCGGTGCCGGTCTGGCGCCGGGTCTCGTGCTTGCTGGGCGGAGTCGGATCATGCGTATGCCGTGGTGGCCGGTTCGGAGCAGCTCTTCTCCGGTGCCGCGCATACCGCTGCGGACCAGGCTCAGGGAGGCGGGCGCGCCGCTCGCCGTCCGCTCGTTCCGGCTGCACTTCACGGCGCGGATGCTGTCCTGGACCGGCTCGGCCGTGGCTCCGATCGGTATGGCGTTCGCGGTGCTGCACCTCGGCGGCGGGGCGTCCGGGCTCGGTCTGGTGCTTGCGGCCAACGTGGCGCCGCAGATCCTGCTCCTGCTAATCGGCGGTGTGGTGGCCGACCGGTGGTCGCGCGCCACCGTGATGGTGTGGACGAACATCCTCAGCGCCGGAGCGCAGGGCGTCGCGGCCGTCTTGCTGTGGACCGGCGCGGCGCAGGTGTGGCATCTGGTGGCGGTGTCCGCGTTGTGCGGTGCGGCGAGCAGCTTCTTCACCCCGGCCGCCGGCGGCGTCGTGGTGGAAGTGGTCCCGGCCGAGATGCGGTACGCGGCGAACGCGCTGCTTAAGATCGGCCAGAACACGGTCAAGATCGCCGGTCCTGCAGTGGGCGGCGTGCTGGTCGCCGCCGTCGGGTCGAGCTGGGTGATCGGCTGGGACGCGTTCACGTTCGCGGCGGCGGCCGTTCTGTGCGCCCGCCTCAACCTGGCCCCCACGAAGGCGAAGGTGCGCACCGGGTTCGTGGCTGATCTCCGTGAGGGATGGGGCGACTTCTGGTCTCGGCGCTGGCTGTGGGTGATGGTGCTCCAGGGCGCGGTCGTCGTACCGGTGTGGCTGGTCGGCTACCAGATGCTCGGCCCGGTCTACGGCGAGAACTACCTGGGCGGCGCCGCGGGGTGGGGCTGGTGGTCAGCGCCTTCACCGGCGGCTTGGTGCTCGGCGCCACCGCGGCCCTGATGTGGAAGGTGCGGCGCGTCGGCGTGGTGGTGTGCGTGGGGACGGGAGCGATGTCGCTGCCGCTGGCGGCGATGGCCGCCCATCTGCCGCTCGTGCTCGTGGCGTTCGCCGCGTGCGCGGCCGGGACCGGCCTGTCCCTGAGCATGACGGTCTGGGCGAGTCTGGTCCAGGAGCGCATCCCCAAGGAGAAGCTGAGCCGGGTCATGTCGTACTCCACGCTCGGCCAGGTGCTGCCGGTCCCGCTGGGGTATCTGGCCGCCGGGCCGGCGAGCGCGCACTTCGGGGTGCGGGCGACGCTCGCCGCCGGGGCCGCCGCGATCGTGGCCGCCATGATCGTGCCGTTGCTGTTGCGTCAGGTCCGGGCGCTGACCCTCGCCCCGAGCGAAGCGGCGGAGGAGACGCTGGTGAGCGCGCCGAGGTAGAAGGTGCGGTCGGTCTCGACGGCCGCGGTGAAGCTGCGCAGGCCGCGGTCGCGGGCGGCGGCGTCGCGCTCATCGAGGCCGGCGTCCGCGGGCTGGCCCCAGTGGGCGAGCAGGTGGGCGGAGATCCGGTCGGCAGACAGGTGGGCGATGCTGTGGCCCGGGTGCTCGGCCAGCGCGGCGGCGTTTGTCTGCAGGGCGTGCAGCACGTGGTCTTCCGTGGGCAGCTCGGCGTTGAACAGCGGGCCCGCTTCAGCGGGCGAGACCGGGTAGACGGGCCAGGCGTCGTCCAGGCGTGCCGAGCGCACCACGAGGCGGACCAGCTGCTCGCCCGGGTCGGCATGGGATCGCTCGTCGGCGGTGAGCCAGTAGGCGAGCTGCTCGTCCGTGAGATCGGCCAGCGCCAGGCCGCGGTGGGCCGCGAAGTCCTCAACGGCCCTCTCGTGGACGACGTGTTGGCCGTCTGCGGCGAGGAGAAGGGACAGGACCCGGGTGCGCCAACGCCGGGGAAATGCGGGGTCGTAGAGCTGCTGGTGCTGGAGCAGCGGCAGGAACGGGAGGCCGCTGGCGGTGGCGGGGGCGAAGGCGGCGCTCCAGTAGCGGATGAAGCTGGTCTGCCACGGCTCCTGCGACCACCCCGGAGCCGTCGCCTCCGCGATGGCGAACGGTCCCTTGGCCAGGACGCGCAGGGCGGTCTCCGCGTCCTGGCGCTTGAGGTCGTGCGGGGTGCCGCATCCCCAGATGTCGGCTCTCGCGTAGACGTCGCCGACGCCACGCTCGGCCATGAGGCGGCCCAGCGCGGTGCGGGTCCGCCGGCCGTACGGAAGCCGGCGCGCGGTCTCGGTCAGTGCCTGCGCCTCGGGCTCGGTGATGCGGCCGGCGTCTGCGGCGTGTTCGAAGGCGGCACGGAGGTTCACCAGGGCCTGCGTCAGCGGCCGTCCGTCCGGCTCCTGTAGGACCGCGACGTCGTCGTCAGCGTCCAGCAGCCCACTACGGAAGGCCCGGTAGATCCGGCCGATGCCGACCATGCCGTACGGGGCCAGTTCGGCGGCGCGCAGCGCGCCCATGCTGGAAGCCCCGTAGACGGCGACCCCCTTGGCCAGGAGCATCAGGATCTCTTTGTGCCGCACCGGTGCGCTCTGGTGCCACAGCCCGTCGATGATCAGGACGCGGTCGCCGGCCTGCAGCCGAAGGCGGAGGAGGTCCCCGTGCTGGACGGGCGGGTGCACGACCGCGCCCGGCAGGATGCTCGTGATGCGGGCCGCGGTGATGGTCGGTCCGGCGAAGACATGCGTGCTCATCAGGGCACCTGCTTCGGGCGGGGCACGGTGTGCCGGGCGGTGTAGAGCAGGGATGGGGCCGCACACCTTGACCATGGCGAACTCCGCGCGCGCGTACGGGCCCCAGGTCAGATCCACCACCAGCGGCGCCCGTCCGGTCGCGGTGGTCACGGCAGTCGCCATATCGTGCGCGAGCTGGGTGTCGGTGTCGGCGGGGGCGCCGTAGTGGCTCGCGATCTCCGGCCACGGCATCGAGTCCCCGGCGGAGGGAGCGGGCGCACGGTGCGGGCCGGGCCGGTAGACGAGCGGCTGGTTGTCCTCGCGGCTCCCGCTGATCAGCGTGAGCCGGGTCTGCGCGGCCTCGGTGATCGCCCGCGACAAGGCGATGCCCGGGTCCGGGTGGGCGCCGGAACCGGCGACGACGGCCGCTGACTGGTCCTCGCGCCACAGGTGGCAGCACATCACCGCAACGCCGTACCGGTTGGGTACGTGTCGCAGTTCCCACCAGCATCCTCGCTCGGCGAGCCGCTCCAGCAGCGCGGCACAGTACGGGGCCTTCACCGCCGACGCGTCCACCAGCTCGGCCTGGCCCTCGTCGGTGAGGCCGGACAAGACGTCGCGCTCGATCACCTCGCACAGCCCGTGCACGATCGCCTCGGCCCTCGTGTTCCCGGACGCCAGGCCGTTCGTGGAGGCGCTGGGCAGATGCTGGCGCCACGCGTCGTGGACCGTGCGGCCCAGCCGCACCGCTGCCTCGGGCACGAAGGTCTCGGCGTCGTCGAGCGCAGAGCGCGCGGTGATCCAGTCCAGGCGCACGCGGTCGGTCAACAGACTGCCGGGATGCTGCTCCAAGTCAGCGACCGCGTACGACAATTGGAGGTCGGCCGCAGGGGTGGCGGCGAGGGAGGCAGGCGGGATGCCCTTGCGAACCCCGACGCCGTGGTCCGTGGGTATGCGGCTTTGGCGCTCGGTACATGTGGTGTGGCCGATGCGGTCCCGGCGCTCATCGACATGATCGTGGAGGGAAGGAACGACACCGATGCAGCCGATGCACTGAGCGTGCTGGCGAGCGACACCGCGACGGCAGATCAGATCGCGACCAGGCTCGTCGACCGCCTTGCCGACGACACAACCAAGGCACCTGCACGCGGGCGGCTTGCCCAAGCACTGGCGGACATTCCGGGGACGACGGCGTCACGTGCCCTCGTGGAGCTGTCGCATGACGAGGACCGTGCTGTTGCGCTGACTGCCGCATACCTTCTTCAGCTCCGCGACGTGGGGTGACAGAATCTTTCCCCGGTTGCCCCGCACGAGTCCCGCGGGGCGGAGGGGGCCTGGACCTGTCGCCGTCCGCCGAAGGGGGACAGCGGACCAAGGGACGTCGTTCACGCCACTGGCTCCCGCTCCGGGCGGACCCGACGGAGCCACCTGGATCGGTCCGTCCACCGGCCGCTCATGCTTCCGGGGCCCGGAGCACGCCTCCGACCGCTTTGGGCCTCTCCAGGCTGCTTTCCACAGATGCGAGTTGACCGAACCCAACCGGGGCGGTGTTTCATAGGCGGACCGCCTATGAAACGCATGCCGAACATTACGAGGTTCCTCCCCGGTGCCAGGTTCGAGGAAGGGTGAGTCCGTTCGGCAAGGTTGAGGACGAGCCACCCAACGGAAGTCCATGTGGTGCCGATCCGCTGGCGTCGGTGAAGTCGACTATGCCTCCGGAAAACTCCGCGTTGGTGAAGTAGACCTCTCCCCCGGAGAACTCCGCTTCGATGAAGTAGACCTCGCCCCCGGGGAACTCCGCGCCGATGAAGCTGATTGTGCCGCCGGAGAACTTCGCGCCGGAGAAGTCGACGGTGCCGCCGGAGAACTTCGCGCCGGAGAAGTCTCCGCCGTCGAAGGTGACGTAGGAGAAGTCGAAGTGTTGGCCTTGCCATGAGTGGGGGTGCTCGGACGGATACCTGAGGTGGTCGCCGATGAGGCGGATGATCGTGTGCCGGACTGCCCGCAGAGCCAGGTAGCTGCGGCGTGCCTCCGCGTCGTCCTGTGGAAGGTCGCTCTCTGCGGTGTAGGGCAGTCGGAGGTAGGCGCACAGGACGTCGATGCAGGTCTGTTGGAGTGCGTAGGTGGGGGCATCGTCGGCGAGTCCGGCGAGGGCGTGCACGCCGCCGAGGCGCACAGCGGCGGATTCTTCGCCGAGCTGGGCCACGGCGGTGGTGAAGCGCTCATTGTGGAGGCGGGTGGCGTCGCGCAGGGCGCCGTCCTCGTCGACGCGCTGGCGGCGGTAGGCGACGACCAGGGCCACCAGGGCGCCAGCCCCGGCCACGACCCCGAAGGAGAGCTTGACCAGGTCAAACAATGTCTTGGAGTCGATGCGACGTTCAGGCTTGAGCCCACGTGCACCAAGCAGGTCCCATCCGGTGTAGAACACCGCGGCCGCGACCAGAACCGCAGCGGTGAAGGTCAAGCCGAGGACCGCGCCTACAGGCCAAAGACGTAGGCCGCGCACCCGGCGCCGGGGCAGACGTGAACTCACCATGACAAGACTGTAAAGGCGTACGGGCAGTTGCAGTTACCCACACGTCCCTCGCTGACCGCCTCGTTCCCGCCCTCCCTCACCCCGCACCCCTGGACGCCTTCGTGCCGCCCGTGGCGGCGGCCTGCGCGCGGTGGTCCTCGCGGCTTGAGCCGCCGCATCACGCGACGCTGTACGGCCGCGGTCGTCCGCCGATCGCCTCGTTCATCTGCGCGGCCTGGTCGAGCGATCGCTGTACGCCCTTGCGGCTGAACACGGCGAGCTGGAGGGCGAGGCTGTAGACGGCCATGGTGTGGATGTGATCGAAGAATCGCCCCACATCCGCCTTCAGGAAACCGATCGTCGGGTCGTCGCTCATTCCCACACCCTGGCAGGCCAGATGACGGACCGTCAAAAGATCTGACAGCTGCGCCGGTTCTCTGTTCCGTTCCTACTCGGACCCCGCACAGCCCCCACCCGGAACAGCTACGTCTCCGAGCCCTCGAAATGATCAAAGGCGTGCCAACTGCCCCGGTCCTATCAGCGTTCGCGGTCGTCGAACTGGAAGGCCCCGATCAGGTCGCTCGGACCGCAGGCTTCGCCGTCAAGCGGATGGATTTGGTGCACCACCTCGCGGACATTCAACTGCTCCTGGCAGCATCGGCAGACCCGACAACACCGCACCTCGACCGCCAGCAGTTTCGCGCGACCATCTTGGCGGTAGTCGGGGTCGTGATGGAGGTGGAGGACTTGGCGACGGCAGAGGATCCGGTTGCGACAGCCCATGACCAGCTCCGCACGGATATCCGCGCGTTCACCCTGGAGCCCGGAGGGAACTCAACCGGCGGCCCGAGTAGCCCCAAGACCCTCCCCCCAACCGAAAGAGACAGCGGCCACGAGGCCGTGTATCCAGTGACCCGGACCGCAGCAGCCGAGGGAGGCCGCCGGTGACCCGGACGACCGCCCATGGAGCTCGCGCTACGCTGCCCAGTCCAGTCCGAGGGCGGCAGCGCCTGGAGTATGTCGGTGGTGAGTTTTGCGCGCCGGCTTTTGGTGTTGGACAGGAATACGCCGAGCTTGACCTCGGTCCCGTCTTCCAGCGTCTCTACGTGACCCCTGGGGACCGTCACAGATCCCGTACGGACCTTGTACTGCGCCAGGGCCGCAACGCCCCGCTCGAACGACCCAGAGGCCGCCTTGGACGGCTTCAAGGGCGCTTCCTGCTCCGGCGGCAGCGGCTCGACACCGAGCTGGTCCAGGCGCTCACGCTGCCCCGGCATGAGGCCCTGCCACACAGCGTGTTCGCGTTGCCGCTGGAGCCATTTGCCGATGTCCATGCCGTGGACGGTGACGCCGGGCTGCAGCTCGGTCAGCGCAGCTTCGTCGGCCAGGAGTTCGCGTGCGGCGGCGTAGTGCCGCTGCCAGTCGACCGGACAGTCCGGGTTCCAGTCCGGGTCGATCGCCGCGAGGGCTTCGGCCCGTTCCGGGTGGCCGGCCAGCGCACCCGGTCGTCTCAAATTGGAGAGCCACTGTCCCAGCGGCCGGTCAAGAGCCGATGCCGTACGGGGAGCACAGAGGCTCCAGTGTTGCGCGTAGTACACCCGGGCTGCGGCTAGGTTCTCCTGGAACGCCGCGTCGGCGGCGTCCCAGACCATGCCCAGGGCCTCCAGCCGTTCGGCGCGCTTGGCCGGCATCTGCCCGGCCCCGTAGGCCCTTCGTTGTTCTGCCGTCCACCAACTGTTTGGCGCTGGGCGGACTCGGCTCCGGCAAGTCCACGACGGACAAAGTGCGGACGCACCGCGAAATCGTCCACACGGCCACCAGGCCGTCGTCATCGACTCCTTCGGAGAAGACGACAAGGCCGGCGAGTGGGCTCCTGTCACCCGCTCCCTGCGAGGCAGGGTCATCGACGCAAGCTCCTTCATCCTCAACCCGTGCAGCGGCCTGTTCCCGCCCGAGGTCCGCGAGCAGCTCATCCGCTCGCTGATCACCGCCGTCGAACCCGGCGCACTCGACCACCAGGCCACCCACGCACTCCAGCACGCCCTCAACCACCCCAAGGCGACGAACCTGAACGGCCTGGTGGACGCCCTGGTCAGCCCGCAGAACGGCAGGTGGCCGGCCGCGAAACTGGCTGAATGGGGCGAAGGAGCGGCGATCGCCCTGTCCCGCTACACCGAGGGCTCACTGCGCGGCCTGTTCGATGGCCCGGACGCGGCCCTGCCGGAGACGGACCTGCCGATCATCACCTTCGACTTCTCCCGCCTGGACCGCAATTCGCCCGCGATCCCCTCGCTGATGGCCGCGGTCTCGTGCTGGGCGGAACACGTGTGGCTGCCCCAGTCGACCGCTGTGCACCGGCACCTGGTGCTCGAAGAGGCGTGGCAGATCCTGCTCGCCCCCGCCACGGCCGAACTGATCCAGCGGCTTTTGAAGAACTCCCGCAAGCTGGGACTGTCCCTGGACGTGCTGATGCACACGCTGTCCGACCTTGGTAACGGTAGGGCGCAGGACCTGGCGCGCTTGTGCGAGGTCGCCCACGTCGGACGCCTGGGCCCGGACGAAGCGGCCAACGTCGGCGCACTGCTCGGCCTGCCCGCCTGGGCTGTTGCGGAAATCCCGAACCTTGCCCCGGGACAGGCTGTGTGGAAGGTCGGCCCCCACTACATCGACATCGTCGAAACCGTCCTCAGCGACGAAGAAGCACGACTCACGGACACCTCTTCGCGGCGCCGCAAGGCGCAGCAGGCCCTGGCCGTCGACCAGGAACCCGCGAAGGCGTTGACGAAGGCAACGGAGACCGAGGAGGACAGCAGCCGCGACGCCCAGCGCGAGGAACTGCCGGCACCCGTCGAGCAGGACACCAACGATCAAGATGCTGACTGTGACTGGGAGATGCCTCCCAATGTCATCGACACCCGGCACCACGACGTCATCGAGGCAGCCAAGCAGGGCCGGTGCGGCGAAGCCGCCGAACTCGCCGCTATCGGCGAGCGCCAGGACATCACCACCCACGGCATCCACTCCGATCAGGCCCTGTCGTGGCTGTCTACCGGGGCCAAGGTCGCGGACCTGTGCGGAAGCCCTGACACGGCAACACATCTACGCGCTACCGTCACCCGCATGGGTAAAGAGGTCGACTGGTGGACCGACGAGGCCGACGCCAGCACGCCACCGGCATGGCACGGCGGGGCCAATCCGCCCGCACCCG
Organism: Streptomyces spiramyceticus; assembly: GCF_028807635.1. Taxonomy (NCBI): domain Bacteria; kingdom Bacillati; phylum Actinomycetota; class Actinomycetes; order Kitasatosporales; family Streptomycetaceae; genus Streptomyces; species Streptomyces spiramyceticus. The sequence goes on from NZ_JARBAX010000002.1 coordinate 1,883,102, forward strand.
CAACAAATCCTGACGACGAACAGCCCAGTCGACCACGCCGCCGTACCTGGCCCTACGTCGCCGCGATCGCGGCCCTGACCATCGCCGTTGGAGGTGTATGGCAGAGCGCAGAGGACGATCAGCACGACGAGGAGCGCAAGGAGCGCCAGACTAAAGCCGCCGCGTACAAGGGAAGGTCGGGAGCAGCACTCGACATCGATGGTGTTGACGCCGATGTGGTGGCCCGCTGGACCAGGGACAAGAGCCACGTGATCGTGGAACTGAGGTCGTATTTCGATGAGGACGCCAAGTATCTGCGGATCGACGCCTCCGGGAAGAACGCCAGCAGTCAGCGGGAAGACGGTTGGTATCCCCAGACTCCTGAGATCAAAGTGCCCGTCAAGGACCCTCTCGCTGACGTAACGGTCCGGATAGCAGTCGGCGGGAAGAGCTGGAAGGAAGGCTCCCGGGCCCCTTTCCGGACAGTGCGCCTTTCCCCGACCGGTACCGCGTTCGACGCCGAGACTGGCAAGCAACTGCCCTCCGATCTCTGACATACCCATCCGCTGACGGCCCCGTACCCCACTAGGGGGCACGGGGCCGTCAGCGCGTCAAGGCCAAGACAGAGGACATCGCGCTGGGGTGCGTTCGCGATGGCCGAATGACCGCCGAGACGGCGAACGGCCCGCTCCCGGTGAGGGGAGCAGGCCGCCGTGGTGGTGTCGGCTACGCGGCGCGTAGGTCGCGGAGCATGACCGCGTAGCGGGGAGAGTCTGGGAAGGGCTGGCGGTGCCCGATGTGGCGGTATCCCCACGTCTCGTAGAGGGCTTGCACTTTGGGGTGGTCGGGGTCGACGAGGAGCACGGTCAGGGCCTCGGGCCGGTCGTCGATCAGTGCGGCATGCAGCCGCTCGGCGGTGCCGGTCTTACGCCACTTCGACCGCACCATCAGCTCACTGAACGAGAACGTACGTGACTGCTCCGGCTCTTCGATCGGGCAGTCACGCCACCACTCGCGTCCGGGATCGGCTGCGGCCCCGTACGCGAAACCGACCGGCTCTGTGCCTGCGTAGCCGATGACACACGCGAAACCGGGGTTGCCGCCCCAGTGGTCGACGAACCATGGAAACCGCTGCGTGAACGGGTCGTCCATCTCGTCCGCGTATGCGTCGGCGTGGACATCCAAAAGGGTCTGCCGGATCTCGGGCAGATCCTCGTGTCCGTAGTGCCGCAGGTCGATCGTCTGAGGGGTCACGCGATGCTCCATTCAGTGCGGTAGCGGTCGCCCCACTCTCGTGCCATGCCTGGCGTCAGGGTGAGGAGGTCGCGGTGAAAGTCCCCGAGAAGGGAGCGCATGCGGCCGGGGAGGGGTGCACCGTCCATCAGCCTGAATACTTCCTCGGTCGTCTGGCATCCCTGCTCTGGCTCGCCTTGGTGGACCTGTGCGATGGCGAGGCGTGCGGTGGTCAGCGCGCGGTTTCGCCGGTACGAAGTGGGGAGCGTGGACAGGGCGCGGTATGAGGCGGCTTCGGCTTCTGCTGGGGCTCCGAGGTGGTCATGGGCGATGGCAGTGAGGGAATGCAGCTCTGCGGGCCCGTAGAAGTCGATCCAGCTTGGTCGGGGCCGGTCTTCGGCCTTGGCCAGCATGTCCCCGGCGTATCCGAGGGATCGCAGCGCCGCCCGGTGATCGCCGACGTTCGCGTATCCGATAGCGGTCCGGGCGTGCGCGAGGGAGGCATACAGCGGGTCTCGGCGGCAGATCGAGACGGCCTGTGCCGCCTGCGCGGCGGCGACGGCTTCGCCGTACTCCTCGCGCTGCCGGGCCAGAAGCGCCCGCAGGTTCCACACCTGAACCGTCTGTGACGGGTCCTGGGCGAGTCCGGCGAGGGAGAGCGCGCGGTCCAGGTGACCGCTGGCGCGGTCGAGCTGCCGGGCGTCGATACACGACCATGCCGCAGTGGCCGTGTAGTCGGCGGCGATGGCGAACAGGCGTTGCCGGATGCGCTGGGAGGTGGCGCGGTCCTGCATACCGGTGACCTCGGCTGCGCCGGCGAGTGCGGCGCGTTCTAGCGCGGCGTGTCCGCCGCGCCGGTCATCGAGGGCGGTGAGGGTGTCGATGCCGTTGCGGAGGCGGATCACGTCGGAGGTGCCGACGCTTTGAGGTCGGGTGCTGGTGGGCAGGGCGACGGCGGCGACGGTGCCACCGGCCGCGGTGACGAATCGACGGCGGATCACGTCGGGGTCCTCCGGGGGTGGTTCGGGTGAGGGCGGAGGGATGAAACCGAGGGCTTCGGCGGTGCACCCGAATACTGCCTCCAGTGCCTCCCGCTTCGCGCGGTGAGGCCAGGCAGTTTTTCCGGTCAGCCACGTGCGTACGGTGCGGTCCCCGACCGTCGGCCGCTCGCCCGCGTCCTCCAATGCGTCGTTGACTGCCTTCGCCAACTCCCCCTGTGAAAAGCCGGTTTCATCCATCTTGGCCTTGAGGCGGAAATTTCCGGTCACTCACTGACCGTAGCGACCTGATCATGGAGCGTGTAACCCGTTGACTCGAACCCGACCGGAAATTTCCGCTGGCTGCCGACCGCCAACCGGCCCGTTTTTCCTTCGCCTTGACCCTCTCTTGCCGTTGGACTGATGGAACGCCGCCGGTTCGCATGCGGCGCCTGGGTCCGTCCCCCCCCCGTCCCCCGAGGGAGACGGACCCCACCGACCACGAACGGCGGGGATACGGCGATGACGACGACCGCAGTACGACCAGCACCCCCCACCCTCACCCCGCGCCCGTGTGGGCATCCCGGCTACACCACCGTGCTGGAGCGCCGGGAGGAGTCGGCGTCCGTCGCGCGCATGGCCACGCAGACCACCATGGAGTGCTGGGCCATTCCGGACGAGGCGACGGCCGCCGCAGTGGTGATCGTGTCGGAGCTGATGGCGAACGCGGTCCGCCATGGTTCGGGACCCATGGTGCGGCTGATCTTCGAGCGCCCGGCAGATGACCGCGTGTACGTCGCGCTCGTGGATCGGGCCGCGTACCGGCTGCCGGAGATGCGCGCCCCGGAAGACGAGGACGAAGAGCACGGCCGGGGCCTGGTACTCGTCGAATCCCTGGCGCACTCCTGGGGCTTTGACCGGCTCGGTGATCGCCAGAAGTTCTGGGGTAAAAGGGTGTGGGCTGTACTGGAGGCCACGCCGTGAGCGGCCGTCACGCCACCGGCGGCATCCGGTTATCCATCTGGCGCCCCATCACCACCCTCGCTCTCCTCGGCGTAGCGCCCCCCACCGTGATCGTCAGCGGTGCCGTGGAGGCCCGAAGTGCCCCGGCTCCGGCCTCAGCGGATCTTGACTCCCAGGCGATCACGGCGCCGCACGCGACCCCTGGGCACGTCTGCCGCTGCGGGGCCCGCGCCGCCCCCCTGATCTCCGGCGGCCGGACGGGGCACGAGGCTCCCCTCCTCCGCCCGGCTGCCGGTTCCAACTCCGCCTAGTGCGGCGGGGCCTCCCACGCCCCCCGGCCGCACCAGGCGGCGCACAGCTCCGCGTCCCACCCCCGAGGGAGGCGGAAGGGGACCGCGCGGTAAACGGCCAGGCAAAACCGGCCGCGCGAGCCCCGGGTGTCCCGGGCTGATCATCCCCGGGACACCACCAAAAGCCCCCGCCGGACTCCCCGGCGGGTACGGTGCGGGGTTCGCCCCCGCAGCACACGAAGGGAGCACCACCATGGGAAAGCACGACGGACCCAAGGCGCGCCGATCAGCGTTCCTCCGCCCCCTCCGCCGCCGTCACCCGACGGATCAACCCCGCCCGGTGGCGGGACGCGCGGCAAGTAGCGCGATGAATAGCCCTGTACGTCAGGAGCGCCTCAGCCGAAATGAGCTGGGGCGCTGCCTCATTGCTGCCGGCGCGATGTCCTCGGACTGGTCGCCGGCGTTCGCGGGCGTTGACCGCGCTTTGTTCCTGCCCGAGTTGATGTGGCCGTTCGACATGGGAGCAGGAACCGCTGTCCCGGTCCACCGTGAGCGTGACCCGGATGCGTGGCACGGGTACGCCGACACCGATACGCCGATCGTCACCCAGTGGGACGACGGCGCGCATGCGGGCGAGGAGCCTGGGCGGGTGGCGACGTCGTCTGCATCTATGCCGTCGGTGGTGTTCTCGATGCTGCGGGAACTGGACATCGACCACGGGATGAGGGTGTTGGACGCGGGCACCGGGACCGGTGAGACCGCGGCCCTCCTCGCCCACCGGGCAGGACCCGGATACGTGACAACGGCCGAGGTCGACCCGGGGGTGTCCCGTGCCGCCGCAGGGCGCCTGCGCGCCCTCGGCTTGCATGCCGATGCGGTCGTAGGCGACGCGCTGGCCGGTCACCCGAACGATCACCCGTATGACCGGCTGCTGTGCACCTTCGGTGTACGCACCATCCCCGGCGCGTGGCTCAGACAGACCCGGCGCGGAGGGCTGATCGTCGCCCCGTGGGGAACGCACTACAGCAACCGTGACGCTGTCGTCCGCTTGGCCGTCGGCGAGGACGGCACTGCGTCGGGCCCGTTCATCATGGGCGTGGAGTTCATGAAGGCCCGAGCCCAGCGAGTCACTGTCGACCATGGCGAGCGTGTGCCCGAGGACTGGCCGACGGTAGCCGTGCACAGCCGCTCCGTGCTGCCCGATCCGGATGAGCTGGCTGACGCCGCGTTCGTCATCGGTCTGGGGGTGCCCGATGTGGTGCACAACGCCTACGTTCAGCCCGATGGCACGCGGGCGGCGTGGTTCTACAGCCTCTGTGACGCCTCCTGGGCGGCTGTGGCGTGGCCGGGCGGTCCCGGGCCCGGTGAGGTGTACCAGCACGGCCCGCGCCGTCTGTGGGACGAGGTGGAGGATGCTTACGGCTGGTGGGTGAGGGAAGACCGGCCGGGCGTCGACCGGTTCGGCCTCACGATCACCCCGCGGAGTGTTATGCCTTGGCTGGACGACCCGGACCGCACAGCACCGTGGAGGAGGTGAACCTGATGGCCGTGCCTGATGATGAAACGCTTGCCGCGTGGGTGGCCCGGCGGGACGCTCAGCGGGAGTCGGACCGGCAGATCACTGGTACGCGGCGCGCGGTGCCGCTCGTGTCTGGCCCGCACCGCGCGGCGCATGTCGCGCCGGACGCTCCTCGGGTGCTGCTGGAGCTGGGCCAGGACGGTTGGACGACGGTCGGCGTCGCGGAGAACGCCCACGAGGCTGCCGTGTTCCTGGCCGATGGCACCTGACCGGCCCGCACACCACGGCGCCCCGTCCCCGATCCGGGGGCGGGGCGCCGTCGTCGTGTCCGGTGAGGGTGGTCAGAACGGCGCTCCGGCCCCGTGGACCCCCGGCCGGGGCGCTGTCGCATACCCGCGGTCTGCGGTTTTCCATGTCACTGCCCCACCGGTCAGCCCCCGCGTACGCTGAAGAGTCGAGAGGCTACGGAGGTCACCAGCATGCGCGCGATGCCGCACGAGCCGCCCGCGCGGGCGTACGCGGACCCTCACCGGGTCGAGGAGTGGGAAGGGCCCCAGACGCTTGCCGAGCTGCGGGCCGAACTCGCGTTGCTCGGTCCGGCCGAAGTGGTCGCGTTCAACGCGAGGCTGGACGCGGCCAGGTTCGGGCCGGCGCAGGCCGCCGTGATCTCCGACGCCCGCCGTCTGCTCGCGCTCCGCACCCGGCCCGAGGTCCAGGCGGCCATTGCTGCCTCACTCGCGGGCGAGACGGTCACCGCGCCCGTGGCGGACCTGTACGCCTACGTAGAGAGCCGGGAAACCGACCGGTGACCCGATGGACCGTCGAGGTGCCGACACGGCTCTACGAAGAAGTGGCCCACCTCAGCCCAGGCGGACGGCGCGCGGTGACATGACGTGCTCGACAGACTCACCGTCGAGCCGCGCGACCCCACCAGCTCCACCGAGCCGATCACGGGCGCCGAGCTGCGCAGGATCGACACGGAGGCGGCCAAGGACACCGGCGACCGCATCACCATCCTGTACCGGGTCCATTCACCCGAGGGCGACGACCCGGGCCGCGTTGAAGTGATCTTCCTGCTTTCTGGCCCGTGACCAGCTCGCTCCCCCCGCAGCGGCCCCGTCGACGCCCTGTAGCTCAGCGGTACGCCTCTGCCCTCAGTCTTCTGGGTCCAGCCGTGTGTTGGCCTGTCCGGCTCTGGGGCTGCTACCGATCGTGACACCTGGGGCAAGGGGCGTGCGGGAGTGCCAAGTTGGCGTACGTATCAGCCGGGGGAGTGGGTGCCGTTGGCATGTGCACCGATTAGCCCTCTTCACTACTGATAGTAGTATTGGTGTTGCTGTACGTAGCCGGGAGTCTGGGTGTGTTCGCGGTCGGCCGCGTGGCCGAACCGTCCTCTTGGCGAAAGGAACACCATGCTCCGTGCTGCCCGTTCCCGTACGCGTCGTCTTGCTGTTGCCGCTGCTGCGTGCGCCGCGCTGTCCGTCGGCGCGTCCCTCGTCGCACCGGCGAGCGTGAGTGCCGCGCCGAATGTGAGCGTCTCGTGCTCAGCCTCCGGTACGACCCACTTCAGCCCCGGCGTGCAGCTGTGGCCGCGCCCGCAGCATGTCTCCTACCAGGGCCAGGACGGCCACTGCAACGACAACACCCAGGCCAGCATCGGTAGCGCGCGGATCACGGCCGACTTCGACGGTGTCACCCTCTCGTGCCTGTCCGGCGGCGGCACGGGCAGCGGCACGGGAACGATCGAGTGGACCACCACAGACGGCTACAGGCTGCGCAGCGTCGTCAACCTGACGATCGACCGCACCGTCCTCAACGACGCGACGGTGTCCGGCTACGTGACCGAGGGCCTGTTCAAGGGCCACGGCTTCAGCGGCACGTTCTCGACGAGCCTGTTCGGTGGCGTGGGCAAGTGCACCATCGGCGCCCCGTTCGGCGGCGTGAAGGAGGCCGCGTTCACCGGCGAATACAGCATCAACTGACCTGAACGGAAGCGCGAAAAGGGGGTGGGCACCAAACCGGTGCCCACCCCCTTTGCCGATCTTCCGCCACGGCTACACAGCTAGCCGAAGCGACGCAGCCGCCCGTGCCTCATCGTCAGATCGCTCCCAGTTCTGTCAGCACGGCGACGCGGTCGGCGGGGAGCTTGGCGCGGCGGCTGCGCTGGTTCGCCAGCCACACCCCCAGCTTCACCTCGTGCTCCTGGTCGTCATGCACGATCCGTTCGACATGCGCCCGGGAGACGCCCGTCAGCGTGCCCTCGCGGGTGAGGTAGGCGCGCGCCGCCGCGAGGCCGCGTTCCCACGCCGCCGCCCGGCCGCCGGCCTTCGGTCCGGCCGCCGCGACGGGCTCGGGGGCTGTGACGCCGAGGGTGCCCAGCCGCTCCTGCTGCGCCTGCGACAGCTCGCCCCACGTCTCGCGCTGCCTCTCCAGCCACCGCCCGACGTCCGCGCCCTGGACGGTCACCCCCGGGGTGATCTCATCGACCGCCGCGCCGCCGTCCACCACCAGCGCCCGCACGCCCGCATAGTGGCGCTGCCAGTCGATCGGCCAGTCCGGACACCAGTCCGGGTCGATCTCCGCGAGCTGCACGGCCCGCTCCGGGCTCAACGCGCCCGGACGGCGGCAGTTGGACAGCCACTGCCCGACAGGCCGCCCTATGGCCCCTGACGGCCCCTCCAGCGCCCGCGCAGCCTCACCGCCCGGCTCAGCCACCACCGCGCCGCGCGGAGCCGCCAACGTCCCGTACCGGCCCATGTACAGCCGCGCCGCCGCGAGGTTGTCCTGCCACTCCGCCTCCGCCGGGTCCCACACCATCCCCAGCCGCTCAAGCCGCGCCACCCGCCGCCCGTCAAGCTGCCCCGACGCGTACGCCGCCCGCTGCCGACGCACCCACCGCCCCAGCGGATACCCCTCCCACTCCGCGCCCAACGGCACCCGCAGATGCCCCTCCCGCGACGACCACAGCCGCGCCGCCCAGTACCCCCGCGTCCAGTCCTGCCGCTCAGTGTCGATCACCCGCAGCGAGACCAGCTCAGCGACAGCGGCCGGATCACGCGGAGACGAGAACCGCAGCAACATCCGGGACTCCTCCTCACCCTCCTCCGGCTCCGGACCAATCCACTCACCCATTTCACCCGGTGAGTTCTCCTGCGGAATAGCAAGCATTTCCACCGCGCGTTCATCGTGCGCCCGCAGACCTTCCAACACCTTTACCAGCGGCCGATACGACGCAGAGGTAACCATGTCGGACGGAACCTCATCCGGCCCAAGAAACACAGGCACGATCAAAGAAGCGACCTTTCCCACGTTCGGCTTCTGACGCAGCGCCCGCCCAATCGCCTGGACAATATCCACCGACGACCCCTTGGGATCCAAAAGCGCCACCGCATCCACCGCCGGACAATCCACGCCCTCACCCATAACCCGGCAGTTAGAAAGAACCGCACGGTGCGCCGTACCGCCGAATTGACCCAACACCGTTGCCCGGTAGTCCGATTCGTGCTCACCACGCAGCCACCCCGCCCACACCGACTTCGGGTACTTCTCCGAGTCGGAAGCGTGCAACTCCTTCGCTTTCTTCTCCAGCCCCTTACAGAAAGCCTCCGCCTCCACCGTGCGGTGATGAAAAGTAATGATCTTCTGCAACCCGTGCTCGGCAGCCGTCCGCAGCAACGCCGCTTGCAGCGCACCCAGCCGCAGACCGCGAACCTCCTCCTCCCGCGCCTCCGGCCCCGACAGCCGCTCAGGCGTCACCACCGGGTCACGCACCTCCACAACGAGGATCTGATACCGGGCCAGCAACCCCAGGCTGATGGCGTCCGCCAAACCCAGCTCGTACACGATCGGCCCGAACACCTCCGGGTCATCCATCGAGCACGCCAACTCGGCCGGCAACCGATCGCGTACCCCTTCCCGCACCTCCGAGCTCGGCGGACGCTCCCGCCAGACCCGAGGCGTCGCCGTGAAATACAACCGCCGCGCCGCCGGAATCTCCGACTGATGATGAATCGCCGCCCAAGCCTTCCCCAAACTCCCCGACGTCCGGTGCGCCTCATCAACAACCACGAGATCTGACAAATCCGTTAGTGATCACTACGTGAGCGATGCGCCCGGCCTGGGGATCTAGTGATCGTTTCGGGATTCTTTGCTGTGGCGTGGTGTGTGCCTGAGCTGGGGTTTCCGGTTGAGGTTCGGAAGCTGGCAAGGCTCTGAAGTGCAAGTTCAGTGATCTTCTCGGAATGTAGTGATCAATGCGGGATTCCCTTATCGCTGTGTGGTTCAGGTGATCGGTCTGTGCTGGTCAGGGGACTGTCGGGTCGTGGCTGAGTGGCGGAGGCAGGGCGAGTGCGTGGCCTTCCGGGTCGCTGCAGAGCTGACCGAGCTGTGTCGGCTTGCTACGAGGAAGTCGTTCTTCGGTACCGATGGCCCGGATCGATCCCGATCAAGAGGCAGGCTGCGAAGGTGCTCAGCCAAGGTGCTCAGCCAGGGCCAACCCGCGTCTGTAGTCTCGTTCGTCGCCGTTTCCCGGTCGGATGTCAGTGCCCGCTTCTAGTCTTTCCGCCATGACATCAGCGATGCCCAAACGGCCGGTCTGTGAACTTCCGGGCGATCCCGCCCGTCTTCACCTCCACTACAGCCATGGACATCCCGCAGTGCCGTACGACTACGAGGACACCTTGGAACCCTGGCACGTCGCGGTCACTTACGGGACGGCGGGCGACGAGGAGTGGGAAGACGAGGAAGAAGGGGACGGCGACGCTCCGGCCGCAGGGAGCGAGATCGGCCACCTCATCCTGTGGAGGCTGCGTGACTACACCGGCGAAAACCGGTGGGAGGCGGCGGACGCCGAATCCGGCGATCTCGAGGTCATTGTCTCCGCCGTTCTTGGCCGTTCCGGACGCGCGGGCTACAGCGCCGCGTTCGAGAAGGCGGTCCAACATCCTGTCGGCGATCTGCTGATCCTCGACCGGGTCAGCCTGGACAAGGCGTGGAGGGGTTTCGGGCTGGGCCCGGCGCTGGCCGTCGAGGCGATCCGCCGCCTGTCCGGGGGCTGTTGCGCGGTAGCGGTCTATCCCGGCATGGGCGAGTACCCCGAAGACCGCGAGCAGGTCACCGAGGCCTATCGGCTCAAGGCGAAGAAGAAGATCGCCGCGCTGTGGGAGAGCATCGGCTTCCAGCCCTTCCGCCACGGGGTATGGCTCCTGGACACCGCCCTGCGCCGACCGGAGGAGCTCATGCAGGCCCGCCGCGCTCAACTGCGCGCGCTCGGCACGGCCTTCCAGCAGCCTGCTTCAGCCTGAAAGCGGCCCCGGCGGACGCCACGGCTGGGCAGTCAGACGGCACCGGGTCGTGCCGGCGAGGTCGCGTACGGTCCGGCGTTTCCTGCGAGCGCCGCATCCCGCGGATGACACGAGTAGCGAAGACGAAGGACAGAGGGGGAGGGGGGAACGATGGGGGAGAGGCAGCCGGTGGACGAGGACATCCAGGATGCGCTGGACTGGGCACGGCAGCGTCTTGAGGAACTAGGCGTTTTCGCAACGGAGGACGGCCTGCGGTGGGCAGCGGCCCACGGGCTTGTTCTGTCCGTGTGGCGCAACGGCCCGATTGAGGATGCGCATGCCTCCCGGCCGACCAGCCGGCGCAAGGCATTGCACGACGGGACGATGTTCGCCCGTAACACCTGGCTCACCCGGCAGGCATTCGACGTCCTGGGCTCCGATGACCGGTTCCGTCTCTATGCGCTGGAGGATCTGGTCCTGGACCGGGACATGGTCTGGCCGGGATGCGAGGGGACCCTGACGGACTTCGGCTGGGGATTCCTCGGAGAGATCAAGAAGCAGGTGAAGCAGCGTATCGACATGTTCAGGCACTTCGAGAAGAGACTGCCGCCGGACGACTTCCTCGTCTTCGCCGGCGCTCCCCGGGTCGGGACCTGCGATGACCATTACGGTATGCCGAAATGGCCGGCCTGCGTGGAAGCGGCGATGCGACGGCTGCGCGGCGAGGACGAGGAGTTTTTTCACGAGTGGGGTGACTTGACGACCCGTATCGGTCCCGTTCCCGCTCCCGTCACCGCGGACCTTGAGACAACCCGGAAACTGCTGCTGGAGTCGCCGTGGGAACTGGGCGCCGAGAACCTGAACTGGTTCGCCTGGAACCCGGTCCTGCAACCACCTGGCACGACACAGTAGGCGCGGCGGCGCACGGCCGCCAGATACAGCGATAGCGAGATCGCGCGGAGAATCTACTCCCAGAGTGCCAGCACGTCATGTCTCGCAACTTCCGTAATGCACCCCTGCGGTGGTCGAGGGCACGGTGGCTGCTGTTCTGTGCGTGCGAGTCGGCGCGGCCGCCAGGCGGCGAGCTGGGACGGCCTCGAGGTCAGACCAGGCCTACTCCCGTATGCGGTTGCGAGCTGGAGCGCCGGAGCGGGCCGGTGCCGGACCGGAAATCCTGCCCGTATGTCAGTGGCGGTGACGACACTTGGTCCATGACGCTTGACCGTGCCGATCTGGCACCGCTGTTGCTGGTCCCTTCCGGATCGGCGTTCAACCCCATGGTGTTGGACCGGCTGACGCTGCTTCCTGTCCTCGACGCCAATGCGCTGCTGGTCGAAGCCTGCTCTCTGGCCAAGCACGGCCGCCGGCAGGACCGGGTCACCGCGCTGGCCAGCACCGGCCGCGCCACCCCGTATATCGCCGCGCACGTCCCTGGCGAAGTCGACGAACACCTGGCCAAGATGGCCGACCAGTTCACGGTGGCGGAGCGTCAGGCACGCCGCGTACTCGATCAGCAGATCTGGCCCGCCCTTCGGGTGGTCGACCTGGAGATCCGTGATCACCTGTCCTGGCGGACCCGTCACATCCTGCGGGTCGTCGGGAGATGCCGCTGAAGTACCGGGGCGACCCGGACGACGCACCCACGATGGCGCTCGCAGAGTTCCTTGGACCGTGCGTCATCGTCTCCCAAGACAGTGTCTTCGAGCGCTTCGGATTCGCCGTCATTGAGTGGATCCCCGTCGCCCAGAGCGTGCTGCGCCTGGCCGGCCTGGAGGCCACCGCCGCGAACGCGCTGGTACTCATCGAGCTAGCACTCCGGCTGCTCGGCGCGGGCGCCCACCGCCTGGCGGGCCTCGCCGCGCACAACCCGCTTGCCGCATCAGCCGCTGTGGGCGGACTGCTGTGGTGGTGCTACCACCGCGGCTACCTGACCCGCGACAACTGGCGGCGGACTCTCTCGCGGATGGGGGATGCGACAATGCCGTTGCTGGAATTGGCTGAAGCCGGGATGACCGAGCACCAGACGCTCAATGACTCGCTTCTGGTGGTAGAGCCCCCGGCCTACCCGACCAGCGAGCAGCTGGCCGCCCGCTACCTCGCACGCTGTGGCCGGCCCCTGACGCCCGGCGAACTGCGTGACGCGCTCGCCCGACGCGGCCACACGATCTCCGCCGCGCAGTTGAAGCGCGACATGCTCACCCACCGCGCGTTCATTCGCGCCCCCGGCGACCTGTGGACCGTCGGCCGCCCGGCGCAGGGATAACGGATCGTGTTCGGAGAACGGAGCCGGACGGCCAGGGCATCCCATAACTCCCATACGGTGCGCCCGTGGTGGTGCTTGGGGGGGCGCCTCGTACAGGTCCAGGGCGGGGCGGCGGATTAGGCCGGTGCGGTGGCTGTCCGGCAGCGCGGTCAGGGTGGAGACCTCTGACTGCACACCTGCTCACTGTCGCCGTCATGGTGTGAGCGGGCGGCGGCGTTGATGTGCAGCAGGGTGGGCGTCATGGTGCTGGTCGGCGCGGGCAGATCCAGCGCCCGCTGCTGGCTCTCGAACGCGCGATGGGTGTCTGCGAGCCCGTTAGGCAATTTCTTTCGGATCAGTTTGCTGACCAGATGAAGATGGCGGCGAGTTGATCCGGAAGAAGCGGCCCGGGTTCCTGAACCGCGCGGCCAGAGTCCTACTCCGCGTAGATCTCGACGTGGAACTTCAGGCCAGGGTTCGGCTGGGACCAGAACCGGAGTCGGGCCGACGACTCGCCCACGCCACCCTCGACGCACCCACGATCGCGCTCCGTGCCGCCGGCGCCGACCTCGACGCATCACCGACGGCGTTTTCGCCGCGGCCACGGCGACGGCGAACAAGCCGACGCCGGCCGTGCGCCCCCGTGCGCAGGTCATCGGTTGACGAGGGTCTGCCGATCAGAATTCGAACACTCGCCTGGAGTCAGACGGAAGATCGTCTGTCGTGCCTTCGTAGAAGCCGAGGCCGCCGCAACCGGGGCACGTCTCCAATGTGCAGACCGATTCGTCCCCACCGACCGGGACCGAAACCTTCTTCGTGCCTTCGCAGTCGCCACACTCGAACCAGACCTCTCCGTCGAGGCCGTAGTCGATCTCTCGGTACACGCACTCCATGCACACGTCACCTTTGTACGTCTCGGCGTAGCCGGTGCCCTCATACTCGAAGTTGAGCGACTCTCGCGTGTTCGCAGCGCTGAAATTGTCGCCGCACCTAGCGCACTTCTTCACCCGCGTATCGTACTGGCCCCGTGCGCAGGTCATTGGCCGATTCGGTCATCTAGATCATGAGTCATCTAGATCATGAACCGTGCCCACTCATCGCCGGTACGCCAGTGCCTGTCGTCGGCGATCCAACTGGGTCCGGTAACTACCCTCCGGACGTCCTCGCTGTAGATCTCGTCCCCCCAAAGCCTCCCCGGCCCGTCGCCGCTGAGTGGGGCCACCTCATGAAAGTAGTTGGCGATCGGCAGCAGTCGCGGCTCCTCCCACGCCAGGCGTCGCATGAGGCCCGTCATGAAAGCCATCAGAGGCGTCACCCTCTTCTCCCGAACCATGTGTGTCAGCGCATAAGCCTCGGGAATCTGGATGTGTTCTTCGATCTTGCTCCAGTCGCCTGTCCGCATCCCACGGGCGACCCACGGCATCTTCACGGGCAACCAGGTGCCAAGGTCCGCCACGCACACCATGTCCAGCATCTCCCGCGGGTGACCTAGCTCCTGGATGCCCTTGTACAGGGCCTTCTCCACGTTGCGAAGCGGGTCGGAATCCTCCTCCTTCCAGTCGTGCGAGTGCGCCAGGACGCCGTAGATAGGCGTACCGAACAGCTCTCGATAAGGTGTCCCGCCCCTCGGCGCCGTGATCCTCCGCACGATGGCGGCAGTGCGTGCAGCCTCGGCTAGATGCTTGGCCTTCAGCGTGTTCTTGCACTCGAAGGCCGCCACCACGCCGTCGGCGAGGTAGGTCTTCACCTCGCTGTCCACCAGGAACTTCGGGTAGTAGGGCGAGAGGATCAACACGTCGATCTGCGGACTGATCTCGGGCGAGCCGTGCGGGTCCCCTCCACGGTGCTTGGCGCTGAGGATTCGCCCCTTGGTCACGACGTGATAGCCCTCGGGAAGCGAGTGTTCCAGCACGATGCGAGCCCAGTTAGCCTCGCCCTCGTCACCGGACGTGCCGTGGTCGTCGTTTCGCTTGCGGATGCGCTGATACTCGGTCGCCAGCCGGGCTGCGGTCTGCTCGAAAAAGTCTTCCAGGTCGTGAGTGCCCACGAAATGCCCCCTGACGTCATCTCGGCTCTCGGGTGCCCTCAAGTGGCTCCGGCCGTCCCCCACACAAGACAGTCGGCCCGGCGGTACTGCCCCTGGGGATCCCCCGGGCGCCGGGTCTGACCCACGCACGTCATATCGGCGCGGGCTGGCACCAACCCTAATTGAAAGGGCTGACAGGTGGGCTCCGCATACGGCCTCGGCCCCGACTGCGATTTCGCAGTGGGCAGCGCCCCAGAGGACATCGCCGGACTAGCCGACACCTGGCTGATCAGGTCGCTTGAAGGCTTCCTGTGGCGCCTGGACAGCTGGGTCCACGGGGGCGCGGCGTTGTGTGGAGTAGGGGCTCAGTGCTGGCTTTGGACGAGGTCCTCGAGGGTGAGTGCGACGCGTTGCCGGTTTGCGTCGAAGCCGAACATGAGGGTGGGGCGGTTGAGGGCGTCGGACTTGGACTGGTAGCGGAACTGCAGGATCTGTCCACACATCTGCCCCACGTCGGACATCAGCCCGTCCTGGCAGGTGGCCAGGACGGTGATGCCGTGATCCTGGGCGGCGTCCCGCAGCGCGGCGATGACTTCGCGCCGGTGCTCGGCACCGAGTGAGTCGCCCAGTTCGTCCAGGATCAAGACGCGCCCTTGGGGGTCGGGTGCCGCGAGCAGGGCGGCGAGGACGAGATGGATGGAGAAGAGCTTCTCCTGGGCGGTGTTGGTGGGCGCGTCGTAGTCCAGCAGCGGGCCGCTGGGGTTGCGCCGCCACCGGGGCACGACGTGGCAGACCCACTGGTCCTCGGCCGCGGTTGGTGCAGTGATGTCGTATTGCAGGTCCGCGCCGTAGCCCCGGTCTTTCGCATCCAGGCTGTTGAGGGTGCTGCTGATGCGGTCCAGGGCGCTCTGGACCCGTTCCTGGATGGACTCCTGGGTCTCGGTGAGGGCGTAGCGGGACTCCTCGACCACGCCTTGGAGGAAAGTGTGTTCCTCCTCGCGTTCCTTGCGCTTTGCCTCCACCTGTTCCCGGGCGCCTGCGTCGCGTGCCTCGTTGTCCTGAAGCCATGTGTCCAGTGCGCGCAGTGAGGTGCGGAAGATCCGTCCGGCGGGGTCGGGTGTGCCCGCCTCGTGGTGGCGAAGTGCGTCCGCGAGTTCCTGGGTGGCAACTCCGGTTGCGGCGCTGTCTGCGGCCAGCCCGGTGAGCGCGGCGGCCAGCCGGACTCGCCCCTCTGTATCCAGGACGGCGCTGGTCCGGCGCTCGGCCTCATGCGCGGGATCGCGCTGGGTGACGGAGCGGGTGTCGGCCTGGTCGTCGGGGTCGGCGTCGGGGTCCTGTTCAGGTAGCACGGCCCAGTTCAGCGTGATCAGTGCGTCGTCCGGGGAACCGGTCCAGTCGGTCCTCGCCTGTTCGGCGGACGGGCCGGATTCCATCTCCCGGAGTGCGTCGCGTTTGCGTTCGGCTCCCTCGATCTTTCTGCGCAGCCCGCCCAGGGCTGCGGCGAGCACGTCGGCGCGGCCCTGGGCCGTATCGAAGTCCACCTTGGCCTGATGAGCGGCGGCCGACGCGACGTCCGCGGTGCTCTGCAGGTCCGGAAGGGCCTTCAGCTGGTCTGCGAGTGTTTGTTCCAGCGTCTGGATCTTAGGCACCAGACGCTTGGCGAGGCCGGACGCGTTGGCCCGCTCGATGTCGCTCTTCAGCTCGATGATCCGCCGGCGGTGCAGGTCGGCCGCTCCGGCGAGGTCCTTCCGCAGGTTCTCGGCGTCGTGCAGTTGGCGCTGCAGGTGGGCGCATATGTCCGCCTGTCCGGCGATGGGCTGCTCGAAGCCGCCCATGACGTGGACGCCCAATGCGGGCAGCGACGCGTGGGGAGGGCGGTCCACCCGTGTCGAGTGGGCGAGCGCGTGCAGGAACGGCACGGCGAGCGGGTCGGTGCTGTGGATACCGTCGGGCACCGATCGCGTGTCGGACAGGGGCACGAAGCCGGCCGGGGCAGGCGGGGTCGGGCCGGTGATGAGCAGTGCCCCCGGATGTGCCGCTACCGCCTCAGCGGCGCGCTCCAGGTCGCCGGGTGCGATGCACACGGCGTCTCTCCAGGGAGCGAGGCGGGCCTCCCAGTTGAGACGTGCGTGCGCGTGGACGCGGGTGGCGGCCATCAGCCCGACGGCTTCCACCTTTTCCGACAGCAGGGTCCGCAGGACGGTGGCTGCCGCACCGGTCCTGCCCTCACGGGCTTCGGTGAGTTCCTCCCCCAGGGCTTCGACGCGGCTGGTCGCCCCGCTGAGTTCCGCGAGCTTCGCGACCTGCTTGCCCTCGTGGTCGCTCACCAGGGCGGCGAGTTCGCCGGGTGGGGGCCCGGCGTAGCCTTCGGCGCGATCACTGGCGTGCCGGTGGTCTTCCTCGGCCCGGCCTAGGTCGCCCCGCAGCTTGCCCTCCGCGCGGTTCGCGTCCGCCAGAGCCTGGTCGGCGGCTGTCTTGTCCAGCAGCGCCTGCGCGAGGACGTTCCGCAGTTGGCCGGTGTTGCGGGCCTGCTCCAGTTCTGTCTTCGCCTCCCCGTGCTGCTGGGCCAGGATGACCAGGTCGTGGTCGACGGCGGCGAGTTGCGCGGTGATGCGCTGGGCCCGGATCTGTGCGTCCACCAGGGCCCGGGCTCGGGCGGAGCGGCGGAAGTCGGATGCGCGTGCTGTCTCGCGCCTGGCGCGGGTCCTGGCGTCGACGGAGTGCAGGATCGCGTCTTCCGCCCGATGGGACGCCTTTCCCTGCTTGATCTTCTCCTCCAGGTCCGCCTGGGTTTGTGCCAGGGCTTTACGTGCCGCGACATCGTTGGACAAAATGGCGGCCCTGCCGGTCAAGGAGAGCAGTGCATCGCCGATCTGGGCGGGGTTGAAGTTGCCTGCGTCGAGCTTGAGCAGCGAGGGGCGCGACCGTATGCCTCCGCGGGTTGCGATGTAGGCCAGCAGTCTGGGGGCGCGGCCGTAGAGGGCTTCGGCGTACTCGGTGGGGCCCAGAGGCTTTCCGCCGAGTCGGCGGAAGAAATCCGGGGCCCGCTCGTGGCGCTCGCGGTCCTCGCCCTCCAGGAGCAGGTGGACTCCATGCCGGTGGCGTACCTCGATGTGCTGCGGTTTGGCGGATATCTGCAGCCAGACGGTGTGGGCGGTGGCTTGCGGGTCCTGCGGTTCAGCGAAGACACCCACGACGTAGCCGACATGGGCCGGTCCGTGCCGGTCGGGGGAGGCCCCGGCGGTGACCGGTTCGAACAGCAGCTTGCGTGCGTGGATTGACCCGCCCGCGGACATGCGCCATTCGGGGTCGCCGAGCAGCAGTGCGAGGGCGGCAAGGAAGCTCGTCTTGCCGGACTCGTTGGAGTCCTTGGGCCCGCGCCCGGTCACCGCGACGAAGGTGCCGGGGATGACGGCGACCGGGTGCGCGGTCAGCCGGGCGATGTCGAACGTCTGCACGGCGATCAGTTGCCGGGTGCCGATCACGCCGCGCTTTGCGCGGACCGTCGGGCTGTTCTGGTCGCTCACGGGCGGTCCGTCTCCTCGTTGTCGTGGACGCGGTCACCCGTTGGGGGCTGCGCAGGGGTGCTGCCGCGTCGGCGCACGATGGCGGCAGCCAGGTGCCCATCCGGGCGGCCGACCAGGATCAGGTCCTCCCAGAGCAGCGCGCTGCGGTGTTCGGGCAGGCGCTCCAGGGCCGGGCCGGGGATGTAACGACCGGTCGTGGTCTCGGCGACCAGGCCCGCTGCCCGCAGGCCGCGCAGGGCGGCATTGATCGCGACCTTGGGTATTTCGCGGTTGGTGGCGAGTTCCTGGAGGGTGACGGAGTGCGGTTCACCGGTCCACCGGCTGTGCCGGTGCCGGCCCCGTGCGCGAGGGATCGCCACGGTGCGAAGCAGGACCAGGGCCAGCACGGCCCGTTCCGTGTCGGTGAGCGTGCCCGTGCCCTCCTGTACCAGTGCGTCGGCGGCGGGGTCGGTGTAGCCGGTGGTCCAGTTGCCGTCCGCGGTCTGCATGAGCTGGCGCCCGCACGGCAGCAGCGCTGCTTCGGCCAGTGCGCGGACCGCAGGGTCCGTCAGCGCGGGCAGGTCGCCACGAGGAACGGTGCGGCGCGAGGTCTCCAATGTGGCGACCGCAGAACGCACCGCGTGGTGGTCGAACGTGTCGGGCACATGGTCCTCGTCAACCGGGACCGTGTGGGCAGAGGCAGGCTGGGCCCGGCCCGGCCCGGCGGGGGATCCGTCCTCGGCCAGGACTGGCAGCAGGTGGTGCCCCCGGCGAAGACCCCCCACCGTGGTCCCGGGCAGCGCCGCGACCGCAGGTCCCAGCCGCAGTTCGCTGGCGCTCGCGGTGATCAGCCCTGCGCTGGGCAGCGTTCGGTCAAGGGCCCGCTCGACGGACTCGCGGTCGGCGCCCAGCCCCACGCAGAGCTCCAGAATCCGGGTGCGCTGGAACGGCAGACCGGGGAAGGGCGCGCGTTCGGGCTCGGGCCACGCCGCCCGCAGGCACACCGCCCACACCAGGGTGGGAATGGGAGGAAGACCGAGTCGCGAGGCCTGCACCGAGGGGTTCGGGGACGGGGCCGACTCGCCGTCCCAACCCAGGACCAGGGCGTCCGATGCCTGTGGGCCACCAGTGA
Source organism: Streptomyces spiramyceticus (assembly GCF_028807635.1). NCBI lineage: Bacteria > Bacillati > Actinomycetota > Actinomycetes > Kitasatosporales > Streptomycetaceae > Streptomyces > Streptomyces spiramyceticus. Next base: position 1,902,251 of record NZ_JARBAX010000002.1, read on the forward strand.
TGCGCACAATTCGGCGCCCAACCCGTGCCGCTGCGGCCGCCGCCGCCGCAAGCACGGGCCCGGGAACAGCAGCGGGCACCACCTGGCACACACGCAACCGCCCCAGCAGCAGCGCAGCCTGGAAGGCGACCTCGTGATCGCGACCGTCCTGCTCGGGCTCAGCGCTGCTCATACGTCCCGCCCCGTGGAGGCGGGGTGGGGCGGAGACGGTGTGCGGCGCAGGCGAAGCGAGTGCAGGTAGGTGACGCTCGCCTGCGGGTCGGCCAGCAGCCCGTCCTGGACCGTCACGGTGTACGGCTCCGCCGGATCATCACTCAGCGCCAGCACATCGGTGATGATCGCCGCAGCCGACGGCCAGCCCGCCTCATACAGGGCCGCGGTCAGGTCGGCCTCCTCCGCACCGGCCAGCAACTCGTCGGCCAGCAGCCGGCGGCGCCCATGCGCCCGCTCGTACGCCTCCTCGGCCCGCCTCAGCGCACCGTCACCCTCTCCGTCGCTGTCGTCGTCCGGCAGCGGCGGACGCACCCGCACCCGCGAGCGAGGAGCGAAGCCCTCCACCGTCTCGAAAAGCGACGACGCCTCGATCCACACCGCGGGCATGTCCGCGACCAGCGCGCCACCCACCCGCGACAGCAGCGCGACGTCACCCTTGAACGCGGCATCGGTGTACTCGGCGACCGTCAGGACATCGAAGTTGAGGCTGTCACCAGCCTGCTCCACGACCTTGTCGGCAGCCGCCATGAGCTGCTGGCGGTAGAACTGTTCCGCCTCGATGAGCGCGGCGGCGGCCTCCTCCAGCGCCCATTGCCCGCGGAACCGTTCGGTGACGAGCTTGTTCAGGTCAGCGACCTGGCGGGTGAAACCCTGGTGGTCGTGCTGACGCTGGGACTGCATCAGCTCCGCCGGTGTCCCGATTGCGACCTGGCGCTGCAAGTCCAGGGCGAATACGCGCAGGGCATTGCGGCACGACACCAGGTAGTCCAGTGCGGCGTCCGGGTCCGGACGGCTGCGGTCGAACACCGACCTGGCCCGGTCCAGCAGCAGGATCAACTCGTCCACCCCGCCATGCTCGGCGAGCCGCTCCGCGGCCAGCGCCCCCGCCAGCCCGGCCGGGCGCACCACGTAGCGGTCATGGTGCGACTTGAGGATGTACGGCTCGAGGAACCCCAACTGGGTCAGCACGCCCAGTCGCCGACTGACCAGGTCCTGCGACCAGCCCTGCGCGTTGCCCACCAGCGCTTCCAGGACCTCAGCGCGGGTCAGGCCCTGGGACCCGGAATGTTCCGCGAACACGTTGAGGATCGCGACCGCAAGCCTCGCCACCTCCGGGTGCCGGGCCACCGCCCCGGCGTCCTCGGCCACCGGGGCCATGAAAGCACGCCAGTTGGCCAGCCGGACAGCCGCTTCAAGACCAGCCCCGTCACCCTCGTCACCGAACGTGATCTGCTCAGCCATCAGCCGGAACCCGGCCCAACAGCGCGGCCAGGTCCGGCAGCACCTTCTCGTGCAGCGGCTCCTGCTCCACAGACTCCCCGCTCTCAGCGATCACCGCCGCCAGGGCCCGCAAGTCGACCGGGCCCTCGGCCGCCATCCGCGCGGCCAGCGCCCTCGCCTTCGAGTACATCCCCGGCTTCTGCTGGCGGTAGGGGCCAGCGCGCCACAACTCGACGTCCATGCCCACCGCGTGGACGCTGCGCCCCAACCGCCGCGAGAGGTCATCGACGATCGCGATCCCGTCCGCGTCCAGATCCCCCCAGATCGCCAGACGAGCCGGGCGCAGCCACTGCAGCAGCGAGACCAACTGGTTCGCGACGTAACCGTGCCCCCAGATGCACAGCCATTGGGAGGTGATGTCCGCCATCGCACACACACGCTCGAACGTGTCGGAGTTCTCCACCAGGAACACCCCGTGCGCTCCATACTCCACCTCACCGACCAGCCGAAGTGCCCCGGCCGGCAGCGCCACCCAGGGGTTGGCCACCGAGGCATCGGCCGCCACCGGGCCGATCCGCCAGCTCAACGGCCCCCGGACACGGATGTCCACGTCGGCCTCGTCCAGGGCGCGGTCGAAGCTGATCGCGACCAGGTTCTCGAAGGCCGCCTGCCGCGCCGGCCTCCACATCTTCGAACCCCCCAAAGCCATGCCCGCCAACGCCTTGGCTGTCATCCGCTGCCCGGCCCGATGACGGGGCCACCAATACGAGGCGGCCCGCAGCGCCGCTTCGTAGGCCGACCAGGCCTCGGTCGCGGTGGCCGTGCCCGCGGGAACACGAAGTGGAGAACCGGTCTGGCACCGGATCAGCAGTTCCCGCTCCCGCCCCAGTTCCTCGACGCCCTCCATCAGCGCGAGCAATTCCCCCCGTACCTCGTCGGGGTCGCGCTGCCCCCGCAGGTCCTGCAGCAGTTCCTCGGCCTGTAGCGCCCAGGAATGCGACAGGTACCACCGCTGCGGCCCGACGATTTCCAAGTCGTCGTCGACGTCACAGCGCAACACCACGCCCCCGCAGCGCACCAGCGCAAGGGCGACGTCCATCGACTGGGCGCCGAACCGGGCCACCACTGTCGCCCAGGACCGGCGCCCCACGGTCAGCACCCAGATCAGATCGCGCGCACCGAGGTGCTGCGGCGGCCGGTAGGCGGGCTGCGCCGCGACGGCGACCAGGTCCGCTTCCGTGATGTCCAGGAGCCTGCGGCGATTGCGAGGTGCGCGATTCGCGCCGTCGCGCCGCACCGGAACGGACAGTGCCTGGGTGCCCTCCGGGACCCCGGTCACGGGCACCGGGACACGCCCCTCAGCCTCGCTGAACAGCAGGTTCACCGCGCCCGTCGTTCCAGTCACATAGCCCCCCCACGGACCTCGCCTGCGTCTTGCTTCGTACGCACATTGCCACAAAGGCGGCCGTGAATCGGTGGGAATCTCACGATGAGAGAGCCGCCTGGTACGGGCGCAAGCTGGCAGGCAACCAGTCCACCGGGCCGTGTTGGGCAGGGCAGTCTGCCGCCTGTGGGCCGATCCGCAGAGTTGGGCATCTGCAAGCGTGACGGCAGCCGGGCCACTGACGGTACCGTCCGTCAGCAGTGGGGGCCGGCCAGCGGTTCACGCACCGGCGACTGGTTGAAGGGAACCCGCAGCACTCTGACGTCCCCGGGACGGATGACCGGTCCGCTGTGTACGCAGCGCCCTCAACCGCAGCTGAGGATCTCGGCGGCGTAACGCAGTCACAGGTCACTGGCCATGAACACCCAGCGGATGTCCGTGCAGTGTCGCCCAGGCCTGCGCCTGTGCCGGGTCGAGGAGGCAGTCCGCGCCCACGTGCTCCTGGTGGCCAGCGTCGGCCAGACGGCGATCGGGACACCCAACTGCAGCGTGCCGGGCGACAGTTCCAGCCGTGCCTTCCAGCGGCTCGGGGCCTACGGCACAAGAACAGAAAGGGGCACGTGCTGTGCTGCGCCTGCCTTGGTGAGCGCTGTATATGCGAACGCATCGCCCCGGCCTGCCGCCGGTATTCGCCGAGCGGCCCGGGGGCGGTAGTGGTTCAGCTGAGCTGTGCTGTTGCGGCGTCGATCTCTTTCATGGTGATGTTCTCGCTGCCGCTGCGGATCGCGATGACGGCGGCGGTGGAGATGACGTAGGTGAGGGCTTTGAAGTAGCCGCCGGTGCGCTGGTGCAGTGTGACGGCGTGTTTGCTCAGGGCGTGTTCCTCCAGCCGGTACAGGCTCAGGTCTGTCTCGAAGCTCGCCAGGACGCGCCGGAACATCTCCTGTTCCTCGGTCTTGGTGCCCAGGGGCAGGGGGTGCAGCCAGGTCACCGGCAGCAGCGCGGTGGGTGAGGGGGAGACGGGTTCGGCTGGCTGTCCCGCCTGTTGGAGTCGTACCCGGTTTTCCTCGCTGACCCGGGTCAGCTCTCCGGCCAGGATGCGAGCCTGGTGCAGGCGGTGGCTGGCGCCGGTGCCGCAGAAGACGATGGAGATGCCCAACTTGTCGCGCAGATACTCGAAGTAGGGCAGCACATTCGCCAGGTGCTGCGGCGAGGCGCGGTCGATGTCGTCGATGAGCAGCAGACGGGTCTGCGCGGTCTCCAGGACATAGTTGACCGGCAGGGTCACGTCCTGGTGCTTGCGCATCTCCAGGACTTCCACGAGGCTCTTCGGTTCGGGGTTGAGACCCAGGTAGGAGCCGATCTCCCAGAGCCAGTTCACCCTCGGCTCAGGGTCCGCGGGGGTGGTGATGTGCACCACCGGGATCGTGTTCTGGCGCCTGCCGCCCATGGCGGCTTCGATCTCCCTCTGGGCGGTGCGTCCCATTGCCCGCAGCAGACAGGTCTTGCCGGTGCCCGCGGGGCCGTCGATGACATGGTCCATCAGCCCGTCACGGCGCCCGCTGTTGCGGTGGACCGCCTCGACGACCATCTCCTGCATGTGGGTCATCGCGTCGGTGGGCACCATCCGCAGATGCCGGTGGTAGGCGATGGCATGTTCGTCCGTCTTCCTGTCCTCAGTGGGACTGCTGCCCGCGGCCAGTACGGGCGGCTCCACTTCCTCGTCGACGAAGTGGGTCCAGCCGGTGAGCTGGAACAGCGGCAGAGGCCGCATCGGGGTGTCCTTCAGCTGCTGACGCAGGCGGGCTTCACGTTTGTCACGCAGTTCGATGGATGCCTTCATCATGCTTCTCTCTCGTCACGGTCCTGGCTCACACCGGCAGACCGGCTCCGGGCCGGGAAACCTGTCCGCCCCGGGGCTGGCCTGCGGCTGCATGGTTCACGGCCCCGTCCCGGGCGCCTACATCTCCCATACGTCGCCCTCGTCCCCGGCACCGTCATCGCCGTCCGGATCGAGGTCGTCGAGAATTTCCGCTTCGACGACCTCGTCGGCAGCTTCCGGTGTTCCGGTCGCGGAGGCCTCCGGCGGTCTGTCGTCGCCGTCGTCGGGGAAGAGCGCTGCCAGCGGATGCGGAGCCTGCCCGCCGCTCGGGGGCCGGTCCGCGCCGCCCGTGCCGGCGGGCAGCGCCGGGGCGAGCGGCGTGGACGGGGGCGCCAGGGGGGAGATGGACTGCGCCGGGTAGGGCCGCAGCGTCGACAGGTCGAACTCCTCCAGACCCGCGTAGGGGTCCTGGGAGGGCTGTTCGGCCTCCAACTCCATTCCCTGGAAGGGCGGTTCGGCCCCGGTGCGCTTGGGCGGCGGTCTGCGGCTGCGCCGCCTGCGGTCGCGCTGAGCCAGGGCCAGGGCGATCGCCTCCTCGTCCTGCTCGCTGCCGCCGGCTGCACAGTGCTGCTCGGCGTGTTCCTGCCACATGTCCGCGGTCCAGGGGTCGGTGAGCAGGTGCCGCAGCCGGAAGTCGCACGTCACCCAGGTGCCCGCTGTGTGGTCATAAAGCCACACCCGCTCGGGACGGTAGGGGTTGAAGCGGCATTCCCACTGGCCGTTGCGGCCGGGCAGCTCTGAGCTGCCGCGCAGGAGGATCTCCCTGTAGTGCCCGGCGTCCTGCGCGATGGGCTGGTAGGTCCGGTAGTTGATCATGAAGCCGCCCTTGCCGGGGGTGACCCACCGCGGCAGCAGGAAGAAGCGGTTCTGGGCAGGGGAGAGCGGCACGGCCCGGTAGCCGCTGCGGGCCACCTGGACGGCGTACATGTCGTTGGGCGACAGCACAACGCCCGACCGGAACGGGTCACGCAGTCCCGCATCGGGGGTCTGCTGGTACTCCAGAGCCACCCATTCCTGAGCCATCTGCTGGAGTTCGGCGATCGTGTACAGCGGCATGCGGTCGATACCGCGGCCGCGCTTCTTGTGGCTGCGGCCCTGCCAGCCGTGCCGGACGTGCTGACTGAAGCGGTGCGCGAGGGTGATGAAGAAGCGCTCGACGAGCGGCTTGTCGGGAGCGGTCCTCTTGCGCGCGGGGCGGCGGGCAATACGCAGCCGGTCGCAGACCTCGGTGAAGTGCTCGCTCACATAAGGGCTGCCCTGGTCGTAGATGATCAGTTCGGGGCGGATGACCGGGCGGGCGGCGGTAGCCTCCGTGAACCGTGCGTCCGCCGCCCGAGAGCGCTCCGAACGGCAGGCTGGAGGTGGCGGCCGCGCTGAGCGGGTCCCAGCCGGGCATCACTGGCCAGGGCGCGAGAGCCTGGGCCAGCATCAGGGTCAGGTCGATCGCGCGGGTCGCCTGGCCGGGCTGTCCGCTCTCGGCGTCCTTGGACCGGCTGGGCGTGATCATCAGTGCGCAGAGGCTGTGGTTGGCCACGTCGATCAGCGTGGTCATCTCCGTGGAGGTGGGCCGGCCGTTGTCGCCGCGGGCCAGGAGTCGCAGTGGTGTCGTGTCGACCTGAGTGACCTGTCCGGGCCGCAGCACGGCCTCGCGCCCGCCGTGGGGCAGGGGCGGAGTGGCGGCCAGAGCGGCGCGGGCCCGGGTCGGCCGGTCCAGGGCATCGGCCAGGCCGGATTCCTTCATCCGCAGGTAGAAGGTGGAACGGGAGGGCATCAGCGCGGCCACGGCATCCGGATCGCCGAGTTCTGCACCGTAGCGTGAGTGCAGCAGATCCTCGACCTCTTCGCGGATCAGGTCGATGGTCACGTCCGAATCGTGCGCGCGCCGGGCCACCACATCCTGCATGGCGGTCAGGCAGCGCGGATCGGTGAAGCCCCCTGGTCGTCTGTCCCGCGCGGCGGGGAGCAGGACGACCGGGTTCTCTCCGGCCGCTTTCCACTTTCGTCGTTTGTCGGCGAGGGTGTGGGCGGAGCAGCGGATGCCGTCAGCGGCCAGCCGCGCCGACATGGCAGCGCACCGCTGGGCCAGGGTTGTTCCCGGCCCGAATCCCTGCTCATGCTCGCTTCGGCCCGGCGCCAGACCGGTGTCGATCTCCACCATGCGCTCCTGCCAAAGAGCAGCTTCGTCCTCCTGGTCCTCCCGACGCTCCCACGTTCTGCGCACCGCGCTGTCCGCAGTCGGTGCTGCGCCGCCGGCGAGGACGGCGAAGTCCTCCGTTCCCACCAGCCACCGGTACGACACCGCCCGCGGCGCCTCCGCACCGTCCTGCGGCACCAGCGTGACCACAGGCCCCCGCCATTCCACCGCCTCCCACTCACGCCCCTGCCAGCGCACTCGTGCCCCGATGGACAAAGCCCCCGCACGCCGACTCTCGCCTGTTCCCGCCACGTGCCCCCTCTTTCCGGTCCTCAGGCTGTCCAGGCCGCGGCGTCGGGCAGCAGCGGCTGTGCGCTGTCGAACAGCAGCCGCCGCTGCCACAGCATCCGGTAGGCGAGGTCGAGGCCCGTCAGCTCGTCCAGCCCGCTTGCCGCCACTCCGGCCCGCAGGCCCGTCGGCGACCTGAACGCCTCGAGCAGCGCCCGTCCCGGGCCCTCTTCGCCAGCGGAAGGAAACCGGTAGCCGGCCAGCCATGTCAGATTGCGCCTGCGCATCCCTGACGGCTCGCGCACTTGCCGCACCCGCCAGCCAGCCTCCCGAGCGGCCTCCTCAAGCACCTGAAGCCTCGAGGAAGGCACGCCCTCAGCGCCGGGCGGCTTCAACACCAGCACTTCGCGTGTCCCATTCGTCGTCCGCGCCACGAAATCCGGGCGCCAGCGGCGCTCGCGGCCTTCCGCCCGCCACCTCAGCTCCACCGGGCCGGCACTGAACGCCGCCCAGCTCGGCTCGGAGTCGAGCTCGACCGCCAGCCGCCACTGCCGCAGGCTGCCGCACACCACCGTCTGCTCCCGCGTCGCCACTGGCCAGTAGGTGATGATGCCCTTGCGGCCCCGGTACGGCACCGGTTCGCTCACCGGACCGAACTCCTCCAGCGCCACCCCACGCAGTGCGGCCGCACTGCACGCGCGCACCGGCCCGTAGGGCTCGCGGTACAGAGCCACGACACCCTGCCCCGCGCCCGGCACCCCCTTGCCGTCCAGTAGCGCGCCGGAGGCATTTACCGTGCTCACGCAGACCACCGCCCGCCGCCGCACCGCGGCCCGGCCCCGCGTACCTGCCCGGCCCGCTCCTCCAGCGTCGGCTGCCCGTGCGCAGACCGAGTGGCGAAACCGCACACCAATGGTCCTTGTACCGGCAGTGGCCGATCAGGGTCGAACAGGATGACTTCCAGCACTGGTTCCTCCAAGGCCGGTGCAAGTCAGGCGCAGGCGCGGCTGAGCCCCCGTAGTTGCCAAGAGCCGGTTCAGGACAGGCCTGATCGTGCTTCCAGCGTGCCTGTCGGTGAGGCGAGGCGGCTGTGCCCCGGGGCTAGCGGCAGCCGCACCCTTCTGGTCCTGGCGGCCGGTTGCGCTTCCGCGTCCGACGGGGCCCGGTGGCGGTGCAGCCAGTCCAGCAGCGGGCCCCTGCCTGCCTGGACATCCAGATCCCACGACTCCATCAACGCCTCGGCCTTGCCGAGCCACCGGCCACAGGCGTCCCTGTCCCGGACGTCCGACTGCTCGAACTGGAGCATCAGCTGCGCCAACTGCGCAGCCTCCGGATAGACCACCAGCGGCATCACCCGGATACTGCGGTCCTCCAGCCCGCACGCCCACGCCCGGTGGACCCAGCGCAGCACCATGGGCATCGACCTCCACCAGTCCGCGGCCACCTGGAAGGCGTCGGCGAACAACTCCTCACCGGACCGGCCGAACTGCCTCTTCAGCCGGGCACGTTCCAGATGCGCTGCCACGACTTCGGGGAGCTCCTTCAAGGACAGCCCGCCCTGCGGCTCCGTCCGCGAGTCGTCGCACCAGAGCTGGTGCCGGGCACACACCCGCCAGCTGTCCGATACCAGCCACCAGGCCGGCTCCCTGACCCCGCGGACCTCAGCACATCTCGTGCAGCAGCGCACCAGATGCCCCTCGGAAGGCTGCCACGGCCACTTCCACACCGCATCCCCGTCACCCGGCAGCCGGTGACGCGGGGCAAGCCCGGGCAGCGCCCGCTGCAACACGGCCGCCGGTGCACCGGCCAGCACGGCCAGATACTCGAGCCCCGCCTGGTTGACGTACATCTCGGTGTACTGCGGGTACTTCTCCACCCGCGCCGCATCGCCCGACGACGACCCGACGCCTTGGCCCACCCGCTGAAGGAAATCCGCAAGTCCCAGTCCGTTGGCGTGAGCCAGCCGGTTCACGAACGACCCCGTCGACTCCCCGGGCAGGGGATGAGCCCGAAGCGGAAGGGGCTGACGCGGACCGTAAAGCCCCGGCACCTGCAGCACCACGCCGCCCCTCCTTCTCCGACCACTCCGCACGCCCGCGTTCTATCGTCGCCAGCCGCCGTACAGCCCGGTCAAGGCCCCTTAACTCCATCGGGTGAACCAGGCGGCAACACCGCCACACCTTCCACGGCACGGGTCTGAACCTTGATCCGCAACGAGACGACCCGCTGCCAGGAGGGCGCCGTGGCCACGCTGACGAGCAACGGCCTGAGAACACCACTACGCGGCCACCAGACACTTGCCGTCGACGCCTGCATGAACGAGTTCACCGACGGCGCACCCCGCGTGAGCGTCATCATGGCCACCGGAACGGGAAAGACCCTCGTCGCCCTCAACGCCGCCCAGGAGACCGCACCCCAGGGCAACGCCCTGGTCGTGATGCCCACCCTGGACCTCCTCGAGCAGACAGCCGACGTCTGGCAGCGCGAAGGCCGCCAAGGGATCTACCTCGGCTACTGCTCGCGCGACGACACCCAGGTCCGCTCGCTGCGCGGAATCCTCACCATGGTTCGCGACCCCGGCGAACTCGCCCGCCACGCATCCCTGACCGACGGCCCGGTGAACGTCTTCTGCACCTACCAGTCACTGAACAACCTGACCCAGGCCCACCACGACCACCACCTGCCGCCCTGGGACTTCCTGATCTCCGACGAGGCCCACCGCACCGCCGGCAACCTCCACAAAGCCTGGGGCGTCGTCCACGACAACGACGCCCTGCCCGCCCGCCGCCGTCTCTACATGACCGCCACCCCGCGCGTCTTCGACGAGAAAACCGGCTCACACGTGGCGATCGGCTGCGAAGTCGCCTCCATGGACGACCACAGCCTCTACGGCCCCGTCGTCTACCGCATCTCCCTGGCCGAAGCCATCGACCAGGGGCTTCTCGCGGACTACCGCATCGTCGCCGTCGAGATCAGCGACGACGACCTGCGCCACCTCCTCAGACACGCCTCGATCGCATCAGCTGGCGCCGAAGGCCTGCGCACAGCCGCCGCCCAGGTAGCACTGCTGCGCGCCCAGCACCTCTACGACCTGCGGCGGACCCTGACCTTCCACCGCCTGATCGCATCCGCCGGCATCTTCGCCGAGACCCTTCACGAGACGGCAGCGCTCATGCCCCCCGAGACGCGAGCGCCCCTCCTCGTCGGCACGGTCAACGCCAAGCAGCGCCCCGCCCTTCGCCGGCGATCACTCGTAGACTTCGGCTCCGTCCCGATCATCACCACCACACAGGACACCGCCCCGCAGCGAGCAGTGCTGACCAACTGCCGCTGCCTGGGCGAAGGCATCGACGTCCCCAGCATCGACTCCATCCTCTTCGCCGACGCCAAACAGAGCTCCCTCGACATCGCCCAGGCAGTCGGCCGCGCCCTGCGCCAGAACCCCGGCGACGACAAGATCTCCACCATCGTCATCCCCGTCTTCATGGAACCAGGACAAGATCTCAAGGAAGGAGTCAGACGAACCCCCTACCAACTCCTCTACGACGTCCTCATCGCCCTGAGCGTCTACGACGAGCACGTCATCCACCGCGTCGAATGGGCAAAGGCATCCCAAGAGCCCGACGACGTCCTGGGGCTCGCCGCCCGGCCCGAACGCGCCGACGAGATCATTCCCCTGCTCGACCTCCAGGCGACCCAAGCGCCCCACCGCGTATGGCAGATCGGATTCGACAGCGCCCAGCGCTACTTCAACACCTACGGCCACCTCAACGTCCCCAGCCGCTACCTCGGCCCCGACCGCTTCTACCTCGGCTGGTGGATCGGCCGCCAGCGCTCCCTGCGCATCAACAACATGCTCCTGCCCGAACGCATCGAACAACTGGACACCCTCGGCATGATCTGGCCGCACCCCCCAACCAGCATCGAGTACAAGCTGCGGATCGCCCGGGACTACAAAACCCGCCACGGCCACCTCGCCCCCCACACCGAAGAGACCTTCGGCGGAATCCGACTCGGCCGCTGGATCGCGGAGCGCCGCCGCGAAGCAAACGACCGCACCCTGCCCTACGGCTACCAGCGCGCCCTGAACGAGATCTACCCCTGGTGGAACACCCACTGGCCAAAACACTGGCACCACACCTACGCCCAGGCCCTGGCCGCCGCCCGCGCCGGCAACCTCCCCTTCCCCGACCTGCGCCCCGACACCGACGAGACCCCCCTCACCCGCTGGCTCGACACCCAGATCGACTCCCTCCCCGCCCTCCACCCCGGCCAGCACGAACTCCTGGGCGCCCTCCCGCTCCACCACCCCCTGGCCTTGCTCCTCAGACGCCCACGCGGATACACGCAGATGGCCTTCGCCAGAGGCCTGCGCGCGGCACGCGCCTTCTGGCGAAGCCACCAGCACCTCGACGTGCCCTACGACTACCTCTGCCCCGACACCGGACTCCACCTCGCCGCCTGGCTTGCCGACAAACGCCGCGACCCACTCCGGCTCACCCAAGAACAACGCCACGCACTCGAAGCCCTCGACTTCCGCTGGATCCGCTGACCAGCACGCCTTGCCGCAGCCGGCGAGCGACAGGGCTGTCCACCCTCGGTTCTCCACAGGAGCTGTCGAGCCGATACAGGGTGGCGGGGCCGGAACGGCTGCCCGCGAAGGTCACACGCCGCTGCCCAAGCCCTGGTTCGCTCATAGGCGCGCGCTGACGACGGCACCACTCACACCAAGAGGCTTCTCCCGCGGGCGCGCGAGCCGGGCAGAGAAGTGTCAGACGGAGATGGGCATTGTAGTGGGAAAGTCCGCATGTGCGGAGCGACTGCTGAGATCGCCGCATGTGGTGTGGTGCGCCGTCTTACCGTGGGCCCGTGCCGAGTGGAATCAAGCAATCCGTCCCGGTTGGCTACATGGGCAGCCTGGGGATCCTGGTGGACAAGTACTACAAGCGACCGATGCGCATCGTTGCACTACAGAGCACCGACAGGGTGCACAGCGATTCTCGATGTCCCGCCGTGGCCGGTCGCGAAGGACACACGGACAAACGCCGTGCCCTGTTCAACGCAGACATCGCATCGCGCATGTGCGTCTGTTGTCGTGTGGAGGCCGACGGCCCGCGCGACGAGGGCCTGAGCGCGGCAGTCATCGAGCTGGTGTCCCTCCGCGAGCTGCTCGACGAAGAAGACGAGGAGGAGCAGAACCGTGATGACCCCGGGTACGTACCCAACTTCCTGAGAGCGAACTTCAACCCAGACCACTGGCGCACCATCCAGTCCGACCTGACCAAGACCGCCAGCAGCCTCCAAAGCCACCCCTGGCTGCACCACTGGGCAGCGCCATACCTGATCCGTGCCGCGTCATACGCGGAGCGCCGATGCGAGGAACGCCGCCGGCTCGTTGACGTGGCCGCAATCGAACGAACCGCGGCGGCCCTGTATGAACGCGGGCGGTCCACGCCGCAGCTGGCGCGGATGTGGCCGAGCTGGAGGCAAAGAGAGGCCTACGACAGTCCCAGTCCCGACGACGAGCACTATGACAGGAACGCTCGACTGCGCCCTCCGGACCCGGACCCCAACAGCGCCGCCGCAAACGTGACGATGGGCGTGCGGCTGCCTCCTCTGGGGTTCGACTCGGACGGGCTCCAGATGATCGACACGCTGTCGAACTGGGAGCAAGATGCAATCGCTGCCTACAAGACCGCCGCCCACTGGGCTTCCGGCACGGTCACGCTGACCGTCCCACCCGTAGTCGCTCGCGAACTTCTGTGCCCCGCCAGGAACCTCGACCTCACGGCCTGTGCCCAAGCGGCAAGCGGACAGCCGTCCATGCCCACACGCTCTGCCTGACCCTCGGAAACACGCCCTGCGCCACGACGACGCACTCCCGTCAACGCTCATGCCACCGCAGGCGGCCTGTCGCCCGTCCCTTGCCACGCTCGACGCTGCGCACCCTGCCGCCTCCGGGCGGCCCCGGGACGACGGGCCGGCGTCCACACACGCCACCGTCCCCGCTGCTTTACGCGCCGTTGTCGAGGAAGGGCATGGCACAGCCTTGCACTCCATGTGCGGGGGCTCTCGACCACGCAGGTCGGTGCACAGGCGAATCCGCTCACCCCAGTTTCCAGGTGGCATGCTCTTCCGCGGAGGAGAGGGTCCAGCCCATCAGCATCCCTGTCGCGACCAGGCGCTCGAACTCGTGAAGAAGGCTGCTCGCCGCGAGTCCGCAGAGGCGAGCCACGTGGCCGGTGTCGGCAGAGCCGTCGCGCCGAGACGGACCGGTGAGCGCGTGAAGTCCCACCGACAGTAGCTGCCCCGTCGGCCCGAGCCCGCGAGCGCGGGCCTGACGTGCTGTGCGCAGAGCCCAGTCGGCTGCCTGTCGGCGCACGGCGGAGCTCGGCATGCCGGTCACCGAGTCGGTGAGCCGACCCGTGTGGAGCGAGTCGGTGGAAAGAGCGGGGGTGACGAACCGGCTGTCCGCGAGTTCCTTCCAGGCGCTGCTCATGGATCCGTGGCCCATGCCGTGGACGAGTCCTTTGCGCAGGCGGACAGCGCTTGAGGAGGTGGCGCGCAGGACGGCCTGGAGGGCGAGGAGCCGCGCCTCGGGAGTGGTGTGAAGGGGCAGGGACGCTGCCAGATAGCTGAGCATCTGCCCGGCCAGCAGGGCACTGGCATTGACGTCGCACGGTCGGCGGTGACGTACCGGAACGCGGCGGGGTAGTGGTGAGGGGCGCGCGAGCCTGGTCTCCGGTACGACCGAAGCGTCGGCCGTGGCGTGTGCGCAGGCCGTGCACGCATCGGCGAGGCGCCACAGCCGGCCGCCGCGCTCGCGGGCGAGGACCAGGAGGACGGGGCCGGCGCAGCCGCGGTGGCGCGGATGCCAGTGGCAGCCTCGTTCGTGGCATTGGCATGTCCGCAGGTGCTGGGGGAGAGGACAGGCGCGGGCGTGCTGTGCGAGGTGCGCCAGGGCGGTGGCTCGCGCGGAGCGTCCCTGTAGTGCTTGTGGTGCCGAGGGGCACTGGGGGCAGACCAGGAGCGGCCCTTGGGGGAGAGGGCGCAGTTCGACCACCCAGGTACGTGGCGCGGAAGCGCGCATGATGCACAGCCTCATCGGCCCCCTCGACTCCTTTCCGTCCCCGCCCCATTCGGGCCGGAGAGGCCCTGTCGGGATGCGGGGTGACGGCCGCACACCGTAGTGCAGACATCTGCCCTTCGGGGCGGCCTCCTCCCGCCCGGGCAGATAGGGCAGAGGTCTGCACTGACAGGGCTGGCGTCGCCGCCGTCGGATGGTCGGGTGACGATCTTGCCGCCCGAGCCGAACCTCGAAGCGCTCCGCCTTCGGCTCGCGCAGCTGAGGGGCGAGCGCGGCTGGTCGTACGACGACCTCGCCGAACGGACCGGCAAATCCAGGCGCACGCTCATCGAAATTGAGCAGGGCCGCACCATCGGATCGCTCGACACCTGGCACGCCCTCGGGCACGCCTTCGGCGTTCCCTTCGCCGACCTCTTCGCCGCCCTGTGTGAGGAACACGAGCCGCCAGGGTCCGCCGACTAGCCCCGGACAACTGCCATCCAGGATCACCCGAACCGGTCACCCGTCCCGAACGAACAACCGACCCGTCGGGCGCACGTTCTCAACTCTTGGGCCGGTCGGGCGAACCCGCGGCGACACTCACCGCACTTCCAGCGTGTCACCTGGAAGCTTCACACCCATGCACTCCACCCGCGCCACGCGCCGCCACTCGGACGGCATCCCCAAGACCCGCGGCCGCTGGCGTTCCCTGACCGTTGCCCACGACAGCCCCAGCCGCCTGCTGCGCATCGCCCAGTCCGCCCACTGCCGCGACTGCGGTAACCCGGTCAACTGGCACACCACCAGCAACCGGCGGGCCATCCCGCTCCACCCCTTCGAACTGCCGACCGTCATCGTCCCCGAGCCGCACCGATGGCACCTCGCCTCGGGCATCGCGCACCCCGCGGGCGACGGCAGCCCCTGGTGCCACCTCGCACACCTCACCCTGTGCCCGGCCAGCACCGCCCCCCGCCACCGACGCCGGCATCCTCACCCCAGGGCACCACCCCGAGACCGAGCCCCACCACGACGACTCCTGCACACCGGCGCGCCCCGTCGTCCAGCTCCTCTACGGCCGGTACATCGGCGCCGCCCCCATCCACGACATCCAATGTGTCGCCCAGACCGTACGCCGCACCCGCTGCACCAACCCCGTCCTCGCCCCCGGAACCACCCCAGGACGCTGGACCCTCATGCCGGCCACCCCACACCGCCGTGGCACCCGACAACTTGCCCTGCCCGCATCCGACATCGCCGTCTACGACCTTGGGCACCTCCCCTACGGCGAGCAGGTCCGCTGGCGCGCACAGCGTTGCCCCACCCACGCGGCAATGACCACGGCCCCTGACCTCGCCCTCGCCGACTGGGAACTCCTCGACCCGCTGTTTCACCACCAGTTCCTGGCCACCCGGCTGCCACGCGGAACCCGACGACACGACTGAGCCCCGCAGCGCCCATCAGCGATCTGTCTCAGCGTCACTGCCCGAACCGGAGCACCCTCACGTTGTTCACGCCCACCGACGAACAGGCTCAAGCGGCCGACCGCTTCCATGCCGGAGACCACATGGCCCTTCAGGCCGGCGCCGGCACCGGCAAAACCTCCACCCTCGCACTGCTCGCCCGCAGCACCACACGGCGCGGCCGCTACCTCGCCTACAACCGCGCCATCGCCCAGGAAGCCACCACCCGCTTCCCGCCCACGTCACCTGCAAAACCGCCCACGCGCTCGCCTACGCAGCCCTCGGCCACCGCTACACGCGCCGCCTCGGCGCACCCCGCCGCCCCGCCTGGAAGACCGGACAGGACCTCGGCATCATCAAACCGACCCACATCGCCAGCCACGCGCTCATGCCCACCACCCTGTCCAACACCGTCCTGCGGACCGTGACCCGCTTCTGCCACTCCGCAGACACCACCCTCACCCGCCGCCACGTCCCACCGCTGCGCGGCCTCGACACCCCCGAACACCACCGCGAACTCGCCGACCTCGTCCTGCCCTACGCCAACAAAGCCTGGGCCGACCTGCAGAACCCCGACACCGGAGCCGTCCGCTTCGACCCTGACCACTTCCTCAAGATCTGGTCACTGACCAACCCCAAGATCCCCGCCGACTTCCTCCTCCTCGACGAAGCCCAGGACACCAACCCCGTCGTCGAGCACATCTTCAACAACCAGCGCTACCACGCCCAGCTCGTCCTCGTCGGCGACTCCGCCCAGGCCATCTACCACTGGCGCGGCGCCAAAGACGTCATGACCGGCTTCCACGGCACCCGCCTAACGCTCTCCCGCTCCTTCCGCTTCGGCCCCGCCCTCGCCGACGAAGCCAACCGCTGGCTCGCCATCGCAGACGCCCCCGTCCGCCTGACCGGCACCGACACCCTGCCCACCGAGCTTGGCCCCCTCAACCGCCCCGACGCCATCCTGTGCCGCACCAACGTCGGCGCCATGAAACACGTCATGAGCCTCCTCGCCACCGGCACCCCCGTCGCCCTCGTCGGAGGAGGGGACAACCTGCGCTCCCTCGCCCTGGCCGCCCGCGACCTCAAAGACGGACGCCGCACCAGCCACCCCGAGCTCGTCCTCTTCCCCACCTGGGGAACCGTCCAGGACTACGCCGCGCACGACCCTTCCGGACGCGACCTCCAGCCCCTGGTCGACCTTGTCGGCACCCACGGAACCGACGCCATCCTCACCGCCGTCAGCCGCCTCACCACGGAAGAGCACGCGCAGGTCACCGTCTCCACCGCCCACAAGGCCAAAGGCCGCGAATGGGCACGCGTGCAAATCGCCGACGACTTTAGCCCGCCCAAGGACACCGACCAGCAGGACAGCCAAGGCCGGCCCATTCCAGGACCCATCGACGACAGCGAAGCCCGCCTCGCCTACGTCGCTGTCACCCGCGCCCGCACACGCCTCGACATGGGCGGCCTCGCCTGGATCGACACCCACCCGGACGGAAGGCCCTCGCCGTAGCGCTCTGGCCGCAGACGGTGAACTGCACCCAGGAGAAGAGGTGTGACCGACCGCCCTCAAGTAGCGCTTGATCGGCGGAACTTGAGCGTGAGTCCGGCGCTGGGCTCCGAGGGCCTTCCTGGGCGCCGACGCCGCCGATCCCGGCGGCCGACCCGGTTGAACCTCGACACCGCACGGCCCTACGCCCCGAAGGGCGGCCGGCCCCGACGGCTTCCTCGCGTCCGTCCGCCGGCGTACGGCGCGGGTGCGTTCTTCACCGCGGTCTGAACGCGACCGACCAACAAAAGGACTCTCCTCCCATGTTCGGCACACTCATGCTCATGGCCGTTCCCGCCCTGCTGTTCCGGCTGCTTGGCGCGTTCGGCGTCAGACGGTTCGCGACCTGGTGCGTGTCCGTTCTGCACGGCCTCGCGGTCATCGCTGGTGTTCACGGCGAGTGCCCGCTTCGCCCCCTCCGCCGTCGGCCCCATACCCGGCCACCACGACCTGGTCGCGATGGTCCCGCCGTTCGTGCCCTTCCCCCGACTCGCGGTCTACGCGACAGGAGTCCTGGAACTCCTCGGCGCCGCCGACGCCGTCGCCCGGGCCGCGAGAGCGGAACCGCGCCTGCGCATCGTGGCCGGGATGCATGCGTCCCGATCCATCAGCCCGAACCTCATGCATCGCAACAGCAACAAAGGACATCGAATTTCACACTGCATGGGAAGAAGTCATGGCGGAAAGAATTCGCCTGGCGGCTCGCTGCGGACTGCGAATTACGGACTTGCCGCCTGTCGGCCAGTGCGCGGGGACTCTACGACTATGCGACTTCACCTCATGCGCTGGGTCCTCGACCCCGTGACCAGCTGGCAGGCCCTGCGGGAGTCCAGACGAAGCCGTGGACGCACCTCATTTGACGTGGCCTGGCGGCAGGCAAGGGTCGCCCGGCATCCCGACGAAGCCCCCTACCTGTGGCACGGACATGGGGCAGCAGCCGAAACGGATCACCGGGAAAGCGACCCGTGCTGACCGGTCAGATGGCCTGATCCGCACCAATGGAATTCGGTCGAGGCCGGAATATCCCTCCCAGCAGGAAATTTCCGCCACATTCAAAAAAGCGCTCATCGAAGCCCGGATGCTTCGTGAGAATCAGGGTTCTGTCAATCCGGACAACGGGGGAGTGGAATATGCCGGATCCTGTGGAGATCGCGCTGATCAGTTCAGCTGTACCTGCCACTCTGACCTTCCTGTACCAGCGCCTGGAGCACCTGCTCAGCCCCCGGCACGCGGAACCCGAGCAGGACCTCGCGCTTCCCGACACACTGGTCGGCACGCTCCAGCTTCCCCTGCAGCCGGACCAGGAGCAGCTCCAGGCCCGGCAGGCCGAGCTCGGCTTGCTCTACGGCTTCCTCGAGGAGTACGCAAGCCGAGAGCCGGAAGTACTGACCCCAGAGCAGGGTCTCCTGCGCAGCATGGGGAAGCTGCGCGCCATCCTGGAAGACGTCTACAACCAACGCCTGACCTTCGCAGGCGAGGACCGCCCCGCCTCCGGTCCGTTCGTGGACCAGAAGCTGACCACGCTCACCGGCGAGGCCACGGGCATGGACGCCGACGAGATCACCGGCAACGCAAAGGTCACCCAGCAGGTGGAGACAGTTGAAGCCGGCGCCCAGCTGACCGGTATGAAAGCACGGCGGATCGGCGGATAGCGGCGCCGCAACACCTCCCCGGTGCGCACCCGCGCAACAACACCAACTGTCCGAAGGGCCGCGCGTTGACGCTGAACGAACCCACAGCACCCAGACAGCCCACCGAGCTGCCCGCACCTGCTGCACCTTCGGCTGGCCATCCAGCCGAAGGCATCAGCGCCGCCCCGATTCCCGCTACCGACCCTGTCGAACCCGTAGCCGAGACGGTCTCGACCGCCGTTGGGAACATTGCCGACCCGGCTGAGCACATTGCGCCGCCCACGACAGAGCAACCACCTGAGGCGGCACCTGTGGGCGGCACCGCACCCGAAGCCGGCAACCTCGCCGACACCGGCATGAACGACACCAGCGCAGCTGCAGCACAAGTCGACCAGACCGTCACCACCAACAACGGCACACTCATCGGGATTCAGAACAACCACGAGATCCAGCGTCTGCGGGGGATCCCTCTGACGGACGACTGGATCCGCCGTCGACTCGGCGGCTATGTCGGAGACGACGACACGGCGAAAGCGCTCGGAGCGATTCTCGACATCCACCGAGTGGGGGTCATCCACGCCGGCGCCGGTACCGGCCCCATCCCCGGCTCGACGAACTCCCACGCCCAGACCGTCAGATTGTGCGAGGAGAAGCCCGGCTGGGAGTACTGCTTGTTCCACGCCTTCAGCAGACGCACCACCCGCCGGCGGGTACGCCGCAGCGACTGCGCCCCGCCGGTGAAGAGCTCGACGTGCCCCTCCGGGTCGGACGCCTCCCAGCGGTCGGTCTCCAGGTTCGGGATCCACAGCCCGCCCCCCTCCTTCCGGGTGAGGGCCACGACCAGGTCCACCGTCGGGTCCTGGCCGTCGACCGGCTCCCCGAACGTGACCTTCGGACCGCGCTTGGAGGTTCCGCAGCGTGCCTTCGGGTACACCTTGCGCACTGCGGGACCGAGCAGCGCGCACAGCTCGCCGGTGATCGCGGTCGGCGTCTCGCCGCCCCCGTCCGGCCCGAGCCGCGGATACACGCGCCGGTCCAGGACGACTCCGCCGTCACCGTCGCCGACCGGGTGGATGAAGGTGTGCTGGGGCAGCGAACCACTGCGGTAGGTCCGCAGCGCGCCCGTGAAGCCGATGGCGCTCGAGCGGACCAGGTCCAGCCGCGTACGTGCCTGCGCCAGCGGCTGCGGGTGGGCGTCGATCTGGTCGCGGATGTCGTTGAGGATGTCTTCGGTGTATCCCATGGAGGTTGTCCGTTCAGGTGAGGGGCGCCGAGCGCCGCACATCGCCCGGGACGTCCCCGGGCGGAGCCGTCACTCGGCGGCTCACCCTCCTCTGACGTCACACCGTCGAGATCGTCCGGGCGGCCCTCACCTTCGCCGCTGTGAGCAGGTCAGGAACAATCGCGGCAGACCTTGCTCGCACCCTCGAACCGGGACGGAGCCAGGACCATGAAGCAGCGCTCGCAGGGACGGTCGCTCCGCCTTCTGGCGGCCGTGCAGCCACAGTGCCCCTGCCCGCACGAAGGCTCCCCGCACTCCGCACACGCCAGCTCGGTGATCTTGAACGACTCACCACACGTCTCGCACTCCCACCAGGAACCGAACCGAGAGGTCCCGGTTCGAGGGCGCGGCGCCGTGAACGCGCGCCAGGCCACGCTGTCCTCGGCGAGCACAGCGATCAGGTAGTCCTCGTCACACCAGGCCGCCTGCCCGTACAACAGATCGCTGCGCTCGCCGGACCTGTAGACCACGAACGTCTTGTCGCGCTCGATCGTGGCACGGGTACCCAAGGCCGCGGCCAGGAGCGGGGTCTTCGACTGATCGGAACCCCCAGCCGGCGGAATCATGCCGTGAGCCGCGGCAAACAGCACCCGGCCCGCGGCATCGAACAAGACGACCACGCCACCGCCGGCCAGATACTGCGCCGCACGCACACAGCACGCCTCGCGCGATGCCAGGGAGGTGCGGAACATGGCAACGACATCATCGGCGGAGGGCCCCCGGCGGCGTACGTCCGCGGTAATCTGCGCATCCGGCACGAGCACGCGCGCAGCGAAGGCGTCACACGCCGCTTCCTCGAAGGCTTCGGAGTCCTCCCAGTCGAACAGGCGCTGCCCCAGCTCCGGGTCGGTCTGCTGGAGATGGTGGCCCAGCTCGTGCAGGCCGGTGAACCCCCGGCGCCGAAGCGAGCGGGCCGTCCCGACCACCAGGGTCGGGGGATCGGTCTCCGGCCGGTAGCTGCCGGCGACCGAACACCGGCCACCGTCATCCGACGCGGCCTCCAACGACACCCGGATGTCCGCCCAGCGGCCCAGCTCGGCCAGCGGATCCACGCGCAGCGCTTCCAGAGCACCGGGGTGCAACCGCTCAAGAGCCGAGATCATCGCCTCCGCCTGACGCGGAGCCTCCTCGGTGAACCGGAGCCGTGTCACGCGCCGCCCTTCACACTGCCCTCGCCGCCGAGGAACTGCCGCAGACGCGCGTCCCAATCGGCCACCCCACCGCCTGTCTGACGAGCGGCCAGCGCAAACGCGCCGTAGCCACCCGAAAGCCGCGCCTGCGCCTCACTGACCTCCAGCTGCCGCGCACGGCGTACCCACACCGAACGCCACCGCGGGTGCTCTGCGGCATAGACAAGATCAGCAGGCAGAGGACGGACCGTACGGGTGATCTGCTCTGCAGGCAGCCCGGTCGCCGAAGCGATGGCATCGATCCGGTCGGGAGGCAGCGGAATCTTGCCGCGAAGCAGCTTCATGACCTCCGGCTGTGGCATCTCCAAGGCAGAGCACAGCGTCCTCAAGTCCGGCCGGGCACCGAGCAGCGACGCCAGGGTCCCGGCAGGTCGCCCGCTCTCTTCAACCGGCAGACCGGGTGCATGCCGCAGATATTCCAGATCATCAGTGAGGCCGGCTCGTACCTCAGCGTCCGGCTCCAAGGCGGAACGGATCGGCTGTCCCCCACGCACTCCTGCCGCAGCCAGCGCCGGCCGACCCTGGGCCTGGGCTGCGGTGCACCCCACGATGTCGTCGTCCCAGACATCCACTACGCGCTCCAGCACGCGCATGGGGACACAAGAGACCAGCCCTGCCCACACAGTGGCGTCAACCCCGAACGCAGTACGTGACCCGTCCACCACCACGCTGGTCTCGTCCTCACCTGGCGGGTCGATCGTGACGGGGACCGCGTTCACCTCACGGGCGTCCACATCCAAGACCAGCACGAGCATGCTGACCTCGTCCCAGCGCGCCCGCCACACCTGACCAGGCTCAAGCTCCGCCTGAGCCGGATCACCAAAACGCTCTCTCAGCCCTGCCTCCGACAGAGCACGCGGCCCACGTACCTGCCGGGCCAGATCCAGGAAACGCTGCGGCACTCCCGAGTCACCCATGGTGTCCTCCCGCATCCATCGACTGAGCAGGCCTCCACCATCGACTGACGTCATACCGGACAGGACGTCCGGCCCTGGCCACACTCATCGTGTCTGCACCGCTTCGCTGCACAGCCGGATCACCTCCGACCTCACTGAACGTACCCCGTGCCCGTCTCCGTCCCCGACCAGCTGCTGCAGCTTCTCCTTCAGGCACGCCCCGCGGTGATACGCCTGGGAGCGGCCGCAGCCCAGAAGCGTCTGAATCTCCCCAGGACGGTCCAGATACGCGACCATGTGCTGCTCCTGAGGGCTGAGCATGGCCACGATCTCTGCCGCGACAGACGCCGTCCTGGCCTCGTCATCGCGAGCAAGCACAATCTCCTCCGCAGAGGCATACGGACTGACAGTGACCTGCGCTCCCGCATCCTCCGGGAGCGACACAACGACCGGATCCAGCACCACTGGAAAGCGAGCCGTGAACACCTCGACCAAGTGCGCAACCTCCATCGACCCGGCGGCGGCGACCAAAACCGTATCGATCACCGCCTCTATCGACGCTCTGTCGGCGACGGGAGCGCGACGCGTTTCACTCGTCCATTTCGGGATCTTGATGTTCGGCACGGCGTACGCGGCTTCGACAAGCCGCTCGGAGGGACCTGACCAGGGCTGCACCGTGGTTCCGGACAACCGCCACCTACCGGCCCCCGCCTCGCCCGGCGGTACCGCCTCGAAGGCACTGCTCTCCTTCAGCACCTTCTCCACCGAGCGCCCCAACGACACGACCGCCGTTTCCTTTACTTTCTAAAACATATCTTATCTCCATACTCCCCTGCCAACCGCACCAGACCTGAAACCTATCTCTCTATCATTCTTATTTTCTTCTTATTATGTTAATTCCCTCCCTCTACAATATCACTGTCCAATATTTATTTTTCTAATACTTACATTCTCTAAACCGTTGCTAAATCTTTAATTACTTTCCTACACTCTTTCTAAGATCAATCTACTCTCATCATACTGATCACCTCCCTGTTCTTACACAATACTTTCCCCTAATCTCTTCTAATATCACATTCATAACTAAAACCATCGCTTTCTATCTCTCTGTTATTCTCTCCTTCATAAAAACTCTTCTCCTCTATACCCACTCTCACTTCCACCCCTCTAACCTACCACCCCAGTAATATTTCTCATCATTTCTCCTACTAGACTATATTTCCTACCCGCATTCTCCAATCCTTTTGAGCTCATTTTTGATTTATCTATAACTAATTTCGCCGTTTCATATAATATAACTCTCACCCTTCAAATTTTAAATCTCCTTTTACTTAGAAACTTAATCTTACCCACTTTACTCATTTAAATAATTCTAATTATGTAGCTTGAGTTATATTTGTGTCTTCTAATCTGTCTTCTTCTAATATGTGTGCATCCTTTATCACTACCTGTGTGTGTGTGTGTGTGTATGCACACACCACTTCTATATACTTATTTATGCATTATTTTCTTCTTCCTCATCATTAAAAACTCATATTCCTGATGAGAGATAGAGTATAGTGTAGTCACGTTCGCTCTCATAGATAGACGAGCATCATACCACTCTCTTCTATATTCATACTTCTATCCCTCAGCATGTCTCACTCTTCCACTCCATATCCCAGTCACCTGTGTAACTCATCTATCATATCTACTCCATACCTTCCACTATCTAAAATATACCCTTAACTCTTCCCCTCCTATCTAACCATCCTCCCTCTTCCCCTTCCCACCTCACTAACTCACTCTCAAACCATCCCTATCCCCATTGTACCCCTATCATCTACTCCTTTCTATATTCTTATTTACCTCTCTTCACCTCTTTCTTTATAATTTCATCCCCCTCTTATACTCCCAATTCAACATCCATTTATATCCTCCCTCATCATTTACATTCTTTCTCTCACAAAAACCAAACTAAATAAAATACAAAACAACCCACCACAAACACATCACCCCAAACACCACAAAAAAAACTCACAAAACTATCTCCTGTGTGTGTGGATGTCTTGTACATCTACCACACCCATTTACCTATATGTATAGATATCACACACCAAACACAACCTCATCTACCATCTCTAACTCTCTCTCTTCTCTCACTAATGATATAGATATATCCACAACTTCTCAACATAGTAGAGATACTCCCCCCACTAACCACACACAACAACACACAACACCAACCAAAAACAAACACAACACTCACTGACTCCCACCCCAACCCAAAAAAACCAAATCTCTCAGATAGAAAACATAGACTAGAGAACACACTCTCATACACTCTCACATCTCACAACCCACTATATTACTCACTCATCTCACCCCCATCGACACACCACCAAAACCACCCCCAAAAATAAACACCCCCCCCCTCCCCCTCTCCTCTCTCCAGATACTCACTGATACTCTCACCCCCTTCACCCTACCCATAGTATATAATGTAGACTTACTCCTCATCACTCACACCCTCTCATATGTATATACACTCATAGATAGATATACACCCCTACAACACCAACACCCACCTTCCAAATACCCATAACCCCAACAACAAAACACACAAACACACCAACAAAAGAGTATATTCAACAACTCCACACACTCTCTCTCCCACCCCCCTTCCCCCCACTCGACCTTCACAACATACAAAAAACAACCACCCCCCACCAAATATCTCCACCTAACCTCACACCCCAAGACGCACTCACACACACAAACCACCAAAGATGTATATAATGTGTCTGACGCACGCATCGCCATCCTCTATCAGATCTCGTTGTGTCACAACATGTGTGTATTGTGTGTGTGTTGTCCAATTTCCAATCAACCCCCCTATCACTCTCTACAATGATGTATGTGATTCTCTCAACCTTCTCTCTCTCCCTCTCCCCCTCTAAACCAATAAAACACCCCACTCCTCCCTCCTCCTCCATACTCTTATACCCCACATCACACTCTCTCTCAATAACACATGATGTGTGTGTGTTCCCTCTCATATCATGTAACACATAACAAACAAAATAAACCCACTACTCACTCCATCTTCTCTCTCTATACTCTTAATACCAACTCCACAGAGATCACTGTAGACACCTCCTTCTCATCACACCCACCCTTCTCTCAACCTAACAGTCAGAGAGAGTAGAAAAATTTCATCCCTCTCTAAAAACACTAATATAACATCCCCAGAGATAG